>NZ_VWPY01000005.1 GCF_011839805.1 Kineococcus rubinsiae | reverse complement strand
GCAGCACTGGGTGCCCGGCAGAAGTTCATCCGCCCGCACTGCCCCTGGCAGAACGGCAAGGTGGAGCGGTTGAACCGGACCCTGGCCACCGAGTGGGCCTACCGGCAGGTCTTCACCAGCAACGCCGAACGGGCCGCAGCCCTTGCCCCGTGGATCGAGCACTACAACACTCAACGCCGTCACAGCGCACTCGGTGGCCTCCCGCCGGTCAGCCGCCTGTCACCAACGTGATGGCCAGGTACACCTAGGGGCGTAGCCAGAGCCGAGCAGCGCCCCACGAGCCGTCAGCGGCTCGCCGTGCCGCCCTGACATCACGGTCACGGACGTCACGGTCATGTCGATGAGCGCGCGCTCATGCCGCTGGCCGCGCGGGACGCGCGCTCATGGCGCGAAACGCGTGCATGACGAGCGGCCAGGCACCTCGCGGTCTCGTTGACCTTCGGATGTTTCAAGACGGCATCATGGACGACGTGGAAGACCTTCGCCGTGCTCGAGCCCGTGCTCTGCTGCGCCTGCTGACACCGGAGCAGATGCCCGCCTGGGCCACGGAGGCACTGATCAACGGGTACGACTCCCCCTTGCTGGCGGAGGTCGCAGGCATGGACGGCGGCGATGCTCTTGATGTCCGAGACGCCTTCACCGCTGCCCTCGACGAGCTGGGTGCCCCAACGTTGACCGAGGAGGACGCTCTCTGGGAGATGTCCCGCGCCTGGGCCCACGCCGCCGTGGAGGGGACCATGACGCCCTACGAGGCTGCCCGGCGCATCTGGCTGGACGCCTCCCTCGATCTCAACCAAACGGACGCCCTGATGCGCTTCGTCGGGCTGGCCAGCGAGTGGGCGGAATACCCCGAACACCGTGCCGCCTACGACGCCGCCATCCTCCAAGCGGCGCGGGACCTGCTCGCCGACGGCTGAGCGCACTCATGCGGTTGCCCGTCATGGTCGCTCGGCAGACCGGCCGCCGGCAGGTCACGCTCATCGAAGGGCAGCTCCCGCTGTTCGTAGGGCACCAGGCCGCAGCCGGGATACACCAAGAAGCCGTTCGCCGACGGCGCGCTCACGCCGCTGGTCGCGCGCGTACTGGTGAGCGAGCGGCCTGAGGACTCCTTGGGCAAGGTGCGTCCTAGTCACGTTGGCGGCGCGGCTCCTCCATCCCGTCCAGGTCCTCGCCGGCGTCGTCGTCGTCGGGTGACCAGTAGACCGTGGTTGTCCACCATGGTCCGTCTTCAGTCGTGTCTTGCGAGATGGTCACGTCCAGTAGTTCTGTCGGCGCGATCCCAATGCCTTCGACGCGGTCGGCCAAGCGGCGCAGCAGCCGTGGCAGGTCACTGCTGCCATCGTCGCGAGGGTTGCTCAGCGAGAAGTGTCGTGATGTCCAGTACTCAGCCACCCGCTGATCATGCCGCCAGAAGGCGCGCTCATGCCGCTGGTCGCGCGGAACGCGCGCTCATGCCGCTGGTCGCGCGCAACACGCGCTCACAGCGCTCACAGCGCTGATGACTCGGGCAATACGGTCCCCGCCGCCACCGAAACGGTGTCCAACGCTCCAGGGTCCAGACGGGCACCGGTTAGGAGAGTGCGCCCGGTGTCGTCCCCGGTGTTCACGGCACCGAACGAGACGCCGAACAGGTCCGCACCACGCAGATCGGCTCCCCGCAGGTCGCAGGCCGCGAACGATGAACCGCGAAGCGATGCCGAGCGAAGGTCCGCGTCGCGCAGATCGCACATCTTGAAGACACCTGCTCCAGCGTGGCCTGGCGCAGGTCCGCACCGGCGAAGGAGCAGCGATCGAAGCGCAGGTGCCGGGGACCGGATGACGACGTCAAGTCAGCACCGGCGAAGGAGATGCGGCTTAGCTGCTGCCCGTAGGTGGCGGCCGCCAGGTTCTGGCGTCCACCAGGGATGACCTCATCCGTGCTCACCATTGCAGTCTGCCTGACGCTCGACCTCGGCCCAAGATGCGCGCTCATGCCGCTGGTCGCGCGGTGGCCAGCGGCTGGCGACCCCCCCAGTCATGTCGACGACCGCGCGGTGTCGACCCTGGAAACGAACACCATCAACTGGGTCTCATGGTCCTCGTCAACGCCGCGTTCGCCGGTCGGCGCAAAGCCGGCCCGCTCCCAGGCACGCACCGCACGAACGTTGTCCACCGCCGGGTCGACCATCACCTCCTGCCAGCCCCGGGCGGTGAGGTCCTCAGCCAGGACCCGCGCAGCCGCCGGACCCACCCCGCGGCCCTGTTCGCCAGCGGCGATGAACATGTCCAGGCCGCACCCGTCGTCCTGCCACGCCTGGATGAGTCCCACCGGTCGTCCCGCCTTCTCGATGACGTAGACGGCCACCTCCGGCAAACGGTCGCCGATGTACTTCGCCAGCACCTCCTCCAACGGGACCGGCGCACCGCCCCACCACTGGTAGACCTCCTCCCGGCTCAGCCACGCGGCGATGATCTTGGCATCCCCACGAGCCGAGTACCGCAGACGTAGGCGCACCGGTGCCTCCACGATCAGCTCCGACGGGTAGCTCCAGGTCATTGCTCGACGCTAAGACAGGACGCCCGACTTCGCGGTCATGCTCCTGGTCGAGCGAAGGCGCGCTCATGCCGCTGACTGTGTGACTTCAAGGCGACGCCCGCACGGTTCGACGTACAGTCGACAAGTCGATGATCAAGAGAAGAGGCCACGTGACCCGCAAGTCCATGACCACACTGGCCTTCACCGGTCTGGCCGTCACCTGCGCTGTTGCCGTCGGCGCCTGGCAGCTACTCACCCCGACAGCACCGACGCACACCACACTCATCCCCACGAAGCAGGTGACCTCTGTGTCTGACACTCCTACCCCGTCGTACGCAGACGACGACGACAGCGACGAGGCCGACATCTGGCGTCTGAAGCAGGCGGACCTTGCCCGTGTCGACAGCCCTGAGGACCCGTTGCGCGACTTCGAGGGTCCCCAGGAGCCCATCCCCACCAGCGGCACCATCTACACCTCCTCCGACGACGAAGAGCTAGCCCTACTCCGGCAGCAGGAGTGGAACCCCGACCCCAACGACCCTCTGCGCGACCCTTCACAGCCCAGCGAAGGAGAAGGGCCAACGCAGATCAACCTCTCCTTTGACGAGGACTCGGATTCGTCGGAGCGTTGACTGGCGCCGGTGGCAGCCGCGGGTGCCTGCCAGCACCGCCACCAACGAACGATCACCCCTAGCGCCAGCGCGCTCATGCCGCTGGTCACGCGAAGGCGCGCTCATGCCGCGATCCGGGGGCGGTCGCGGTGCCGGCGACGTCCAGTCCCGTCGAGGTCCAGCCGGCTCAGATGGATGGCGGCCTGGTGCGGGGATGCCTGGTCGCGCGCCTCACCGCGGCGATGGCAGCACCACCTCGTGGGAGCCGACAACAGCGCGATCATCGAAGATAGCGATCGACAGACGCGTGACCCCAGACGGTGGCAACGGCAGGTAGCGCTCGATCGAGGTCGTCGTCCCCTCCGCGCCGCCTTCACCGCTGCGCGAGCCGTAGGAGGTGCCGACGTCGTCACCGACCAGCACTCGAAGCCCTTGTAGCCGTTCCACGATCCGCTGTTCCACCCACTGCTCGACGCTCATGGCAGGGTCCCCGTCACGCACAGGCGCCCCCGCGGCTTGCGCCAGGTCGGCGTCTGGCCGCTGCGGTCCGCCCGGACCAGCAGCGGCCCTTCGCCCGTGCAGCACGACGCTGACGTGGTTGGCCAGCATCAACTGCACTAGGACCACCTGCACCTCGCCGATTCCGGCGACGTCGACGCGGCCGATCGTGACGGCGTTGAAGTCGGCGCGGACACGAGGAACCTGCGTGATGGTGACGCGGAAGACGTGGCCAGGATCGCCGTAATCGGCGTGCACGACTCCGCCATCTAGGCCGTCGAGCAACTCCATGCTCAGGGTGTCGGCGGGCAGCGGGTGCGTACCCCCGCCCAAGACCAAGTGCTGCGTCGCGGTCCTTACATCAACCATGCGGCGACGCTAGGGCCACGTGGCCAGCGACACCAGGAGGCGCCTAATGCTGGGGCACTGACCGCACGGTCATGCCGCTGGTCGCGCGAAGGCGGCCAGCGACGTCGCCGCATGCCGATGTCCGGATGGTCGGAAGAGCCACGCCGGGACGGGCGCGGCGGGCGAGACTGGTCTCATGCATGACCCAGAGCTGCAGCTGCTCACCGGCACGACCACGGCCGGCGTCGACGCCGAACTGGTGCTGGTCGAGGTGGACAGCCTGGCAGCGGCGACTGCGGCCCTGCTCGAGCTCACCACGGGTCGCGGCGACTTCGGGCTCCTCCTCGTCTGCGACGCCCGGTTGGAATCCGTCGAGGACATCAGCGCTCTGTCCAGGGCTTCGTTGCTTGCCGGGATGCACTGGTTCAGCTCCTGGGGCCCGGACTGTGAACGCGTCCACGATATCGTCGACGCGGACATCGTCGGTTTCGTCATCGAGGGTGAGGACCGTGCGGCTGCGGTTGGCCAGCCTGCTCCTGCTTGCGACCTCGTCATGACGACTTGGCACGACGATGAACCGCTGAGCGAAGCGGTCGAGTTCTTCTGGACCTGCGCCGTGCCTGCGGGTGAGCAGCACGACAGCGGGCTACGCGTCCTCGTCACGGTGGCGATGCCCGAGGTGACCAGTGAGATCCTGGTCGCCGTCGCCGATCTGTCCTGAGGGGTCACGGCCCCGGTCGCGGCGGCGCGCCGCGTGAGCACTCTCGCAGTCAACCTGCTGGTCCCGCTGACCATGCCCTAATGCCGCTGACCAGGACGTCGTCGACCTCGTGGACATGCCGATGTCCGTGAGCAGGAGATGGGGGCAGACTCGGTTGCTGTGACCAAGAGACCCCATGTCGACTGGACGGCCCAAGAGATGCAGGCTCTGTCCGACGAGGCCCTGCGCCAGTGCCGCGGTGAGGCGCAGCAGGCGGAGGCCCGCGCGGACGCGCCCGGGATGGGCCGGTCTACAAAGGGACGTCGCTTGTGGCGCAGGAACCGTGAACTCGTCGAGGCAGAGTTAGCGCTGCGCGGTCTTGTCTAGCTGCTCAAACGCGCGCTCATGCCGCTGGTCGCGCGCAACGCGCGCCAATGCCGCGGTGCGCGCTGGCGCCCGGTGGACCACAAGTTGCGCCTCAGACCGATCAGATGTCTGTGGGCGGCACGAGCCGCGAAGCGGTGGGAGCTCGTGCCGTCCACAGGTGGTCAGGGGGCTCTCATGCACACCGCGCTGCCTCGGCGGCGGCAGCGCCTCTTGGTAGTGGGGCGTCAGTGCCCTGCGCGCGGCGTCCTGAGGTAGATGGCCCGTGCGTTGCCCTCCTCGCGCGCGGGCCGCGTCGCGTGAGGAGCCGGCTCTCAACGCTCGAGCGGGGGCCTGCCGGTAGGGCTGGCGGTGGGGGTTGTGGGGCGTGGCGACGGCCCGGTCTGGCGGGTGTGCTCGCTGGCCGCGTCTGCGCTCGAGCGTGACTGGGTGGAGTGGGAGGTCGTGCTGGGGAAGGCGGCTGCGGAGGTCCGCGCGATGTCGGCGATGGTCCAGCGTTCGTCGGCGACGCGCAGCGTGTCGGTGAAGTCGGCGGCGACTGCTGCGCGCAGTTGGTGGCCGTTGAGGCCGGCGTGCGCGGCGGCTTCGACCAGGCCGGTCAGTGACGCGTTCGGCCCGGTGCGGTCGGCGTGGGTGAGGACGGAGCTGACGGCGCTGAGAGGGGCGCCGTCCATGAACATGGCGGCCGCCGCGGCGCTGGCGCACGCCGGTCGCAGCTCGGGGGGTGCACCGCGGTAGACGTCGACCAAGGCGGTGACCCGTGCGCTGTCGCCTGAGGCGGCGATGAGGACTGCGTCGCGGGTGGTCAGGTCGATGGTGACTAGGTGGGCGATGACGGCTTGCTTGGCGGGGTCGCTGCCGCGTGCTTGCGCGAGCTGGTTGAGGTAGCGAGCGGCCACGTCGGCGCGCAGCGACGGCTTGGCGTGCACGCCGATGGCGTCGGCCTGGTCGGGCCGCAGTGCGGTGAAGGTGGCCGTGGTCAGGGGTGCGTAGTGGGCGCTGAACTCTGCACGGTTGGCCGCGGGAGCGGCGCGCTCGCGCAGGACGGTGCGCGCCGCGGTGTCGGGCAGTGGCCGCGAGTTCGACCACGTCATGTCGTCGTGGGCGAGGGTGCGGACACGGGTGCCTTTGACGTGCGCCAGGTAGAACACGTGGGTGGGCCCGTCGGCCAGCGCGGTGCGCAGCTGCGCGGCGTTGAGGTCGCCGGCTGGGCCGTAGCCGGTGAGCACGATCATCGCGGTCTCGTACTCACGCTGGGGACGCCGCAGCTGAGCGGCGATGTCCTGGAGCAGGGCCGTACGGTCGCCGCCTTCGGGGAGGTCGACGACGGCGTTGAACTGGAAGCGGTTGGAGGCGCTGAAGGCGCTGACGACGACCGCGCCAGGCGCCGGCTGGTAGCCGATCTGACCGGGTAGATCGGCAACGAAGGTGTCGCCGTTCAGCCGTTCCACGGGGCGCTCCGGGGGGGCTCACGAAGCACCGCCGCCCGTGCGCCAGGTCCGACGCGCGCGGCTGCCGCGCCGTAGAAGCCGCAGCCGTCACAACTCCACGAAGTGGACCTCCTTGCAGCTTCCGCTGGGGTCTAACCCGCAGTCAGAGCGCGGCACCTTGTCCGCGGCGCTACCCGGAGGGCCAACTTTGACGGGCGGAGCAAGCTATACATTTAGGTTCCCTAAATGGCTTGTCCCTCTCGACCTGCGGCCGGAGAGGGGGCACACTGGTCGTGTGATCCCCGCGGGCGGGGTCGCTGCGCTGGGCCGGAGAGGAGGCACGACATGGGTGAGTCTGTGGAGGTTGGGACCACGCCGGAGACGTCGGTGTCTGCGTCTGCATCCACCCCCACGTCTGCCTCCCTCGCTGCCCCTCCTGCTGAGTCGGAGGTCGGGTCGGCTTCTGGCCCGGCTGGTCGGTTGTTCGCGCGCCGGCGGCGGGCGAACGCGGCGGGTGGGCGTCAGCACCACCACAAGGTGATGGTGACGCCGGAGGAGGAGGGGACGCTGGCGCGGTTGGCGTTGGCGCAGCGGGTGACGATCCCTCGTCTGCTGGTGGAGTCGGCGTTGTCGGCGCAGGCCTCGGAGACGCCCACGGAGCGGCGCAACGCGCTGGCTGAGTTGTTCGCGGTGCACCGGCTGCTGGCGGCGATCTCGAACAACGTTAACCAGATCGCGCGGGCCACCAACGCCACCGGCGAGGTGGGCGAGGACCTGGCGGCGACGCTTCGCGCGGTGCGCCGTACCGCGGAGCGGATCGACGCGACGGTGGACGTACTCAGCGGCGTCCCGGCCACGCCGGCACCAGCTACTGCGGCACCAGCTGGTGGGGTGTCGCGGCGGTGATGCCGAACGTGGTCCGCGGGGACCGGATGGCTGGTCTGCTGGTGTACCTGGCCGGGCCCGGGCGGACCAACGAGCACACCGAGCCGCACCTGGTCGCGGGTGACCAGGCACTGCTGGCTTGGTACGGCGACAACGAGCTGGACCGCGACTCCGCGTTGGCCATCGCCCGTCACCTGGACCGGCCCAGCAAGGCCTTCGGTGTCGAGATTCCCGGTGGTCATGTGTGGCACTGCTCGCTGTCTTTGAGCGCTGAGGAAGGGATGCTCAGCGACGAGCGCTGGCAGGAGATCGCCGGCGACTTCGTCACCGCGATGGGCTTCGACGACAACCAGGGAACGAAGGCTGCATGCCGCTGGGCGGCGGTGCGTCACGGGGTCTCCGGCAACGGCAACGACCACGTCCACCTGGCGGTGAACCTGGTCCGTGAGGACGGCACGAAAGCGTCGGTGCACAACGACTTCAAGACCGCCCAGGCCGCCTCGCGGGCATTGGAAGTGAAGTACGGGCTGCAGCGACTGGAGTCGGTCACCGCGCAGCGTTCGACGCGAGGCTTCAAGCCCGCCGAGCGTGAGGCGCAGGCACGCGCTCGGGCGCAGTCCAAGCACGAACGTCTGCGCGCAACGCGTGCGACCGAGACCACCGTCCCCGGTCTTCCTGAGGGGCTGCCGGTGGGGGCGCCGGTCTTGGCGTGGGAGCAGCTCAGTGGTGCGCAGCGTCAGCAGCGGATCGCCGAGCAGCTGCGCGCCGGTCAGCCTCGTGAGGCGCTGGCGTTGCGGGTGCGCGCGGCAGCGACCGCGGCGGCTGACGAGGGCGAGTTCGTGCGCCGGATGCGTCGCTCCGGGCTGCTGGTGCGGGCCCGCTTCGCGGAGGGCACCACCGACGTCGTGACCGGCTACTCCGTGGCCGCCAGGCCCGAACACGGTGAGCGCCCGATCTGGTACGGCGGCGGTCATCTGGGCCGCGACCTGACCCTGCCGCGACTGCGCAGCGAGTGGGAGGACACCCCCACCGGGGCCAGCGCCGCGGCCGCGGAATGGACTGCAGCCAAGCGTGGTCGCCGCGTCGTGGCAGCGGGTCGTGAGACCCGCGAGGTCACCGGTCAGGAGTGGGCTGAGCAGGACGCCAAGCTGCGCGAGCTCGTCGACCGCCTGCGCCAGGTTCCCGTCGACGACCGCGACACCTGGGCGACCGTCGCGCGCCAGACCGCGGGGGCGTTGGCGGCGTGGTCCACGGCCACCGAGGCCGTGCCCGGTGACCTGGCCGCGGCGGCCGAGGCGCTGTCACGTTCTGCGCAGACCTACCGGCGCACCACTCCCCCGGCTCGTCTCGGAACCCACGCCATCACCGGCTTGGCGATGCTCGCGGCCAGCGCCAGCCGGGGCGGTCAGGGACCCATCGGGCAGGCCGCGCTGATCAGCTCCGTGCTGCGCCTGACCCAGGCCGTCTACGACCACGCGGTGGTCAGCGAGCAGCATCGCCAGGCGCGGCTGCTGGCCGGTGAGACCCGGGCTCAGTTGATGCGCGTGCGCGCCGCCCACAGCGCCACGCAGCACCCGACACCGCGGCCTGGACGCGGAGCCTCCGAGGCGGCCAGTGGGCCCGTGGCGGCGACCGCGACGTTGGAGCGGCCCGCGTCCTACGCCCAGCCCGAGCCTGCAGCTGGAGCGCAGGTGAGTGCGGAGGTGCAGGAGATGTTGGAGCGCATGAACGCGGCCTTCCCGCAGGCACCACGTCCTGGCTCGCCCCTCCCGTCGAAGCTGGCCGACGAGCGCGCCAAGCACCACACCGACCCGGCCGCGGACCGCGGCCAGGAACGCTAGGAGGAGAAGCGTCGGGCGACGCCAAGGTCGATGGAGCAAGAGGGCGGTTGAAGTAGGGGCGCAGGTCCGTGTCCAGCTGACCACCACCGCCCAGCTCGTGGGAGTGGCGCTGCGCACACGCTGGGAGCCGCTCCGTCGGAAGCAAGGCGCAGATGAGCGCGACGCCGATGAGCGGGCCTCACGGCTGGCTGATGGCAGCGTGCTGGACACGCGGAGCTGACCAACGTGGACCACAGCTAGCCGTCACACGGCGCCACTCCCCCACGACGTCGCCCATGCCGCCCTCGCCCACATCTCCGCGTGATCGTAGGCGGGAACGATCACCAAGGCCGCACGTGCACAGGACCGGGGTGCGCACCAGCTATGACCCCATCCCAGTACCCACACCGCCGGTGCGTAGGCCCACTCTTGGTGTAACTGAGCCGGCCAAGGCGTCGACACGGAAGTCAAGCACGGGCGGCAAGGCCGTCACCTGAAGACGTCCACGCCGCCAAGGTCCACACGCCCTTTCCGCTGGACGCCGTGGTCCAGAGGGCAATGACGACTCGTGCAGCTGTGAGCAAACACCGGCTGTTAGGCGCTGGCCAGAGATGTACGAACGGCGACACGCCGCCCCGCCTCCCCCGCTTTGCCGTCAAAGATCGATTGGATCGTGCGCATGGCACGAGTCAAGGGCGCCGCGGTGCGACCCAAGCGGGCAGCAGCAGCACCGTTCCCCAAGACGCAGGTCGACCCGGGCAACCTCGCGGAGTTCCGGCGCGCCCGTGACGCCCGCAACGTCAGCTTCTCGATCCTCACCGACGAGTTGCTGGGCCGTGCCATCTACGACGAGGACGGCAGGCTCGTTGGCCTGCGTCCCGCCGACGTTCCCTTGCAGCAGGAGATGCCCTTGAAGACGGCGTAACGACGGAGAGCCCCCCGCTTGGCGGCGGGGGGCTCTCCATAAGTCTCGCGGATCGGCACCCGGCTACCAACCAGCCCGATCCGCTGAACAGGTCCCGCTCTCGCGGGCCCTGCCTTTCTCATGCCCCTGGCGGGAGGCACATGCCTAGCGTACGACAGCACTCCGAGGATCGACTACCCGATGCGCGACGTGTCGCGCCGGTCCGGGCCGATTCCTCTCGTTCGCGCACCCTGCGTCGTGCACTGGACGACCAGCTGTTCATCGCCGGGCCGTGGCTGGCGATCGACGCGGCCAATGCTCCGGTGAAGGGGGTGCGCCCGGCCACGTTGAGTCAGGCGCTAGCCCTGGTCGGTCAGGGGCGGGTGGCCAGCGTGGTCGGCACCCTGCGCAGCGAGGTGGTCGGTGTCGACATCGACTCCCCCACCTTCGCCGGCGAGATCCTGGACACCCTGGTCGCCTTCTGCTCCGACCGTGGCCTGTGGCGCCTGGTGCGCCCCTCTGGCGGCGCGGACGGTCGAGCGCACCTGCTGCTGGTGCCCGGTGTGCACCGTGGCGAGCTCGAGGACCTCGTTCTGCGGCTGCGCCGGGAGCTGGGCCGTAAGGCCGACCCGGTCACTGGCCGGGCTTCAGCTCCCCTGGGCCGTCACCACGTCGATGTCCGCCGGCAGCTGCGCCCGTTGAGCGCCCCGCACCGCTGCAAGCCCACCCCTCTGCTGGACGAGGACGTCATGGCGGCCGCGCTGGCGGGCCTGAGCGACGCCCTGCAGGCGCTCTCTGCCCGCCTCCGCGAGGCCCGGGACGGCGACGGAGCCTCTCAGGCGTCGTCGTCGGTGAGGTCGCGGCGGTCCTCCCCTCCTCCCGCACCGGTCGCGGCCGGCCTGGTGGAGCCGTTGAGTCCGCTCCCCCGCCCTCACCAGGACCTACCTGAGGGGTGGGCCGCCTACCTGCGTGCGGGGAGGTCGGCGGCTGCCGAGGCGGGGCTAGATCGTGAGCCGGACAGTCGTTCCACCATCGAGTACGACGCCACCCGCGCGATGGTCCTGGCGGGCTGGAGCGAGGAGCAGGCGTGGCAGGCCATCGCCGTCGCTCACCGCAGCGCCTTCGTGAAGGCCCGCTCCAACGGGCGCAGGTGGTGGTGGCACGTCTGGAACTACGCCGTCAGCAGCGCCGATGCCTGGCTGAGCGTGCACCGTGCCGCGGCCGCCGCACGCGGCACCAGCGCCACCGTCGTCGACGAGGCGGTGGCGTGGGCCCTCGCGCGTGCTGACGGCGAGCTGGAGGCGGTGTGGCGGTCCTGGCCGGCGCAGTCGCGTCACACCCGCCGGGAGCTGTACCGGTACGTGCTGGAGCGGATGCGGCGCCGCGGGGCGACCGCGGTCGCGCTGCCCCAGCGAGATGTCCTGCTGGACGCGGCCATCGACTCCCGCAACACCGTCGCCGCCGCGCGGGACGCTCTCATCGCCGCTGGGCTGCTGGAGGTCGTGGCCACCCACCAGCGCGGCAGCACCGATACCGCGGACACGTGGTGCCTGCCGCAGCGGTTCAGCACGTCCACGACCACGTCCGGCCCGGAGGATGTCGGCAGGGGTGTGGGGCACTTTGAGCCATCTAGGGGTACACCCCCCCAGCCGACCTCCCCCCTCCCCCTGCTTCTACGCCGAAGCCTCGGTCTGCCGCGCGCCCACCTGCTGGAAGCTGCCCGCGCCCACGTGGGTCCGGTTACTCCAGCTCTCCTCGCCCACGCCGCAGGCATCACGACGTCGCTGCGTCCGTCCCTCGTCGGCGTGACTGCGCCCGAGGCCGCGATGGAGACGGTTCTCACCCGGGAGCAGGAGCGGACGATGCGTGCCCACCTGCAGGCCCTTGCCACTCACCAGCTCGTCGTCGTCGACGCCTACGGCCGGTGGAAGGCCACCGAGCCCGTCTCCGTCATTGGCGACGACGCGACCCCTCAGGACGCCGGTGTGGCGCGGCTCGAGTACGTCGCGCTGGAGGAGCTCGGTCGCGACCGGCAGGACACGATCCGGCGGGCGGTGGCGAGCGAACGGCGTGAGTACCGCGCCGCCGTGGACCCCACCGCCCGACGACACCGTTGGGAAGCCCAGCGCCAGCAGGTCCTCACCCGCCAGGCCAAGGTCGATCTCGCCCGGCAGAAGGCGTGGTGGAACGGCCTGGACGACCGCGCTCGTCGCGTGCAGACCGCGGCCGCGGCCGCGGTGTTCGCGGCCCTCTCCCCCACCGAGCAGGCCCAGCGCAAGCACCAGCTCGCGGTGCGCCGTGCCCGGGTCGGGCTCGTCGAGCGCGACCGGTACACCGCCTGGTGGCACGGGCTGAGCAGTGAGGAACGGGACAGGCGCAGTGTCACCCGCGCCTGGGCCTTTCACCGCCTGCCCGAGGACACCCGAGCCAGCCTGGTCGGCGCCTGGAGCGAGCACCGGGCCCGCTGGAACCTCCCCCAACCGCGTCGCACACCGCCCTCACCGGCCCCGCCCGCCAGCTTCGACCTGACGTCGGGCCTGGTCATCGACCTCACGGGACCGCCCGAAGAGGTGCAGGACTCGCTCCTGGACCTGCTCACCACCGTTACCGGCGGCCAGCCCGCTGACCGCGAGCTCGTCGCGGGCACGGCCCGGTGACGTCGCACGAGGCACGCGACGCCACTACCTACAACGCCGGGTCCTGTGGTGCCGGGTCCTGCGGGACGCACTCGACGTGCACGAAGCAGGTGAGACCCGCGATGAGCGGGACTTCGACGTACTCGTCGCCGTTCTCGACGCTCTCGCCGCACCCCTGACAGCGGCGCCCGCGCGGGCGCCGCGGCTGATCCTCGTGGCGCAGCTCGGCGAGGAAGTCCTCCAGCCCCGGCGGCGGCCACCAGCCCTTGGGCCGGCCGTCGACGGGTGAGACGCCGATCGGTACGACCGTCACCCCCGCCATGCTCAACCCGACCGCGAGGTCCTCGGGCAGGAGATCAGCCTCGTCCAGGCGCAGCAGGCGGCCTCGGTCGACGTCGTCGAGCTCGGCGAACCATGTCCGCACCGCGTTGGCCTGCCTCACCCGCATCGCTCCTCGCTCTGCTCGTCGCCAGCCTTGCCCGACCGGGTCACTGGCTGACCCCACCTCAGTTCCACTCCCCCGGCGTCCAGTGTGTCTTGACGGCGGGCGCGAGCCTTCAGCGACAACCATTGGGAGGTATGTCGGCAAGGTTTGACCGCTAATGTATAACGTCTAAACTAATAACTAAATAAGGGTAAAGTATACCGTTTGATTAATATTATTAAGAACTAACAACAACATATCTAATAGGAGCGGGACCGGTGACACTTTCTTATGAATAACTGCTACGGTAGATACGTGCTGCGCCTGAATGTCGAACGTTGTTGTGAACAACGTTCCTAGTTGCTAGGATGCTCGCATGCCCAAGATCATCACGGTGGCCGCCCGCAAGGGAGGCGTAGGCAAGACGACCATTGCCTACGAGCTGGCCTACTTGCTGGACGCGCCGCTCGTCGACCTTGAGTTCGACGATGGATCGGCCACTCGCATCTGGGGTTACCGGCATGAGGCGCGTACACGAGCTCCACTGCTGGATGCCATTGAGCGAGGCACGGTCCCACGACCGCTCAAGGGACACCGCAAGCCCGATTTGGTGCCCTGCCATCCGGACTTTCAGCTGAATCAACCGGACGCCGACACGATGGCTAACATCCTCGACACCTGGGCGGGGGAGTGGGGCCGCGACTTCGTGGTGGTCGACACTCACGGTGGAGGCTCACCATCCGGCGACGGCGCCATCGCCGCCGCCAGTAGCGTCGTGGTCCCCGTGCCTTTGCGCACGAAGGACCTCAACGCCACCGAGAGCATGGTCCGAGAGATGCCGGACTTCCCACTGGTCTTGGTCCCGAGCATGGTTCCGCGCGTGCCGCCGGCCCCCGAGATCAACCGCATTCGCACCATTATCGAAGGTACGCCCGTGACTGTGGCGAGCCCTGTTCCTTACGTACGGGGCATCGAGACGCGCAAGAAGCGCATCGCACTGACTTCTGAGAACCCCACACCCAAGGCGTACGTCGCCTTCGCCGACGCTATGCACCAGCTCGCCAGCTTCTTGAAAGAGGACCACCTGTGAGCGTTCCCCCTGACGGGCTGGAGGCCCTGATGCAGCAGCGAAGCGCTAGCAAGCGCGCCAAGCGCGCCATGCCGCCCCCCCGTCACCCTCGGCGAGCCGACGGCACTTCCACGGCGAAGCCGGTCGAGGAGGTCACCAGCCCAGCAGCGCCCAAGGCGAACCGCAGCACGGGTAGCGACATTGTGCCAACGCCGGCGGCCGAGTCCTCGGCTACGTCACCGCACCACATGATCCCGGCGCCTATCGCACCGCCCCTTCTCACCCCACAGGTGGTCACCCCGGCGGCTATTGATCGCACGTTGGACGCACTCAGCGACATGCCGACCTCGGCCTCGAGCAGTCAGTCCCGACCTGTCGGGGGAGTGGGCCCCAGCAACGCTGTCCCGGTCGTGACCACAGCCGACACGCCCGTCGGCAAAGTCAAGCCCCTGACGGTGAGCCTTGACGAGAGCGACATTGACTGGCTCGACGACCTGCGCATCATCGGCATGCAACACCGACCGAAAATCGATATCGGACGGAGCTCAGTCCTTCGTTTAGCGCTGCGACGCCTGCGCGAGCAGATGACTCCGGAAGAGATCCGGGACTACCTGCAGGAGCGGGCCACACAGGCAGCCAGCACGCCAGGACGGCGACGGCTCTAATGAGTTAATTCTTCATAAGAGTCTATTAAACACCTTATGTATGTGTCCACACGAGCACATCTCGGGTTGAGTAACGGGAATCTACGTGTCTGCGCGCCGCCAGCGGAACCGTTCTGCCGGCCTGCTGAGCAATGCCGCACAGGGCTGCCACGTCACTCTTGCGGACGCGCTCAAGATCTTAGGTACAGGCGGTAGGACAGGGTGACGGTGGGTGATTCTCGTTAGTAGTGTGGTCAAGTTCCTGCAGGGAGACAGTAGTGGCGGCTGTAACGGCCATGTGGGTGGTGTCGATGTGACGGCTGAGTCCGGGGGACTCGCACTGTGGTCCGGGGGGATCTGCGGTCGTGGGACGGGCTCATGGGGGGGAACGCGGTGTCGCGTCTGGTGGTCGGGGGGTTGACCACCAGACGTCGCATCGGGACTTACCGCGGTGGGCGTGATCCCGGATCGCCCGTCACCACACGGTCGCCCGCGCACGACGCGGTGCGGCGAGCGGTCCGCCCGGGCGTCGTCGAGGACCTGCTCAGCGTCCTCGGGGCTGGCGAAGCCCTCGGCCTCCCAGCCGCTCTCGTGGCCGATGACCTCGCCGTGCGGGGTCACCACGTGGACGACCTGACCGTTGACCACGTCGACGACCGCGGCGTCGAGCTGCTCGAGCAGGGGATCGGAGCCGTCGTCGCAGGCGTCGCACCCGCAGAAGGGCAGGCTGGCCAGCAGGACGGCCGGCTCCCCGGTGCTGACGGCGACGATGTTGTCCTCGCAGCCGTCGAACCCGCGGTAGCTGATCAGCAGCGGCTGGGCGCCGGTGCGCTGCGGGCGCAGCCAGTGCGCGCGGGTGGGGGAGACGTCGTAGGGCAGGCCCTTGAGCCAGGCCGCCGGGGCGTCAGCGGGCTTCAGCGGCTCCACCGTGGCCAGACCCAGCTCGGTCAGAGCGCGCGTCCAGACCGCGGCTCGAGCGGTAAGGACTGCATCGATGACTTCGGCACCCGTCAGGGGTCTATGCGGCAGGCGGCCCGCAAGGGGCCTAAGGACGAAGAGGAGCTTCACCGTGCGCATGGCCTTCATCAACGTGCCCGTGGCGGACAAGGAGACGTCGAAGTCCTTCTACTCCGCCCTCGGCTTCACGCCGAACCCTCAGTTCGAGAGCGACACCACGGCGTGCATCCTCGTCGAGGAGAACATCTTCGTCCTCGTCCACGAGCCAGAGCGGTGGAAGGACTTCCTGCACTCGGAGCCTGCGCCCGCAGGGACGACAGCGTTCATGATCGCGTTGTCGGCGGACAGCCGCGATGAGTGCGACACCCTCAAGGCCAAGGCGCTGGCCAACGGCGGGTCCGAGTACGGCCCTGCGCAGGACTTCGGCTTCATGTACGGCACCAGCTTCCGCGACCCTGATGGTCACGTCTGGGAGGTCACCTGGATGGACGTCGCCGCCGCCGCCGAGGCCGGCGGCATCAACTCGCCGTCCTGATCCGGTGATCTGCTCGGGCGGCCACTGCTGGATCGTGGTGACCGCCCGAGTATCACCGCACATCAGCCACCGGATCGGCAGGCGGCCACAGCCGGTGATCGACCTGCCTGGCGATCACTCACACGCCGCGACAACTGGGCGGTCGCCAGACGCTGTCTGCCGCGCGACCAGCGGCAGAACCGGTAGATCGGCCGAGCCACCGGAGGCCTGCTGGGGGGCAGACGGCGTGGTCATCGCTGGCGCAAGCTCAGACGCTGACAGCCTCAGAGATGCGCACGTCGCTCACATCTTCATCGATGCTCCAGCGCCCGTGCTGGATGAGGACACCGTCGTCGGCGATGCCCGCCCCGCCCTCGATGAAAGACAACGGCTGCCACTGCTCACCGAAGCGTCCCTCGAGTGCCGGCGCCTGCGGCAGCGGTGACTTCCACGGCTCGGATGCGTAGGACACGAAAATGCAGGCCAGGACATCACCGCGTGCGATCGCTGGTTCCCAGAAGCCGTCGACGTCACCGCCGGTCAGGGGTCGAGCAGCGGCGGGTACGGGCGTGGGGATCGTCGCGCCGCTGTGCCAGCCGGTGGCGGGCCGGAAGGCTTGTGCCTGGTGCGGGGCGTCCCAGCGGGTGACCTGCACCTCGGGGTCGCTGAGGCTGGCGTCAGTGCTGAGCCATTGCAGTGGGGTCCAGACACCGTCGACCAGGGCCTCGATGGTCAAGGGAGTCGGTTCATGGTCTGCAGGACCGTCCAGGACGGCGACGCAGTAGGCCACCTCGCGGGAGACCACGACCGGCGCGAAGGAGCCGCGTCGTCCCTCGGCGTTGACGATCTTCTGGGTCGTACCGAAGGTTCGCAGGGCAGTCGGCGAGTCAGCTGCGCTCATGAAGGCAACGTAGCGAGAACGACGCTGGCTCCTCAGGCGCCAGTTCCCAAGTGAGCGATCGTGCGACCATCGCATGACCGTAGATCTGAGTAGTCGAGTAGTCGAGCAGTCATTTGAGACGGTTTGAAGCCGCGAGGTCAGCGCCATCACCGTGCGCCCTCGGGCTCGATGGCACCCTTCGAGTACGCCCCCTGAGCCGCACCCCTGGTGCGCTCACCGGTCTTCCACGCCTGGATCGCAGCGTGACCGTCGGTTGACGGTGGACAGGTGCTCCACGAGACACGGTTGAGGCTGCAGATGAGTCTGCCGGGTTCGTTGGTGTCCCCGCTGGCGCCCCTGGGGGCATGTGTGGCTATGCCGAGGCAGGCCGGTCCGTGGGCATCGTGGGCATGCCGGTGGGCGGAGTGCCACCCGGTGCACCGCTGGGAGGGGGACCACCCGGTGCGCCGCCGGATCCGCCAGGTGCGCCGCCACCGGAGGGAGCCGATCCTGCGGTGGGGGTGGTGGAGGTGTCCACGCCGACCTTCAGGGAGACGTTGTAACCCGTGGTGGTGTCGCCGGTGACGGTGGCCAGCTGGGTGGAGGCGGAGTCGTCGCTGAAGACGTTGTCGCTGGCGAGGGTGACCGCGGCGAGGTTGGGAGCGGACTGCTCGTAGCCGGTAGTGGCGTAGACGGTGTCGCAGACGTCCTGGGGCAGCGCGAGCTGGGAGGTGGAGACCGCCTGGGTGGCGTCGCTGATGGACGCGACGTCGGGGTAGACCTCGAAGTGGACGTGCGGCCAGCGTCCGGAGTAGCAGGCGGGGAAGACGCTGGTGAAGGTGACGTCGCCGTTGGTGTCGGCGACCTGGACCCCGCGCAGGTAGTTCTCGTTCTCGATGCCTGAGGAGTACAGGGAGTACTCCCCGTCGCGGTTGCAGTGCCAGATGTAGACGGCAGCACCTTCCATGGGGGCGTCTTCGACCATGTCGGTGATGTTCAGGGTGAGGGTCATGGGGATGCCCTCGGCGGTGGTGGTGGAGGTGGCGAAGCTGGAGCGGATGTCGGAGCGCACGACACCGGAGACGGTCAGGACGTTGGCGCCGTTGGAGCCGTCGCCGGGATAGGGGCCGGCGGTCTCGTCGGGGATCTCGGTGAGGGCGCTGCTGCCTGTCGTCGAGCTGGACGAGGTCGAGGAGGTGGTGTCCCCATCACCGCAGGCAGCCAGGCCAAGCCCGGCGGCGCCCAGGCCGAGCATCCCGAGCACGCGGCGGCGGTCGAGGATGGTGGTGATGTCGAAGGCGAGGCCTTGGTCGTCGACGTCTTCGCTCCGGCGGGGCAGAGGACGGCCCTGGTAGGCGCGCTTCGGCCGCTGGGTCCCGGTGGTCCTTGCTTCAGTCACCTCTACAGCATCGGCGCACTCGGCAGGCACCTCACATGAGTGGACTGTGACTTGCCTGTGTAGACGAGTAGACAGAAGCGCAACCGCACGACGGACCCGGGGAGGTCTCAGCAGCCACTCACTGAAGATCGCGCTTGCCCTCGATCCGGCTGACGACCTACCGAGATCGTCGAGGCTCATGATGCTGCGCAGTACTGGCTGGGCGTCTCGGTAATGACCGGTTATGAGACGCGGTAGGGGAGTGGCCTCAGCGTGCGACCTGCAGCGGTATGCGGTGTCTTGCTGGCGGCGCTACAGGGCGGGCTAACTGCGCACTGAGCGCGGGATGACCGTGAAGTTGGATGTCCGTGAAGTCGCGCGGAGCGTGCGGCTTTACCTGGATGACGTAAAGCATCGTAAAGCTCGCAAGATGATCTTCACGACGCACTGAGCGGGCTAACCGCGAGGTTATGAACCCCGCGCTTTGCGGCGACTTTGAGGTCAGTGACAGTCCCTCATCGCGGGATGACCGGGCAGTCGAGTCCAAAGGCCGAGTTGTCGAGTCGTTGCTGGGTCAGCTCAGGCGTTGCAGGCTGACGGAGACCACGACGGGTACGACGAGCAGGAGCAGCAGGGCCGTGAACAGGAGGCCGTCTCGGCGACGTCGGCGCGTGGTGCTCACCGCGTCTTGCAGGGGGTCGACTACCGGGTCGACCGTGCGGGCGGTAGCGATGATCCACGCGGCGGCTACCAGCAGGCCGGGAACGAGCAGCACCGCGGCGGGGACAGCGACGTTGATGAGCGGTCCCATCCAGGCGTAGAGGACGGCCACTGCGGCGAGGGCGACCGTCACCAGCAGACCCCAGCCGAGGACGGTGGCGCGACGGGCGGTAACGACGACATCGACCAAGAGCGGCGCGACCACCGCGACGGCCACCGGGAGCACGATCTGGAACTCGGTCAACACGGCCGGTTGCCGGGTCAGCAGTGCGGTAACGCCGGCGACCGCCCACAACAGGCCCGCCACTCCTGCGGCGTTGCCTGCAGTGTCCAGTGCCCGTGCGGACCACCGTGCTGCGCTGCGGCCCGCGGTGAGGGCGTCGGCGTAGTCCTGGGGCATTCCAAAAGCGTCTACGGGGTCCTCGCCGCTGCTGGCGAGGTGGTCGCGGACCTCGGCCAGGACCTCACCGATGCGGTTTCCGGGAACGTCCTTCATGCGCAGCGCGAGCAGCAGCTCGTCGCAGTAGCGCTCGGCCACTTCCTCGGTGGTGTCCGTACGCAGGCCGGGGGTGGGGGTGTGCTCGGTCATCACTGCGCTCCTGCGTCGAGGGTTCGCGTGCTGGCGGGTGCGGGTGCTGCGCTGGTCGTCCCGGTGTCCGGTCCGTCGGTCAGGTCGCTGGTGAGGCGGGCGAAGGTGCGCCAGCGCGCCCCCTCCTGGAGCAGGCGATCGCGGCCGGTGAGGGTGATCTCGTACCACTTGCGGCCGGGGCCGGATTTGCCTTCGCGCCAGGTGGTGGCCACCGCGCCGGTCTCCTCGAGGCGGGCCAGGAGGGGGTAGAGGGTGCCGCCCTTGACGGTGCCCAGACCGAGGTCTCGCAGGTCGTTGCCGATGCGGTAGCCGTAGGTCTGTCCCTGGGCGATGACGGCGAGGACGGCGAGGTCAAGCACTCCTCGCAGCCACTGCGCAGGCCAGGGCTCCGGTGGGCTGTCGGCGGGGGCCACCGGATGATGGTGTCCCTATCTAGCTTGGAAAGCAACCTACTTCTTGGGATTCGCTCGACGGTTGATGAATCGCGCGCTTTTCGACATGAGCGCAAGATCATCCGGGGATCGGACGTCGGTCAACCGTGCTCGGATCCGGGAGCTGATGTCCACGTCGTGCGGCAGCGACGCCAGCTCGCCGGCCTCGACAGGCACCCCTTGCGCCTGGGCGATACCCGCCAGGTAGGCCCAGTGCAGCGCCGCACCCTCTTCATAGGAGCGCCCTTCGAGCGGCTCGTCGGGCCCGACCACCGTGCGTGCGGTCTGCATCAGCGTCTCCACCGACTCGTAGGACCAGATGCCGCTGGGGCCACTGGCGGCTCAGCCGCGGTCGTCGAGCAACGTCAGTCGCCGTCCACCAGTGAGCTCGAGCTCGTGCAGCGCAGAGACGGACAGACGTCGATCGTCGTTGGGCTCAGGTCCTGCCGTCTCGTCGATGTCGATGGACGTGATCAGTCGCCTGGCCTCGGACATGCCTGCAGCGTGGCGCACGCCGGCTAGCCATCTTGGAGGTTCCCCACAGCGGCATCCCGTGTCCCACAGCCGACCATTTGTGAGACGCAATAGGAGAGTGGTCTCAGCGTGTGACCTGCAGCGGTAAGCGGCCTCTTGCTGGCGGCGCTACATGGCGGGCCGACTGAGCACTGAGCGCGGGATAACCGGATGTACCTGCGCGAGGGCTTCCCGGCTGCTTGGCTGGACGCTGTGATCACTTGGACAGAGGTCAGCCCCTCTCGACGAGTCATCGGCGCGGGACTCGTCCTGGTCGTGGGCGCCGTCGTGTCCGGTTGCGGTGGGTCGACCTCACCGCAGGTCCAGAACGTAGCGGCCTGCATCGGCCCGTCGTCGACGTATTCAAAGGGGGCCATGGTGCGGGTGGAGCTGCGGATGGGCTCCAACGTCGTGGCCTCGGGGACTGGACCGGTAGGCAGCACCATTGGTGCGCAGGTCCCGCTGGGGGAGGTGTCGGTCTTCGCCGACGACGTCCTGGTCGGTGTGGTGGGGTCTGCGAATGCGCCTGCCACTGTTGGGGAAGGCGAGCCGGCCGATGTCAGCTACTTCTCCCAGTCTGGTTGTCCCACCTCCCCGCCCGCCATCTGACCTCGAGGAAGCCGGCGTCCTAGGCGGCTGTAAACCAATGACCGCGGTCGGAACGGCGTAGTGATCGTGCTGCTGACGGCTCGGTCATCGTCATGACCGCTGGGTCGCCGGCCGCCTGGGTCGCGACATGACCGTGCGTCTTGCACCGCGGGATGACCGCGCGTCCGCGTCGCCTACAGCTGCCTCAGGTCGGCATCGACCGACGAGGTGAGGCGACGGTTGTGCGCCACCGTGCCCAGCACGTCGGGTACCCAGATCACCAGTAGTGACAGCAGACCGCCGTAGCCACCGGCCACACGCCCCATGCCCAACCACGCGCCCGCGGCAGTGAACGCCACCGCCGCCAGTGACAGCGCCCACCAGGTTTTGGTCGTCACCACCGTCCCGGTGTAGCGGTCGAAGCGGCGAACGGTGAAGGGCAGGTAGCGCCCTTCGTTATCGCGGCTGCGTCGGTAGGCGGCAGTGAGACCCAGCAGCACTGCCACGATCCATGTACCAGCACCCAGTAGCACGATCACCACCTCCTGGGCAGGAGCTTGGCAGGTCAACCAGCTCAGGCGGCACCAAGTGATCATCCGCATCTCGACAAGACCGTGGAGTCCTTGCCCGACCATGGTCGCGCGCTGAGCGCGGGATGACCGTGCGGAAGGCGTCGCGGCGAGGCGACGGAACGGGTGATCAGTGGTCCACGGCCTGGTGGGCGTTGAGGGCGTCGATGCGTGCGTCTTCGCTCTGCAGGCGCTTCTTGCGCGACTCGTGCCCCTCTGCCCAGATCCCCAGCAGTACGACCGCTCCCAGGATGGTGGCCGCCCAGCCACGCCACTCGTCCATCGTGCCCCTCTCGACCAGGAAGACGAACCCGGCGATGAGCCACCCCATGGGGAGTACTGCTCCTAGCCACCAGTGGGAGCGGTTGGACATGACGAGGCGCTGTACGAGCAGCAAGGCGAATCCGGCGGTGTAGATCGTCACATCGGTGGTGCTCATGTGCGTCCTGCCTTTGAGGTCGAGGTCGAGGTCTTGTAGGCGTGGAGGACGCGATCGGCGGCGTCTTGGGAGACGACTCCGTCGATGACCATCCCCGTGATGGAGGTGACAAAGGGATCGGCCGGGGCCGACTCGACCGCCTGGACCTTTTCGATGACGCGGTCCAGGCGGGCGCGGATGGTGGGGTAGGAGACGCCGTAGTCCGCGGCGACGCCCTTGAGGGAGCCGGAGTTGAGCACCAGGGTGCGCACGAAGGAGCGGTCGCTGTCGGTGAGGGCTTCGAGCCACTGGTCCACGGTCGACTCCTCTCACAAGATGTTTAAGTTGACCTCAACATTACGCAGACGTGCGCGAGGTGAGCAAGGTCCTTCGACGCTCTCCGTCAGGCGTTGGTCCAAGTCGAGACCTTCGTAGGACGAGGCGATGCGAAGCGCTCTCGGTCCGCTGGGACCGCTCGGTCGTCGACATAAGCGCAAGATCATCCGGGGCTTGGGGCTCGGGGTGCCGGTCAGCCGTGCTCGGATCTGGGCGCTGATGTTCACGTCGCCCTTTGGAGGTTCTCCACAACAGCACTTCGTGTCCCACAGCCGACCGGTTGCGAGACGAGACAGGGGAGTGGCCTCCAAAGCCCGACACGCCGTCTCACAACCCGTGTCCACAACCGACGTCTCACCGGCGGAGCGTCGGCGTCTTCTGAAACGGTCCGGCCATGGCCAGCCATCTGCTCGGGTACGCCCGCGTGTCCACTCCTGACCAGGACCCCGCCCTGCAGCACGACGCCCTCACCGCGGTCGGCTGCTACCGAGTCTGGACCGACACCGCCTCCGGCGCATTGACCGCCCGCCCCGCCCTGGACGACGTCCTCGAGCGCCTGGGGCCCGGCGACGTCCTCGTCGTGTGGCGCCTGGACCGCCTGGCCCGCTCCCTGCGCCACCTGCTGCAGCTCATCGACGACCTCACCGGCAGGGGAGTGGGCTTCCGATCCCTGACGGAGTCCATCGACACCACCACCGCCACCGGCCGCCTCGTCCTGCACCTCTTCGGCGCTCTAGGGGAGTTCGAGCGCGACCTGCTGCGTGAGCGCACCGCCGCCGGGCCGCAGGCCGCCGCCGCCCGCGGCCGACGCGGAGGCCGACCGGCGGTGATGACCCCGACCAAGCTGGCCGCGGCCCGGGCCCTGATCGCTGACGGCGACACTCCGTGGCCAAGACCGCCGCCGCGATCGGCGTCTCCCGCGCCACGCTGTATCGGGCCCTAACCAAGTAGTCGTCAGAATCGTGGGCCAAGGGCGGCCTGCACCGCGCCATAGTGATGGGTTCTACGAGTTGGATCAAGGAGAGCCGGACGGCTCCTCACCCTCCCAACCGGCTCACGCTGAACGCTACGAGGAACCCCAATGTGGTCACGAGGCCGGTGTACAGCTGGGTCCGCTCGAAGGCTTCGGGGATCATCGTGTCGGCGATCATCGTGAGGATCGCCCCGGCAGCCAGGGCGGTGATGGCGGCGACCACCTCGGGCGAGGCGGACCCGAGAGCGAGGTAACCCAGCGCGGCGGCGACGGCGCTGATGATGGCGATGCCGCTCCACACCCCGAAGACGTACTTAGCGCTGCGCCCGGCCCGTTTCATGCCCGCCACGCTGGACAGGCCTTCGGGCACGTTGGAGATGACCACGGCAGCAACCACGGCCACGCTGACCCCGCCACCCCCGAGCAGTCCGATGCCCAGGACCACCGACTCGGGAACACCGTCCAGCAGGGCGCCGATGGCGATCGCCGCGCCGCTGCCACCCTGCTCGGCCTCGGAGGGCTGCTGGTCCCCGGAACGCTTGCGATGCCGGGCACCTCGGCGGGCCAGGACGAGGTTGGCGGCCAGGTACACCACGGCGCCGGCGAGGAAGGCGCTGACGGTGGGCACCAGACCGCCGGTGTCGGCGGCCTCCTGCGCCAGGTCGAAGGCGAGGGCGGAGATAAGGACTCCGGAGCCAAAGGCCATGACCGCCGCCACGACCTTTGCCGGCACGGGCACGAACCAGGCGATTGCGGCTCCCACCACCAAGGCGGCTCCGCCCAGCAGTCCCCAGCCACCCGCCTGCAACCATACCGGCACGCCGTTCCCCATCCTCGTATCTCCCTTGCCTGCGCGAGCCTCCACCTCTGGACGGCGTGCGCAAGTCGGCTTGCGTCGAAAGGTGAACCCGAGAGGTGTGGTGGAGACCGTGAAGCTGGCGCTCAGCCCTTGGTGAGACCTCGCGGCCGCGACCCTGACCCGCACCCGCAGATAACGTCCTTTATCTGCGGGTGTGCCATGCATGCTGAGTCCAAGCTGCGAGGATTCTCGCCGTGTCCGACGACTTTGAACCGCCGCTTCCCGCGACCTTCGACGACCACGGCCACGTCACCGGGCCGTTCCTCCACGGCACGAGGGCATCCTTCGCGCCCGGAGACCTCGTCCTGCCCGGCAGGCCGTCGCACTTCCGCCCCGCCCGGCCCCTGGCGCACGTCTACTTCACGAACCGCCCCGAGACGGCCGCCTGGGGCGCCGAGCTCGCCGCCACACTCGCCACGAACACTGATGGCACGCCGCAGGCCCGCGTCTACGAGGTCGAGCCCACTGGACCGTTCGAGGACGACCCGAACGTCACCGACAAGAAGTTCCCCGGCAACCCCACCCGCTCCTACCGCTCCCATGAACCGCTCTGCGTCGTCGGCGAGGTCACCGACTGGCCCAAGCACACGCCGGAGGAGCTCGAGGCGATGCTCACCGGTCTGGCCCGGCTGCGCGCCCAAGGCCTGGACGTCGTCTACGACTAACCGGCGCTCAGCGTCGGTCCTAAGTCGTCCCGGCGAACAAGAGGTGATGCTGAGCTGCGACCCCGCCCCCCGTCCAGGCGTCCCGCAGGGCGATCAACAACGGAACGGTCATTACGGTGTGGATGATCAAGCTCGTAGATGCGCACGACACCCTTGCGGGGCTCAGGCGGTGGGCAACTCGCCTGCCTCGCCCTCGGGTACGGTCGATCAGCTGCTCTTATAACGAGGCGCATCACCGGTGAGCAGTAGGCGCGAGCAGGAAGACGGCGATGCCCGAGCACTCCTTGAGCACGAGCAACAGCAGTGAAGGCGACGCTGAGGGCTTGCTGGGCGTGCTGGCGCAGTTCGACAGCCTGCTCGAGGGCGCACCGCTGGGCATCGGCATCTTCGACCGCGACCTGCGCCACGTGCGCGTCAACGCTGTGCTGGAGCAGATGAACGGCCAGAGCGCTCACCTGCTGCTGGGCCGCACCCCCGCCGAGGTCAACGGCGACGTCGGCCGGCAGGCGGAGGTCCTCTACCGCCAGGTCATGGACAGCGGCAGTGCCATGCGTGATGTGCGCCTCAGCGGGGAGGTCAGTGCCCGTCCCGGGCAGCTGCGGCACTGGAGCATCACCTTCCACCCCGTGCGCCGTGACGGGCAGGTGGTGGGCCTGTGCGTCATCGTCGACGACGTCACCGCCGAGCACGAGCTCAGCGAGGCCCTGGCGGCTTCTCAGCGCGCCCACCAGCGCCTGGCTGAGGACTTGCAGCGCGACTTGCTGCCCCCCGCGCACCCCGCGGTGCCCGGCGCGGACGTCGCCGCGGTCTACCGTCCCGCCAGCGCCGCAGCCGCGGTCGGTGGCGACTTCTACGACGTCATCGCCATCGATGAGGACCGCTGGCTGCTGGTGATCGGCGACGTGCAGGGCAAGGGGCCGGTGGCCGCCTCCCTCAGCGGCGCGCTGCGCTACGCGGTGCGCACCGCCGCGGTCATCGACCCCGACCCCGCGCAGGTGCTGGCCACCGTCAACGACGTGCTCGTGCGCCTGGACGACGATCGCACCTGCACCGTTGCCTGCCTGCTGCTGCAGCGGCAGCAGGCGTCATCCGGGTCGTCGTGGTCGCTGCGCGCCGTCTCGGCCGGGCACCCGCTACCCCTGCTCGTGCGCCCCGACGCCGACGGCGCTCCCGCACAGGTCGAGGCGCTGGGCGTGCCGAACCTGCTCCTTGGAGTGGTCGGGGGCGTGCGCTACCAAGCGAGCACGGCCACGCTGACACCCGGGGAGTCTCTCGTGCTGTACACCGACGGCGTCACCGAGGCACGAGCACCACGACACCAAGGGCACCCGAGTCGACTGGAGGACGCCGCCGTTGACTCCGGCGTCGGCGCTGACGACCCCCACGACGCGGCGATCGAGCTGTTCGGTGAAGCCCGCCTGCAGGCCCTGCTGAGCGCCACGACCGTGCCGCCCGGTGCCGGGGCAGCGAGCGGGCTGGCCGAAGCGGTCCACCGCGCCGTCGAGACCTTCGCCGGCGGGTCCTCCGGTGATGACCTCACCTTGCTGGTCCTGCACCTGCCAGCGCATCCCTGATCACCAGTGGCGTGGCTGAAGAAGCTACGCAGGTGCGGGTGGGGCCGTGCAACGACCCGTTGATGACGTCCTCGTCTGCGGGTAGCCGGAGGACGTGAGCGACACAAGATCGCGCCCATGCTGTCGGCGCAGTGCTTCATCGACGTCATGCCGGTCTGATGAGGCGGCTCGGGGACCAGTCTGTTTCAGCCCCCGAGCCTCACGCTCCACCGACGCTCGGGCAGTGAATGCGATACCGCCATTGAGCAGTCAAGCTCCGCTCGATGGGGGCTTCGACCTGGCTGGGGCTGCGCGATCTGGCTGATGACTTCGCATTTGGACTACCCTCCCGCCCGGGCGGGACTCCAACAGCCGGTCCCCGACCCCGACGGGACCAGGGGGCCCGCGTGAGCACCACCAGCAGCATGCTCGGCGACACGGTGCAGCGGTCGGCGATCACCACCCGCGACGTCGCCCTCGCCACCGCGATCATCCAGCGCCTCTACGCCGACGCCCGCGTCGAGTTGGGCCGTCCGGGCGAGGACTACGAGTTCCGCCTGGCCGTCGCGACCGCCGGTCCGCTGGCCATGAGCACGGTGCGCTACGGCTTCCAGGGGTGGGCGGAGGTCGCCCCGGTGGACACCTTCACCACCGTCGTCGTCCAGGCCGGCGCCCTGTCCGTCGCCTCCGGTGCTGAGCCAGAACACACGATGGGGACCGGTGAGGTGTGGCGCTGGAACACCCACGAGGAGCTGCGCGCCGGCTACGGCCCGGAGTCCGCCTTCGTCCTGCAGCAGCTTCCGCTTGCCACCATCGACGAAGCCGCCGCGGAGTCGGGCCGGGTTGGTGCTACCGACACCGCGGCCGCGGTCCGCTTCCTGGACACCGCCCCGGTCGACGCCGCCGCCCAGCAGTACTGGGCGGGGCTGATCCGGTTCGCCTACCAGCAAGCCGTAGCACCGGAGTCCCCGCTGAACAGCCCGCTCGTGCGCGCCCAGCTCGTCCGCAGCCTCGCCCAGGCCGCGCTGGTGACCTTCCCCAACACCACCATGACCACCGACTACCTTCCCGGGGCGGGGAACGTCGGGCCCGCCACCCTGCGCCGCGCCCTGGCCCACCTGCACGCGCACGCCGCCGAGCCCCTCACCGTGGCCGACCTCGCCGCCGCCGCCGGGATCGGGATCCGCGCCCTGCAGCAAGCCTTCGTGCAGCACCTCGGGGCCACACCCATGACCCACCTGCGCCGCATCCGCCTGGAACGCGCCCACGCCGACCTGCGCGCGGGCGACCCCCACGCCGGGGACACCGTGGCCGCGGTTGCTTCCCGGTGGGGCTTCGCCCACCCCGGGCGCTTCGCCGCCGCCTACCAGGCGCAGTACACGGTCAGCCCCGCCACCACCCTGCGCAGCTGAGGTCGGATCGGCTTGCTTGAGCTGGGCCGCGTCTTCGTGCATGAGCCGTTCAGGCGAGGGCTGCGTGCGGACACGACACCCGGCGCCTAGGCTTGCCAAAGCAATTGCGCACTCCATGACCGGGGTGCAGTCCTGTCGGCACCCCGATCTTGGAGCGATGGTCGTGTCGTCAGCCGCTGCCTTCCCCATCGATGGCCCCCGCCATGCGGGCTTGCACCACGTCCCAGCACTGGTCGCCCGCTTCGAACGCTCACTTGCGGAAGCCACCGACGGTGAGGACGACAGCGAGCTGCCCTCGCTGCTGTGCCAGGTGGCCAAGCAGGTCCTCGGCGTCGACGGAGCCGCAATGCTGCTGCAGACCGCCACCGGACTGCGCCTTCCCCTCGGTGCCAGCGACGCACTCTCAGCGACCGCGGAGCGTCTGCAGTTCACCGCCGGTGAAGGTCCCTGCTTCGAAGCGATGACCACCGGCCGCCCCATCACCATCAGTGAGACCTCGATGCGGGAGCGCTGGCCGGTGCTCGCGGCCCTGCACGGCGAAGACACCCCGTTCACCGGCGGCATGAGCGTGCCCCTGCGTGCCGGCGAGCTCCGCTTCGGGGTGCTGGACCTCTACCTGGTGCATCCCGGGTCACTGACGGGGCAGGACATCATCGCTGCTCAACTCATCGCCCAAGCCATCGCCGACGTCTTCCTCGACAAGCTGCGCCCCGACACGGCCACGCCAGTCTCGGGCAGCGAGGTTCAGGACGTACCGGACGGCTGGTTGGACACCTCAGCGGTTCACCAGCGCCGCGACGTGTGGGTCGCGGCCGGTATGGCGAACCTCGCCCTCGGTCTGCGGCACGAGGACGCGCTGGCCCTGCTGCGCGCCAGTGCCGTCTCGCGGGGGCAGACCCTCGACGCCTTCGCCCACGACATCGCCACCGGAGACGTCGACCTCGCCACTCTCGAGAAGCAGCCGTCATCCGGCGACGGCACCGAAAGCGCTACCGACCCCGACTGGAGCGTGGAACGGCCGGCCCCACGCCGGACGAACGCTCCGCGTGCTGACACGACCACGCCCGCCCCGGCCCCAGCCCCGGCATCGCCGCCCGAGCGCGCCTCGGCCAAGCTGGAGAACTTGGCACGCATCACGCAGCTGGAAGCCACGGTGGAGCAGCTGCAGACAGCACTCAGCAGCCGCCCCCGCATCGAGCACGCCGTCGGCATGATCATGATGCTCATGCCGTGCGGTGAGGAGCTCGCGGTCGCAGCGCTGAAGAGGGTCTCGATGAACACCAACCGCAAGCTCATCGACGTCGCCGACGTGATCACCAGCAGCGCCAGCAGAGGGAAGCCGCTGCCGGCCGACCTCATGGCCGCTCTTCACGACGTGCTGCCACCGCGGGCGCGAAGCACTCATGCGCGCCCGCCGGCTTCCGCGCCCGCAGCGACCGACTGATCACGTAGTCAGAACGTCCGCGGTCGCCAGCGGATCGACCGCAGCTTCAACGGTGAACCGGTGGATAGCCTCACCGACAGTCGGTCGCCATGTCGGCGAGGTCTGCGCAGGCGAGGGGGAGACGGTCATGGACGAGACAGCAGGCGGCCAGCGCGACGTTCGCCCCAGCCACTTGGTGGACGCCCTGGCGGACCTGGCACGGCAGATGCAGCAGAAAGCCGGTACCGAGGACACCCTCGAGAAGGTCGTCACCGCCGCCATCGCCCTCATCCCCGGCGCCGAAGAGGGCTCCATCAGCGTCGTCACCGGCCGAACGGAAGTCGAGTCATGGGCCGCTTCCAGCGACCTGCCCCGCGGCATCGACGCACTGCAGAGCAAGGTTGCTGAAGGACCCTGCCTGGACGCCGCCTTCGACGCCAAAGTCGTCGACGCACCCGACATGAGCACCGAGTCGCGCTGGCCGCACTTCGCCCAGCAAGCCTCCGAAATGGGGGTGGGCGCCATGATGTCCTTCCGCCTCTTCATCTCCGGCAACGACCTCGGCGCGATGAACCTGTACAACCGCGCCCCGCACGCCTTCGACGAGGAATCACGGCAGATTGGGCTGCCCTTCGTCGCCCACGCCGCCGTCGCCCTAGCTCAAGCCCTGCAGCGCACGAGCCAGCAGACCGCCATGGACAGTCGAGACCTGATCGGGCAGGCCAAGGGCATCCTCATGGAACGGCACAAGCTCAGCGCCGCCCAGGCCTTCAACCTGCTGATCACGGTCAGCCAGCACCGCAACGTCAAGCTGCGCGACATCGCCGAGGAGCTGACCTCCAGCGGGCAACTCGTCGGGCCTCGCGGCAGCATTTGAGCCAGCATGGCCCGGTACCGCGCGTGCAACGATGGGCTTGTGGAAGCTTTGGCCGAGGAGCTCCTGCGGCGATTTCTCTTCCGACTCGCTCTTCCGTCAGGGACGCCACCGTCATCTGCTGACATCGAACGGTCGATCGTCTCGAGAGCGACTCGCCTGAGACGTTGAGCACGCTGCCGGTAACATGATCCGCGTTAGTGATGTCGCGCCCGTGCGAGTTGGATGGCCCCCTTGTGCTGTCTTCGCGTCGACACGGCGGGTCGGTCCTGCAAAGCACTTATCGGGGCCTGGCCGACCTAGTTGAGGCGGTTGGGACCTGCCTCGGCGGGACGGTCACGATCTTCTCGGTGAGCGCGCACAGCGAGGATGGCGCAGTCGTCATCAGGTGAGTCTCCGACCAGCTCATGCACCAGGTGATCCAGCAGCTCTTGCAGGTTCTGTCCAGAGTACGTGGACAGAACCCGGCGCAGGTCGCTGATGCCGTCGCTGATGCTGCGCCCGCGGTGCTCGACGAGCCCGTCGGTGTAAAGGAGCAGCGTGGAGCCCGGCGGAAGCACGTGCACATGATCTGTGCGGGTGGTGGCTGGCAGTAGGCCCATGAGCAGCTCCGGCTCGCTCTCAAGGACCTCGGTGCTGCCGTCGACGTGCAACAGCACCGGTGGCGGATGTCCGGCGTTGGTCCAGCGCAGTCGGCGCAATCCCGCCGCCTTGTCGTGATCGCTTTGCTCGATGCAGGCTACGACGAGGGTGGCCAGGCCGTCGATGCCCAATCCGGACAGCGCCCGGTCCAGGCGTGACACGATCGCGGCGGGAGCCTCCTCGCGGTCGAAGGCATACGCGCGTAGCAGCCCGCGCAGCTGGCCCATGTGTGCTGCGGCGACCATGTCGTGCCCGGTGACGTCACCGATGATCACTGTGGTGGCCCCCTCTGGCAGGACGACGGCGTCGTACCAGTCTCCGCCCACGTGTTCACCTGCCGCCGCGGGAACGTAGCGAGCGCGCAGCTCCAAGTGGTCTGGTTCTGGTAGGTGGGTCAACAAGGAGCGTTGCAGCACTTCGGCGGCGCTGCGGCGCTGGTTGATGAGGGTCGCGCATTGCACGGCTTGGGCGGTGTAGCGCGCGAGGGCGCGCAGCGCCTCTTGCTGCTGGGCGGTCAGCTGGTGAGGGCGGTCCCAGTACAGGAAGAGGACGCCGACGACGTCGTGGCCGGCGACCAGAGGCAGGTGGGCGCTGGCACCCATCGCCGCCAGCGCGGCGTGAGTCGTGATGGAGGGGTGGGCGGCCAGCAGGGCCTGGGTGTCGGGGTAGAACACCGCCCGCCGGGTGCGGGCCGCGAGGGCGGCAGGGGCGTCCTCCTGCCAGCCGATGCGTGTCCACGCCGCATCGGTACCGGCGGGCATGTCGTGCAAAGTCGTGAAGTTGAGCTGGGTTGCGCTGACATCGGGCAGCAGCAGCCCGCCGCCGACGGCGCCAAGCTCGTCGGCCAGGACGCCGGTGAGGGTGGTCGTGACCTCCTGCAGGGAGACGGTGGCGGTCAGGGCCTCGCTCAACCTCAGCAGCAGCTGCCCGAAGCGTCCGGCCTCCTCTGCTGCGGCTTGCGCCTGCTGCGCCGCCGCTTGGGCCTGGCGGGCTCGCTCGGCTTCGCGCATGGCCGTCTCACGCTCTCGCTGGGCCAGGACTTGTCCGGTGACGTCGCTCTGGACGCTGACGTGGTGGGTGAGGGTGCCATCAGCGTCGAAGACGGGGGAGATAACTAGGTGATTGTAGAAGGCGGAGCCGTCATGGCGGTAGTTCAGCAAGGTCTGACTCACCGTGGTCTGCGCGGCCAAACCTTCGCGTAGTTGCTGTACGGCAGCGGGGTCGGTGTCGCGTCCCTGCAGGAAGCGGCAGTTGTACCCCAGCACTTCGGTGCTGGTGTAGCCGGTGAGATGCTCGAAGCTGGGGGAGACCCAGATCAGCGGGTCGTCGGCGGCGGTGGGGTCGCTGATCGCGATGGCGAGCTCACTGGCCAGCACCGAGCCGCGGGCGCGGTCGCTGACGGCAGCGGCCTGAACGTCGGCGACGGCGTCAGGGAAACGCAGCGGCATCAACACCAGCAACGAGCGGGCTCGCAGGGGCTGCGGTGCACCACGTAGAGGCATCCCGATCGCCCACAATGCCTCGCGGGCGTGTGTGGCTTGGCTTTGCAGGGCGGCGCTGATTTGGCGCCCGCTCTCGGGTTCGCCGGCCGCGAGCTGGGACAGGGGTGTGCTGCTGGCACTGAGGGCGGCGCCGGTGTCGACCTTCAGTCCCGCTGCGCGCGACCAGTCCTCCACGCCGATGGGCAGGCTCGCATCAGGAGCGAGCTGGCGGGCGAGGTCGTTGACGTACACGACGTGGTTGAATCCGGTGTCCTGGTTGGGGCCGGTGTCGATCAGCAGCACCGCGGCGGGGTAGTCGTGCACCACGCTGGGTAGCTCGACGTTTAACGTGGTTGCGGACATCACCTCAGGCCGCGGGTCGGTGACACCTTCCGAGGCGGTTTGGCCCGCCGACTGAGACGGCACAAGGCTATCGCCGCGATCGGCGACCTCATGTGCCTGATCACTCATGGCGGAAGGATACGAGCCGCCCGCTCTTGAGCGAGCACTGCCCGGTGCGATTCGTCGCTGAAGACATATACGCCTGCCCGTTGGTGCCCGTGCGGGCACACGTCACGCCGCCACCGGCGATGCTAAGAGATCGGAGGGCTTGACGCGATGGGCGCCGCGGCGGCGGTCAGGGTGATTCTGACCCGGTGATCACCGACCATTACCTCGACGTCCTCAAACGGCTCACCCGTGATGAGCAGGCCGCGTTGGGCAGCTCGTTGGTGCAGCGTGGTGCGAGCATCGACCAGCACGGCGCAGGCGTCGGCCTGCCACTGCGCTTCCTTGACGACGGTGGTGAGCACGAAGCGCTCATGTGCACTGCGTTCTTGCTCGCGCTTGCCGTGATGATCCACGACGACCTCCTGACACGGTCAATGGTGCTGGCTGCTGACACGTGCCCTGAGGAGGGGAAGATGGCAGGGCCCTGGCTGGACCACGTCCCACGATGCCTGCTCTGGGACAAATTTTCTCGTCGACGTCAGACCTCGACCTGCTCACTGACCGGGTGCTGGCCGCTTCATCTCTGCATCAGCCGAGTGAAGCTCGGTGCAGCTGTGCGCTGCCGCCTGGCAGGGATCATCAGTCGATGAGAGATCAACGACGAACCCTGAGATGGCCGCCAGCATCTCTGGCGCGAAGAGCGTACAGGTAAGTGCGGTTCAACATCTGGAGTCGCGCTGATCGGGGGCACTGCGCGGCTCGTGCGCAAGGTGATCAGTGACCTCCGCCTCAGCGGCAGCGCGGGCTTGGCGTGAAGGTGTGCTGGCCGATGAGGGCTGTGGGCGCAGATGCCCCGCCCACTGCCTGCTCCTCAGCACCGGCTCGGCGACGAACGTATCTCGGCGCGCCCTGCGAGGTGCGGGCCACGCTGTCCTCAGACGTCGTGGCCCGCGCTTCACCTACCAGCGCCAGACAAGGTGAGAACACCGACCACCGAGACGGCGTACAGCACTAGGACCACCAGGGGAGTCCCCGCCCATACCGAGTACTCGCTTGGTGGGCCGGAAGATAAACCGACCCTGTGCACGATGCGCAGCAGGATGCCAACGGCGGTGAGGGTGATATCGCTGACGGCTGCCCGCGGCAGCCCCGCCTGCCCGAACACGATCGTCGCCAGCGGAAAGCATCGGCAAGAAGGCGTGACCGCCGCCGATGTCGCTGACCGCGAGCTGGGCGTCGCCGTCGCGTATCGAGGTCAGGCCGGTGGCCAGCTCTGGCAGCGACGGGGCCGCTGCGAGGAGCGTGGCGCCGAATAGCATCGCGGAGATGCCGATGTGGTCGGCGATCGCGTCATCGCTGCGCTCGAGACCCACCCCGAGGCGAGGGAGACCACGGCCGCAGCGCGCCGAAGACCAAGGCAACCTCGGCGGCACCGGTGTCCTTCGACGAAGCGTTGCGCTCGGTCTTGACGCGACTGTGTCTCTTCGGCGCTGGCCGGTTGTTCGGCGCTTGACCATGCGCGTGCCAGAGCAGGCCGTGGTCGGCGCAGCTGAGCAACAGCAGCTCAGCCACTCAGATGATCATGATCGGCAGACCTCCTGGTGCCACCCGCCAGCCTCAGCCGTTCCCAACGAACTGGCCCCAATGAAGCAGCGTGACCGACAGCACTACGATCGTCGGCGGTGCTCCCCCGTGAGTGATATCGGCCATCTTGGCTGGCTGAGGATGCTGACAATCGGTCCAACATTTACCTTCGCCTGCAGGTCGAACCAACGGCTTGCCACGCGTACCTCAGGAGCTCCTGTGCTGGCTGTCGCCGCCACACGCCCAGAACTCGTCACCCTCAGCCCCAGTGCTCACGACCTGATCCAGTACTCGATGGTCGTCGCCGGTCTGGCCTTGTTCGCGCACTTCGTGCGGACCTGGAACTCCACTTCCGAGGTCGGGGTCCGCTACCGACCCGCCGTGCTCGCCTCGCTGTCCATCACCGGAGTCGCGTTCCTCGCCTACGTCTACCTCGTGGTGAAGTTCGACCAGGGCTACATCCTCACCGACGGGCGGTACCTGCCCAACGCCGAGGCGTTGAACACCCTGGTCCCGCGCTACATGGACTGGTCGGTGACCGTCCCCCTGCTCATGATCGAGTTCCTCGCCGTGTCCGCCATCGCGGGCGCTGCGGCCCGCTCGCGCCGCTTCACGCTGATGACCGCGGCGTTCCTCATGATTCTCACCGGGTTCATCGGTGCCACCGTGCAGGGCGACGGGACCAGCCAGACAGCGCTGCTGGTGTGGGGCATCGTCTCCTCGGTCTTCTACCTCGCCCTGTACGTCTTGCTGATCAATGTCCTGCGCCAGTCCAAAGCCTCCATGAGCGCCCGGGCCTACGCCACCTACCGCAACGCGGGGATCTTGCTGCTCAGCGTCTGGGGCTGGTACCCCATCGCCTACGCCATCCACAACTGGGCCAGCGGGCAGTGGTGGACCGTCACCATCCAGGTCGGCTTCTCCTTCGCCGATATCGCCGCTAAGGTCGGCTTCGGCGCCCTGATCCACAAGGTCGCGAAGCTACGCACCGCCGAGGACGTCCACGCCGGCGAGCAGACCCACCCCGAGGAGGTCTGGATCTCCTCGGTGAAGATGTCCGACGGTGTCCAGCCGCTGCTCAAGGGCGTCATCCTCGCCAACGAAGCCCAAGGCGGCGGGCGTCTGCAGCGCGCGAGCACGACGACCACCACTGCTGAGCGTGAACGGAACCTGCGCGATATCACGGGTGCCACCATGACCCCTCCGACGGCCTCGGACACCCCGCGCGCCTTCCCCGAAAAGCCGCCACACTCGTGACCCAAGCGGCCTTGTTGCCGCGCTGCGGGCGACAGAGACAGCCCCAGTGCAGGGTGTGAGCGCGCCGAAGCGCCGGTTCCGTACTTACCGACCGGGTGACCAGCGACCGCACCACATCTGGGACAAAGCTACGAAGTGACATCGCGATGGCTGGATGCCGGCGCCGGCTGGTCAAATATCTCGACTAGCTAAAGACTTTAAACGCCACGCGAGGAAGCTCGAGGGGATTGCGATTGTAGCGACAGATGAAGTCAGGTATCGCTGTCTAGGATTGAGGCGTGTCGCTGGCGGACGGATTTCACCCGGTACATGCGATGGTCAGCGGCTTGGATCAACTCATCGGCTGCCATTTTCGGTTCGCTGATTGCCCAGCCCACGCTGACGCCGATGTTGATTGTCCCAGATGAAGTGACGATCGGGTCGCGCATGGCGATTTTGATGCGCTCGGCGAGAAGGCTCAAGCGTTGTTCATCGGCATGCGGGAACAAGATGACGAATTCATCGCCTCCAAAGCGGGCGGCGACATGGTCGGGTGCGCATGAGTCTTGAAGGCGTTGAGCGACCTGCGTCAACAGCAAGTCCCCGACGTGGTGACCGTGCTCATCGTTCACTTGCTTGAAGCCGTCGAGGTCGCAGAACAGCAGACCGACGCCTGCGCCCTGGCGAGCGTGCAGCGCCGTGCTGAGGTGGTCGAAGAATGCGGAGCGGTTGCTCAGGCCCGTCAAGTGGTCAATCTCGGCTCGCTCGCGCAGCAGGGCTTCCCGGTGATTCTGTTGTGTAACGTCCATCCCGACGGTCACCAGCGCGTACGGCTGGCCTCCCTCGTCGCGCAGCACATCGTTGTGCATGCGGATGCGGCGCCGGGCACCGGAGCGGTCCAGCCAGTCCCCTTCTTGCGGAAAAGCCAGTCCTCGTTCGATGGCGAGGGTGAATGCCTGACGCGCAAGGATGACGTGCTCTGGTGCGACGTAGACGTCCCAGAAGGGGCGAGCACCCAGTTCCTCGCGCGTCCATCCCAAAGCGCGAGTGACGGCCGGATTAGCGCTGAGGCAGTGCCCTCGCTCGTCGAAGATGAGGACGAGGGCTTGGGTGCCCTCCACAGCGGCGCGGGCAAGATCGTCATCACTCGATCGCTGAGGTGCTGCCGCTACGCGCTCGTCATCGTCGTTCACGTTGCCTCCGTACATGACCGCAGCTACCCGAGCCCAGCCTCAGTGCCGCGACGATGGTGATCCTGACCCTTGCAGACGGCGGTCGCGAGTCCAATCGTCCACGCCGCGTGCCTGCTCAACCGCTTGGCTGAGCATCTCGGCAGGTGGGCTTCCCGGCTGATCAGCCCAGGGTCGCTCGATGCAGGCGGGCGAGCCGATGGGCGATGTCAGTTCGCCCTCAGGCGTCAGCCATGGCGGATCGGACCTGAGCCACGAGCCCGGCGGGCATCTCGCTGAGCCCATGGTCGGCGCGGGCGTGGTTGTGTACGGCCAGAAGGATCTCATCCGGAGAGCCAACGAAGGCTCGAGTGCAGCCGGGCACCACGTCTCCGCAGCGGAACTTCTTCATCGTGGACTCCTTGCTCACGCTGGACGGGTCGTATGGATCATCGGGGGCCGTGATGCTCACCTTGAGGCGATAGTGCCTGGTCGTGGACGGCGTCCACCGATGAGTGCCGCGAGTGGGATGCGCCGGGTGAGTCGAGACCCTGAGGGGGTAGCCGCAATGAGGGGCTGAGGTGGGTGCCGAGCACCTTGAGCGCTTGCACCTTCGTTCCCGTGCAGTTCGTGATGACGGGGGCCGTATGAACGGTCTTTCGCCGAGAGCCGGCCGACTTGGCCGGGACGGCGGCGCGATCACGCCTCACGAGATCGTCCAGGACGTGACCGCTGACCTGATCAGCATGCAGGCGATCATGCTCGCCGCCTAGCGTGAACGTCTGCTGCTCGTCAGGTGAGCACTAGGACAAGCAGCGGCCATATTGGTCACTCGTGCTTGCGCAGCTGCTTGCCACGATATGGGTGTTTGCGAAATGCGACCTGGCGCGCCGCGGGGGCCGCTTATCTGCAGCGTTTCAAAGCGGCACGCGCAGCCGACACGCTTCAGGTGGGGAAAGATGATGGCTGATGATGACAGCGCTGAGTTCCACCAGCCGTTACGATTTACCGATCAACCCACCACCACGACGGTGAGTCAGTCATCAGTCTTCACGAAGGCGGAGTCGAGCTAATATTACGGCAAGCATGACGGCGACGAAGAGCGGGGCACCAGCGGTGCCCGCCGGGTCAGCGCACCTTTCGAACCATTCCGTCGACGGGGAAGGTGTCGCGCGGTCAGTTGACCACGCTCGGGTCGTCAGAGACGTCGCCGAAATGGACGTGTGTATGGACCTGACCTGCGGTGGGCGCCAGCGTACCGAGGAGTTGACGAAGTTCTCTGACGGCCACCGCGTGGATTCGATTGGCGACTTCGAGCAATGAGGCACCGTATGCAGCGATGAGTTGGATCGTCACTGATTCCAGATGGTCTTGAGCGTCAGTGACGCACGTGATGTCACGGGCTGCAGCCGACGGAACGGCGTCGATGACGGAGCGTAGTTGTGCGACCAACAGGTCGGCGGCGAGGAAGAAGTCGCCGTACTCATGATGACCGCGCACGGGAGCCGAGGGCCGGTAAAGCGTGAGAGCGCGGGCGATGACGTTGTCCTCGATGGCTTTCCAGCCGATATCGGTGTGCTGGCGCAGGAGCACGGTTGCCCGCGCCAGTCGCTCGCTGGACTTGTTGCCGCCTGCGCTCACGTCAGCGGCGCGGTCGTCTTGCTCCTCGACTGTCAGGTCGCTCTCGTCGCCGTCGTTCACCGCCACTCCTCCATAGACGTTGCGATGGCGGTGCGGGCCCGTTGGAGGAGCCCACGCACCGCTGTAGGGGTGGTCCCGACAACGGTCGCGATCTCGGTGTACGACAGGTGCTCGATCTCGCGCAAGACCCAAACGCTGCGCTGTCGTTCAGGCAGCAAGGACAGCGACGCATCCAGTGCGGCCAGCAGCTCCGCCTCGAGAGTGTCACCTTCTGGACCCGAGTGCCTGTTGCGCATGTCGGCGACGACGTCGTCGAAGTCGATCGCAGGGCGCGATCCCGACTGTGGAAAGTGCGGTTGACGCTGACGGGCGATCTTCTGCGCTTCGTGGCGGCCCATGACCAGCAGCCATGTGCGCACCGAAGAGCTTCCGCGAAAGGAGGCGATGTTCCTCCACGCTGAGAGCATCACTTCCTGCACGCAGTCCTGAGCGTCGTGGGTGTCGTGCAGCAAACGGCTGACGTAGCGGTAGAGCGCCGCACCGTGGCGGCTGACCAGCTGCGAGAACGCCGTCTTGTCACCCAGCGCCGCCTGACGCGCCAGCACGTCGTCCGGAATCGGGGCAGCGCCGTGATCCAATTCGCGGGTGCCCCGGCCGTGGGCCCGACGCTCCACTCCGCCAGGCAGAGGCGGACTGGTGTCCGAACTCACGAGACGCCCTTTCACGAGGAGGAACGCTCAGGAGGGTGAGCGTTGACGGAGAGTCGACCAGTGCTGGTCAGCGTCGGCAACCGGGACACCCGTCGACTTAACTGTGACACAGATCACACCGCTTCCACCATGAGGATTTGCGTTCGACGGTCTCTATCTCAGTGTCGCGACGCAGCGGTGGGATCTGGTGGCCGCTGTAACTGCCCCCGACCAACCTTCCCGATCACTTGAGCGGTGAGTCGTCGGGCCAACACCCCGTTGATCACCCATTCGACCGTGCATCGTCCCTTCCATCTACAAGGAGTCGTTATGAGCGAGACCACCAGCAATGTCAGCCGCACCACCGGGGCCGGCGTGGCCGTGAAGGCCTCCGGGCCGCTGGCCAGCACCCAAGGCACCACCTCGATCGCCGATACCGTGGTGTCGAAGATCGCCGGCATCGCCGCCAAGGACGTCTCCGGTGTCTTCGCCCTCGGCGGCGGCGCATCCCGTGCGGTGGGCGCTCTGCGTGAGCGCATCCCCGGCGGCCGGGTCAACCACTCCCAGGGTGTCTCCGTCGAGGTCGGGGAGACCCAGGCGGCCGTCGACGTCGACCTGATCGCCGAGTACGGCGTCGCGATCGCCGACCTCGCCAACAGCGTGCGGCGCAACGTCATCTCCTCCGTGGAGCGCATGACCGGCCTGCAGGTCACCGAGGTGAACATCTCCGTGGCGGACATCCACCTTCCTCAGGACGACGACGACGCCGACGACGAGTCGCAGCAGCGCGTCGTCCGGGTGCAGTGAGCGAGTCGATCGACGGCACTGGTGGCGGCGCCCGCGTCGACCCCCGGCCTCAGGCGAGCGGTGCAGCAGTCATCAAGACCGCGCCGGCGCCGATGGCCGAGACCGCGGACGCGATCGCCGCGCAGGTGCTCGCTGTTCCCGGCGTGGCGGGCCTGCACGCCGGCCGGTTCGGGGAAGTCGCCACGTACCTGCCTGGGCGGCGGGTGACAGGAGTGAAGCTCGGTGAGGACCGAGTGGAGGTTCATGTGGTCCTGCTGTACTCGGCGCCCCTCCTCGCAGTGGCGCAGAGGATTCATGCCGTCGTGGCCGCGGTGGTGGAGGTACCGGTGCAGGTCTTCGTCGAAGACCTCAGCGGCCCAAAGACCTGACACTGACGTCATGTCCGCGAGCACTACTGCATTCGTTTTCGCCTAGCTGATGCTGGGCGCAGCCCTTCTGGAGGAAAGTCGTGTCCGCATCGATCGCCGGACTGTTCGCCGGTCTACTTCTCGCCCTCATCGCTCACGAGGGTGGTTTAGGCTGGTTCCTGCTCGCCCTGCTCTTCGCCGGCGTCGGCTACGTCATCGGTGCGCACCTGGAGGGCAAGCTGGATCTCGCCGCTCTCGTGCCCGGCCGCAGCCGTGGCTGATGCCTTCGAGGCTGCGACCGCACCCGTCGTAGAACGCAACGGGCCGAATCGTGGAAGTACTGGCCCTGGGCGACCCGCCGGAACCGGCTCTAGTCTCGGGCGGCGTCCGCGCCGCTGGCGCAGCCCTGCTGAAGCCGCTGCGGAGTTCACCGCGGAGCAACGCCTCGAGATGGGCACTCGGGGCTCGCTGATGCTCGAGAACCGAGCAGTCGAACGGATCGCTGAAGCTGCCGTCGGCGAAGTGCCCGGGGTGATCGCCTCCCAAGAAACCGCCGGCACGCTCGCCACTGCCCTCGGGCGGGCTTATCCCCGCGTCGATGTCCACGTTGCAGGGCGGCGGGTGCGCGTGCAGGCCGACATCGTCACCCGATGGCCGCTACCGGCCGCGCAGGTTGCTGCCGCGGTGCGTGAGCACGTCGCCGAACGATTGAGCACGCTGGCTGATCTCGACATTGACACCGTCGACGTGGAGGTCGCCAAGGTGCTCCGGCCGACTACTCCGGAAAGGAAACGCGTTCGATGAGCTTGGACACCGGCCGCGACACCTCCCAGAGCACCAGTGCCCCGACGCCGATGCGTGCGGCCACCCAGAAGAGTGGCAGTGGTCCCATCGGTGTCATCGGCCCGCTCCTGGCCGTACTCTTACTTGCCCTCGGTGCCCTGCTGCTGCGCGATGCGCTCGTAGCAGCGGGCGCGTTCCAGGGACGGCAGTGGCTGCCCTCTGCCGTCGACGCCCTCGACGGCTTCGCACCTGTTCGGTGGGTGATTCCCGCCGGAATCGTCGTGGCCCTGATCGGTTTATGGCTGGTCATCACCGCGCTGCGCCCGAGGTCGCGCAAGACCCTTCCGCTGGCCTCGCGAAGCGGTGTGTTCCTGCACACCCGCGACGTCGCCCGCCTGGCCTCGAGTGCGGCCAGCGCCGTCGACGGGGTCCTGAGCGCTTCATCGACGGCGACTCGCAAAAGGGTCACCGTCGCCGTCCAGGCCACCGCCGAGACCGGGCTGCGCGAGTCCGTCACGTCTGCTGTCACCGAACGCCTGTCGGCCCTGCAGTCACCACCGCGGGTGAACGTCACCATGCGCACGCCGAAGGAGAACTGATGGGTCGCGCCGTCTTGGGTCTTGACCGCATCGCCGCCCTGATCGTCGGCTTTGTTCTGCTTGTCGTCGGGCTGGCCGCCGCCGCCTGGGGAGCGGACCTGTTGACGCGGGTGTGGCCGTCGGCGCCTGAGCAGCTCGCCCTGAGGACCATCAGCAACGCCTTCTCGATGACGTGGTGGTCGTGGGCCGCCGGCATCGCCGGGGCGATCTGCATCTTGCTCGCGCTGTGGTGGTTGCTGGCCCACTTGCCCCGCCGCGGAGTAGGTACCCTGTCTCTGCCTGGCTCAGGCAAGAACGGTCGTCTCAGCGTGGACCCGGCTGGTGCGGCTTCCACAGCCACCGACGTCCTCGCCGAGGCTCCCGGAGTCCGGTCGGCTTCCAGCCGGGTGCTACGCGACCGCGGAGAGCTCGTGGTGGACGTCAAGGCCACCATCGAGCCGAGCGCGGACCTTCGCTCAGTCGTCGAGGCGACCGATGAGGTCACCGCTGACCTGGCGCAAGTCCTCGGCCGTGACGATGCTCGTGCTCGTATCCAGCTGGGCGTCGCTCGCCGCGGACGTCAGCAGTCCCGCGTCCGCTGAACGGGGTGGACTGGACTGAGCGCATCGCCCACCAACGACTCCGACATCCATCTCACCGCCAGTCTCGCTGGCAGCCGTGAACAACGTCGCAGCCAGGAGGACAGGTGGGATTCATCGACACGGCCAAGATCGCTGCCGTGAAGGCGACCGGTCAGGTCAAGCAGAAGCCCGGCGCCGTTCGAGGCGACGAACAGCTGCAGGCGGATCAGTCCAGGGGTTCGGTCAAGCAGACCGGGGGGAACGTCGAGGACGTCTTCGAGTAGTCCTCACGCACGGGCACCGCAAGTCCACGCCGAAGAAGAAGGTTCATTCATGTGGGTACTGCTGTTCACCGGTCTACGCCGCTAGGTCCTCTTCTCTGTCGCCGTACCCCTGACAAGGCGATTGCTCGCCGGCCTAGGTCGGCGGTTGGAGACCGGTGACGGCCCGACGAAGCTTTCCCGCGGCCTGCACGGCGCAGCAGATCTGGTCTCTGCGCGTGCAACCAAGGACGACCCCCGCAAGCTTCGACGCGGGTGGAGTCTGCGCCACAGGAACCGCTGATTCGGCTCGCCCGCAGAGCGTTCTCCGCCAATGGCCCTCACCACGCGGGCCATGTCATCACCGCACCACTTCCTCGAGGGAGAGAATCATGACCATCGGTGGCATCATCGCCGCGATCATCATCGGGGCCATCATCGGGGCCTTGGCCCGGCTCGTCTTGCCCGGCAAGCAGAACATCTCGATCCTGCTGACGATCGTCGTCGGCATCATCGCCGCCATCATCGGCACCCTGCTCGCGGGCGCTGTCGGCGTCGCCGACACCCCCGGCATCGACTGGATCGAACTGATCTTGCAGGTCGCCGTCGCCGCCGTCGGCGTGACCATCGTCGGCAGCTTGAACGGCCGTCGTCGCTGACCCTAGCTTGACGACCGACTCGGTCCGGGCAGGGCCGAGAAACCGTTTCACCACCCCGCCGGCGCCTGCCGTGCGGACCACCAGGACGAGAAAGGAACCACCCGTGGCTCAGAACTTCAACGCCGACAACCTCTTCGGCGCCACTGTCACCGGCCGTGACGGCGACAAGATCGGCAAGGTCGACGAGGTCTACCTGGACAACGCCTCCGGCCAGCCGGAGTGGGTCTCGGTCAAAACCGGCCTGTTCGGCTCCAACACCTCGCTGATCCCCCTCGCGCAGGCGACGCAGTCCGGCGACACCATCACTGTGCCCTTCGACAAGGCCTTGGTGAAGGACGCCCCGCATCACGACCCGGCCGCGGAGCTCAGCGAGAACGACGAGGCGGACCTGTACCGCTATTACGGCATCGCCGACACCAGCGCCTCCGCGCAGACCACCGGCACCACCGGCGGCTACGACACCGACCGCGCCCGCGGTGGCGTGGACGCCGACCGCACCCGCGGCGAGGGCCACGACCACAGCCGCGGCGAGGGCTACGACACCTCCGGCGACAACACCGACGACGCGATGACCCGCTCCAAGGAGGAGCTGCGGGTCGGTACCGAGACCCGCGAGGCGGGCCGTGCGCGGCTGCGCAAGTACATCACCACCGAGCACGTCCAGCGCCAGGTCCCCGTGTCGCACGAGGAGGTCGTCGTCACGCGCGAGCCGATCACCGAGGCCAACCGCGGCGACGCGCTCAGCGGTGGGGACCTGACCGAGGAGGAGCACGAGGTCGTCCTCACCGAGGAGCACGCCGTGGTCGCGAAGGAGACCGTCCCGGTCGAGCGCGTCCAGCTCGGCACCGAGACCGTCACCGGCACCGAGACCGTCGACGCCGAGGTCCGCGAGGAGCACATCGACCTCGACACCGACCCGGGCGTGCGGAACTCCTCGCGCGACCGCGACTGACCAGGCCGTCCTCGTGAGCCCGCGAGCAGACAGCACGCCGGGCACCGCCGAGGTCGTCCTCTCCGCCGAGCAGCTCTCGGTGGAGATCCGACGGGTTCCGGCCGAGCGGGTGCGGATCTCCAAGCGCATCGTGGAGGAGCTCCGCACCGTGCAGGTCCCCCTGCGCCGCGAGGAGCTCGTCATCACCCGCGAACCGCTCGACTCGTCGGGGCCCCTGCCCCGGCAGGCGCCGGCGGAGGAGTTCGTCATGGTCCTGCACGAGGAGGTCCCGGTCGTCTCGGTGAGCACGCAGGCCTACGAGCGCGTGACCGTCTCGGTCGAGACGGTGTACGGCGAGGAGGTCCTGCGCACCGAGCTCCGGACCGAGCACGCCAGCGTCACGGTCACCGATGAATCCGCTGCGCAGCGGCGTAGCTAGTCCTTCGCGCCACCGAAGCGCAGAGGTCGCGAGCACCCCGGACGCCACCGTCCGGGGTGCTCGCCCGTTCTATCCCCCCGACTTCAGGAGTAGTCATGAGCACACCCACCGGTTCAGACGGCGCCCACGCGGCTGGTAGCGGGTTCGGCCACGACAACCGGTCCGCGAAGAACGACGACTGGTCCGCACACCGCGACGACCGGTCCGCGCACCAGGACGACTCGTCCGCGCGTGACAACCACCCCGGTACCGCACCCGGCGGGCAGGACATGGATCGCAAGGCGGTCGTCGAGCGCGAGAAGGACGCCCACGGCGGCGTCAAGGTGGGTTCCGCGTTCTTCGGCTGGCTCACCGCCACGGGGACCGCGGTCCTGCTGACCGCGCTGCTCGCGGCCACGGGGACGGCCGTGGGCCTCGCCAACAGCGGCAGCCTCGACGCGGCGCTGTCCGGCGCCCAGAACCAGGCGAGCGGCAACGCCGGCACCATCGGCATCGCCGGCGCGATCGCCCTCCTCGTCGTCCTGCTCGTCGCCTACTTCTGCGGCGGCTACGTCGCGGGCCGGATGGCGCGCTTCAACGGCGCGAAGCAGGGGGTGGCCGTGTGGTTGTGGGCCATCGTCATCGCCGTCGTGGTCGCGATCCTCGTCGCGGTGGCCGGCTCGAAGTACAACGTGCTCGGCCAGCTGAACAGCTTCCCGCGCATCCCGGTCGACGAGGGTTCGCTGACGTCCGGCTCGATCATCACGGTGGTCGCGGCCCTGCTCGTCGCCCTCCTCGGGGCCGTGCTCGGCGGCCTCGCCGGCATGCGGTTCCACCGCCGCGTGGACCGCGCAGGCCTCGGTCGCTGACCGACCATAAGCACGACGCCCAGCCCTGAGCGCCAGCCACGCACGTGCAGCATCGAGGAGCGACTCACCTCGGGGACGCTGCACGTGAGCGGCCCGGACGCTGATCGTCGCACCAGGACACGACTGAGGCAGCGCGGATGTTGACCACCCTCCCAACGACTCGCGTTCAACGGATTTGAGCTCAAGAGCTGACGGACTGCGCTGCTACCCGTAGATGGCCGGATTGCAGTGGAGCGCTGTTCAGCTTGTCACAGGAAGGATTTCCATGCCCGCCACATCTCCTGAAGGCGAACTCGGGACACATGCGGCTGTCCACTTCTCTGCCCTTCGCGATCTCGCGAGGATCCTGCTGGGGGAGCGGTCGTTGACCGCAGTACTTCACGAGGTGGCCCGGCTTGCCAGAGTGACCATCCCCGGCGTCGACGAGGTCTCCATCACCCTCGAGAGCGATGCCACCCGCATCTCGGCCTTCAGCGGCTCCCTGGCGGTCGCGCTCGACGAATGGCAATACGAGGCCGGCTTCGGCCCTTGCGTGGGAGCGGCCACATCCGGTGTGCCTATCCGCAGCGACGACACCGCCTGCGATGACCTCTACCCGTCCTTCGCTGCGCTCGCCCGCCGCCAAGGGGTCACCAGTTTGCTGGCGATGCCTCTGCCCATGCCGAGCCGGTTCTCGGGCGCGATAGGCCTTTACCGGCTTCGCCGGGATGAGCCCGTGAGCCGCGAAGCAGAGGCGGTCGCGGCGTCCTTCGCCGTTTACGCCGGCGTTGCCGTCGCCAACGCAGCGCTCTTCGCTCAGCGCGAACAGTACGTGAACCGACTTGTGGCCACGATGGAGTCTCGATCGGTCATCGACCAAGCGAAGGGCGTCGTCATGAGCGCCGTGCGCTGCGACGCTGATGCAGCGTTTCAGGTGCTCGTCCTCGAGTCGAACAAGAGCAACCGGAAGGTGCGCGATCTCGCGGTCGACATCGTGTCTTCCGCCGAGCGGGGCGACAGCCTCAACCTGTCGTGACCGGCCAGTTCGCACGCAAGCTAGATGCTTCGTTGCCATCAGAGCGGAAAGGTGACTGAGTGACCGAGGATCCGGAACTCTCGATCGCGGCACTGAGCAACCGCGATCGTCAACTACTGCTGTTGATCAGCTCGGGTAGCTCTGCGCTTGAAGCGGCGCGGGAACTCCACGTGAGCCTCGATGAGGTCGCGCTGCAGCTTTTGCGAATCCGGCGGCTGCTCGGTGTCAGCAGCACTGCGGCGGCTGTGAAGATCCTCCTGGGAGGATCTGAGCCCTGACGTCTTGAGCATGTGGGTTTCTGCGGGTGATGAGCGTCGCAATCCAGGCGACCAGCGCGCGTCGACTCCATGTCAGATGCGCCGCGCCCCACAGTCTTGAGCGAGCCAACCAGTCAAGTGTGGCGGAAGGCCACTGGGCGTGTCGGGCACTCGGCCGTGGCTGATCGACCATGTCCACGGATCGATTGTTGAGACGGCACCGAAGCGCGCCCGATACGTCGCCGCAGTTCGTCCGGCGTGGTTCATGGCTTGCGCAATTCGATCTCAGTCGGTGGGGGTGCATGAGCCGCGCTCACCTTGAAACAACGATCGAGTATCCCGAGGTCGTGTAAGCGCTCATGAAGCGAGCTGTGACACCGTCGCAAGCGCTGGTGTCGGTCCGCTCATCGAACGTATCGGGGAGCCGTGGTGCTGCGCTCTCGCGTACGGTCGTGTCGCGGACGTCGTTGCAGGAGGGCCAGAGCTGCGTGAGCGCTGCCTGATGACCTCACCTGCCGTGTTTGGCGGCGTACATCTGCATGTCAGCGCGGTGCAACAGTGAGCGGAAGTCGCCGCCTGTGTGGCTGTCGCCTGGGTCGGCATCGGTATCGGGGAATATGGCGACGCCGATGCTGGCACTGATACTGACGCTGACAAGTGCCTCGCCGAGCTGGCACGGAGCTGAGATGGCGTCACGCAGCTGCTGCGCGATGCGGTCTGCGTGCGGGCGCGCGTCGTTGGGGTCCAACCCACTCAGCGCGATGAGGAACTCATCGCCTCCGAGGCGGGCCGCGAGGTCGCTTCGTCGGATCCCGGTTTTGATGCGCTGGGCGACTTGCACGAGCAGGTCATCACCAGCGGCGTGCCCCAGACTGTCGTTGACGGACTTGAAGCCGTTGAGGTCAACGAAGAGCAGGGCCAGGACGCTACCGTTGCCTTCGGCCTCCCGCAGACTCGAATCGACGCTCTCTTCGAAGCGGCGTCGGTTGGCCAGTCCGGTGAGGAAGTCGGTGTAGGCGAGGTCCTCAAGGCGAGCCAGGTAGGAGCGGGCGCGGTCGCGTTCTTGGACGAGGGCGCGTTCGGCCTGGACGTGCGCGGTGACGTCGTTCTGCACGCCGATGTACTGCACGATGGCGCCGTGCTCATCGGCGACGGGAGCCATGTAGATCTCGTTCCACCACGGTGTGCGATCGAGACCGCGATAGTTCAGCAGCCTCTCGCGGACCTCTCGGCCCTCTGCGATGGCTGCTCGCAGCCGGCTGACTGTGTCGTGGTCGGTGTCGGGTCCTTGCGCGAAACGGCAGTTGCGCCCGAGCAGCTCCTCGGAGCGGTGTCCGACCAGCTGCTCGAACGCCCGGTTGACATAGATCAGTGGTTGGTCAGGCTGGCGGAGGTCGGCGATGGTGATGCCGCTGGTGGAGGCGGCCAGCGCACGGCGCAGCAGAGCCTCCGACACGGGGCTCACCTGCCAGCCGGTAGGTAGTTGCGAGGAGAACGGCAACGGGGGCGTCAGCGAGGTGGCGGGTGCTCGCGGGCCGCGTTCAGGCTGCAGGTTCGATGCTGCCGGAACCTCGAGGTCGCCCACCGAGCGGCTTGCGCCTTCGTCCGCGTTGTGCGATGCCGGATCGAGGGCTGGATCGAGAGTGGGCACAACGCGCGAGAGGAGACTGTGCGCGGCGCCCACGACGATGTCATGACGGTAGGTGAGGGCGTATTCGAACATGCGGTCCATGTCGGGCCCGTCATCACCCAGGTCACGGGCCAGCAGTGCGGCGCTGAAGTGTGGGCTGACCACGACGACGTCCCACTCCCCGCGGACGGGGTCGTCGGGGGCGAGGGCAGCGCCACGCACACCCGGGATGGGCTCGATGGGCAGGTCTTCGCCCAGGACGCAGACGAAGCCAATGCGCGCCACCAGATCGCGGTAGCGCAGTGCCGTCGCCGGCGTCAGATGCCGTGCTTCCTGGAAAGTGGCGGCAAGGACGCACGTCTCTCCCAAGCGCATCGCCTGACGCTCCAACTGCTTGCTAAGCTCGACCAGCAATCTTTTGGGAGCGCGGCGTAGCGAGGTGCCGACTGGCAGGCTGTTAAAGGGCGAGGGGGCGACAGTGGCGGCGGTGGGTGCCACGGGCAGGTGCAAGGGCGCCACCGGGTACTGCAAGGCGGGTGCTGCGGCGGGGCGAGCGAAGAACCATCCTTGTCCGAGGCGTGCGCCGAGAGCACGGGCCACCGTGAGGTGCTGTTGGGTCTCGATGCCTTCGGCGAGCACCAGTGCTCCGGTGCGCTCGGCGTAGGCGTTGACGGCGTTCATGATCTCAGCGATGACGGGGGAGGGCCGCTCTTGCACGAGTCTGAGGTCGAGCTTGACGACATCGGGGCGTAGCAGCGGCATGAAGGCGAGGGAGGCAGCGTCGGCACCGACGTCGTCCAGCGCAACGCCCCAGCCCAGGCCGCGTACTCGCTCGACGGTGCGCAGCAGTTCAGCTGGCCGTGTGGCCAGCGCCCGTTCGGTGATTTCGAGCACGATCTGCAATTGCCCGGGGGCGCTGTCAGCCAGGGCCAGCAGGTCATCGACGGGGGCAGTGTCCAGGACTCCCGGCTCAACGTTCACGAACAGCGTCAAGGGCGCCAGCAGGCCGTGCGCGAGGGCGCCGCGGAAGGCTGCGGCGCGGCATGCGCGGTCCAGGACGGCGAGGAGACCGGCTCGGCGTGCGGCGGCGAACATCTCGTTCGGCCCACTCAGCGGGCCTAGCGGTCCCCGGGCGAGAGCTTCGTAGGCGACGACGGCGCCGCTGTCCAGGTCGATGATCGGTTGGAAGACACTGTGCAGCGAGTCGTCGGCGATGATCTGCTCGATGGTGCTCACGAGTGCTCCTCCAGGCTGGCTCCTCGCAAGGGTGCGCGAGGGTGGCCTCCACTGGTTGGGAGGACCGGTGGATGCATCGGTTGTTGAAGGCGACAGCTAAAGCGCGTCTTTGCGGATACTAGACACATTACTGCGCGTGTCTACTCCTGCGTCGTGGTGCGACGGCCCCCGGCGGCACTACCCATGAGAGGCCCGCGAGAGAACGAGCGAAGGTGTTGCCCTTCACAGCGGTCTAACGGGAGACGTCCTCGGATCGGACCTGTTAGGTCCCTGCTGTGCCGAGGGGGTGGGCCGTTGGAGCAGTCAGGCCTACAGCGTTGCATGTCGTGCCAGTCGGGGCGCTGGTCACGACCTGCACGAGGAGGAGCTCGCACTCACCTGGCGCTGGCGGCCATCGCCGCTCCCGAGGCGAAGTCGAAACGGCAGCTGTCGCGCAGAGCGCAGTGTGGGCGGGATCGTCGTGGCCCTGTTTGAAGATCCCGCCACGACCACCACGACCCCCGCCCGGCGGTGGGTGTTCTACACGAGACATCTAGTTGAGCAAGCCTCCGCCCTCGCGTTCGGCGGCGACGGTCCAGGCGTAGAGGTGGGTGCCCTGCTGGGCCACAAACCATCCGTCCAGGCAGCGCAGGCCTGGGGCGGTGCGAACCTCTGCCGGCAGCTGCATCGAGAAGAATGGGTCGGTGCTCGGCGCCGCCGTCAGCGTGCAGTCGCCCCGCACTCCCGATTCCGCGGTGCTCAGCTGGACCGTCTTGCCCCTGCCGCGGGTGTCGGAGACCAAGGAGATGCTGCGGGCGTCGGTGGGGACCCAGGTCGGCAGGAAGCTGGTCGCCTCTCCGCGCGTTGGCGCTTCGGACACTGTGCGTAGTGGTAGTGCTTGGTGTAATACTCATCCAAAAGCGTGTCCAGCAGGAGACGGCCGCCGATGCCGATGGCCGCGACGACTGCGATGGCCCCAACGATCACAACAGCTGCATGTCGAGGGTTGCCCGGGATCAAAGCAGTGGGCGCGGTGTCGTCAGTGGTGTAGGGCACGAGTTCCTCCGGACAGACCTGTTGTTGGTAGGCCAGTTCAGGTCCTCGACGGCGCCGGAGGCATCAACCCACGAGATGGCTTCTTGGACGTCTCCCCTCAGCCTCTGGGATGGCGCGGTGCTCGTGACGGATCGTGCTGGGCATCTATGCCGCGCCCCCACCATCACTCGGCTACCGCGTGCGCGGCGACGCCTGGCGCAAGGCTGCACCGGCTCGTGCGCTGAGGAGGATGACGATCATCAGTGGGATGGTGGTGGCGTGTCGGGGTGAGGATCAGGTGTCGGTGGAAATCAGCCCAGTGCGGTAAGCATGAACGACGGCCTGCACGCGGTCGCGCAAGCCGAGCTTCGTGAGGATGCGCGAGACGTGGGTCTTGACCGTCTCATAGCTCAGGAACAGGTCCGAGGCGATCTCCGCGTTAGACCGACCGACTGCCACCAGACGCAAGACCTCGACCTCCCGCGGCGTCAGCGAGCCGGTGCCCGGGGAGCCCTCCGGCACCGGCGTGCGCAACCGGGTCGCGTGCCGGCCGATGAGGGCACGGGTGACGGCGGGGGCGAGCAGGGCGTCGCCGGCGGCCACGGTGCGCACTGCGGCGATCAGCTCGGCCGGCCGGGCGTCCTTGAGCAGGAACCCGCTAGCGCCAGCCCGCAGCGCGTCGTAGACGTACACGTCGAGGTTGAAGGTGGTCACCACCAGCACCTTCACGGGATCCAGCACGTACGGCCCGGCCAGCACCCGCGTGGCCTCGATGCCGTCCAAGACCGGCATCCGAATGTCCATCACCACGACGTCTGGACGCAGGCGGCGTGCGAGATCGATCGCGGCGCCTCCGTCGCCGGCCTCCCCGACGACCTCAAGACCCTCCTGAGCATCGAGGATCGTGGCGAAGCCGGTGCGGATCAGCGCCTGATCGTCGGCAACCAGCACCCGGACCAGGTCGCGGGCGGGCTGCGGCGTACTCATGCTCACGACGCCGCCGTGGGGATCGAGGCGCAGACCCGGAAGCTGCCGTCCGGGCCGGGACCGGTCTGCAGGTGACCGTCGAGCGCAAGCACCCGCTCCCGCAATCCAGTCAGCCCTCGCCCCGGACCGGTCGGCAGCCGGTCGGGACCGGGCAACGCGCCGGTGGCAGGCGCAGCGCTCGTGACCTCGACGCCGACCGTCGCGTCCTCATAGCGCAGCGCGATCGTGACCGGTTGAGACGGCGCGTGCTTGAGTGCGTTGGTCAGCGACTCCTGCACCACCCGGTACACCGCCAGCGCGACCCCGTCGCTCAGCGACCCGGCCCGCCCGTGCTCGATGAGCCGCACTGATTGCCCGGATGCGGCGGCGTGCTCGACGAGGTCGTGCACGCCACCCACCGCCGGCACGCGAGACGACACCGGCTCCGGTTGCCCCGCTGCGGCGTCAAGGACGCCCAACTGGTGCCGTAGCTCGACCAGCGCCCGGCGACCGGTTGCGGCGATGTCGTCGAGCGCCGCAGTGACCCGCTCCGGAGAGGCGGTCAGGTAGGTGGCGGCGTCGGCCTGCACGACCATCGCGGTGACGTGATGGGTGACCACGTCGTGCAGCTCCCGGGCAATGCGTGCGCGCTCGGCGAGCACGGTCGCCTGCCGCTCGCGCTCACGTCGCCCGGTCTCCTCCTGAGCGCGGGCCCGCACCCACGCCCCGAGCGCCCACGACCCACCCAGCGCCAGGAAGAACGCAGCGTAGTCCGCGGGCGGGGCCAGCGAGCCCAGCGCGTGCAAGGTGGCGGCAAGGGCGACGTACGCCGCGACGGCCGCCACGATCAGGAGCCGTCGGTGCCGGGCTTGGTGCGCGCTGGCGCTGTAGAGCGCGACGAACAGCCCGAGCCCGGTGAACAGTGAGGTGTACCCGCGCGCCTGGTAGACGGCGAAGGCCACCGACAGCAGGGTGAGGCACATCATCGGAGCGCGTCGTCGCAGCGCCAGCGGGAGACCCTGCCCGAGCACCAGCAACACGGCGAGGGCATCCAGCGGCCGGGGCGGCAGGTTCGCGAGCACTACACCACCGGATCGCAGCCCCGGGACGACGGCCGCCACGGTGAACACCATCCCCAGAAGTCCGTCCTGTGCCCAAGGGGACAGCAACCGCCACCGGCGCAACGGACCGGCCGTCGGCACCGAAGTCAGCGTCTTCACGCACCCATCGTGCCCTGGGCGCGAGCCATCGACGGCCCTCCCCGCAAGCTTCGGCGGGTCCGGGAGCGCAGCCGACCGCGACGGACGGCCACGAGGAGCAGGGCGAATGTCGCGGCGCTGCACACCAGGACGGCGACGACACTCGCTTCGGGCCCGAAGGCGCCCCCGGTGAGCACTGCGGGCCCGGTGCTGTGACCGGTGAGCAGACCAGCCGGACCGTGCCCCGACCCGGACACCGAGGCTCCGAAGATGCCGCCCTCGGCCAGGTTCCACCCCCAGTGCAATCCGATCGGCAGCCACAGGCTCCGCGTGAGCGTGTACGCAGCTCCCAACAGCAAGCCGGCCTCGACCATGACCGCCAGCGCGCCCCACAGCGTTCCGCCCGGGTTGGCCAGGTGCGCCGCGCCGAAGACCGCGCTCGAGACGGCCAACGCCCCCCACGTACCCGTGAGCTCCTCCGCGACGCGGAACAGCACCGCCCGAAACAGCACCTCTTCGGTCACCGCGACAGCAGCCATGACACCGACGGAGGCAACAGCGTCACCGGCCGAGCCCCACCCGGTCACGCGGTAGCCACCGGCCGCGGCGATCACCGCAAGCGTCAGCGTGAACAGTCCAAGCCCCACCACGAGGCCGCGTCCCAGCTGCGACGGCATGTGATGCAGGCTCACCTCCGCGGCGTCTCGGCGCTCCAGTACCCGCACGGCGCCGGCGTACAGCGCTGCCGCGCCCCCCGCGCAGCCCAAGCCGAGGAGCAGACCGCCCGCGGCCTTCCCGGCGGCGGAGGACGTGACCACGGCGCCCACGACGGCAGAGACGGCCGTGAACAGCACCAGCAGCACCAGCAGCCGCACCGGCGCGGGCCGGAGCCGTGGCGTCGGCGGCCTCTTTGCCTGCTCGCCCGGTTCACCGCCTGGCGCGTCCAGCCCCACCAGCGCGTTGCGCGCCCTTGCATCCTCTGTCGCCACGATGCTCTCCTCTCGTCGCAGCACCCCGCTGCGCACACCCGAAACGCTAGACAGCCCCCCGCCTGCCCGTCGTCGCCCTGCAGCGGGCACGCGCAGTAGCTCTCCAGAGGGACTGCCGCCGCGCACGGCGCCGGACGCTCGGCACTGAGGGCACGGAGGTTGATCAACCGGACGGATCGGTGCGATGTGACATGGGGTCTGCAGAGACTCGACGCGCCACCAACACTCGGGTCTGTCCACGGTCCGGTTGATCCCGTCGGTAAGGGGCGATCAGGCTGCGTGAGCGGCTCGGTGACGTGTCTGGCGATCATTACCGTTAGTCGACCGAGCGTGTCTTGACGTCGCCGCCAGGAATCCGTGGTTCTGCCCCAGGTGAGCATGGTCAGTCGTAGTTCCTCATGGCGCGGCCGGCGGCGGCGTGTCAGAACGTGCTTCTGCAACAGGCTGATCAGGAACTCTTCGCCGCGTTGTCCGCTCAGGTTCCGGCGCCTTTCTCATCGGCTCAGGTGCTTGTGCCGTTGATAGCACCCCAAGCTCACTGTAGGAACGAAATTGGCTACGCGGTCGGAGCGACCGAAAACCCCAGCGGGGTGGCTGCTGCCCCAGGCAACGCGCGGACGCTGTATCGACAGCCTTGGCTGTCGGCCGCTGCGGGTCGTGGTCAACCGACGTGTCGTCGAGGTGAGGTGGCTGACCCAGTCGCGCTATCGCGGTCGTCGTAGACTGCACGAATCTTGAGTCGATGTGAGCCGCCCTTGTGTGCTGCTGCGCGCTGCGCGCGAGGAGCGCCACGGCCGGCGGGGACGTGCGTCTCGCCCTTCTAAGTTCGGCGGCGGCTACGACCCGGTGGACGGCGCGTGGGGTACATCCCCTTTGAACGGTGTGACTGAGGATTGCCTGCACTGCCGTGACCGGTGTGCCGCTCGTGTTGCAGACAGGTGTGGCATCGATCTTGGCCTACGTCAGTGGTTGCGCACGGTTGCGTCAAGAATCGCGGTCGCGGCGGAGCCGGTCAGGCGGGGACGGAACGCAATCGCGGGGAGAAGTTTGCGTGCTGCTCGTGAAGGTGGGTGACAATATTGGCGGGGGTGAGGGGCCGCGCGACGTGGTAGCCCTGAATCACATGGCATCCTAGCTTCCGCAACAGCTTCAAGGTCGCAGCGTCCTCGACGCCCTCCGCGACGACCCGCAGGCCGAGACTGGTGCCGAGGTTGATCACGGCCCGCACGAGGATCTGGCTGTTGGGCTGGTCGGCGCGTAGCACAGCGGTGAACGACCGGTCGATCTTGACTTCCGCGACGGGGAGACGTTGCAGGTAAGACAGGCTCGAGTAGCCGGTTCCGAAATCGTCGAGGGACAGGGTGACCCCGATGGCGGCGATCCGCTCGAGGATGGCCGCGGCGCGCTCGGGGTCGTTCATCACCGCGCTCTCGGTGATCTCCAGGGTCAGCTTCGATGGCGGGAGACCGGCGGTGAGCAGGGCGGTACTGATCTGCTCCGGCAGCGACGGGTCGTTCACGGTCGCCGCGGAGAGGTTCACGGCGACGGACAGGTCGATACCGGCTGCACGCCACGCGGCGCACTGCCGTAGCGACTCGGCCAGGACGATCTGTGTCAGGCGGGGGATGAGTCCGTTGGCTTCGGCGAGCGGGATGAAGATGTCTGGGCTCAAGGTCCCCAGCCGGGGATGCTGCCAGCGCACCAGCGCCTCGACACTGGTGGTGCGGCCGGCGGCGAGGTTCAGCTTCGGCTGGTAGAGGACCTGCAGCTGGTCCTGCTCCAGCGCGACGCGGAGGTCGGCGAGCAGGGCCAGGCGCTCGAGACGACCCTGGTCCAGGGCGGGAGTGTGGAGGACGACGGCGATCTGTCCGGCCTTGGCGGCGTACATGGCGGTGTCGGCGCGGCGCAGCAGGGTGGAAGCCGTGGCGTCGGCCTCGCCGCAACCCAGCGCGACACCCACGCTGGCGCGGGTCGTCAGAACCGCTTCGGGCAGCGGCACCGGTGCCGCGAGGGTGGCAGCGATCTGCACGGCTAGTGCCGTCACCGCTTCTTCGCGACTCCTGCGGTCGCTGCCGTGCCGCCTGCGGGCGCGGCCTCCCGGTAGCTCGGTGACGTCCGGCAGCAGCACGGCGAACTCGTCACCGCCGAGCCGCACGACCGTGGCGGAGGGAGGCAGGGCCGCCATCAACCGGTCAGCCACGGCGCGCAGCAGGGCGTCACCGACGTGGTGGCCGAGGGTGTCGTTGACGTCCTTGAAGTGGTCGAGGTCCAACAGGAGCAGCGCGACGTCTTCGCGCGCGTCGCCGCCCGTGACCGCAGTGATGGCCGCGGTGAGCAGTGCGCGGTTGCCGAGCCCGGTGAGCACGTCGTGGGTGGCTTCGTAGTGCAGCCGCTCGTGGCGGCGACGGCTGTTCAGCGCCACGGCGAGGTGACCGGCGAGCGTCTCGAGCAGGGTGACGTCTTCGGCGGTGAAGGAGCCAGTGCCCTCGATGCGGTCTGCCACGGTGAGCGTTCCTCCGGCCCGCCCGTCCAGCGCGGCGAAGGGCACCGCGACCGCGTCGCGGAACCCAGACGCCTGCAGCCAGGCCCGAGCCGCCGGGTCGCGGGTCCGCCGCGAACGCAAGACCGGGCCATCCGCGACGGTGAGGGCCGTCGCCGCGTCCGCAGGGGCGGGAGCCGCGTGGGGGCGGTCGTCGTCCTGGACCCGCAGCCGCACGAAACGGTCGGTGTCGTGAACCGTGAGTTCGGCGACCTCGGCGCGCATGAGGGTGCGAGCCTGCTCGAGCATGCGACGAGTGAGCTCGTCGAGATCCTCGTCGCTCTCGCTGAGCCGGATGAAGTCGTGCACATGAGCTAGCGACCGGTGACGCCGGTGCAGCACCCGGTAGTGGCGGTACGTCAGGGACGACCCGGCGACGAGGAAAGCCACGACGAAAGCCCCCACGAGGCCGTCGAAGGCGAGCAGGAGAAGTCCGTAGGAACTCGCGGTCGCGAGGCAGCTGATCACGACGGCGGGGAGGTGAACCTCCGCGCGTTGGCGCGTCGACAGCGGCCCCTGGTGCCAGCGGATGACCTGGCACACCGACAGACTCATCAGCTGGTCGATGAAGAGCACGACCAGGCCGCAGAACCAGGCGGTGGCGACTATGAGCGAGGTCGAGGGAGTCAGGAGCAGGTGCAGCAGCGCCAAGCCCGCGGCGACCTCGAAAGCGTAGGCGGAGAGGTTGTACCCCGCCTTGAGCACCGACGACCGCTGGACAGCGAAGGCCAGGGCTGACCCCGCGAGCCGGGCCATCACCAGCTGCCAGGGAGCACAGACGAGCAGCCCGATCACCAGCGGGATGCCGGCGAGGGTGAGGGAGTACGCCTGCGAGCGCACCTCCACATGCAGCAGGAGCAGCTCCGCGGCCAGGAACAGCGCCGCCAGCACCACCGTGAGCGCCCAAGCGGGCCCCGGCAGCGGCAGCACGAGGAGAGGAACGGCGGGGACCGTCGCGACCAGCCCGGCGGCGATGAGCGCCAGGCCGGCCGCGAGGGCGCCGGTCCTGCGAGACGCAGGTGTCGACATGGTGCTCGTCAGCTCCAGCGCGCCGAAGACCAGCGCGCGGAGTCCCAGCTGCTGTCGCTCCAGCGTGCAGAGTCCCAGTTGGCGCCGCTCCAGCGCGCCGACGACCACCGCGCGGAGTCCCAGCTGCTGTCGCTCCAGCGCGCCGACGACCAGCCGTCGGCGGACCACCGGGCCGAGGACCAGCGGGCCGACTGCCACGCCGAGCCGCTCCAGCGCGCGGACTCCCAGCCGTCACCGCTCCAGCGCGCGGAGTTCCAGACCCCGCCGGTCCACGCGGTCCCGGCCGCGGAGAGCTTCGCCCACGAAGCGGACCGGAACGGCCGGCCCTGGACGTCCACTTCACCGCTGAGGACCGTGCCGGAGGCGAGGTCAACGAGGTTGGCCCCACCGCGGGCCGCCTCCAGCGAGCCGGTGCCGGTCGAGACCGGGAACCGCTGCACGGCCGCCTTCAGCGCCGTCTGCGCCGGCCCGACCTTGAGCGCCGCGCGGACGAGACCGACGGCCGCCTCCACGTTGAGCTGACCAGCGCCCTGGGAGACGGCGGGCACGCCGGCCAGCGGGGTCGCGGTGCCCACGAGGGCCGCCTTGACCTGATCGGGGGTCAGCGACGGGTTGGCCTGCACGAGCAGCGCAGCCGCCCCGCTGACCACCGCGGCGGCCTGAGACGTGCCGCTGCCGCGGAACAGTCGGGTGCTCGCGTCGCCGGACACCAGGCCCTCCGGGTGCTGCTGGTCGACCGAGGAGCCGGGGTCGCGCAGCGATGTGATCGACTTGCCGGGCGCGAGGAGGTCCACGTGACGCTCCGCGGTGCCGGTGTTGGTGAACGCCGCAACGGTGGGCGTCTTCCAGCCCCCGACGGTCAGGTTCGGATCCGAGGCGCCCACGGCGATGACGTAAGGGTCCATCGCCGGGTCGGTGAGGCGGAAGGCCTGCTGGCCCTCGTTGCCGCCGGAGACGACGACGACGATGCCGTGGCGCCAGGCGTTCTCGGCGGCGGCCGCGAGGGGGTCGAGCTGGTACGGCTGGAGCGAGTCGGTGCCGAACGACAGGTTGACGACGCGGACGTTCACGCCGTTGTCGTGCGCGTGCTGGCTCACCCAGTCGAGGGCGGCGATGACCTGGCTGACGTCCGTGCTGCCGTTGGCCGTTGCGAGCTTGAGCGGAAGAAGCGTCGCGTCCGGCGCGACGCCCAGCTGATCGGAGGGCTTGGTGCCCTTCGGCTCGCCGCTCACGGGGTCGTGATCCACCACGTCCTCGCCGGCGATGATCGCCGCGAGGTGAGTGCCGTGACCGAACGTGTCGAGGTCGTGCAGGGCCGTGCTGCCGCTCTCCAGGGAGAGGTCGGGGCCGTAGACGACCTTGCCAGCCCCGTCCAGGCCCTTGACTGGGGCGACACCGGAGTCCAGCAGTGCGACCGTCACGCCCTGGCCGGTCAGCGCCCGCCCGGCGGCGTCCTTCTGCCCCCAGACCTTGCGGGCGCCGATCGCGGTCGTGACCGTGAACAGCGAGCCGGGGTCCTTGTCGGCCTGGTACCTCCCGTCGAGCGCCTTGGAGACCTTGTCCGCCACCGGGTCACCCCACTGGTCCTGCATGACCGTGACCCCCTTGGGGGGCTTGGGTGCTGGGGCCGGCCCCGCGAGGGCCGGGGTGGCAGAGAGCAGGGGGAACCCGAGAGCCCCTACCAGCGCCACTACGGCAGTTCTGCGGGTGCAACCCCACCGCACTGAGCGATCCATCGCCATGTCTGACTCCTGAGTCGGGAACCTTCCTTGCCCGGGGGTTCTCGACAGGCGGTGGAGACGACTTGCTCCGCCATTCAGGTCTCATCGGCCATGCGATGGCAGATCCTGAGGCCAGTACGGGACCTGACGTGGTGCACATGAGGCGGTGAGAGGGGAGTAGCCGACGTGAAGTCGACAGTGTCGGCGAGGAGGACGTCGCGCCAGGCGCCGAGGCGCCGGGTCATGCTTGGGCTCGAGCACTGCATGCAGGCGCTACCTCCGTGTCCTTGGAGGCGGCGCGGCCTGTCATGTCTTACCTACATCATGGCCCGAAGCGAAGGCAAGGCGATGGCCGAGTGGATCGCTGTTGCGTGGTAGCCCTGCTTGGCAGGGAACGCAAGACAGCGCTTCAGCACGGCTGGACTAGCAGCGCGGTGGTGGCCGAACCGACCGCGCATGTCTCGGGCGGAGCCGTCGCGGATGCTCAGCAGCCCGATGTGGACGGGTAGGTCGACATTTGCTGTAACGGCGTAACCCATACCGCGTGCGCGAGTCCCCAAGCGTCGGGTCGTCTGTGACGGCCCGGCCATCAGCGCGGCTTTCCACCAGTCGGGTCAGACTGGATAGCTTGCGTGAAGGTTCACGCTGTGCAGGCGGTCAGCGCTTGAGTACCTCATGCCTCAGCATGTGCAGGGCGCCGACTCGCAAGCCGGGGGTAGCCACGGCGGCCACTTTCCGGAGGAAACGATCGTCTTGTAGTTGGTCCAGCAGCATCGCGGCGAGATCCTCGCGTGAGCAGAACCCACCCTTCACCTCGGTCTCCTCGACCGCGTACCCGGCACCCGCCTCATCGGTCAGACCTGGTGGGCGCACGATCGTCCAGTCCAGGCCGCTGACGGAGACCAAAGCCTCCATCTCGGCCATGTCGTCATACACGGTCTTGCCGACGTAGTTGCGCATGAGGCTTCGACACGCCTTGCCCACAGTGCGCCCCGACTGGTCAGAGGGGGTCAGGCTTGCGGAAGTGACCACCACCAGACGCCGCTTGTCGTGGCGACGCATCGCCTCGACCAGCTGGTGTGCAGTAGCGGAGTACACCCGAACCGGGTGCCGGGTGAAGGACGTCCCGATGGTGCAGACGACTGCGTCGCTGTCGGCGACAACCGCGTCGATGGTGCTCTCGTCGGTCGCGTCGCCGGCGATGACGTCCAACCGGTCGTGGTGGATCGGGAACGTCTCCGGGTGCCTGGTCAGTGCGTGTGTGCGGTAGCCGCGGCCCAGAGCCTGTCGGACCAGATGCCGGCCGGTGGGCCCGTTGGCTCCCAGGACCAGCAACCGGGCGTGGCGCAGCTCGACGCGGTGCCCGGGGAGCTCGGCGTCGGCGGCGTCGGGCTCGGCGGAACGCGCGGTCACAGCTCGACGGTCTTGTTGGTGATCGGGTCCTTCGCCGGGTTCGCGGTGACCGCCGCGCGGAGGTTGCCCAGGACGAAGGCGGTCGTGCTGCTGGGCGCCTCCCAGTACTCCGCCGTGTCGGCCTCGATCTTGATCAGCACCAAGCCCGGGGTGTCGAGGCCGTCGGGAAACCAAGCCTTGAGCACCCGTGTGTACAGCTGCTCTGCCTTGGTGCGGTCGTGCACGACCCGGGCTCGACCAGTGATCGAGGTCCACGAGTGATTTTTGGCGTCGGTGAAGGAAACGCCAACCTCGGGGTCAGCGGCGACCTGTGTCGCCTTGGCGGAGTCCTCGTAGGCGAAGAACCACAAGTCTCCGTCGAATTCGGCCTCCTGCAGAGCCATCGGGCGACTGACGTGGCGGCCCTCGGGCGTCATCGTGGTCAGCATCGCCACTTTGGCGTTGCTGACGAGGTCGGCGATGTGCTGGCGGTCGTCGTGCTCAGTGGTGGCCATGCCTCAGCCTCACCCGACTAGCAGGCCTCTGCAACCCAAGAGGGAAGGCAAGCGCTGCGAGGATGGACGTGTGGATGACCATGAGGCGTTGACGGAGGCCGAGCTGGACGAGGTCGTGACATGGAACGTGGTGCGCGTCGCCCGCTTCCTGGGGCAGCGTCTTTCCGAGCGCCTGGCTCCTCAGGAGCTGCACCCGGTTCACTTCGGCGTACTCGCCCAGCTTGACATCACCGGGCAGATGTCCCAGGCCGATCTGGCCCGCGCCGTGCTGCTGCGACCGCAAAGCATCGCCCCTCTGCTCGACGGGCTGGAACGGCGCGGGCTGCTCCAGCGCACCGGCGCCCGCGTGCGCGGGCGCCGCAACCCGGTGCAGATCACCGACGAAGGCCGCCATGCACTCCAGATGGCGTGGGCCGTGGCAACCTCGAGCAACGACCTGAAGGACGCAGGACTGACCACTGCGGAAGGCGCTGAGCTGAACCGGCTCTTGCTCAAGGTCGTCGGCGCGGGCCGGAACAAGCTCAGCGATGAGTCAGCGTGGGACTGGCCCGCACCGTGAGCGGCTGCAGGATGTTGTGTGGCACGCGAGCCAGGAGGACTAGCTGTGCGGACCAGGAGGGTTGCCGCCGACGCGCAGTACGGTCGAACCTCAGTGCTGCTCGAACGCAGCGGCCATGTGCACCTGCTCCTCGAGTACGTCGTTGATGCGAGTCTGCACGACGTCCAGACGGCTGATGATCTCACTGGTGGCACCGATGCCGCTGGCAACGGATTGGCTGCTGGCCTGGATGCCGGCGATCTGCTCGGCGACCTGCTGGGTGGCACTGGCGGTCTCGCGGGCCAGGTCTTTGACTTCGCTGGCTACCACGGCGAAGCCGCGCCCGAGCTCACCGGCGCGGGCGGCTTCGATGGTGGCGTTCAACGCGAGCAAGTTCGTCTGATCCGCGATCTTGGAGATGATCTGAATGACGTCACCGATGGCGCTGGAGGCCGCCCCCAGTTCGGCGACCTCCGAGGTCATCGCCGCTGAACGCTCCGCGGCTTGCTCGGCGACCCGTCCGGCGTCAAGGGTGGCTTCGCGCAGCTGAGCGACCGTTTCCAACAGCAGCTGCGCGTTGCGTGCGTCGGCGGTGGTGCGGCGCACTACCGATAGGCGCTGAGAGACCAGCTGAGCCACATTGCGCAGGGCCGCGGCCCGCGAGGTGGACAGCTCGATGCTCTCGGTGGTGAAGAAGTCCATCGTACCTACTACCCGATCGCCGTCCAGGACAGGGAAGCACACTCCCGAGCGGACCCCGGCGCGCTGCGCGGCCGGGGCCCGCACGCAATCGGTGACCTCCGCCAGGTCGCGCACGAAGACCAGGTCCCGGGCCCGCCAGGCACGCCCCGATAGGCCCACTCCTTCGGCAAAGGACGCTGCCAGCGTCACCTTGCGAAATTCCTCGCCGGCCGAGCCGGACTCCAGGTCGAAGCGCAGCACGTTCTGCGCTTCATCCAACCTCCAGAACGAACCGTAGGCCCAGCCAAAGGCGGTGCGCACCGTCTCCAGTGCGGTGCGCACCGCGCCCGCCTCGTCGTGGGCCTGACTGACCTCGGCGACAACGGTGGTGACCGCTTCGCGGTCGTTGAGCGTCTCGTTCAAGGCTGCCGCCACCAAAGCCTGGCGACGCGCAAGCGTCGCGATGCGCCCGATCGCCTGCCACTTCTCGTCGCCGAAGCGGGGGAGGCGGTGATCGCTGTAGAACTCCATTACCCCGACGACGTCGCCCTCATCCATCATCGGCACGGCCGCTCCAGCCACCATCCCGGCGCGCTGGGCGGCCTGCCACCGCATGCAGTGGCCCCCGACACCGCTCTGCTCGGGCGAGGCGTCGACGAGTATCGGGCGCTGGCTGGTTGCCGCCTGCCCCACCAGCCCTTGGTCGGGCTCAAGCGTCCCCGTGCCGGCGATCGCCGCATCCACCACCTCAGCCAGGCGACCGGTCTGGTAAGCCAGGATCAGTCGGCCGGTTGCATCTGGCACCCATCGGGCGCCGTACGCCAGGCCCAGCGCGGCCACCATGGCGTCGGTGAGCTTGACCCTGGCGTCCTGCGCGTCCGTGACACCCCCGTCGAAGGCGACGAGGACCCGCTCGAGCGCCTCCACATCCCGCGGCGTGCGCACATCCGCGGATCGAGTCGGCGCGGGGTCGCGGCGGAACAAGGACATGGTGGCTCTCCTGACAGCAGGTGCGATGACGTGAACGTTCATCGGCAGAAGATCACTTGACTTGAGCCAGCTGCGGGGATGTTGACTGGGGAGAGCCTGCCGAACTGCTCGGGGTGCATCGCGCCGTGAGCGCGGCCTTCCCCAGGCTCAGACTGCGATGCACCCAATACTGTTTGCCAGCGCTAGGCAGCAACTCAGCGTGAAGAAGTCCACCGAGCGGCGCGTCACGGAATTGGCTGGCTTTCTGCGCGGGTGGTCGAAGTCCGAAGCGGTGCAGGTGTCCGGCACCCGCAGGCCGTCTTGGCGCAGTCGCGACGACGAGCGTCCTCCCGCTCGTGGGTTATCGCCGATCAGCCAGCGGCTTCGGTCGGCTCCGAGCTGTGGGCTGTCCGGGGCATTCGACGTGGGTGTGCGCCATTGCAGCATCTTCAGGGTCGGAAGGCAGTGAATCGCTTCCGCGGTAGCTCAGGTGATCCGTCTACGCCTGCGAGTGTTCGTCGTGCGACCGCAACGAGCCGGTCACGGTGGTCAGCAGTCCGGCCAGTGGCTGAGGGCGGTGGTAGTGGAACCCCTGCCCCAGGCGGGCGCCTAGGCGCACCAGGGCGTCGGCCTGGTCGGCGGTCTCGATGCCCTCAGCGACCAGGTGCAGGTCGAAGGCCCGGCTGAGGGTGACGACCGCGCCGACCAGGCGCGCACGGGAGGGCGAGGTGGTCACCGTGGCGACGAAAGCGTGGTCGAGCTTGAGGTGGCTGGCGGGGAGGGTATCCAGGCGGGACAGGGAGGAGTACCCGGTGCCGAAATCGTCGATGGCCACCCCCACGCCGAGCCGGCGCAGGCGCCGCAGTGCCCGCAGCGCTGGCGCGGAATCGGCGTCGATGAGGCTCTCGGTGACTTCGAGGACCAGCTGCGCGGCCGGCCACCCGCTCGCCTGCAGCGTCTCGGCAAGCAGGTCGGGGTAGTGCTCGCAGGTCAGCTCGGCGCCGGAGACGTTGACGGTCAGGAACAGCCGACGTCCTGCGGCGTCCTGCACGGCGTGAGCGTCGCGACAGGCACGGGCCAAGACGAACGCGCCCAAGTCGCCGATGACGCCTTCCGTCTCGGCCAGGGCGACGAAGGCCTCGGGCTCCTGCGGGCCGAGGACGGGGTGCGTCCAACGGAGCAGAGCTTCGAGCCCGACGACCTCTCCAGCGACCATGTCCATGATCGGCTGGTAGTGGACCTGCAACTGCGCCAGCTCCGCGCCCGGGAGTGCTGGCGCAGCGGTAGGGGTACCGGCTGGGGAACCGCTCCTGCTCTTGACAGGCCCACCAGCGGCGTCGAGCAACGCCTTCGCCTCCAGCAGGGCGCTGCTGAGCTCGGCGGCCAACTGCTCGTGCTCGTCGTGGATGAGCAGGCACCGACCGCGGCCGGCGGCCTTGGCTTGGTACAGGACGACGTCGATGCGGCGTAGCAGCTCGGTGGGCGATTCCCGCGGACGGGCTTGGGCGAGCGCGCAGGACAGACCGATGCCCAGGGTGCTGATGGCGACGTGGCGCAGCGAGTCCACCAGGTCGAAGGCGCCTGGGCCGTCGTAACCGGGCAGGATGAGGGCGAACTCGTCGCCGCCGAGACGGGCAGCGTGCACCGAGGGGGGCAGCTGCCTGCTCCAGCTGTCGGCCAGGCGCTGCAGCAGTTGATCGCCCGCACTGTGCCCGGCGGTGTCGTTGACGTCCTTGAAGTGGTCGAGGTCGATCATGGCGACCGACACGGCACCACCGGTGCGCGCGACCTCGAGCAGGGTGGTGTCCAGGGTGTCGTCGAAGGCCCGCCGGTTGGCCAGACCCGTCAGCGGATCCTGGTGGGCGTTGGCGGCGCGTCGCACCAGGTTGGCGATGATCACCATGGGGGCCAGCAACACGATGCCGTGCACCAGCACGTCGGGCCAGGGCACGTCAGCGCGCACGAGCAGGGCGGCGCTGCAGCTGGCCACGGCCACCGTCACGTAGGTGATCGCCTGACGCAGGGGGTAGAAGACCAGGGCATCGGTGATCACGAACGCGAAGCCGCCGGCCAGGGCGAGAGCCGCCAGGGGCCGCGGGACGGCCAGCACGGTGAGGGTGCAGAAGACCGTGGCGACGACGAAGAGCGCGTGACGGCCCCAGGGCGGCATGCGTGTGCCCAACAACCTGGTCAGTGCGGCGAAGGCGAGGGCGAGCACTCCCATGCTCAACAGTGCCGCCGAGCGGAGGGGGGTGCCGCGCTCGGCGTAGCCGACGGCGACGTCCACCACGCCGCCCGCGACCCAGAACAGCGTCTTGGCGGCGGCGATGACGCTGGAGCCACCTACTTGCGGCAGTCCACCTCGCACACCCACCCACCCCCACCCTTCGGCCACGCCACGCGCCGCCTGCGGCGTGCTCCCCAGCTTGACAACGTAGATGACCCGTACAGGGCACCGCTGCCATTGTCAGAGGCTCTGCTGTCGCCGCTCGTGACTGATGCGCGCGAGATCACCGCCGACTGTGCTCACCTGATCAGGTCATCCGAGGTAGGACGCGAGCCCCTGTATGGGACCCACCGAGTGGTGTCGCTCGAGGTCGCTTGTCCGTCGGCTCAGTAATGGCGCTTGCACAGAGGAGCTACCGAGTGATCCGCAGCGAGTGAGCCCTGCGGGCAGCCGGGCGTGCTGCCTCACTGGGTGTGGACCGACCCGGGACCCTCACTGCGCCTGCACTGGCTCAACAGGTCAGCGCTGGACACGCCGCAAGGTGGGGTGAGCGGTACGGCATCCCGAGAGCCTCCCATCCGCCGGCTATGCGGTGGCACGGGGCGTCAATCCGGCGGGCCGCGGTCGCCCGCGGCACTGCAACCGTTCGGCGGCGCGGTTGATGGGCCATTGACCGTTGACGAGGACGCGCGCCAGCGCCAGCCTCCGTGCAGGAGAGTCGCGGCGGCACGCCAATGTCTCCGAGTGGTTGCGGTGATGGCTTTGAGCAGTTCCACACTGTCCTTGGGGCTTCACTTGACGTCAGTGACGCGGCGGTTTGGGCGTGTCATCCACGTCCATGGCCAGTACTCCCTAACGCAGACGGAAGCCCGCGACCAGAAGATTCAAGTCGCTAGCAGCTCGGGCGATGTCCTTGGCGGTGCTCGCGGTGTGGATGGCAGCGGCAGTGGTTTGGTCTGCGGTCGCGGCGATGCCGCCAATGGTCGAGGCGATCTCTCGGCTGCCCTCTGAGACCTCCACGACGTTGCGGACCATCTCCGAGGTCGTGGCGGACTGCTCTTCCACTGCCGCCGCGATGGTGGACTGCAAGTCATCGATGCGGGCGATGACAGCGGTGATCTCTGAGATGGCGTCTGCGGCCTCCGACGCGTCGCTCTGAGTGGCAGCGATGCGGGTCGTGATCGACTCCGTCGCGCTGGCGGTCTGCTGAGCAAGTTGCTTCACCTCGCCGGCGACGACTGCGAAACCCTTGCCCATCTCCCCTGCGCGCGCGGCTTCGATCGTGGCGTTGAGGGCAAGGAGGTTGGTCTGCTCAGCGATGGAAGTGATGAGCTTGACCACGTCACCGATTTCTCGGCTGGAGGTCGACAGACGCTCGAGGGTATGGCTGGCGGACTCGGCGGCGGTGACAGCAGCCGCCGCGGTGGTGGACGCCTCGGACGTGGAGACGGCGATCTCGCGGATAGCGGAGCTCATCTGCTCTCCAGCGGCAGCGACGGTGGTGATGCTTGCGGCGATCTCCTCGGTGGCCGCGGATACCACCTGCGATTGGGTGGAGGCTTCTTCGGCTCCCGAGGCAAGCTGCGCGGCCACCGTGGTGAGTCCTTCGCTGGACGTGGCGAGGGCGGTCGCAGATCCACTCATACCCGTGATCGTGACGGTGAGGGAGTTCATGGTCTGGTCGAGCGCGGCGGCGAGCTGACCGACTTCGTCGCCGGCCTCGTAGTCGACGCGTTGGTCCAAGCGCCCGGTAGCGAGCCCCCGGACGACGGCAAGGGTGCGGCTGAGGGGACCGGCGATGGAGCGAGCGACGGTGGTGGCGATGACAGCCGCGATGAGGAAGGCCAAGGCTCCCATGACGAGCATCATCACCACTGCCCTCCGGTAGTCGGAGGAACCATCAGCCGCCGTCGCGGCGGCGGCGTCGTGCTCGTCAGCGCTCATGCTGTTCAGCAGTACCAGCATCTGCTCGGCGATCGGCGTCGTCTTCGCGGTGCGGGTAGCGACGAAGCCAGCGAGGTCATTGGCTTCAACCAGGGTGACGAGCTGTTGGCGCACCGTTCGGTATTGCGCATTGAGATCGGTCACATCGGCGCGATCTTCCGGCGACGAATGGGGCAACGACTTGCTGTACGCATCCCAGGCGGCGTCGTAGGCGTCGTCGTCCTTGCCCATGGCTGACAGGGCGGCTTGCCTAGCTGCAGGGTCAGAACTGAGGCCTGCGTTGGCCAGATCCAACCTCATGCTGAGGAAAGCGTACTTCACGTCGTTGATGGACTGCACGGATGCGATTCCGCGACTAGACAGAGCGGCGAGATCGGCTTGTGAGGCGCTGAGGCGGTTGAGGCTCAGTCCGACCACCGCGGCGAGCAACAGACACAGGACGCCGAAACCGGCGAACAGCTTGGTCGCCACGGTGAGGTCGCGCAGGATCTTCATCTCTCGTCTCCTAGGTGCTTTCGGCCGTCGCAGCACTGACGCCGGTATCGAAGGACGGGATGGACCCCGCTGAGCTGCTCAGTGCTTCGTCGGCAGCGCCTGAGCCGACTTGAACACTCATCGGATCCTTTTCATCAGCGCGTCTGTCACCGCAACGGACGAAGCAGGGTGCGGCCAGTGCCTCACTAGGCTTGACTGACGTAGAACGTGCATCTAGAAGGTGCTCGTTAAAGCAGCTGCCGGTCATGCCCAACGCACAGCCGTCGGCGGCAACGGCTGCTCCGGGTGCACTGGCCGCGTCAGCGCCGCGCGCGGATGACGCCCAGGCGCACAACAGCGTCGCCGGACGCAGCGCCGCGAGGGTCCATGAGGTCGACGGCTCCCCCTTGCGCTTAGTTGCGCGGCGGCCTCACCCCGTAGCGAGTCGCCCACGGCGCTCAACTGTTCGGCCGAGGCAGGTCTGTCACCGACTTCACTCTAGGAAGGGATCGTCTACGTCGCCGGGCAGGTTGGGGTGGCCCCGAGTCGACTTCATCCCGGCCGACCACGACGGCGACAGGGCCGCCCTTCGCGCCTGGGGCGAGCGCGCTGGTGGCTTGGAGGCCCGTCTCAAGGGGGTGTCGTCGGTGTTAGTTCCCTGATGCATCCGGCGGGCAGGTTCGCCAGTGCGTCGACCAAGTCGTCGAGGCGGACTGCGCGTTGAGCTCACATCGTGATGACACGACGATCCCAGCAGGTCGTTGACGCAGAACTGCTCGTCCTCCGTCGGACGATCCTGCTCACCCCCACGTCGGTACGACTTTTCGCCTACTCCGTTGCTGCGTCGTTGACACCAGCCTTGACCGATCCACTGGCGCGCAGTAGGGAGAAGTCGGAGGACGCCGGGCCGCTGCCCGAGGCATCGTCGGGGGCGTTGGCCGTGGCGGTAGGCCACGACATCGGCGCACTCGTGAGTCACGACGCCCGAGCGACCGTCGTGGTGCTGTGGCTGGTGAAGAGCGCACTGGTGTGAATCGTGGCGCTCGTCGTCCGCGCGTGTTACAGGCGGGCGGCGAGGCTGTACGTCGTGGCGAGGCCGGTCGGGGTGCTGGAGACGGGTGCGGGGGTGGAGCGGGTAGACGGGCTACTCGCCGCTCTGGTGGGGGTGCCGGTCGGCTGGCTCCTCCTGGTCGTGAGCACGCTGGTCCTCGCAGAGGACGCGCTCTTCGTCGGTTTCGTCGTGCCGGGCGAGAGCGCCGCGCTCGTCGGTGGTGCCGCCGCGAGCCTGGGGCAAGCGCCCCTGCCGCTCGTGCTGGCGGTCGTGGCGACCGCTGCAGTGCTCGCTGACTCGGTGGGGTACCTGATGGGGCTCCCGCTTCGGCACCCGGCTCCTGGAGTTGCCCGTGCTGCGCAAGCGCGCGCCGCGGATGTGGCGCGAGCCCGGGCGCTCGTAGATGCTCGCGGGGGCGCCGCGGTGTTCCTGAGGCGGTTCACCGCCTTCCTGCGCGCGGTTACCTCGGCACTGGCCGGGGCGGTGGGCATGCCGTACCGGCGGTTCGCGGTGTGGAACGTGCTCGGTGGCCTCACCTGGTCCACCTGGCCTGGGCTGGCCTGGGCTGGCCTGGGCTGGCCTGGGCTGGCCTGGGCTGGCCTGGGCTGGCCTGGGCTGGCCTGGGCTGGCCTGGGCTGGCCTGGGCTGGCCTGGGCTGGCCTGGGCTGGCCTGGGCTGGGCTGGGTCAGTGGCCGTGCAGGGCCCCGGTGGGGACGGCCTGAGGAGACTCATAGTCGGGGGTAATGAAGCCGGCGAGGCGCGCCGACCCATCACTGGGGTTGTGGACGACCCGGCCCTGACTGATCCTCCATTTGACCGTCTCGCCGGGTGAGTAGACGCGAAAGCGACACAAAAACAGCACTCCCGACCGCAAGCACTCCTGCATGCCACTCGCTACCGAGTGGCGGTCATCGGGATGGATGAGGTCCTGCAGGTGGCTGTCGAGAAGGTCACTACCGGCCGTCGTGCCTGCTCCGATCAACTGAGCGGCTACGTCGTCGAAAATCACGATGCCGGTAGCTGGGTCGAGCTCCCACACACCGGTCGTGGTGGTGGCTTCGACACCGCGCCCCAGCCCCAACGTGTCCGCCGCGGATCGGAACGTGGTTGGCCCGGCGGTGAAGGATAGGTTTTGGACATCACTGTTGCGCAGACCCGCGTCCGACGACATGCCTAGATCGGGGGCGCGTGCAGCCTCCTTGAGGCGAAGAGAATCAAGGTCATCCAGGAGCCCCAGCGCATGCAGTCGTGCCAGGAGCGGCGACGGAACGAGGCCGCTCACGTCGACGTCCCGCCAGGACGGCAGAGTAGGCACACCCGACATCGCAGCTGAGGTGGCAGTCGACGACTGGATCGATCGCGCCAAGTGCAGCAGGTGGGCGAGGGCCTCGAAAGTAAGGCCGTCGACCTGGCAGACCAGGTGGTCCCGGTGTCCGTGATCGTCGTCACCTGCGATGGCATCGATGAGGGTGATGAGTTCGCCATTGTGCCCCGGTGGCGGCTGGTCGCCCCACAACCGCTGCAGCAGCATCGAGATGCGCTCTGCCCGCAGACGTAGGCGATGTTCCTCATCCCACGACGTCATCTTCGTGCTCCTTCGTCGCTGCTGTAAGTCGATGATGCACCTTCGCTGGCGGATACGGAAAGCCAGCTTCGTTGACGGAGCTGGAGAGAGCCGGTGGCGGTCAACCCTGGTGCCTGGAGCAGCGTTGCGCCGCGGAGACCTGCGCCGCGACAACGTGGTGCGCAACAGCGGTGGGCGGTTGGACGTCGTGGGCTGGACTCCCTTGTGGAGCGCGCTGGGCCGGCTGAAGACCAGTCGGGTGATGTGCCGCAGTCGTGGACTGCGACCTGGTCTCTAGCACGGCTGTGTGACGCACTGGATGGAGCATGACTTCGACCAGTACGGCCTGGGTGGTGATCGATCGCGCAAGGGCTGACCGACAACCAGCCGGCGAGGACGTCGCTGGGCCAGCGCGCCCCAGCCAGACGCGGTCGACGCCGCCGAGGAGCAGCGAGTGCCGTCGGCGAAGGGGATGCGTGCGCGTTCCCCAGCCCGCTCGCGCCGAACGCTTGCACGCCCACCTGGTGGCGGCGATCCGCGGCACCACCGTCTCCGAAGCTGAAGTCCGCGCCCACGTCACCGCCGCCTTCACCGCCAGCCTGACCGCGCTGCAGACGCAGATCAAGGCACCGGAGGAGCAGACCGAGACCCAGCTGCTCGCCCACCCTAACGCCGTCGTGTTCACGTCCCTACCCAAGGCCGGCATCGTCCGGGCTGCCCGACTCCTCGTTCAGATCGGTGACTGCCGCAGCTACTACCCCCCGAGTCGTTGACCAGCCTCGCCGGGGCGACACCCTCGACCCGACAGTCCGGCAAGGTCCGCATCGTCAGCTTCGCTGGGCCGTCGACAAGAACTTCGCGGGGCGGTCACCGACTTCGCCGGGGACTCCCACCACGCCAACGTCTGGGCCGCGGACGTTCACCGCGAAGCCCGCGCCCGCGGCTGCGACCACCCCTACGCCACCCGCATCCTGGCCCGCGCCTGGCTGCACGTGATCTGGCGCTGCTGGCAAGACGGCGTCGCCTACAACCCCGCCCAGCACCGGGCCCTGCAGACCGTTCTCGCAGCGGCCGCTTGACCCAGGGCTAGTCAAGCCGCTGGTCGCGCACCGCACGCTCTTGCCACGCTGCAGTGCGAGTACTTCGAAGCACCGGTCAGGCTTCGGGACGTTGAGCTCAGGGAGTCATCGACGAGCCGCCAAGTCAATAGCCGCCCTCGACCTGCGGATGCCGGTTCCCGGCACGGCGTCTGCTGCCTCAGGTGGTCACTCACATCCTGCCGCCCGGCGTCCGGGCCGCCGATGGCGTCGCTGGGCGGTCGGTGCGGTGGTGCGGGTGCGCTTGTATCGGCTGGCAGCTCTGCTCGACAGCGAGGCCGCAGTGCACCCATGATCAGTCGGTCTGCACACCACCGTCGTCAGGAGGACCGTCATGACCACTGCCAGCAAGACGCACTGGGTCCCTGACAGTGTTCTGGAGCTGGCCAAGCGCGCCGTCAGTGACGACCTGCTTAGTAGCGCAGAAGCGATGGCCGCCGCGCTAGTCGAGTCCGGCTGGGTGCGCCGGACGGGCAGCGGGTCGTGGTCTTGCACCGCTGACGCCTCCTGGACGGTGGAGTCCAGCGACCACGCACCCAACCTGTCGATCTCCAGCACGGGTGAGGACGATCACTTGTTCCACCTGGCCGCCGCCTTGCGCGCCCTCATCGAATCCGGGCAGGTCGAAGTGCTGCAGCCCGGCCAGCCGGACCCGGACTGGAACACCTGGTCTGGCGGGCAGGTGGTCCTCACGCTGTACACGGCGGCCGAGCGCAGGCTAGGCAAGCACCAGGTCCGGGCACTGATGCAGCTGGCCATCGAGCGGGCCGACACGCCCTCTGACGGTCTGCGCCCGGATCCGCAACGGGCACGTCATCTAGCCCAGGAAGGCTCGCCGATCACCCGCTGGTACCTGGCCAGTGACGACCACCTACCCCAGGACGTGGTGGGTCTACTCGCCGCGGACGAAGACTCAGCCGTTGTGGCCGCCCTTGGTGCGAATGAGGGACAGAGGCGCATCGCACGAGGCCATCACTGACCTGCAGGCGCTGTGCTTGCGCTTGGTCGTGCCGCTGGTCGCGCTCCATGGACCCGCCAGTCAACGCCGTCAGAACCACGCCACCCACCGCTGAAGGTCACAGCCAAGACCGCGCCGCCATCGGTGTCTCCCGCGCCACGCTCGAGCGTCGCTGACAGAGCCCGACCCGTCAGCGGGCATCCTCGACGTCCTAGTCGGCGGTATGACCATGCGGTTGCCTCACCGGGCCCTGACCTTGGTCAGCGCATGTGCTCATCGCCGTCGAGGAGACTTCACCGCTCGCGTTCGCCTTCGCAGGGGCAGACTGGCTACAGGAATCATCGGCTGCGGAAGGTGCGGCGTCGTGGATTGGCTGGAGCATCTCGTGTTCGCAGGCTTAGCCGCGTTCATGGTGGTCGTGACCCTTTTGTCGTTGTGGCGCGACGTGCAGAGCGCTGACGCCAATAGGGGGACCGATGAAGGCAGCCAACAAAACAGTCACCCTCGCCCGCAGACGCGCGAAGTCGCGGACCAGGCGGAGAGCATGTGCTCGCTTGTGCTGACGGGGCACGGGGTGGACGTGGCGCGCATTCCCGACCAGCGCAAGGTGAAGCCTTGGTCGTGAACCGCCTAATCGACTTGATTGTCGCATCAGAAGTGTCGATCCGCTGGCGGCGGAAGCTTAAAATAGCTCGCGGGGCAAGGGCTGCTGGACGCCGGAAGGCATTCATCTAGATCTTGCGGTTTACCTCTGAAGCGCCCGCCGAGGTGCGCTGTCCGCTACGCGCGTGACGTCGCCGGGGTCGTGGGGCAGTTCGATGTCCAGCACCGCCACCAGGCCACCGTGGGCGGCGATGAGCAGAGCGGCGATCGTCTCGTAGCCCCCGCGAGGGCGCTTCGGCGCCGCGTATCAGGCGCAGTACGCAGTGAGCCCCGCCACCACCCTACGCAGCTGAAAGCCCAATGAGCGCGGCGGGGAGCGGCGGCGCCCGCTTGCGCAGCACCGAGGACGGTTCACGTACCAGGTCCTTGTCCTCAGGTCGGCGCTCTCTGAGTCCACTTGTGCCCCGCGTACCGCTCAAGGTGCGTACATACTGTGACGACTGCAACACCGCGGCTGCGGTCAGCTCCTTACGCCTCAGCCGCGCACCGGTTGGACCCACAGCCCGCAGCGACCGCCGGCGATCGCTGACGGTCCAGCGCTCACGCGCTGGTCGGATCCTCCTCCAGGTGCCGACCAGGTGTGGTGGACGAAGGGACGCTCATGATCAGTGAGTCGCGTGTGGCTCAGGCTCCGGTCCCGCTGGATGCCCTGTCGGCTCTGCGCCACTTCGGGGGCTTCGTGCTGGGCGCAAAGCCGTTCGCCGCGCTCTTGCACGACATCTGCCTGCTCGCCGTCGCGAGCATCCCGGACGTCGATGAGGTGTCCATCGTGCTCATCGAAGATGACCGGACCCGAACCGCCGTCTTCAGCGGCTCCCTGGCGGCCACCCTCGACGAGCGCCAGTACGACGCCAGCTTCGGCCCCGGCCTGGACGCAGCCACCACCGGCAGCGTCATCCGCATCGACGACACCGCCGCCGCGACCCGCTATCGCGACTTCGCCGCTGTGGCCCGACGCCAAGGCGTCACCAGTGTCCTGGCTTCTGGACTGTCCCTACCGGCGCATGTCCACGGCGGACTGACCGTCTACCGCTTGCGCGGCGCGCAGTCCTTCAGTTCCCAGACCGAGGCCGCTGCCGTCATGTTCGGTACCTACGCCGCCGCCACCTTGGCCAACGCAGCCCTCCTGGCCAGACGAGACCGGGAGGCCATCAACTTGCACGCGGCCATGTCGAGTCGTGCGGTCATCGACCAGGCCAAAGGCATCGTCATGGGCTACGCCGGCTGTGACGCCGACGAAGCGTTCCTGATGCTCACCAAGCGCTCCCAGCGCACCAACCGCAAGCTGCGCGACATCGCCGCAGAGATGGTCGCTGCCGCCGTGCGCGGTGATCATCCACGCCTGCCCTGAGCATGCATGCTTTAGGGCTGCATCGGCGACGGTTGCAGCGGCTATGGTGGCGTGGGGCTCGCGGCAGCTCATGGAAGGCCGACGGGACGCCCGACACCTACGATTTCGGGGGTAAGCGGACGACCTCGCGGCGCGGTCCGAAGCCGTGGCTGGCCCTACCCCAGCGACGAGAACTGATCACCGGCGTCGGCGGCGCTCAGCTGCGGACGAGTGCGCTGCGTCGGCAAGGACCCCAAGATTATGCGCAGACGGCCCGCGGACGGCGCCAAGGTTCAACAAGCGGCGACTGCGGTCTGCGATGCCGCAGGGCACCCCCGCTCCAGGGGCGACGACTCGGGGGCCTCGGAGATTCAGAGGCTCAGCGGAATGAGGCACCACACGGCTTTACCTTCGGGGACCTTGCGCACGCCCCACTCCCGGGACAGCTCCTCAAGCAGGAGCAGCCCGCGGCCGCCGCCGGCCTCGGGCGGTGCCGCCCGACGGCGGGGCTGCTCCGGGCTGGCGTCAGAGACGGCCAACCGCAGGAACTGCGCGTCGATCTCGACGCACAGGCGGACAGGGCCAGCGGCGTGAACGACGGCGTTGGTGACCAGTTCGCTGCCCAACAGCAACGCCACCTGGCACGCCGCTTCACCGACGCCCCACTCGTGGCAGCACCCGCGAAGGACGGCCCGGGCTCGGCGGCCTGCGCTGAGGTCGTCGACCAGCTGCAGGTTCAGGTGGTGAGCCGGAGATCCGTCCATCGCACCGGAGGTTGGCATGCGAGCCCCTCCGCCGTCGTTGCCGGGCCGGACGGCCCGAGGTGTCTCACTGAACGCCATGTCGGCGACGTGCGCATGTCCAACGCGTTCGGACGCCCGCCGGTGGCATGCCTGTGGTCTGCCGACCACTGCCGTCCTGTCATCCCCTGGCGCCCGACCCGGTGTCTGCTTAGGATCAGACCCGGTGTGGGTCCAACCAGCGCCCGCCAGTGACCGTCGCACGGTTGGCTGAGCTTTTAGTGCCTTCTGACCGTCAGCTGCCGGGCCTGTCGCGGAGGATGCTGTGCAACCACCAGTCGTCGGCACCGTGCCCATCCCGACGGACGAGGCACCCGTTCTGACTTGCCCGGTAGAGGTCATCGGGTCGTCGACCCTGATCCACCTGCGGGGCGAGCTGGACGTAGAAAGCGTCGCTGTGCTGTTCTCCGCGGTCGAGGACCAGCTGCGTCAGGGACGAGCGGATCTGCAGCTGGACCTGGGTGGGCTGACGTTCTGTGATCTGTCGGGAATCTCCGCGCTACAACTCGTGCACCAGCGGATGCAAGCCGTCGGGCGACGTCCGCAACTGCTGCGTCCGTCCGCTTTGCTGCGGCGGGTCGCGGGCGTCTGCGGTGCCCGGGCGCTGTTCACCGAGGAGCCCTAAAGGCGACGGGTCAGCGAGAGACGAGGTCGTCCGGACCTCCACGGCGCCGCCGGCCGAGATTCACCGTCACCACCGCACTTAGGCCGCCGGGAGGGGCGGGGAGTAGGGTAGCCCTGCGCCAGGCGGCAGCCCCGACGCAGCGCGTGCGCCGTGCTCTCGGCGCAGGTGTTGCCCTCCACGACGGTTTCCAGTTCTAGATCCCGCGCTCCTGTCAGCGGCGCAGCTGACGGCCGGCTTGCTGGAAGACCACGAGGTCGAGGTCGATGACGAGGTCGGAGTCCTCGGCCACCGGGGAAGAAGGCCGCCGGGTGCAGCAGGCCGCGGGAGGGGTGCTGCCAGCGCGCCAACGCTTCGAACCCCGTAGAGCTGACCGTTGCCCACGTCGACGATGACTCGTAGTACACGACGATCTTGCCAACCGCGAGGCCCCGTTGCATGTCGGTCGTTGCCGCACCACACCGACGTTCGGAAGTTCCGGGGTTCGGCCGACGGCCTCGTGCGTCCCCGCGTCTTCGGCGGGGTCGGCGGGAATCACGTCTCAGGAACTTCCATGCTCGGCTAGCGCGGAGCTCAGGGTGTTGCGTCGATGGCAGAGGCGGCGTTTGGGCAGTGACCTCGTGGAACGGTGGCGGTCCGGTGAGGACCACGACCCAGCGCGCGGTGGTGGTCGGTGCGCAGGGTGTCGGCCAGGACGTAGGCGTCGAAGTGGTCGTCCTTGTTCCCCGCGGCGCCGTAGCGGTGGCGCAGGTTCTTCACCTGCCCGGGGGCGATGACGAAGACGGTGAACCCGGCCTCGAGCAGCGCATCGACAATGGGTCCGTCGCCGCGTTCGATGGCGACCTCGCGAACACCAGCACGGGTCAGCAGGCGAGTCATCTGCCTCAGCCCAGCAGTGGTGTGCTCGACCATCTCCCGGACGACTTGGGTGCCCGAAGCGTCGACGACGGCGACAGCGTGGTCAGCGCTGGCCCAGTCAATGCCTGCGGTTGATGCAGAAGGGCTCGCGGCCACCTCTGTACGAGTGCGGTCGATCTGTTCGACACTCATCGTGTCCTCCTTGCTGTTGGCGCAGCAGGTGGGCATCTGGTGGTCTCAGGACGTGGAAGCCGTCGCTCACTGATCGGCGCTCGATGGCGCATAGCCTTGTCGCCAGTCACTCCCGTCCGGGGACCACCGGACCCCGCGTTACTCATCCCGGACCTTCGAGGTCTGCGCGCATTGGGCGGCGATCCGGTGGGACCAGGTGCATCAGCAGCTCCTTGCTACTGGCACCGCACACGGTGCCCCAGGAGACCCGCTGGCGGGAAAAGTCTGCGCAGTGAGCGCGCGTCCCGCGCGACCAGCGGCTACTTGTTCACTTCCCTCACGGCAACGGCCCGGCCAGGCTGTGTCGAGGTGTCCGACACGACGCTCTTCCTAGCGGCTGCCCACCAGCTTGATCGGTGTGGCTCTCTCATGGCGTGCGAAGGGTCGGGCACCGCCCGGCGGGGGTGAGGCTCAAGAGGGGTCTGTCGTGCTCGATGTAGCGCTGCCCACCACCGCCAGCGCGACGGAGCCGCTCGCCAGGTCGGCTTCGCGGCGGCGGCATGGAGGGCGACATGGTGGGGCTTGGCGGCCGCAGAGGCCATGGCGCCGGCGTGCGACGTTGCGGTCGTCGTCGACGTCCTCTCCTTCACCACCACGCTGAGCGTCGCTCTCGACCGCGGGGTCGAGATTCTGCCGTACCGGTGGGCCGACCAGGGCGCAGCTGACTTCGCCGCTAGACACGACGCTGTCCTGGCGGTGGGGCGCTCCCTCGCCCGACCGGGGCAGGTGAGCCTGTCACCGCTGACGGTGCGCGCGGCTGGCCCGCAGCTGCAGCGGCTGGTCCTGCCCTCACCGAACGGAGCCACCATCGCCCACCGGCTGAGCGACGCCGGCGTTCACGTTGTAGCGGCCTCGCTGCGCAACGCTGAGGCGGTGGCGTCGTGGCTGAGTCAGCAGCACGGCTGGCAGAAGGCGAAGGTGCTGGTCATCGCGGCTGGGGAGCACTGGCCTGGAGGGCAGTTGCGACCGGCGGTGGAGGACCTGTGGGGGGCTGGGGCGGTCATCGCCGGTCTGCGTCGGCGAGGTTGGGTGGGTCTGTCGGTGGAAGCGGTCATGGCCGCTGATGCCTACGACGGCGTTCGGGCCGACCTGAATCACGCGTTACAAGGCTGCGCCAATGGCCGCGAGTTGATGGCGATGGGATTGGCCGGGGACGTTGCTGTCGCGGGTGAGGTTGATGTCAGCCAGGTGGTGCCCGGGCTGGTGAACGGAACGTTCCGAGACGCGCGGGCAGTATGACGTCAGAGCTGGTGGCAGGACAGCGCGCGAGACGGGACATGACCGAGAAAACCCTCGACGAAGTGCGCCGGGTCGGCGGCATGCTGTGCGGATGCTCAGCGACGCGCGTCTACGAGACCTGGCCCAGCGGGTAATCCTTGTACCGGGGGGTGGATGCGGCCGCCCTCGGCGGTAGCCGTGCCCGCGGTGAACACACACCGAGCTTTAACGTCGACCTGGGGCTGTACTACCGACCGCCCGTGGACGTGGCGGCGTTGACTCTCCTCGCTCGGGAGCTCGCCGGCCCTGACGCCGCGGTCACGATTTCCGGTCAGTGGAGCCGTGGGTCGACGGCGGGGGGTGGTTGAGCATCGACGGCGTCGCCGTCGACTGGCTCTACCGCGACCTCAACCGCGCGCAGCACAGCTGGCAAGAAGCACAGGAGGGCCGCTTCTCGTGGCACTTTCAGACCGGGCACCCCCTGGGGGTGCCCAGCTTCGCCTACGCGGGAAGGCGGGCTTGGCCGTCGTGCTGGCCGACTCCAGCGGGGAGCTGACCGCCCTGCGCCAGGCTGCGGGCATCTACCCGCCGCGGTTGCGGGAAGCGGTGGTCACTGGCTTGTGGGAGGCCAACTCCATCCTCGGTGGGGCTCGCAAGGCTGCCCCTCGCGGGGACAGCGGCTACGTGGCGGGCTGCCTGTTCCGGGCGGTGCTGCTGTGCGCTCATGCGCTGCACGCCCCCGCGGGACGGTGGGTGGTCAACGAAAAGGGCGCGGTCGCGACGGCTGGGCGGTTGCCGGGGGTCCCGGCGGGGTTCAGCAAGGACGTCGACGCGGTCTTCGCCGCCCCCGATGGTGGGGCGGATGCGCTGAGCGGTGCGCTGGACGCGGCAGCAGTTGGTCGAGCGGACTGAACGGTGCTGCTCTTCCAGCCGCGCGTGACCTTGGCTTCCGCGTACGCGCGTCCTGGCCGGGCCAGGCCAGGCCAGGCCAGGGCGAGGGTTCTTAGTCGAGGGAGGCTCAGTTATCTTCTCCCCCTACCCGCGGTGCGGGGTGCGGGGTGTCTGTACGAGCGCGATAGATGGCCCGCATGATCAATGCCGGAATCGCCAGAATGACGAGGGCCGCTACTCGGACGAAGAACCACGTGGCCCATGAGAGTTCAGGATCTCGCTCGTAACTGAAGAAGGAATACGCGATTATGGCGTAGAGGAAGAGTCCAAGGCGATATGTCCACTTGAGCAGCCGAAGAGGCGAGGACGTCTCGAGATCGCTGAGCCAGAGCGTGCGCCACCAGTTGCGTGTTGCTGCGTGGACAGGTGCGCGGTCAGCTGCATCGACGCGGCGTCGGATCCTTGCAAGGGAGTCTTTCAGCTCAGTGTTCGTCTCGTCTCGCTCAGTTAAACTAAGGAGCGGGAGGGCGGCATCGGTCCACGACTTGAGAAACCGGACCTCCTTTTCCGCCTGTTCAAGCATGGCATTTAAGCGATGGTTTTGGTCCCGTTCTTGGCGCCACTCTCTTAGAGCGACGCCTAGCCCGGCAAACAGGGCCGTCACCACGATGGGACCGATGACAGTAAGGGCTTGCAGTGCCCAGTCCGTGCGGTTGCCGCCTGTCACGAAGGTGACCATATCGACTTGCCGAGGCGCTGCCTAGGGCGTTCGAATCACGGGAGTCTCCACGGTGCAACCACCCGCGCTGCCGACGCACACGCGACTCAGGGTTAACCCATTCTGACCAAGATCACCAAGGAGGTCGACCAAGCCCAACTTCATCGACATTAGATGGACGACGCCTACGTGGTGTGGCTGAGCATTGCAGGCGAGCGAGATCGGACACCACCTCGGCGACCGGCTGGCCTTCGTGGCGACGCCATGGGTTTCGTGGCCGTGGTCATGACGCTGGGGGACGTTCGCGTGCCTCCGGACGGCACCGTGGAGCGTTCGTCGCCTACGTGGCTGCGGAGGGGCGCGACGAGTTCCTCGAGTTGCCCCGCTACCGCCACGGCCGCGAGGTAAAGTGCGTCATCCGGTCCGCGAAGTGGTTCGCGTGACCTGCCTGACGTGTGGCCGGCCGATGCCCACCGGCCGGGACTGGTGCGGGGAGGCCTGCCGGACCGCGCTGGGGCGCCTGGGATCGGTCCTGGCACCGGACGCCGGGCGCGACGTGCAACTCGCGGCGGCCCTGGAGCAGCGGTCCGCGGCGGACCTGGGCCTGCGGAGCCTCGCGGCAACGTTCCTCCCCGAACCCGCGCACCACCGGTAGCCTGAGAAGGATCATCCAGGCGATCGACCCGTGAGGCCCGTGATCAAGCGGTCCGGTCCACGAGCTGACCTGAACGCGTCAGTCCGCCAGGTGGTGCGACTGAGAGTGATGGCTGTGGCTGCCGAACACCGAGAGTCGAGTGCTCGATGAGTGAGGTCGTCCCGGTCGGCTGCTGCCGCAGGATCCGTGCAACGTATTTCCTGCGCGGTCCTCGCGCCGGCTTTTCACGCACATACCCGGCCACGGTCCGCCAGGCGGCTGATCGACGGCGGCGTCGTCACGTGAACACCTGTTCCGCAGCGGTCGGGGAGCTCAGTGCCCGACGAAGGGGTGCCCCATGAGCGTCTGCATCGTCAGGTTCAGTGCGTAGTCGGGCCACCAGGTCCCGGCTGGGGGCTCTCCCGGGCGGCAGGCACCGTCGGAATCGCCGGGAACCTTGATCCAGAGATAGGCGTCGATGAGGGCGTCACCGGTGTCGGCGGTGGGGGCCTGCCCCAGGGTTCGGTGCGTGGGGTTGCACCACTCGATGCCCTGGCCATCGGCCGGGGCGGGGCCCGAGCCGTTGCGGGAGGTGTCGATGACGAAGTGGGCGTCGTTGAGCAATCGCGAGATGCCACGTCCGTAGGTCGTGCTGTCGGCGGTCGTCTTGAAGTTGGAGACGTTGAGGGCGAACCCGTCGCCGGCCTGGACGCCCGCGGCGCGCAAGGCCTGCGCGACCGCGCCCTCATCGGTGATCCACCCGGCGTTCCCGCCGTCGAGGTAGACGGTGGTGCCCGGGTTCTGCTTCAGCCGCTCGACGGCGGCCTTCAGCAGTACGTAGCGCTCCTGGGGGTCGTGTCCGGCGGCCGAGGCGCACCCGTCGAGGGTGTGGATGACGGCGTCGGGTTCCAGGATGACTACGACTTCGCGATCGGCGATGCCCTGGGCGAGGGTGTCGATCCAGCGGGTGTAGTCCTCGGTGGTGGCGGCTCCGCCTGCGGAGTAGGACCCGCAGTCGCGTCCGGGAATGTTGTAGGCCACGAGGACGGGGACCTCGCCGGCGGCAGCCGCGGCGAAGGTGAGCCGTGTGACGTCGCCGTCGAGGTCGGCTTCGGCCCCGGTGAGCCAGGTCGCGACAGGTTGCTCCGCCAGGCGTCGCAACCAGAACGCCTTCTCTCGTTCGCCGTCGTTCTCCCACTGGGTCAGCTGAGCACTGGCGTGGCCCTGCGGGTTGACGTGGAAGACGGCACCGGTCAGCGGGTTGAGAGGCGATGCGGCGCCAAGGGTGCTGCGGTCCGGGCTGCAGCCGCTCAGCAGGAGACCCAGCACGCTCACGGCCAGCGCGAGGACGGCAAGGCCCGTGACCTTGCCGGAGCGTTCAGGACGACGTCCAAGACTGCGGCCGAGGCGGCGGCGGCCGAGGTGGCGGCCGTGACGCGTTGCCGTGCTGAGCGGGGCATCCATGGGTGCTGGGACCTCTTCGAGAATCTATCGGGAGTGGCCTGGGACGGCCGGGGCGGCACGGGTGGCGCGGTGCTGTGGGGGCCTGGACGACCTGGATGTCTGGCTGACACGGGTCGCGACACGGCGGACGTGATCTCGACGCCCGGCCCCGGCCTCGTGCCGGCCAGGGCGCGGGGGATGTGCCGGGCGGACTCGTCCACGGGAGGTGGCGGGTCGTGGGGGTAGGGGTCGGCGCCCGACTCGGGGGGTGAGAGACGGGCGCCGACCGGTGCTGCGTCTAGGCGACGTGCACCCAGCGGGCCTGTGACGGGACGCCGCTACCGTTGGTGACGAACAGCATGTACCAGCCGCTGGGCGCGATGTCGGCGTCCTGCGGAATGGTGACGGTCAGCTGGTCGCCGGTCTGGTCGACGTCGAGGGCGACGGTGCGCTGCTCGACGTCGGTTGCATGGGTGACGGCACTGGGGCGCATCAGCTTGGCGGTGGCGATGTCGGAGGCACCGGCCAGGGTGTACGTGGCCTGTTCCCCGCGGACCACCTCCTCGGCTCCGCCGGTGACGGCCGGCTGAGTGCCGTCGAAGAGGTAGGGCGGGGAGTAGATCTCGATGCGCTGCTCGAAGACGCCTTCGATGCTGTTGCTCTCGTCGGAGAACAACGGGTCCGAGCCGACGGTGACGACCCGACCGTCGGGCAGCAGCAGCGCTTCGCTGTGGTAGTTGCGGCCGATGCGCTGGGAGGCGGCTTCGCGCATCACTCCGGTGGCGGCGTCGTAGAGCAGGGAGGTGTGGTTGTCGCTGGCGGACTTGCCGCGGTAGTCCGAGGACCCACCGGTGATCAGGGTCGTGTCGTCGGGCAGGTTGACGAGGTTGGGGTAGCGGGTCCCTTCGGGCAGGCGCGGCCCGTCGACATAGGTGGGGGCTTCACTGGTGAGGTCCACGGTCGCCGTGCGGTCACTTGAGCGTGGGGACTCACCCACCCCGCCGCCACCGACGATCATGGCGGTCTGATTCTGTACCGGTGGCAACATGATGGAGCCGCTGGTCTCCAGCAGGTCCGGGTCGCGCAGGCCGGGCACGGGAGTGAAGGAGTTGTCGCTCAGGTCCCACAGCCCTGGTTGGCGACCGGCGTCGGCCGGGCCGTAGCCGGTGTTGGAGCCGGAGTAGAACAACTCGCCCTCCGCTGTGGGGTAAAGCCAGGGATATGTGGGGAAGTAGCGCTCCAGGTCGGTGCGTTCAGCCCAGGTCATCGTGGTGGGGTCGAAGACCTCTGTCTGGCCGGTGAGCACCTGTCCGGTGCCATCGAGCCCGGATGACGCCAGCAGGGTGCCGTCGGAGAGGGGGACGACGGTGGGATACCAGCGCTTGTACTTCATGTCCGCCACCCGGTTGTAGCGCTCGGTGACCGGGTCGAAGACGTAGGTGCTCTGGCTGCCCTGGTAGTCCTGCTTGTCGAGGGTCATCTTTTGGACCAGGCCGTAGATGTTCTGCTGCTGGGTGCCGCTCAGACCCCCGACGGTGTACTGGCCCGGCGTCGTGTCGACGGCGGCGGCTCCTTCGTCGACGGCTTCAGCCCAGACGACGACCTCGCTGGCATGCACGGTGGCTCCGCCTTCGAACTCCATCTTGTGCGCGGGGGGCAGCACGAACTCGTGGGTGGCGAGGTAGACGACACCTTCGGGAGAGATGAACGTCGTGCCTTTGGGGAAGGTCGCCGGTGCGGAGTCGGGGTCCTCGTTCTTGACGGTGACCGCTCCGGCGGCGTGGGTGACGTCATCTCCGAGGATCTCGTAGCGCTGCGTGCCGCCGGCGACGACGAGGCGGCCGTCGGAGAGGAAGGCGTGCCCGGAGCAGAACATGTCCTCGGGGGTGGGGATCTCGTCGAAGGTGTTGTCGGCCGGGTCCCAGACGATGCTGCGGAAGCTGCCGGCTTCGAAGTTCTCCCGGTCGTTGCCCGAGCCGGCGACGATGAGGACCTTGCCGGTGTTGAGCAGGGCGGCGTGGATGCCGTTGACGCGGTACTGCTCGGGCAGCTCGAAGGTGCTCCAGGACCCGTGGGTGGCCTTGTAGTCGTGGGTGCGGACCTGCCACTCGTGGTAGCCCAGTTGCGCACCGCCCACCGCGGGGCCCGCGTTGACTCCGAGCAGGGCCAGGACGACCACGGACACGCCGGCGACGCGACGATCGCGGGGACGTCGCAGGACGCTGACTCCGGTGGTTCTGCTCCCGCCGGCCTGACCGGCCGCGCCAGCAGCTTCGGCGCCGCGGGTTCGCCGGAAGAGGTGGAAGTTCTTCACGAGGTGGCCTCCGTGGTGCTCGCCGCGCTGTGGCGGCCGTTGGTCTCTGCAGCGGGGTCGACCTCGTCCTTCGGGTCCTGATCACTCGTCAGGTGCTCCTCGCCGGAGGGGTCAGCCCTCGCGCTGCGGCGGGGAGTGGGGAACGTGGTGCTGCTGGGCGGCTGGACCTCTGAGTGGCCGTGCGATTGATTGCTGCCCTCCAAGGCGGTCAGGTCGATGACGCGTCCGGTCGCAGCGGCGGTCGCCGCCTGAGCGGTGCGGCGTCCGTGGACGTGGTTGAGCAGCATCGGTGCGGATAGGATGACAATGGAGACGACCGGCCACATCAGCGACGCCGCGCGGGCGTTGCCGTTGACGATGCTCAAGGCGATGGCGAGAGCGAACCAGCCCAACCAGAACAGGTGCAGGCGGAAGGCGAACAGTCCATCGGCGGAGGAGTTGGAGCCCTTGGGGGTGACGGCGAACTTCGCGGGCAGGCGGAACAGGGTCTTCAGGAAGGCGCTGGCGTAGATGGGGGTGGCGAAGATCGACATCAGCATTCCCGAGAACCCGAAGGACCCCTCCTTCTCGAAGGGGCTCACGTTGTGGCGGCGGTTGATGAAGTACAGCCACAGCTGGAAGAGAGTGGCGTCGAGGTAAAGGGCCAGCCACACCTGCGGCGGCACGATCACTCCGCCCGTCCCGACGACCGCGTACACCATCACGCACACCGCACCGAGCAGCCACGCGATGGCCATGGAGGGGTAGAAGGTCGTGATCAGCGCGTAGTGCAGCAGGTGACCCGGGCGCAGCCGCCAGGCCCGGCGCCAGAGGTCCTGCAGCAACACCTCGAAGGTGCCTCGTGACCAGCGGTCCTGCTGGCTGAAGAAGTCCCCCCACGAGGTCGGTCCCTCCCCGACGGCCAGGACGTCGGGGGTGTAGACCGAGCTCCAGAGCTTGCCCGTCGCTGGGTTGCGGCTGGTGTGGAAGACCAGGCCAGTGGCCATGTCCTCGGTGACGGAGTCGCGCAGTCCGCCGATGGATCGCAGCGCGGAGAGGCGGAAGGCGTTGTTGGTGCCGACCAGCATGGCTGCGCCGTAGCGGTTGGCCGCGCGCTGGATCACTGAGTGGAACGGGAACTGCTGGCTCTCGGCTCCCATGGGGACGAAACCGTCACCGGAGTTGCCGTAGTCCTGCGGGCCGACGACGTAGGCGACGTCGGGGTCGTGGAAGCCACCCAGGATCCGCTCGGCGTAGTTGGCCTCCGGCTGATGGTCGGTATCCACCGACATCAGCACGTCGTAACGCTCATAGCCGACCGCGTCCAGCCAGGCGTTGTAGTTGCCGTGCTTGCTCTTGGCCTTGAACGTGCCGCGGGGCTGGTTGTAGCGGGCGATGCCGTGGCGGGAGAAGTGGTGCACGCCGAGCTCACGGCACAGGAGCACCACATCGGCGTCGTTGCCTTCGTCGAGCACCCACACGTCGATCTCGGTGTCTCCAGGAGCGCGGACCTGACGAATCTTCCTCAGCGTGGCCTGCAGCATGGGCAGCGGTTCCTTGCCCGGCACGAAGCTGGTGACGAAGGCGAGGCGCTGATCCTGCACCGCCGGCACCGGAATCGGATCGCGGGCGATGACGGAGGCGACGGAGAGGGAGATGACGTTGATCAGGCGCAGCAGTTCCACGACGAGGATCGCGGCGATGACCAGGGCGTTCGCCCACAGCTCCAACGCCCCGCGCAGGTGCTGGGGGTGATGGTTCGGCCACAGCAGCCACACGGCGAAGGCGAGTTCGAAGAGGATGTTGAAGCCGGCCAGCAGCATGGTCGCGGTGAGGCGTCGGCGGGAGCCGGCGATGTTGCGCCACTGCGGCTGGAAGCGCCCGTCACGCGTCGTGACAGGCTGTACCGGGCCCGCGATGGTGGTGTAAGCAGGGTCCCTGGCGAGAGCAGGCCCAGAGACTTCCGCAGTGGCACCCGCCTGTGACGCCGACGCACGAGTCGGCGCCTGCGCAGCTGCTGTCGCCTGCTTCGATGCCTGCGGCGACACCAATCTCAGTGCGTTCGACGGTTCTATCCGGTTGGAGTCGGTGATCGACATGGTTCCCCCCATGTAGTGCTGGTTGAGGAGCCATCCGCGCTCGCTACGTCCAGGCAGCGGCCCCCGCTCGCCACATCGACCAACGTGTGGCCGAACATGTCGTGGGCTCCCGACGAACCACCCTCAGGTCACGGTGGTCGTCGTCGTCGGCTGCCTGGTAGGGCGCGGAGTGCGTCGTCACACACACTCGTGCCTGCGCGGATTGCTCGCTCGCCCACCGTCCTCATGCTCGAGGAACTGTGGTCGATGCTCTCGTTCTCTGCACGAACATACGACCTATCCAGGTCGGACCAGGGAAGCGGGTAGCGCGAACGGACCAGTGCTACGACCGCGCGAGCGAGATTACTTCGCAACGCAAACCAGGGGTTACGCAGAGTCGCCGTGTGGTGGGCTCTCGGCCTCACCACGGACGGAATCGCCGGCTCTCAGGCGAGGGGACCATGCAGCCTCGAACCACTGACGTGCCCGTCGTGTTGACGCGAATGTCCGCTTCGGGAAGCCACCCTCGTCACGAGCGGGACGGTCCGGCCGCACCGCACCGCACCGTACCGCTGGGTCAACCGTGTCGTTGCCTGGCGCGTCGAGGTCGCGTGCCGGTCTGCAGACCACTCCGAAGCTCCTCCTCGGGGGCAGTCTTAGGGAGCCTTGGTAAGGCAGGGTCAGTCGGCGCCGGCGCCGGCAGCCGCGGCCCGAGCTCCCCGGCACCGCCGGGCCGACGGCTGGACGTCTGCCGTCGCTTTCGCGGCTGTTTTGCACCGTGCGGTGATGCGGGCACCTGGTGAGGCGATACGTCGGCGGGCGCTGGGTGGTTCGGCGGCGACAGCGCCGCCAGCCTCGAGACCGGTCAGCCTTGCCGACGGTGTGGACCGCGGCCGTCGCGACGTGCTGGCGCGGCGCTCCCCGAAGCTTCGCGCGCCTGGGCTACTGGGGTCAGCGGAGACGGTGGTACTCGACGTCACCGTCGAGGAGTCGCCGGGTCGACGGCGCCTGGGTCGTCGGGTCGAAGGCGTACAGCTCCAGGTCCACGGCGACTTGGACCCGCTCGCCGGGGCTGAAGGTGGCGTCGGTGGCTGCGGGTTGCGCGGCCACGGTGACGGTGGTCAGGTGCGTCCTACCGTCACAGGTAGCGCTCCGGAACGGGTAACCGAACCGGGCCCACCGGTTGGAGTGCGTCACCGTGCGGCCGGAGACGCGAGCCGCGATCTGGACGTCCCCGCCGGTGTAGCAGCGGTAGCGCACCTTGACGTCGCTTCGCACCGCGTCGCGGCTGTGGGGCAGGCCGATGATGTCGATGTGCGCCCCGCTGGGCGCACCCGCCGAGGCTGACGCCGGGTAGGCGAAGATCATCGCGGCCGTTGCGACAACCACCGAGGCGCCCGCTGCGGTCAAGGAGAGGGTCGTGAAACGTCGGGGGGTCACCAGGGCTCCTCTGGACAGGAATGTTGGCTCCATCGTGCAAGCGGACGCCGGGAGGATGCGGAGAGTGAGCCTCCCGTCATCCACATGCCCCGTCCGCGCCACCCACATGGCTGTGACTTGTTCACTACCTCCAGCAACTGGGACACGGCCGAGGCGGCAGCAGGGGCGGTCGAGAGCTCGGTGGACGGGTGCTCGAGCACTACGCGACCCCGCTGATCGTGTTGCGGCGCGCCGACGGGCCCTGACGTACCTCTCGTCATCGGCCGACCCCCGCTCGGTGAGGGCCTCAAATTCGCTCATCGTCGTGATGCGGGTGATCTTCTTGCGCAGCTTGCCCTCAATCTTCGACTACTTGTTTGCTGGACCCACGGTGCTGGCCCGGCCAGGCTGTGCCGAGGTGCCCGACGTGAAGCTCTCTTTTCGACTGCCCACCAGCTGTCCCGGTGTGGCTTTCTCATGGCATGCGGAGCGTCGGGCACCGCCCGGCGGGTGTGGCTCAAGAAGGGACTGTCTCACTCGAAGTAGTGCTGCCCATCCTCGCCAGCAGTGACGGCCGAACCGCCTGGTCTGGCGGCGGCTCGAGGGCGGGAGCGGGTATGGACGTCATCATCGGGATGGACCCCAACAAGCGGTCGGCGACGATCGAGGTCCTCGACCAGCGACACCAGATGATCGGTGGTGGCCGGTTCGCCACCGACACTGCCGGCTACAAGGACATGCTCACCGCTGGCCGTCAGTGGCCGCAGCGGACGTGGGCGGTCGAGGGTGCGGGCGGGATCGGCAAGCACCTTGCTCAGCGACTACTCGCCGATGGTGAGCAGGTGGTGGATGTGCCGGCGACGCTGTCGGCGCGGGTCCGAATGTTCTCCACCGGCAACGGCCGCAAGACCGACGCCACCGACGCGCACTCCATCGCCCTGGTCGCAGCCAGGACCCCCACCTTGCAGCGGGTGCAGGTCGATGGGGAGAACATGGCGTCGCCTGTTGGTGGACCGCCGGGATGAGTTGGGGTGCTGCGGACCCAGACGGTCAACCGCATCCAGGGGCTGCTGCTGGAGCTGATGCCCAGTGGGGCTATGACGTTCCTGACTGCGGCGCATGCCAAGGCGCTGCTGGCGAGCGTGAAGCCGCGTGACGTCCTCGGCAAGACCAGGCGCGCGTTGGCAGCGGAGAAGATCGCCGACCTGGCCGTGATCGACACCAAGATCAAGGCGGCCAAGAAGCAGCTGACCGAGCTGATCACCGCGACCGGTTCCGGGTTGCTGAAGCTGAACGGGATCGGCCCCTCAGGGGCGGCGAGGTTGTTGGGCGACGTCGGCGACATCGCCCGGTTCCCGACCAAGGGGCACTTCGCGTCCTGAAACGGGACCGCACCGATCGATGCCTCCAGCGGTGACAACAGCAGGGCAGCGTCTGTCGCGTCTGGGCAACCGGCGGATCAACCGGGTGTTACACATCGCCGCGATCGTGCAGATCCGTCACGACACCGAAGGGCGGGCTTACTACCGGCGGAAGTTGGCGGTGGGGAAGTCACCGCTGGAGGCGATCCGGTGCTTGAAGCGGCGCCTGTCCGATGTCATCTACCGGCAGATGGTCGCTGACGCCAAGGTCGCCGCGACCCCGGTCGTCCCGGAGGCGGCGTCCTCCCACGAAGTCGAGGAGAGCGCCTCGGAGCAGGTCCTGGCGACGGGCCCGGGAGGGCAAGCGGGGCGTCTACTGGCTCCAGCGCGACCGGCTCGGACCCCGATGCCGGCTCTTCGGAGAAGTCACTTCCCGGACCCGCCACGCCCATCGTCGCCACCCACCGCCGACCGCGCAAGACCCCCGTTAGACCCGGCCCTTGACATAGAAGGGGTCCATGAGCGGATTTCGCCCGCCGCTAGCGAGGACGCGACCAGCGGTGTGAGTGCTAGACGGTGTCAGGCCGGTAGGACAAGACTCGTGAGAGGTGGACAGATCAGGTGAGAGGTGCGACAGGTGCCGTGAGAATGCGACAGATTGGATAAGAGACGACACATCATCCGCGGCGTACGTCGAGGCACCGGCAGGGACGGCTACCATGCAGAACCCCATTCCGTAGGGTTGCTTATAGGGGCGAATAAGGTCGATAGGCCCGGTCGTCGACAAGGGCGACGTAGGCGCCGAGCTGACCGGTGTAGGCGGGGGAGAAGGGGCCGACCTTCAGCTCCACGACGACGTAACGGACTTGCTCGATGGAGAACAGCAGCAGGTCGATGACCATCTCAGTGTCATCGACACCGAAGTGCACCTGTCGGCCGACGAAGGCATGCGGTGGCCGAAGGCGGTGAGGGTCTGCTGCAGACGGTCCATGAGGGACTGCTCGAGCTCTCGCTCGGCGACCGGTTCGGTGAAGCCAAGGTGGTCGAAGACGTAGGGGTCGCGAGTCAGCTGCTGGGCCAGGTCGAGTCCACGGGTGGCAGCTGGGCGGTGAAGTTGGAGGAAGCGGCGCCCAACCTTTGGTGCAGGCGGGTGGCGATCTGGTGCTCCAAGACGTTGCGGGACCAGGCCTGCTCAGTGGCCGCGGCGGCGTACCAGCCTCTCAGTCCTGGTCGTCGAGGCGGCCGAGCAGGACGGTGATGTGCCCCAGGGAAGTCGTGCAACAGGACGTTGCGCGAAGTCCTGGCTGGGCCAGGCGGCGGCCATGGCGCGCATGTACTGCAGGTTGCGACGGGACCAGCCACGCTGCTGGGGAAGGCGGCGTGCAGGTCAGCGGCCAGACGATCGATGATCTTGACGCCCCAGCCCGTAGTCTCCTGGCGCTCGAGGATGTCGCGGCCGATAGACCAGTACAGGCTCAGCAGCTCGGTATTGGCGGCCCGGGCAGCTCGCATCTAGCGGCGCGCACCCGCTGCGATCCTGTCGCACTCGGCTGAGTGGGCCGCACCCGCCAGTCAGGAGTTGCGGGTGCGCCGGCGTCAGCTCTGCGGGGCGTCCATCGACCTGGTTGCCGGGGCGCGCCTACAGACCCAAGAGCCGCCCGCGTGCTGTCGGCGACGTCGAGGGCGGGATGGTGAGGCCTTGGCCTACTGCTAGTCGTTGTCGACCTCGGCTAGAAGCCAACCTCCGGCCGGGAACACGGCTAGTCGCTGGCCCCCGTCGCCGTCGAGCACCACGAGGGCGTCGTTCTCAACGACGAACGCGTGGCCGTGCTCGACTCGGTGACATACGGGATGACCGTCAGTCGAGCGGGCGGCTTGGTGTACGGAGACGGCCATACCGAGTCCTTCCCTGGAAGCTGCTGAAGTCTCCCGAGACTAGTTCGAACGCGGGGACCGCGCATCCGACCTGGGTCGCCTTCGGGTGGGACCGGAGGAGGAGGAGGAGGAGCTAACCCTGGACGAGGGTCGTGGTGCTATTCGAGCGTCATCCAGCTCGAGTTGAGCGACGCCGCGGCGCTCAGCAAGCACGCCCGTTAGCCCGCATCACTTTACTGCCGCTTGCGCACGCCGACAGCATCAGCCCGCGCCACGATTTCGGCGCCGTAGAAGAGGTGACGGTTCGTCCACTTGTCGTTAGCCGTGGGTGATCGCAAAGTCGAACAAGCATTCGGGTATCGACAGACGTGCTAGGTCCGCGCCATGACCAGTAAACGCCAGGGCTTCGGCGGAGATGATTATTGGCGCCGGTACAGGTCGAGGTCTTTGACCGAGGGGACGGGCAGGTCCGGTAACGCAACCGGTGGATGCACTACCGGTCGGGCCACGACGGCCTCGGACATAGTCTGTTCCATGGCCCCATCAGCGCCGGCCTCGTCCTCGGTGAACCCGTCTTCGGTGACTCCCTCGACGACGCCCGCTTCGTCATCGTGCTGTCCGTGCCTTCGCGGCCACAGGACCGCGGTCGCGGCGATCCCTAGGACTGACGTAGTGAAGACGATCGCAGCGACGGGTGCGTAGGCTTCCATCTGCGAGCCGGTGACGCTGCCCCAGCCGAGGCCTGGCAGCAGACCCAGGAGCTGCGCGATGACTGCGACACTCGCGGCCAGTCCCAACAAGCTGGTGATGGCCGCGACAAGTGCTGCAGCGCCGCGGCCGACGCTGACGGGCACGAGCGCCTGAGGGCGGTCAGCGACCACGAGGGCGGCGAGCACGATCAGCGGCAGCAGCCCGACCAAGGGAAGAATTAAGACCGGCTGGATCAGCCAGAGGCTGGACCAGCGGCTGCCGAGCAGATCTAGACCGGTCAACGCCCGATCTTGCAAGCCGAAGACTTCATCAGCGGCGCCGGTCAGCACCTTGCCGCCGAAGCAGATGATCACGACTATGGGCAGTGCGGCGGCGAGGACGAGAAACCATGCCGCCCAGCCGTTGGGGACTTTGCGGTGATCCATGCTGTGACGCTACCCAAGGGACGCGCATGCGGGACACTCCCATGCTGTCGCGATGTGAGTCTGGGCCCGGCCGGCTTGGTAGCGTTGGAGGATCAGCAACCGGCCGTGGACGGTGGTGCGGGCATGAGCGTGGGCCACGAGGACCTGCGGGTGGATGTGAGCCTTAGACAAGCCAAACCCCACCCAGAGGTCCTTTCACGTTCAAGACGCCACGGTGCTACCAACGTCCTGGCCGGTAGAGATGGCGGGTGGGTGCGCTGTATGAGACCCGCCGGCTCGTGTCCGAGCATTCAATCAACGGGGCAAGAGGTCTTGCCGTGTACCGTTAGCACGTGTAGTCGCTGACGGTCGACGGCGGCGATGGTCACCAGGGGGTGGGTGGGTAGGCCTGCCCAGCGGTGGCCCGGCGCTCGGCCCGGCGGGCGGGAAGCGCCGCGCTCGCGGGCTGGCCGGGCAAGTCGCGGGTAAGCCAGGCAGTGAGCTGGTTGGCGGGTTGTGGGCGGGCGAGGTGGTAGCCCTGAGCGAGGTCGCAACCGGTGGCGGTGAGTTGGTCCAGGACGGCTTCGGTCTCGACGCCCTCGGCGATGATGCGCATCTGCAGGGCGTGGGCGAGTCCAACGGTGGAGCTGACGATTGCGGCCGAGCGGGGATCATCGGCGCTGCGCATGACGAAGGACCGGTCGAGCTTGAGGTCGTCGACGGGCAGGTCCTGCAGGTAGGACAGCGAGCTGTAGCCGGTGCCGTAGTCGTCGACGGCGATCCGGATGCCGAGAGCGCGCAGCGCGTACAGCACCTGGTGGGCGCGGGCCGGGTCGGCCATCAGTACGGTCTCGGTGATCTCCAACTCGAGCAGGTTCGCCGGCAGGTCCAAAGAGCGCAGGGGCAGATCGATCTGGCCGGGAAGCTGCACGTCGAGCAGGTCGGAGGCGGACAGGTTAACGCGACGGTCAGGTCCAGACCGGCGCGGCGCCAGGCGTCGGCCTGCTGCAGGGCGAGCTGCAGGACGTGTAAGGTGAGCCGGCGCATCAGGCCGCTCTGCTCGGCCAGCGGCAGGAAGCCGTCGGGGTAGAGCAGCCCGCGGGTGGGGTGCTGCCAGCGCACCAGGGCCTCGACACCGGTGACGGTGCGGCTGGTCAGGTCGAGCTTGGGTTGGTAGTGCAGGAGGAGCTCGTCGGTGTCCAGCGCGGCCCGCAGCTGCTCCAGGGTCTGCAGCCGGAGCCGGTCGGCTCCGGGGAGCTCGCCGGAGCTGACCTCGTACCCGCTGCGGGTGGCCTTCGCCCGGTACATCGCGATGTCGGCGTGCTGCAGCAGGCCGCCGATGCCCTCGGCGTGCTGGGGGCATAGCGCGATCCCGATGCTGGCTTCGACGTGCAAGCCGGTGCCGTCCAGGTTGAACGGCTCGCGCAGGGCGGACAGCACCAGCCCGGCGACCCGGGCTGCGCCGGCGCTGTCGGTGCCGGGCAGCAGGACGGCGAACTCGTCGCCGCCGAGCCGGGCGAGCACGTCGTGCTCGCCGAGCACGCCGCGCAGTCGCGGGCCGAGCTGGGTCAGCAGCTCGTCGCCGACGTGGTGACCCAGGCTGTCGTTGATCTCCTTGAACCGGTCCAGGTCCAGCAGCAGCACCGCCACCTGCGGCCCGCCCGGGGTTCGGGCCCCGGCGACGGCGTCGGTGACGGCGGTGTAGTAGTGGCGGCGGTTCGGCAGGCCGGTCAGGTCGTCGGTGTGGGCGAGCCGGCGGGTGTGGGCGAGCTCAGCGACCTCGCGGAACGTCATCGCTGTGCGCACCACGACGGCCACGACGGCGGCGGCGGCCAGCGCCTTGGCCAGCACCGGCACGTGCAGGTTGGTGGTGTCAGCGAGCAGCACGACCAGCGAGACGGCGGTGACACCGCCCGGGACGACCAGCAGGCTCACCCCGCTACGGACCAGAACGGGCCGCGGGCTCTGCCACGCCGCGGTCGCGGTCATCAGCGCCGCGACCGGCCAGGCCAGGTCGACCAGCGTGCCGTCCACGTAGATGCCGTGGGCCGACAGCAGCAGGTAGACGATGTCAGCGCCGGTCGAGAGCACGAATCCCAGGCCCAGCCAGCCCCAGCAGCCACGCAGCGGCCAGCCCAGCGCGGCCAGCGCCCCTAGGCAGATCGCGACCAGCAGCAGGTCACCGGCCGGGTAGGCCAGCAGCGTCAGGACCGCCGCCCGGCTGCCGGTGGCGGTCGCCTCGACCGGTCCGAAGACGAGCGCGGTCAGTGTTGCGGTACCCAGCGCGGCGACCAGCGCGTCCAGGGCAGCGCTGCGCCGCAACCGGGTGATCTCGCTGCGGGCGAGCTCGATGACGCCTGCGGCCTGCAGGGGGTAGGCGACGAGCCAGAGCACGTCTACGGCGTTCGGGCTGACAAAAGGCTCGGCATCGAACCCGCCGAAGGCGTAAGTGAGGTTTCCGGCGGTGGTCGACAGCATCCCGGTACCGATCAGCAGCCAGCCCACTCGGCCCCGTCGGCGCAGCGCGGCCCGCGCCAGCACCAGGACGGCGGCACCGACGATGATCGTGCTGTAGCCCCAGTTGTCCCACCAGTGCCGCGACAGCAGCCCGCGGTCCAGCAGCAACGCGGCCGCCAGCGGCAGCAGACAGGCGGCCAGCGCCGCCAGGACCACCCCGACCGGCCGCGGCCTTCTCGTCTCGGCGGGCATGCTGACTCATCGGCCGGCGGACGGACCTCCGACAGCGCCCGATCGGGTTGTTCACGACGAGGACCGAGCTCAGGCCCCGCGTCGGCCCGCATGGAGGCGGCGCCGAGACTGAATTCAGCCACGCCCGTCATGGGCTGGTCGGACAGCACCGACAAGATCAATGAGAAGGATGCGGTGATCACCGCGCGTGTGAGCGCGCAGCTGCGCTGCTACGCCCCCAGGTCATCGATGGGACGTAGAGCCGCCTGCGGCACCTCGGCGCCCGCCATGAACGGCTGCTGACCATGCAGGTCCCACAGATGAGCGACCTACTGAAGTGCGTCTGGCCGACGGCGCTTTAGGCGGCGCCCCCCGTTCCGGTTCCGAACGTGACGGCGAGACTTCACCAAGACCAAGCGACTAGAACTGACACGACTGGATGACGTCGGCGGTCAGGACGTCGACGTCAGCGCTGGATCTTCAGGTGTTGGGGGAGTTGTCGGCGATCGGGTCGAACATGAACCAGCTTGGCTCGAGCGGTAAACGTTGCGGTCCGCGGGGACAGTCGTTAGCGGTGAAGGCCGCGGTCGTGGAGACGCTGCGGATGGACGTGGTGCGGCTGACGGCGGCGTCGAGTGGCCCTTCTGGATGCGCCAGTGGTAGTCGGTTGCCCAGTGCGCAACGAGACGGCGGGTTCGATTCGGCCGAAGGTACCGTCAGTGTCGCGGTTGCAGCGGCCGGGCGCCTGCCCAGGTGGCCCACCGCCACAGCCGTTCAAGCGGGCCCTGCCGGAAGCGTCGCAACCAGAGGGTGGAGAGCACCCACTGGACGACGAGGATGGCGGCTGCCACGAGGAGCACCTGGGTCCAGGAGCCGTCGTGTGTCCAGTCCAGGGCGGAGCCCGCGAGGACCATGACGGGGGTGGCGGCGACGTAGTTCGTCAGGGCCATCCGCCCGAGCGGCACGAACACCATCTGCAGCGTCTGCCGCAGCGGGGTCCGCAGGAGGATCAGAACGGCCGTGACGTAGGTCCCGGCCAGTGCGAGGCCGGCGACGGCGGAGGAGGTGGAGAAGTTCGAGTCCGCCAGGTCGCCGCCCTGCCAGACGAGCGCCGGTACAGCCGCGGCGGCGAAGCAGGTGAGCAGCACCGCCGGCCCGCGCGTAGAAGTGCCCAAGCGGTCGACGACGCCGTAGCGGACCAGCGCCGAACCGAGCAGGAACAGCGCCGGGATGAGCGCCCAGCCGCCGCCGGCGAGCAGGACGGTGGTCGGCAGGAGCACCGCCGCACCGAGGGCCACGACCCAGCGGGGCAGCCAGGAGGACGGCAGTAGCACGAGCAGCCCGAAGACCGCATAGAAGAGCAGGGCCTCACCGGGGTGCAGCTGCTGGTGCAGGAAGCCGAGCGGCAGGAGCAGCGCGAGCCGGCGCAGCAGGATCACTCGCGGATGGGCGGTTCGCTGGGCGGCGGAGGCGAGGAACAGCGAGAATCCCATTCCAAACAGCAGGGAGAAGATGGGGAAGAACCGCTGCTGGACGAGGAGCTGTAGCCAGCCGCCCGGGTTGTCGAGGCTCGGCAGCGCCCCGGGGAAGTGGCCGACTCCCTCGATGTTGACGAAGGCGATCCCGCAAAGCGCGAAGCCTCGCAGGACGTCTAGGGCGGGGATACGCGACCGCCCGCCGTCGGCGGGTTGCACCGCGATGATTGCCGGACCGGGCGCCGAGGCGGCGACGTCGTTGTTCACATCACGATCTTGGTGTTCGGCCGTGCGGGCGCGGATCGGCCGCACGGCTGGGACGACCGCGGCCGGGTCGGCCGGACGGCCGACCTGCACCCAGCACGCTTTTCAAGGGGAGCCGACCTGTCCGGACTCCCAGGCCCACGCGGCGACCTCGACCCGGTTGCGGGCCCCGAGCTTGGCCTGGATGGACGCCAGGTGGGTCTTCACCGTGCCGAGGGAGATGAACAGCTCCGCCGCGACCTCGGCGTTGGTCAGGCCCCTGGCTACGAGGGGCAGGACGTCGAGCTCGCGGGCGGTCAGCGGCTCGTCCGGTGTCCGGGCCGTGGACCGGGTGGACAGCTGCTGGAGCAGGCGTACCGTGACGGCGGGGCTGATGAGGGACTCACCGACCGCTGCGGCGCGTACGGCCTCAACCAGCAGCGCGGGACCGGAGTCTTTAAGCAGGAACCCCACTGCCCCGCTGCGCAGGGCTGCGTCGACGTACTCGTCGAGGTCGAAGGTGGTGACCACGACGACCTTCGCGGGGTCGGTCACTTCTGGCCCGGCCAGTAGGCGGGTGACCTCCAGGCCGTTCAGGTGGGGCATGCGGATGTCGACCAGCACGACGTCGGGACGCAGCCGGCGTGCGGCCTCGACGGCTTGGGCGCCGTCGGCGCAGGAGGCGACGACGTTGATGTCGTCCTGGGCGTCAAGGATCATCGTGAAGCCGGCGCGGACCATCTCCTGGTCGTCGGCGATGAGCACGCGGATGTTCATCCGCCACTCCTGGACCGGCGCGTCGTGGCGTCGGGTGAGACGGCGCCGGCCGGGATGACGGCGTCGACCACCCACCCGCCCTCGTGAGGACCCGCGGTTAGCGTGCCACCCAGGGCCGTGACGCGTTCGCGCATGCCGACGACACCGAAGCCTCCACCCGCAGGCGTCGGGGTGGGATCAGCCCGGCCACGAGTGTTCAGCACCCGGACGCCCACCCCAGCGCCGGTGCAGCGGACCTGCACGCGCACCAGCGCTGCGCCTCGCGCGTGACGCTGGACGTTGGTGAGGCTCTCCTGCACCACGCGGTAGACCCCGGCCTGCACCTCCGCGAGCAGCCCGGTGCCGTCGCCATCCACCTGCAGCTCGACCGCATCGGCGGCGCCCGCGGCGCGAAAGCGACCCACCAGGCCGGTCACATCGGCCAGCCGGGGCGTCGGCAGCCGGTGCGCGCCGGGCGTTGGGTCGGTGCGCAAGACTCCAACCAGGCGCCGCATGGCGGCCAGCGCCTCCGTTCCTGCGATCTCGACGGAGGACAGCGCCTCGACCACCGGCGCGGGTGCCTGCCCCGGGGTCGCGGTGAGGACCGTTCGAGCTGCCTGGGTGGCCACGACCATTCCGGTCACGTGGTGGGCGACGACGTCGTGCAGCTCGCGGGCGATCTCCTGACGTTCGGCGCGGCGCACCGCGGCGACGAGCATGCGCTGCTGAGAGTCGACGGCGCGCAGGCCGATCCCGGTCGCCGCGGCCGCGGTGACTCCGACCGCGAGCAGGGCGGCGTATAGCGGCGCGTCGCGCACGTCTTCCCGTAGGGACTGGGCGAGGACCGCCACGACCAGACTCCCCATTAGAACCCGGTCCTTTCGACCGGTCGCGGAGCGCCACCGCGAGGCTAGGAGCAGCAGCAGGACCGCGGTCTCGGTGAGTCCCCATGTTCCCAGGTACCGGTAGTCCAGACCGGCAAGAACTGAGGTCCCGGTGAGGGAGAGCAGCACCGCGGCCACGGCCAGGGCATCGCGGCGGTGCGGCTCTCCGATCGCCAGGGAGGCACCCGCCAGTGCGGGGACGCCGAACACCACCGCGTAGGGCCAGCCTGGCGTGATCACAAGGCCGTCGAAGGCGGCCAGCAACACCACCAGCATCACCAGGAGGCCGGTCCACGGCCTGCCCAACCAACCCAGTGCGTTCCTCACGGGTCCCACCGTGCCAGGTCGGCGACCCAGGGTCGCCACCTCATGCGCACGGAGCCACGACGCACCGCACATGTCGACGCCGCGTGGAAGGCCCACACCTGCTGCGCAAGACCAGTCTGCAAGACGACAAGGTGTCGGGATAGCATTCGGCGGCACCCACAGGTGCAATAGAACGAGGATCACTAGACCGGGCAGTGTGCCGCCTACGTCCAATCAATCCGCGTCGAAGGGTGCAGTTCATGGCGATCCGCTTCCCCTCCTCCACCCGCGTCGCCCTGGGCGGCGTCGGCGTCGCTGCCGCCGTCGCGGTCAGCACGCTGTCCGCTGCTCCTGCGCAGGCAATTGCGAACGGCGAGGATGTGCCGGACGGCCGGTACGGGTTCGTTGCGGACCTCGAGGCCCGCGGCATCCCGGCAGTCGGCGGCGGAACACGCGACAGCGCCTGCTCCGCGGCGCTGATCGCTTCGGAGTGGTTGGTCAGCGCCGGTCACTGCTTCCACAACGGCGACCCCGCCGGGCGCACGCCCACCTCAGGTTGGGTGGGACCGGGGCAGGCCGTGCCGTACCGCGTGGACGTCCTACTCGGCCAGGCCACCCGCTCAGGCACCGGCGGCCAACGGCGTCAGGTCGTGTACGTCCAGCAGGTCCCGATCGCCGGTACCGACCTCGCGCTGGCCCGCCTCGACCGTCCCGTGACGGACGTGGCGCCGGTCCGGCTGGCGGTGGAACCTGCCGCGTCCGACGAGGTTGTCCGGCTCGCCGGGTGGGGCGCCACCGCAAGCCCCGCTTCTATTACGCAGCGGCCGAACCGGATGCAAACCGGTCTGTTCACGGTCACCGGCACAACGACGACGAACCTGACGGTACGCGGCCGCAGCCCCGAGGCCACCACCAGCCCCTGCCCGTACGACTCCGGGGCCCCGTACTTCCGTGAGACCCCGACAGGGGTGCGCCTGGTAGGCATCGAGTCCGGCGGCCCGGCCTGTCCGCACGACCAAGACGACATGGCCACCCGCACCGACCTCGCAGCGGTGCGGAGCTGGGTCGGCGGCGCGCGGCTGCGCGGGCTGGCGGAGAGCACCAGCCCGCGCTGACCCGGCGCCAGCACTCGCGCACGCCATGACGTTCGCCTGAGAACTCAGAAGGCGAGCGTTTGTCGGGACTGCGACGCCGGCAGCGCGAAAGCTCAACGCCACAGCGCTGGACGTGCGGACCGACACACCCAGCTCGGTCGCCTTACCGGACACCGAACCGTCAGCGGCCGCCGGCGACCCGCTGAGCTACAACGACGTGCCGTGCTGGGTGTACGACGCCCTGTTCGAGCTGAACGTCGAGGTCGACTTCGTGCCCCACGACGCCATCAATCTTGCCGAGTAGGCCCTCGTCCTCACCGCGGCGCTGTACGCCGCGCGCAAGCACTGTGGACGCCCTGCCCGCCTACGTTACGCAGGGTGGCCACCTCTTCGCCACGATGCGGACGGCCGTGGCCGGTGACAACCTCACGGCCTGGTACGACCGCGCCCGCACGGACTCACCGACGTCTTCGGCGTCACGCACAATCAGTTGTCCACTCCCGAGGATGCGCGGCTGTCGTTCGTCGACGTGCTTGGAGAGCGCCTCGGTGGCCCTGCTGACGTGGGGGTACCGCAGGCGCTGGCGGTGCTGGAGCTCTTGACCCCGGCCGAGAGCACTGAGGTGCTTGCTACGTACAGCCACGCCGCGTGATCGCGCTACGCCGCGCTGACCGAAAACGCCTTCGGCGCCGGCACGCCCGCACCCGAGGTCGCCGACGAGCTGGACCTCGTCATGCTCAATGACGTGGTGCAGGAGGAGTTGGTGACGGGTCCGGGAGGACAAGTGGGGGCGTCTACTGGCTCCAGCGCGGCCGGCTCGTGTCCCCAGACCGGCCCTTCGGAGAAGTCACTTCCCGGACCCGCGACGCCATCGTCCACCCGCACTCATCGGCCCCGCAGGAGCATTGGTTGATAGAGAGGGGTGCCATGACCGGAAGGTGCCCGTCGCTCGGGTGGAGGAGTGCAGTCTGCTTCTCCTAGCGCAGCCCTCGTCGACCTGGCAAGGTCGGCCGACGTGACCGGGAAGGCAGGGGAGGAGCGTAGGGAGCAGGTGTCGTTGACGGAAGTGGTGCAGCAGGCTTTCCCAATGTCGATGACTTCCGCCGTGGCCCAGGCGGCGCGAGTGCTGAACGACCAGCATCCCCGCCGTTGGCGGGAGGTGTTCGTCGATGGGGAGCTGCTGCGCATCCCCGTCCGCATCTATGAGTCCGCGGCTCCGATGGAGCTGTTCGACACGCTCGATGGGGACGCGCGGCTGATGGCGCAGTGCGCCCTGACCCGCCACCACGACGGGTACGTGCGCCAAGCGCACCTGAAGAAGATCATCGACGTCGATCGGGCGTGGGTGGCCCCTTACGTGCTGGCGTTGTTGGGTGAGTACGTCCTCGAGATCGTCCAGGACGTGCACGCGGGGTTGAGCGAGGTGGCGGTTGCCGGATCGTGGCAGCGAGCGCGGTATGCCCGTTTCGCCAGCGAGAACGCCGGCTTCATGGAGCTGACCCGTCAGCGGGCGCTGAGCTACTGGGACCTCTACTACCGCGGTCGTTACCGCACCTTCGCTGACTACCCCGCCGCGCAGACCCTGGCGATGATCGAGGCCGTCGCAGCTGAGGGCGCTTAACCCTTCAGGCCAGCCTCCTGTGTAGGCAGCGCGGCCCGGGTGAGGGGGCGCACAAGACCCCTGACGAGTAGTCATCGACATGACTACAAGGTCGCCGGCCGCGCGTCAGCGCACGACCAGCGGCATGGGCGCGCGCAGCTAGACGCTGACGCCAGTGCGCGTGAACGCAGCCCTGTGCGCCGATCGAGTGATCGACGCACTCGGCTGCAGGGCTAGAGCCATAGTGGCTTCATGCTCTTGCGCCCACTCCCGTCGTCGATGCGTGGCAGCGTGACCTGGGTGGTGATGGGGGCCGTGTACGCCGTACTGGTTGCCGGGTTCGTAGTGATCACAAGAAACTGGGCCTTGTCGCCGCTCGTCGTGTTGGGACTGTCTTGGATCGCGCGAGGACTCCTGCTCCGGAGGGCCAAGGTCGTCGTCGATGAGCGGGGGCTCCTGGTGAATACTGGTGGGTTGAAGGACCACTTCACCGCATGGCAAGACGTAGATGCGGTGAGCGTGGATCCTCCTGGTGGGCCCCGCCGGATGCGCGTTCGTCGTCGCGATGGCGGGGAAGTGCTGTTGCCTGAGCTCGCTGAGCTGGACCGCGCACGCGTGTTGGAGGCCTGGCCGCGTTGATCTCTATTGCTCTACGGGTGCCGCGGTGGGTGACTGTGGCGCCCCCATCTCGGCATAAGCGCGCCTTCACGTGAGCATCGTCATGCGCGCTGGCTGGGCGTGCATGCCGCCCCGTCACCTGCCGATGCTCGGATGGTGAGGCCACCACCGTTTGCAGGCTCGCCGTCATCGCACAAGGCCCGTCAGTGGCGCACGTCCATGGCGGCTTGGCGTCGGCAGGAGCCCTGGTCTGCGGAGGAGGACTTGCTCTTGGCCGGCTGTGACACGGCTGAGGAGCTCGAGGCGTTCGCGGTGCGGTGGGGGCGCACTTTCGCTGCCTGCGAGCAGCGTCGCCGTCGGCCTAAACCCAGGGTGGACCTGTAGGGACGCGACCGGACCTGACTGGTTCCGCACGACCAGCGGCATGAGCGCACGTTGGTCGAGCCTGCCTGACATGCTTGCCGTGTGGATGAGCCGGAGGGTGAACGTATCTGGGACCAGTTCGACAACACTTGGTTAAGAGACTTCGCGGGCCTGTCGCTCGAGGCGGCTATTGCGAAGGCGACGGCCGAGGGTCGAGCCATAAGGGTCATACGACCAGGCTCTGAGGTGACGCTGGATTTCCGTCCCGACCGCCTGAACCTGCGTTTGAATGCAGGCGGTGAGCTCGACGAGCTGAGCGCAGGATGAGGTGCATCCCGGCTTCGGCCCGGTGCCCTAACCAGCAGCGGGAGCTGCCCTTGAATGAGCGTGCCCGTCGGCGTCGAGCAGTTGCGCACCGCCGTCGACGAGCTGCGGTCAGGACGGGTGTGAGCGACCAGCCGGCGGCCAGTCTGCCGAGCGACCACGACGGGCAACCGCATAAGGGCGCTCAGCTGTCGGCGAGCAGGTCCCGCGCTGCTTGGAGGATGTCGGCGTCGTAGGCGGCACGGTGTTCGGGGTTGTCCTCCCACTCGCTGGCCGGCCCGACGAAGCGCATCAGGGCGTCCGGTTGGTCCAGGTCGAAGGAGGCGTCCAGCCAGATGCGCCGGGCAGCTTCGTAGGGCGTCATGGTCCCCTCCACGGCGGCGTGGGCCCAGGCGCGGGACATCTCCCAGAGGGCGTCCTCTTCGGTCAACGTGGGGGCACCCAGCTCGTCGAGGGCAGCGGTGAAGGCGTCTCGGACATCTCGAGCATCGCCGCCGTCCATGCCTGCGACCTCCCCCAACAAGGGGGAGTCGTACCCGTTGACCAGTGCCTCCGTGGCCCAGGCGGGCATCTGCTCCGGTGTCAGCAGGCGCAGCAGAGCGCGGGCTCGAGCACGGCGAAGGCCTTCCACTTCGGCCATGATGCCGTCTCGGATCGCCCGAAGGGCGAGAAGACCGCGAGGTGCCCGGCCGCTCGTCACGCACCCGTATCGCGGCATGAGCGGTGGACGGCCCGAGCCACCGAGACCTGCTGTGTACAGGCTGGGCGGATTGCGCTGGTGCGAGTTCAGACGCTGACAGCCTCAGAGATGCGCACGTCGCTCACATCTTCATCGATGCTCCAGCGCCCGTGCTGGATGAGCACACCGTTGTCGGCGCTACCCGCCCCACCCTCGATGAAGGGCAACGACTGCCACTGCCCACCGAGGCGTCCCTCGAGTGCCGGCGCCTCCGGCAGCGGCGACCTCCATGGCTCCAACGCGTAGGACACGAACAGGCAAGCCAGAGCATCGCCACGTGCGATCGCTGGCCCCCAGAAGCCATCGACGTCACCGTCGGTCAGGGGTCGAGCAGCGGCGGGTACGGGTGTGGAGATCGTCGCACCGCTGTGCCAGCCGGTGGCGGGTCGGAAGGCTTGCGCCTGGTGCGGGCGTCCCAGCGGGTGACCTGCACCTCGGGGTCGCTGAGGCTGGCGTGAGCGCTGAGCCATTGCAGGGGGGTCCAGACACCTCCGACCAGCGCCTCGATGGTCAGGGGGGTCGGTTCGTGGTCTGCCGGGCCGTCCAGCACCGCGACGCAGTAGGCCACCTCGCGGGAGACGACGACCGGCGCGAAGGAGCCGCGTCGTCCCGCAGTGTTGATGATTTCCTGGGTCGTACCGAAGGTCCGCAGGGCGGGCGGCGAGTCAGGTGCGCTCATGAACGCAACGTAGCGGCAACGATGGTGCCTCCTCAGGCAACAGCCCAAGTTGTTGGCGACCGCGCGACCAGCGGCATGAGTAGCCCTGTGTCAAGCGGCCGCCGCGAGGACGGTCTGCAAGGCGCGGTGTTGGGCGGGGTCGTAGGCCACGCGGTCTTGCCAGCAGCGCCAGATGACGTGCAGCCAGGCGCGGGCGAGGATGCGGGTGGCGTGCGGGTGGTCGCAGCCGCGGGCGCGAGCTTTGCGGTAGAGGTCCGCGGCCCAGGCGTTGGCGTGGTGGGAGTCGCTGGCGAAGTCGGTGACCGCCCCGCGGAGTTCTTTGTCGACGGCCCAGCGGAAGCTGACGATGCGGACCTTGCCGGACTGTCTGGTCGATGGTGTCGCCCCCGGCGAGGCTGGTCAACGACTCCGGGGTGGGGTAGCGGCCGCGGCAGTCACCGATCTCGACGAGGAGTCGGGCGGCGCGGACGATCCCGGCCTTGGGTAGCGAGGTGAACACGACGGCGTCGGGGTGCGCCAGGAGCTGGGTCTCGATCTGCTCTTCCAGTGCCTTGATCTGGGTCCGCAGCGCGGTCAGGCCGGCGACGAGGGCGGCGGTGATGTGGGCGCGGGCGTCGGCCTGGTCCCCGACCGTTCCGCGGGTCGCCGCGGCCAGGTGGGCGTGCAGCTGCTGCGCGCGGGCGGGCTGGGGGTAGTGCTGGGTGCGAAGCCAGTTCTCCAGCCGCTTCGGGGTGAGCCAGTCGACGCGTGCCTGGGTGGGGAAGCGGGTCAGGAACGCTAGGGTGATCGCGGAGTCGACGTCACGAAACAACTTGATCGCCCCGGGCAGGACGTGTTCCAGCTGCGCGCGTAGCTGATTAGCCATCCCGACGCGTGCGGCGACGAGGTCCTTGCGTGCCCGCACGGTCATCCGCAAAGTGACCGTGGCGGGGGAGTCCGGCGTCAGCGGGTGCAGGCGGCGGCGGTCGGTGCGGACGGCGTCGGCCAGGACGTAGGCGTCGAAGTGGTCGTCCTTGTTCCCGGCCGCGCCGTAGCGGTGGCGCAGGTTCTTACCTGGTTCGGGGCGATGACGAAGACGGTGAACCCGGCCTCGAGGAGCGCGTCGACGATGGGCCCGTCGCCGCGTTCGATGGCGACCTCGTTGACACCGGCGCGGGTCAGCAACCGGGTCATCCGCGCCAGGCCGGCGGTGGTGTGCTCGACCATCTCTCGGACGGTCTGGACGCCCGAGGCGTCGACGACGGCGACGGCGTGGTCAGTGCTGGCCCAGTCGATACCGCCGGTGGGTGCGGTGAAAGGGTCCTTGACCTCTCGACGTGCGGCGTTGACGTGTTCGACACTCATGGTGTCCTCCTTGCTGTTGGAGCAGCAGGTGGGCACCTGGTGGTCTCAGGACGCCGGTCGCTCACTGATCGGCGCTCGATGGCGCATAGCCCTGTCGCCAGTCACTCCCGTCCTGGGGCCACCGGACCCCGCAGTACTTATGCCGGACCTCTCCGGGTCTGCGCGAGGTGGGCGGTGGTCCGGTGGTGTCCAAGTGCACCAGCAGCCCCTTGCCGCTGGCACCGCACACGGTGCCGCAGGCGACCGCTGGCGGGAAGAGTCTGCGCAGTGAGCGCGCGTGTGGAGGGACGAGCGACTTCGTTGGGTGAGGGCAGGATCGTTCGGCTGGTCCAGGGGTGGTGGCGGTGACGGCTACGCGGGTGGGTCTTGGGCGTGAAAGCGGAGCTGGAAGGTGGCACCACCTGAGGGGGTGGGTACGACGCGGATGCTGCCCTCGTGGTGGTCGATGATCGTGGAGGCGATGGCCAGGCCTAAGCCGGATCCGCCACCGGTGCCTCGTTGGCGGGAGTCGTCCACTCGATAGAAGCGCTCGAAGACCTTCTCAGACTGCTCCCGCGTCAAGCCGGGTCCGTGATCACGAACTTCGACGACGGCTTCGGCTCCTGTTGGGGTCTCTGTGGTCCCGACCGCAACCTCGATGGGTGTCGTGGGTGGTGTGTGGTGGATGGCGTTGGCCAGCAGGTTGGTCAGAACTTGACGCAAGCTCCCGTCCTGTCCGAGCACTGGGGCAGGGCCGGGCCCGGTGTCATCGCGGAGGCCCATCAGTCGCACGCTGCGCTGCGGCGCGAGAGCTCGCGCGTCGTGAACGGCGTCTGAGGCCAGGACAGCGAGGTCGACGATTTGGTACTCGTGCTTGTGCTGGCGCTGGCTTTCTTCCAGGCGGGCCAGAGTCAGCAGGTCTTCCACCAAGACGCCTAGCCGTGTGGACTCCGCTTCGATGCGGCCCATGACGTGGGCGACGTCATCGGCCTTGCTCACCGCTCCAAGACGGTAGAGCTCCGCGAAGCCTCGGATGGCGGTTAGGGGGGTGCGCAGCTCGTGGCTGGCGTCGGCGACGAAGCGGCGCATCTGGTCATCGATGCGCTGTCGTGCGATGAAGGCTTGCTCGATCTGGCTGAGCATCGCGTTCACGGCGCTGGATAGCCGGCCTACTTCTGTAGTGGCGGCTGTGGCCGGCACACGTTGCGTGAGATCACCTGCGGCGATGGCTGAGGCGGTGCGCTCGATGCTTTGTAGGGGCCGGAAGGAGCGGCGGATCGCCACAGCGGCCAAGACAGCGCCTCCGAGCAGGGAGACGGCCTGGAAGTCGTCGACGGTCTGGCTGGTCCCGCTGAGCGGTAGGGCAACGGCGACGTTGATGGGGTAGTCGGCGGCGCTGCGGATGATCACACGCCAGTCGTCACCGCCGTCGGCGTCCGGCACGGTGAAGGGTGTCCCAGCGTGGGCGTGCACCGCGGCTGTGGTCATCCTCGGCAAGGTGGGTGCTGGGCCTTCTCCACCCTCCATATCGGACGGGATAATGTACGGAATCCCGTGTTATGATGACCAAGGAGGTACACGTCGTCGGTCTGTCAGCGTCGGCGTGGTCCGCACTGCAGCGTGCGTGGTCTGACTGACGCACGAGATCGTTGCCGTAAGACGGGAATGGGCCAAGTGAGCCTCACGCGCTGGAAGCGGTTGACGCAGTGCCTCTCATCGTGGTCCGCAGATCACGTTGATGGCGGTGATCGTCCTCTTGACCTCAACAGGGGTCGACGACGACGGCTGTGGGGCATGCGTCATTGCTCACCACGTAACCTGCGGCGACTCAGCAGCTAGGTGCAGATTCGAGCCGTAGACGTGCCGGACCATGGAAGGGTGCCGTACCTCGCCTGACCTGCAGACGTGTAGCAAAGCGGGTCACGGCCCTGAGAGGTGGGCACGCTGGGGCGACCGCCGAACCACACCTCGATGGTTTTCCCAGCAGGTACAACGAAGGCGCGCTCTGCATCACGCGACCATTGAGGCAGCTGGCCGGGCCAATCGACCCCACGATCGTGCATGTACCTGACGTACCGGTCTTCACGCCACGTGTTCGTCAGCCGGACGCCGTAGCGGACCTGCTTGACGTAGGGCCCAGGGGCGATCTGTACGCACGCGGTTGCGATGATCACGCGGTTCACGGACGGGCTGGGGTCGCACTCCACCCCGGTACCCGACGCCGAGGCGGCAGGAGCAACGACCAGCATGCTGAGGGCCAGCGCGGCAGTGCCGAACATTGCGGGGATCAGTCGACGGGGTCGGTGACTCATCACGCCTCCTAGAAGGTTGTCCCCCGTAGCCGGGACGTTCAGTGTGAGCATGCTGTGACGAACGGTCAATGGTCGCCTTATTCGCGCGGTCACCCCTAGTGCAGGGGCGGACTGGGATGGGCTGTTTGGGCCGTGACTCGCGCTACCCGCGGCCCGGGCCTGGGCCAGCAGGTCCAGCGGTGCCGCCGCCGCCTGCTTCCGCTCCTGCGCCTTCTGCTCCCAACGGGGAGGCGCGGTGAGCCTCACGCCACAGCACTATCGTCACGGGTTACAGCGGCAAAGAGCCATTGCTTACCTATCACACAACCGATAGGCACAACTGGCCCTTGTCCGTCGTCATTACCACGCTAAACCAGCAGGGTTACTCGGGTACGACTTGGTATCCGTCTATCGTGACCTGATCGATAAAAGGTAGGCACCCCTTATGTCGGAGAACGTGCGCCATCCCACATAAGGTGGTTGTCATCTCTTAGTAACCAATTTCCTCCGCGGGCCAAATCGAGATACAAGCATAATGGTGATGCCGATAACTAGTAAGAAAACGGCAGCCGCTAACAACCAACGGACCACGTCCCACTGCGCCTTACTGGCGCTATAGCACTGTTGAGTCACGCTCAGCCGGGTCGCGTTAGACATCTCTCCGCCGAAAACTTCACGACTCATTCGGCGCACGTGCCAGACCGAGCCGCATAGGACGCCACTGTCCAACCTGACTGATGAACGGAGAAGTAGCGCAGTCAAGAGTAGAAGAGCGGCGGTCATGACCCCCACCGTCCAGGCTGTGATGCGGGCAAAAGTGCTCATGGTGTGGAGCATGCTCTACGCAGTGCATCAACGTGGTCCTTCGACTGCTCGATCATCGACTCTGCTAGCACGAGACGGCCGGTGCCGGTGGTGTCGACGGACTCGAGCACCTCGCCGTCCGGCACATTCGCGACGACCGCGTCCAGTAGGACGCTGACGGGGTCGGGTACGCCCCTGGGGCTGCCCAGAGATAAAGGACGTTATCTGCGGGCGTGACCGCTAAAGCTGCTCTAACGGTCATTTCCTCACGGGGGTGATTCGAGCTAAAGCTTCCGCGTAGGAGAGCTTGAGGGCGGCGAGACGTCTGTCGACGGGGTGGCGGACTCAGAGACATCGATGACCCGATGATCCGGAGGTGCAGGCTTAGGAGGTGCAGGCGAGGCAGTCGACACGCTAGCCACCAGGCCGGCGGCAACCTGAGGTGAGACTGCGGCCAACGCAGTGAGCTCCGGCAGTTGGGCCATGAGGTTTCGGTGGGCCCGTGAACGTCTGCAGGCGTCGATGAGCGAGGGCACTGAGCGGACGAGCCGAAGGAGCATCCAGAGCGCGGTCACGAGTGCTGCTGGGCCGGAGACGGTGGGCAAGGAGTCAACAAAAATATGCACATAAAGGTATTCGGCTTGAGCACGCTCCGACTTGACTCCATTACGTCCGCCACGTCGTGCATCGGCAGATCTGCGCAGGACTTGAGGATCCGACTGGTGTGACTTGGGTCACTGCTAAGGCAATGGCTCTGCGGTCAGCTCAGCAGGATCGAACAGACTTAGCTGACGCTGCGCCACCTTGGGCGTCAGTGCTTTCCGAGCAGACGACGGTGGTGGTGGCGGCTATGTTGCGCTGGTGGTTACTGCTGTGGAGGTGCGACTGGGAGGCGCTGCGGCCGGTGTGCCCGCTCGCGCCTACGCCAGTGTGCTGCAGCAGGTGACTTTCGCGCTTGAGGAGATCGACCGGATCACCCACCCGATGCGGGCCACCCGGCCGGCATGGTCGGTCACCCGCACCGACTGGACGGCCAGCAGTGGTCCGGTGGTCATCTTGACTCCCGATGCCGACCCGCGGCGCCGTTCGGAGGAAGACATCAGCCGGCCCGCACGGGCTCTGGTCGACGGCGTCTTGACCCTCAGCGAGGTGCCGGAGATCCCCGACGGCTTCAGCGAGGGGGTCATCGAGCGCATCGGCAATGTGCGTCGGCAGGTCGACGGACGCCACCGCGGCCTGCAGGCGGTCACCCTCATCAGCGTCAACGGCGCCCGCTCTATCCCGGCGGAGGTCAGCGAAGCCGTCGACCGCAATGCCCGAGCGGCGGTGACGGGCACTTCCTACGCCTACGGCTCACTGGTCGGCACGCTCGACGTCATCAGCGCCCGTCGACACAAGCGGCGCATCGGCCTGCTGCCTGACTACGGCCCTGCGGTCAGCTGCAACGTCGACAAGCTGGCCGATGACGTGGTGGTTGGCTTCTTCAACAAGCGGGTAATCGTCGGCGGGCTGCTGCGCCGCAACAGCCGTGGACAGGTCGTGCGCTTGGACGCCGACCACTTGGAACTGGTCCCAGGCTTGTCGCCAGTGCGGGCAGCGGACCTAATCGGAGCCTTGCCGGATCTCGGGGACGGCTTGAGTGTCAGCGAATACCTCGCGAGGCAACGTGCCCGTTAGTCGTCCTCGCGTCTACGCCGATGCCGACCTCTTCCTCAGCGTCTTGAAGGGCGAGCCGCGCCACGCAGAGGCCTTGCGGGTCCTAGAGGCAGCCGAACGCCGTGACATTCAGCTGGTCGCCTCCAGGCTGTTGGCCGTCGAGGTCGGCGGCTACGGCGGCGACCGCCCAGGCCCAGGACCCGCCGAGGACCTGCTCACCCGCTTCCTGGACGGAGTGGGCACCGAGTGGGTCGAGGTCGACCTGCTCGTGACCCGGGAGGCTCGACGCCTGGCCTGGGAGTACCGCCTGCGTGCCGGTGATGCCGTCCACCTTGCGACCGCGGTGCGCCGCAAGGCCGACCACTTCATGAGCTTCGACCGGGGCTTCCCGCACGGCCAAAACGTCGAAGGCACCGCCGTCAGCGAGCCTGTGGTGGTCTGGCAGCCCACCCTCTACGACCAGTAGTCGCCAGCACCGGATTAACTGTCCTGCAACGCTCGATACAAGGTGGCGCGCGAGACGCCTACGGCGGCCGCGGCCCCGCCCACTGAATGTTGCCCATCAGTGAGCAGCGCCTTCGCCGCGGCCAGCTTGGCTGGGGTCATCAGCGCCGGCCGCCCGCCGCGTCGCCCGCGTGCTGCTGCGGCCTGCAGCCCCGCGGCGGTGCGCTCACGAAGCAGGTCACGCTCGAACTCGCCCAGTGCGCCGAAAAGGTGCAGAACGAGGCGGCCGGTGGCGGTGGTGGTGTCGATGGACTCCGTCAGAGAGCGGAAGCCCACTCCCCTGCTCGCCAGCTCGTCGACGAGCTGCAGCAGGTGGCGCAGAGAGCGGGCCAGGCGGTCCAGTCGCCACACGACGAGGACATCGCCGGGACCTAGGCGTTCGAGGACGTCGTCCAGCGCAGGGCGGGCGGTCAGGGCACCGGAGGCGGTGTCGGTCCACACCCGGTAGCAGCCGGCCGCAGTGAGGGCATCGTGCTGCAGGGCGGGGTCCTGGGCGGTGGTGGAGACGCGGGCGTAGCCGAGCAGGTGAGCAGGCGCAGAGACGGGCACAGCCGGACGGTCTCAGAAAGCGCCGACGTCGCGTGGGTGAGACGCCGGTTGTGGACACGGGTTCTGAGACGGCGTGTCGGGCTTTCCGGCCACTCCCCCGTCGCGTCTCACAACCGGTCGGTTCCGAGACGCCCACCAGCACCATGAAGCGCCATGACTCCTTAACGATCTCTCGGTCATGTCGAAGGCGGGAGGTCGCCAAGGCGTCAGGGCTGCGGCGCCACAGGCCAGCGACGAGCCCGGCAGGGGTGCAGGACACCTACGATCCAATGGTGTCTCTCGGGTACTTCTCGTTCGTCGCCTTCGCTGCCGTCCTGACGATCATCCCAGGCCCCGCCATCGTCTTGATCATGAAGAACGCGGTCCTGCGCGGCCGCAAGGGTGCCCTGATCACTGCGGCTGGGGTGTTCTCCAGCGACCTGGTCTGGGTGAGCGCCTCGATCGCCGGTCTGACCGCGCTACTCGTCGCCTACCGCCCCGCGTTCGAGGCGCTTCGCTTCCTCGGGGCGGCCTACCTGATCTACCTCGGTGTCCGGCTCTTCCTCAACCGCGGGCACGGCAGCGACGAGGACCAGGCGCCGGCGCAGTCCGCGCGGGGCCGTACAGGCCGGGCCTACCTCGAGGGGGTCCTGGCGGAGCTGTCCAACCCCAAGACGCTGCTGATCTTCACCACGCTGATCCCGCCCTTCCTGCCCGCCCACGCCACCCCCGCAGACGTGGCCGTCTACGGCCTGACCTTCGCCGTGGTCGGCTTCGCAGCGAGCGTCGCCTACGCGCTGGTTTTCAGCGCCTCCCGACGCCTCGTGGCCGGCCAACGAGCCAAGAAGCTGCTTCTGGGCGGCAGCGGTGGCGTCCTCACGGCGTTCGGTGTGGGCCTGGCCGTCGAGGGAGTCCGCGAGATCTAGACGCCCCGCCCCCAGGGGTCGGTGACGCATGAGGCGGGCACTAGCCCGCCGGTGCTTAGCGAGTCGCCGACCACTCCTGCGCCAGCAAGGCGTACCCAACCCCGTCCAGCCACCCCAGGTCGCGGTGCAGGAGCTCAGCGGGGGCGTAGAGCACCCGGCGCATCCCCACCCGTTCAGCCAGCCGGCACGAGGCCTCGTTCGCAGCAAAGGCGTTGGCCACCACGCGGCGCACGTGCAGGTCCTCGAAGCACATCCGCAGCACCTCCCGCAGTGCCTCGGTGGCGTATCCGTGTCCTCCCACGCCCGGGTCCAGCGCCCAGCTGAGCTCAGCCTGCACTCCGCGGGCGTGGTCGCGGATCTCACGCTGGGCCCAGCCCGCCACGACCTTCACCATGAAGTCGCCCACGATGCGGCCGTCGAGCTCGATGACGAGCACGTCGCGCAGGCGCGGCGCCAGAATCGTCCGCCAGTCCTCCTGATCGACGGGGCCCCAGGACCCCCACTGACTGACGTCGTCCAGTCGCCGGTAGACCCACATCGAGTCCTCGTCCTCAGCGGTGGCCCGCCGGATGCTCAACCGGGCAGTGTGCAACGGCCACGACACCGTCTGGAGCGGGGTGGGGTCCTCTTGATCAAGATCAGTCACCGATCAAGCCTGCCAGGTAGCCCGCGAAGTATTCACGATCACGCCGCGCTCAGTGCGCAGTCGGCCCGCCATGTAGCGCCGTCAGCAAGACGCCGCTCACCGCTGCAGGTCACACGCTGAGGCCGTTCCTCCACCGCGTCTCACAACCGGTCGGCTGTGGGACAGGAGATGCCGTTGTAGAAATCTCCAAGGTGACTGACCGGTGTTTGGCCGCGCCCGACGACGGCTCCGTGGGGTGACCCTCATCCTGAGGGGCGGGCGCCACGCAGAGTCGGCACCTCGGTCCCGCGTCTGGCCTGGGCAGGAGCGGCGTAGCCAGGCTGTAGGCATGTCCGACGTCAGGCGACTAATCATGTGTCCATCGACATCGACGAAACGGCGGACCTGAGTCCAACAACGATCGCCGGATGTCCACCCCCACCAGCGAGACGACGTCCCCACTACCTGCACGCTACTGACTGCCGCTTATCCACTTAGCGGCAAACGAAAGTGCCCCGGCCACCTTGGGTCGGGGCACTCCCATTGTTCTCGGTTCGCGAACTCAGACGAGAGGGCACTTTAGCGCTCTTGCCCCTGCTCGCCGCTGTAACTTGCTTGCGAGGTCGGCAAGGAGCGGTCGAAAGCTGGTATGTGCCCCTCGGGAGAGGGTCGTCCCCTCAACCGACGCCAGCTTTCGTGCAAGCTGTAACGAAAAGACGCGGCGCGGGATCGCAGTGTGATGTGTGGATGCAAGTGCTCGAACTTCATTGTCTCCTCCACCTGGAACCCCAGATAGTCAGCAGCTGACGCGAAGGTAGTTTAACGACTGCACGGATCCTGTGGAGGTGCCGCCGGCCGCCTTCCCAGTCGTGACAATACGGTAGGTGTAGGTACCGTCGCCACTGCAGTCATAGCCGACGCCGTAGAGCTCCGAGAAGGAACTCGAGCTCCAAGACGACGACTGACTGTGCATGCCCTGCCACCCGTACCAGCGGCTGCGCTGCACGGAAACGGTGAACCTCTGAGGAGCGTAACCGGCGCCACTGCAGAACTGGCTGCCGTCCCCGTCGATGAAGATGCCGGCCTTGCGGGGGTCAGATGCGTAGACGGTGCAGACCCAAGAGGCGGCAGCAGCCTGAGCGAGGCTGGCAGGCGCAACGGCCTGACCGCTGCCTTGGGTGGTGTAGTTCGCATGACCCTTGGGTAGATCAGTCGAGGTGGCAGGGACGATGGTCGTGGTTGGTGTCGGCGCTGTTGTAGCGCTCGGGACGGGACTGGCGGCGTGGGCGGCTGCCGTTGGCAACAACGTGACGACGGCGGCCAATGCCGCAGCCCGTACAATCGAACGTCCGTTCATGAGGACCCCCCGTTCGAGTAAGGCCGGCCATCTTCGCCCGGCCCGGAAATCCTAACGCTGGACAACAGTTTCGCGGCCCCCCTTAGGGGCGCAAAACTCTGGGAGATCTATGCATTTTCCTGTGCGGGCTACTCATGCCGCTGACCTTGCGCGGTCGACGTCTCATAACGGGTCGGCTGTGGGACGCGGGATGCTGTATGGATAACTGCTAAAGGGACCGATCGGTGCTGGCCGGGTCCGTGCAGGACCGTCGTGAGTCACGCTGCAGGCATGTGCGATGCCAGGCGACTGATCACGTCCATCGACATCGACGAGACGGCAGGACCTGAGCCCAACGACGATCGACGTCTGTCCGTCTCTGCGCTGCACGAGCTCACTGGTGGACGGCGACTGACGTTGCTCGACGACCGCGGCTGAGCCGCCAGTGGCCCCAGCGGTATCTGGTCCTACGAGTCGGTGGAAACGCTGACGCAGACCGCACGCACGGTGGTCGGGCCCGACGAGCCGCTCGAAGGGCGCTCCTATGAAGAGGGTGCGGCGCTGCACTGGGCCTACCTGGCGGGTATCGCCCAGGAGCAGGGGGTGCCCGTTGGGGCGGGCGAGCTGGCGGCGTTTCCCCACGACGTGGACATCAGCGCCCAGATCCGAGCACGGCTGACCGGCGTCCCGAGCCCCGGGTAATCTTGCCCTCATGTCGAGATGCGGGCGATCTCAAACAAGACCACCAGCTACCTTCGATCAATAGTGCTCACCCACCGACGAAGAGGTCACCATGGGCAGCGAAGCCTCGTTCTTCCCCATCCCAAGCGACACCCTGGCTGCCGACGACCTCGATGACGTCCCTTTTTCCACCCCCGTCTGGGCCGCGCCGCCGGCCGACCTCATCCCCGGCGTCGTCGGTTTCAGCGTCGAGCTGGGCCGCTCAACCAACACCGTGGTCCTGCTCGAGGGAGCCCGCGCCTACCCCCACGGCGTCGAGTTGCGGCTGGTGTTGCGCTTCCGCGAGACCCACCGCCGCGCAGCACGGGACCTGGTCGAACGGCTAAATCTGCACCACGGCCGCGGCAGCCTCAGCCTGGCGCTGCCCGCCGGCGGCCTGCGCTGGGGAGTGCAGTTCGCCGACGGCCAGAAGGTCACCTCACTAGATGAGTCCCCATGGGAGGCCACCGGGGTGCCTGAGGGCGTGGATCTTGCCGAGTGGCTGGTCGATCACCCGGTCATGGAGGCCACCACCCGCCCCAGCACTTTCATGAATACCTGGAGCCGGGACGTCTGGTTATGGCCGCTGCCGCCGCCCGGGGTGCTGCGCCTGGTGTGCTCCTGGGCCGAGCGGGGCATCGGCGAAACGGTCACCGAGGTCGACGCCGAGGTCTTGCGCCAGGCCGCCGAACACTCCCGTCTCCTGTGGCCCTGACTGGTCACCTGCGCGCTCATACCGCTGGTCGCGCGATCATGCCGCCACGGTGGCGCCTCAGTGCATCAGCCAGCGGCCGTCGCGGGGACCCCAGGCGTTCCCCCGTCGCTAAGCAGGGGGTCCTCGCCAAACAGGCGCAGTAGACCTCGCGCGTCGGCATCGCTCGTTTCGACGTAGGCGACGAAAACGCGTCCTTGAGCGTGACGGTGCGCCCACTCCAAGACCTCCTCGACGTCGCCGGCTCCGCTGATCCGTCGCTCATCGCAGGCCCGTGCGACATCCGGCCCCGGCAAGCCCCAGAAATACACGCGGTAGACCGGCTGAGCTAGCTCCCAGCTGATGTCGCGGGGATCTACGCCGTGGACGTCCATCCCGCCATGGTCACAGGTCGCACACTCGCCCGAGGCGGAACGTCCGGTCATGCCGCCGTCCGCGCGCGATCAAGGACGGTCGACGACTTCACGATCTTGCCGACGAGCGAGTGGCATGCTGCCCTTTCGCACCGACACGCGCAGGAGGACCACCCGTGGACTTCTTCCCCGACCCGCCCCCGCCCTCCGACGACGGGGAGCACGACGACCCGCCGCAACCGGTCTGGTCCAACGCCCCCGATGACGTCGTCCCCGGCGTGGTGCCTCTCGAGCTGGTCCTAGGCCGCTCCGAGAACGCGGTGGTCCTGCTGACCGGTGTCCGTGCCTTCCCGACCGGGCTCGCCATGACCCTGGGTGTGCGCATCCGCGGGCGGGCACAGGGCCACGACCTGAATGCCGAGGTCTTCGACGGGCCCTACGCCCACAGCATGGGACCCGATTGGCAGGCGGGGCGGTTGAAGTGGGGCTTCGAGCTGGCCGACGGACGCCGGGCCACCAACGTCGACCCCCCGGTGTGGGACGAGCAGCCCAACCAGGACCATCAAGGCGCGGACGACCGTCTGTGGCAGCCCGACCGCCCCGTCCTCAACGGCGGCGGCGGAGGCGGCGGTCCGCGCTCGGTCGACCGGGACTACTGGCTGTGGCCGCTACCGCCAGTGGGGCAGCTGAAGCTGGTTTGCCAGTGGATGGACCGGGGCATCGAGACCACCGTCCACGAACTGGACGCCCAGCCCTTCCTTGACGCTGCCGCTCGCGCTCAGCCGGTATGGCCCTCCCTCTGACCTGTTCATCAGCACCTCGAAGAACGAGCGGTGATGCCGCGACCAGGACGTCGACGACGTCACGGTCTTGTCGAAGAGCGCTGAGTCGCTGATCTTTTACGACGTCCGGTGACACACTTCCTGCCCTAGTGGACAGGTAGGGGATGTGAGAGCACTGCAGCCCGAGCGTGAAGCACGCTTCCGGGCGCTGTACGCAGACGCACACGCCGACGTGCTGCGCTTCACGCGCCGTCGCGTGCACCCCACCCAGGCCGAAGACGTCGTCGCCGACGCCTTCCTCGTGGCCTGGCGACGCCTGGACGATGCACCCAGCAGACACGACGACGCGCGAGCGTGGCTGTTCGGCATCACCCGCCACTGTTTACTTAACACCCACCGCGGCCAGCAACGCCAGCAAGCCCTCGCCGTGCGACTCATCGACGCGGCCGCACTCGCCTCCACGGAGAACTTCAGCGCCGCCGACGCCCAAGCCGACCTGATCGCCCAACGCCTGGACCTGGCCGCCGCCTGGCGACGTCTGAGCATCGTGCAGCAAGAGGTCCTCGCCCTGACGTCGCTGGACGATCTGACCTCCCCGCAAGCAGCCCAAGTCCTAGGGATCAGCGCCACCGCCTACCGCCTGCGGCTGGTGCGCGCCCGCCGCGCACTGCGCGCCCACCTCACCCCCACCGACACTCCCTCCACGCAGCTGGAGACCCAGCCATGACCACGCCCACCACCCCCCGCCCCGACGACTCCGACCTCAGGGCTGCACTGCGCTCTCTAGACCCGGCTGCCGCGGCCCTTACCGCCCAGGAGCAACAGCGCGCCGGCGCGACGCTTGAGCGGATCCTGGCCACCGACCCCTCCACCGAGCCCGCCACCGGGGCCGGCCACCCGCACGCCCCCGCACGACAGCCTGCGCGACGACACCCCGGGCGGCGTGTCCTTCTGTCCGGCGCAGCCGCGGCCACCCTCACCTTCACCTGCCTGACCTTCCTCAACCCAGGAGACGACGACATGGCCTACGCGTCCTGGACCCCGCAGCCCGCACCTCTGAGCGAGCATGAAATCGACGTGGTGGCACCCGCCTGTCGAGCCCAACTGCGCGGAGGTTCCCTGGACCTGCAGCAAGCCCGCCTAGTATTGGCTGAGCGGCGCGGCGATCACGTCGTCCTGCTGTATCGCACCGAGGACCCGGACATGTCCGGCGCCTGCCTGGCGCGCAATCCCCGCGGAAGCGCTGACGTCGACGACGTTTCCGCCGGCGCAGCGGGCAGCGACGGACCGGCCCAGGTCGCTTCGGCGAGGGCTTTCACCCAAGGGGCAATCTTCGAGTACCACGAGGCGTCAGTCACCGACGGCGCGGTGGGGACCGAGGTGCTGGGGGTGACCATCCACGCCGGCGCGATCCTCGTGCGCGCCTCGGTCGCAGGTGGGCGATACGTAGCCTGGTGGCCAGGAACCGCTTTAGAGCACGAACCCGCCCAACCCAGCGGTCGGCGAGGGCCAGAGCCGGTCCTGACCTACGACCTCACCCTGGTCGACGGCACCGTCTTGCACGATGTCCAGCCGACCCTGCCCTCTTAAGCAGTCAGTGCCGCCAAGCAGCCAGGCTCCTGCGGCATCGACCACGCGGCGCTACCGCCGAATATCTGCTCATGCCGCTGGCCGCCCGGAACGCGTGCTCATGCCGCGTTGCGGGAGGTCAGGACAGGCGCAGCGCCCATGCTCTAGCGGCGACCAACGCAGCGCCGGCCAAGCCCAGCACCAGCCCGAACTCCGCCGCCACCACCAGGGGCGCACTGCTGAAGCGGCTCACATGTCCAATGGCCACCGCCAACGGCACGGAAACGGCGGCCGAGACAGCAATCAGCACTGCCCCCGCACTCAAGGTCTGGCGCAGCTGCACTGCAGCCTTGAGCCCCCACCGCACCGCAGTCAGCACCGCCGCCACGAACCCCACCCCGAAGAGTGCGTACATCGCGTACACGATCCCCGCGTTCAGGCTGCTCTCGCGATAGCCCTCGGCGTCCGAACCAGCCCACACGAGGACGTGACCAACGGCCGCGAGCACCAGGTACATCGACGGAAGCACCAGGGCGAACCCAGCCAGTATCGCGGCCGCTGCGCCCACGGCTGCACTGGCCAGTAGACGTCCGTACATCGGCCACGCCACCAGCCAGCCGTTCTCACGGGCCACCTGCTCGGCGAACTCCGCCACCGTCATCCCCAGAACCGTCTCCGGGGTCCGTCCTTGACCGTAGGCGGCGTGCAGGTCAGCGCAGACGTCCGCGACCACCGGGTCCCGCAGCGCACGGGGCACGCCTAGTCGTCGCCAGGACCGTTCCGCGTCCCGGACCACCGACTGCACCGCGGCCGGCGCGTCCCGGTCCCGGCCTGACGGAGTGATCATCGTCGCTCCCCCGCCCAGACCCCGGTGGCCCGCAACACGGCCTCGACGTCACTGGTGCTGCGCTGCCATAGCGCCAGCCAGTCGGTGAGGGCCGCGCGCCCGGCCTTGGTCAGGGAGAAGACCTTTCGGGCTGGACCCAGCGGGCTGAGTTGTTGCTGCTCGTGCAGCAGACCGGATCGACGCAGCCTGGTGATCAGCGGGTACACGGTGCCGTAGCTGACCTCACCCAAGCCCGCCTCGGCCAGGCGGGTGGCGAGCTCGTAGGCGTGGCTGGGTTGCTGATCGAGTGCGGCCAGGACACACAAGTCCAGCGATCCGCGCAGCAGTTGCGCTCGTCGTTCACCATCTGCGGCGGTACCGGGCCCAACTATCATGCCTCACAAGGTAGCGGCCCACTACTGAGTCGTCGACCTCGTCGAGCAGGCCCCGAACATTTACCGCTCATGCCGCGGCGCGGGACGAACGATCAAGTCGCGAAGCGCGTTGTCACGCAGTCACGGCATCCTCTGCGGGACCTTGTGATGTCGTCACACTTTCCGCGCGAGCTCGTGCAACCTCCCGGACGGCTGCTGCGTACATGAGGCAGGAGGTGGTGCCTGATGAGACAGGAGCTGGAGGCGTCGTTCGACGCCTTCGCCGTTGCAGCCATGCCCCGGCTACGGCAACTGGCCTTCGCCTGGAGCCGGGACTGGCACCGCGCCGACGACCTCGTCCAAGACACCTTCGAACGCGTCTACGCCGCCTGGCCACGAGTGCGCCGCGACGAGCACCCCTTCGCCTACGCCCGCACCACCATGCTGCGCCACCTCATCTCCGAGCAACGCCGCCCCTGGCGCCGACGAGAGACCACCGGACTCCACCTCGGCCTCCACGCCGACGAAGACCCACCAGACCCGCAGACACCCACCGCTGAGGCCACCAGCCTCAACCTCGACCTGCTCACCGCCATCGCCGCACTACCAGCGCGGCAACGCGCCGTCGTCCTGCTGCGCTACGTCGAAGACCTCACCGTCAGCGAAGTCGCCGACACCTTGAACATCAGCGAAGGCACCGTCAAGAGCCAGGCCCACCACGCCCGCACCGCTCTGCAGGCCCATCTCGGACCCGGCTACCGCGATGACTACGGCGACCACCACCGCGGCGGCCCCGAACCTCGCGTCAGCCCCGCTCGTCCTTCAGGTGAGTGCACGAAGACCGGAGGCCAGTCATGACCCGCTCCTTCGACACCACCGGCCCGGCCGGTCCGGGCGGGGCCACCGACCCCCTCGCGCGAGCCGTGGCCGACGCCATCACGGGCGTCCGCCCCCCACCCCCGAGTATTGACCTGGACGAGGTACGTCAACGCGGCCGCCGCCGACGCACCCGGCGCCGCACCCTGGTGGCCCTACCGACCGCCGCCGCCCTGCTCGTCGTCACCGGTGCGCTGTGGACCTCGCACGGGTCGTGGACATCCACCACCCAGGTACCGGTCGCCAGCGCACCGCCGGCCAGTCCGAAGCCGGCTGTCCCGTCCCCGTCGCGGATCCCTGACCCGCAGTCCATCGCCACCACCGTCTTCCGCGACGCCCTCCTCAGCATCGACGCCGACCTGAACCGGACCGTCTCAGTCGGACCGGTGAGCGACGGCGACACCGGGAAGATGCTGGGCTGGTCGATGACCTACCAGGACCGGCGCAGCACTCCCCTAGCTGCCCTCAGCGTCCAAGTCGGCAGCCTGGCCGACGGCTTCATCTCCACCGAACAGACCACCTGCCTGCCGCAGGCCCAGTGCACCACCGAGCAACTGACCGAAGGCATTCGGCTGGTCACCACACGAATCCTCGACACTCGCCTCGTGCGAGAAAATCAGTCACCTGGGGGCGAGCTGCAGGGCTGGCACACCAGCGTCACCGCGATCTACCCCGATGGGCGCGTCGTCAGCGCCGACACCCGTCTCGACGCCAGTACCGAAGCCGACCTAGCCCCTGGCCGCTCCTTCGACTCCCCTCTCATCAGCACCGCCCAGCTACGAGCCCTGGCCACCAACCCGTCCTTCACCGACATCTCCTGGCCATAGGAAGCCGTCCAGGCAGGCCGCTGGCTGTGCGCTCACGCCGCCGTCCGTGCGGTCGCGCGGCTGACGGCGACCGCAGATGCCGCTCGGCCAGCGTCTACCGGATGCCCGCGAGCTTGTCCTCCACCGGGGCCGCCGAAGGCAGCTGGTCCTCCTGGCGGTCGCGCGGGCCCAGATGCCTGCTGCCTCGCGTTCGGCGTCGATACCTTCCGCCAGCTCGACCGTCAGCTTCTCGTCCGTGGTCCGCATCAGTCCATGCTGCCGGGCGTCGGGGACCAGCCAGCCAACGCACCTTCACGGGAGGGTCCCAGCAGGGCCTGGCTACCAATCGTGACGCCCCCAGGTCCCGGTGATCTTCGACAAGGACAGGTTGGATGAGACAGGTCGGGCCCCGACCGTCTCAAGTGACCTGTCCTACCGCTGGTCACAGCCTCGAGCTGGGACAAGATGACTGAGAACGGACAGGCGGCGGTTTGTGTCCCGTCCCAGTAAAGATGTCCCAATCCCAGTGAACCTGTCCCACGTCCCAGTCTTGTTGTCCCAACGTCCCAGCTACTTGTCCCAGCGACCCCAGGCTGCACCCGGCAACGAAGGACACGCCAGCACCGAAGGTGCTTCGACTGGACGCGGGTCAAGCAGCACCTGAAGGGGCTCCAACGCCCCATAGGTGGCCGGGCGGACCTGACCGTGACCGCGACCAATTCGGACTCAGGGCCGGCGCCCAGTAATCACCTGGCGGCGGCCGGGTCACCTAACGGACGCTGAGAGCCGCCAGCAAGATGACGGCACACAGGGTGATCTACTCCCCCGCCGAGGGACGACGTCATGGTCACCGCCAAGCGCATGTAGGGACCCTCCTGCGTGCGGTTGCCTGCCGGGGTGCGCAGACACGTCTTGCTGCGCACGTCGCCTCGGCTGTCACGCTCTTGGCCCGTGACGCATAGGAGTGTGGTGACCAACGAGTCGACAGATGGTGAGCTCTTGGCCCGGTCGTTGCTGCGCCCGGAGGCCTTGGGTGAGCTCTACGAGCGGCATGCGGCGGCAGTGTTCCGCTTCATCGCCCGGCGCGCCGGGCCGGTGGCGGCTGAAGACCTGCTCGGTGACGTCTTCGTCGCGGCGCTGGAGGCTCGGGAGCGCTACCGCCCCCACAAGAGCGGCTCAGCCCTGCCCTGGCTGTACGGCATCAGCGGCAACATCGTGCGGGCCCACCTGCGCAAGCAGCGACCCAGCGCTGTGATCGACACCGACGTGGGGGTCGACTGGCATGCGGTCGACGAGCGAGTCGATGCCCGCGCGCAGCGCGACCAGCTACGCCAGGCACTGGCATCACTGAGCCCTGCCGAACGAGAGGCCTTCCTCCTCGTCGCCTGGGAAAGACTCAGTGTCACCGAGGCCGCACAAGCCCTCGGGGTGGCCTCGACGGTCGTTCGTACGCGTCTCTTCCGGGCCCGCCAGCGGGCTCAGACCTTCTTGGCCACTGCTGCTCGCTCCCTCGTTCCGTTGGAGGACTCCCCATGAACATCGACATCCTCGCCAAGCAGGCCGGCAGCGTGAGCGAGCCGACCCACGATCAGCTGCACACCGGGCACCGTCAACTCCAGGACGCGATGGGGCAGGCCGACACCGGCGTCGTAGCGCTTCGCCGTCGTCGCTCGCGCCGCTGGGCCATCACCGCTCTGGCCGGCGCAGCCGCTGTAGCCGCGACGGTCTTGGTTCTGCCTCTGGCCACTGCCCCGTCAGCCTCAGCAGAGCAAGTGCTGCTCGTGACCGCTAAGGCGGCAGGTCAGCAGCCCGACCCGGCCACCGGGGCCCCGTACTGGTACGTGCGCTCCGAAGTCGACTACCCCGCTACCAAGCCGTACCAGCGCGAGATCTGGTTGGGACGAACCCAAGAGAGCGTCATGCGTGATGAGGGCAGCGGTGTGACCGGGGATGTCGTCGACCCCACGAAGGTCCGGACGGATTCAGACGGTGTCCCGGCCAGGTTTCCCGCCGGCGGTGGCGCCGCGTTCTCCTGGCAGGACCTCGAGGCCCTGCCCACCGACCCCGACGCACTCGGGGCCCTGCTGCGCGAGAACGTCGCCGGCCATCCTTCCGGGGAGGACAACGAGCTGTGGGAGACCGTGACCGGCATGTTGCGGGAGAGCCCCGCATCACCGGCACTGCGTCAAGCGCTGTGGGAAGTTGCCGCGCAGATCCCCGATGTCGAGCTCGTGGGTCCCATGACCGACGCCATCGGCCGTCACGGCACCGCGATCGAGCGTGATGAGCTCGACCAAGGCTGGTTCCGCATCGTCTACATCCTCGATCCCGAGACCGGGACCCTGCTCGAGAGCCACTACCTCGACGAGCACGGGGACGTGGAGTGGCGCATGACCCAGCTCGTGCAGGAGCCCAGCGACACCGCACCCCAAGCGCAGCCCCCACTGTGCGGGCCTGGCTCGGTGCCCGAGCACAGCTGCTGAAGTGGGTCGGCGGTGCGGTGACAAGAGAGGAGCTGCACCGCCAGACCCACCGCAGGAGACCCGCACTGATGTTGAGACGTCGTTGCCTGCGCGATCCCAGCCAAAGGTGGCGTCTTGATCGAGGGTGTACCGCCACGTCCTTGAAGCAGGCGTCTAGGTCCCCCCAGAGGTGGATGCTTTCGTTCGGCGGCATGGACCACGCTGACCAGGTGAACAGGACGCATTGGGAAGACTCCACCGAAGCCGAGCCGTACCTGTTGGCCCTGGCCCGGCTCACCCTGACCACCCGCACCCTCGAGCACCAGCTCATCGAGATGGGGCGTGCCCTCGGCGTGGACGTGGACGCTGCAGCTCCTCTCGAGGCTGTGAGCATGCTGCGCAAGCAGCTGGAAGAGCTACCGGTCCCACCGTGGGCTGATCCGGAAGCCAGTAGCGGAGCGCTTCAGTCCTGGTTGACCAGCGCTGCCGAGTGCATCAAGCAGGGACGAGCCTTTACAGCGGCTTTGCAGGCTGGACAAGGGAGCCCTCAGCTCATCGATGTCACGATCGGGCGCGCGACCAGCCTGGCTCCTGATGATTTCGACCAGCTCACCCACCGCTGCCGCAACTACGTCGACCTCGGCGCCGACGCGATCGACGCTCTGGCTATGCGCACGGAGTCTGGTGGGCGCTTGTTCGGGTACTTCGCCATCGCCCACGCTTTGTGGAGCGCAGCCAACAACGAGCCAGGTGTACGTCCCGCTACGCAGCGCCTCGGCGCTGCTTCACAGAGCTGATTGGGGCTGCCCGACTCTATGGCCAGACGCACGGTCATAGCGCCGGTGGGGTGAAGACGCACTCACGCCGCCGTCCGCGCAGTCGGAGTCTGCGACGTACCAACGTGACGTGCGCCTTAGAACTGGATGTCGACCTCCGCCGCCGGGTCGATGGAGTAGTCAGTCACCATCGCCGGCACCAGGGCGGCGTAGACGCACCAGCCTTCGGCTTGGGTGAAACAGGCGATGGTGGCTGTGGCCGTGGTTCCCTCGATGGTCGCGCTCACCTGCTTCGGCTCACCGCGCACAGCTCCTACGACGACTGTGCTGCTCGCGCCAGCTCCCTCCCCACCGTAGGTCGCGAGGTCGTACTGGCCTTGTGGACGCTGCTGTTGTGTCCACTCCTTCATGTCCATCCAGCTATAAGCACCGTTGGGGTAGCCAACATTGACGACGTCACCTTCGCGCCAGGCCTGCAGCCCGTTGCCCATGTCGACCCGGTCTGTGTCGACCTGTACCGACCCCTGCGAACTCGCGCTCAAGGTGAGGCCTGCCGCCACCAGCTCGTAGCCACCGCGGCCTGGGTGCTCGAGGGCCACACCGGTGGCGATGACCACCGCGAGGGCGGGGACGACCGCGGCCAGAACACGTCGCTGGCGGCGTGCCCGCAGGCGACGGCGGCCGGTGGCGATGATGGCCGCAACATCGACCGCGCCGGTGACGGGGGCGGTGCGTAGGTGTTGGCGGATCTGCTGCTCACTGATCGACACAGCTGCTGTCCTTCCTGGTAGCGCGACTGACGAAGCGGGAGATGCCGAGCCCACGACCGGTGGTGAGCTCGGCGCTGCCGAGGGGCTCAGCGCTCTTGCCCACCGGTGAGTGCGCAGCGACGGCTGCGCCGAGCGGGCTGGGTGGTTCATCGCTCATCTGTGCGCTGGCAGGGTCCGCGCGCAGCTTGGCCAAAGCTCGAGAGTGCAGGGCCTTGACGGTGCCGATGCTGACGTTCAGCAGGGCAGCGGTGTCCTTCTCGGTCAGGTCTTCGAGGTAGCGCAAGACGATGACGGCGCGTTCGCGCGGTGTCAGTCGTCGCAGCGCCTGATCCACCGCGTCATGGTCGGCCACCGTGTGCGCGGGATCGGCCCAGGTCGGCGCGCCAGCAGCGGCACCGGCAGGTGGGTGAGCAGGCAGGTCTTCGGGGGCGGTGGTGTCCTCACGCCAGCGACGTCGCCGCCAGGTGTCGGTGTGGGCACTCAGCAAAGCTTGCCGGGCGTAGGCGTAAGACACCTTGCCTTGAGCCGCTGGCCAGGCCAGGTAGGTCTTGGTCAAGGCGAGTTGGACAAGGTCCTCCGCCGCCCACGGGTCACCGGTCAAGAAGTGGGCGGCGCGCAGCAGCGCGTCGCCGTGTTGGGCGACGAAGGTGGTGAACTCCTCGTCGCGCCGGCCCAGTAGCCCCATGTCTCCTTCAACGAGGTCAGCGTCTCGAAAGGTTGACAGAGCATCGCGCCGATCGACTCAAGCTCGCGCGACGGACCCCCGCATCTCAAGGTCATGCCGCTGCTCGCGCCAAGCACAGGGCACAGGACAGCGGCGTGTCGGACGTCGACATGTCGGCTACCAACCTATGGTCGGTTCATGCCTCCGCTGCGTGAGCCCACCTACTTCACCCTCGCTGCCCTGCTGGACGGTCCTAAGCACGGCTACGCGATCCTCCAACAGGTCAGTGCTCTGTCCGAAGACCGTGTGCACCTGTCCACGGGCACCTTGTACGGCGCACTGGACCGCCTGGCCGGCGAGGGACTCATCAGTGCGGGGGAACCTGAAGTGGTCGGTGGCCGCACTCGCCGCACTTACTCCCTGACTTCGGCCGGACGGACGGCGGTACACGCGGAGGCCGAGCGGATGACCGCAGCTGCACGTGTCGTGACGGGCGCAGCCACGCGTGGTCGAGGCATCGGTGCGGCCGGCACCGCTTTCGCACCTGGATGGGGGATGGCATGAGCTCCGCGCAGCAGTCGACCAACCGGGCGCAGGAACGCTCTCTGCGGGTCGAGCGCACCTACCGCCGGTGGCTGCGCCTGTACCCGGGCCCCTTCCGCCATGAGCACGGCGAGGAGGCGCTCAGCACCTTGCTGGACACCGCCGGCGACCCGCCCCGCGTACGAGCTCAGGAGGTTCTCGCACTGGTCAACGGCGCGCTGCGCGCCCGCGCGCAGATCGGACTCAGCCAGCGCCCGAGCACCCTCCTGGAGGGCTTGCGCTGGGCGATGGTCCTCCTCCTGGCTAGCTCGATGTCGGGCCACATTTGGTTCCTGCTCGCAGGGGCCCGTGGCGACATCTCCACGACTCCGGTGTTGACCGGCCTCGGTGTCGCCAGCCTGGTGTCAGCGCTGGCCGGCTTCCTGCTGGTGATGCGCGGGAAGGTCACTGCGGCGGCGGTGATGGCGGCGTTGAACCTGCTGACCGTGATGGCCAACAACCTCGTGAACAGCGGCCCCGGCGAGACAATCAGCCGCTACGGCGTGGTCAACCCGTGGCTGGACAACCTGGGGTTACCGGTGTTCGCGCTACTACTGGTGGCCGCAGTCGCTGTCGCCTCATCTCGCAGCGGGGTAGCCGCAGTGGCGGCGGCGACACGGCCGTGGCGGTGGCGGTTCAGCTGGCTGGTGATGGCCGTGGCCGGTCTGGGTGGCGTGTTGCAGGCGACAGCACCGAACAGTCCGCAGGACACCGCTGTAGCACTTGCACCGCTCATCGCGCTGGCGCTACTCGTGCTGGCCAGCATCGTCGATGGCCGCGCCGCCTTAGCCGCGGCAGTAGTGCTGAGCCGGCAGGCACTGCTGACCGCCTCGTGGCAGTCGCCCACCTTCATGTCGATCTTGTTCCTGCTGGCCGTGCTTCTCCTCGTTCGGGCGCTTCGGCGCGGCCGCCGGAGTGTCGGCGCCGCCGCGCACTGAGGTTCGGCAACGCCCGGTCGAGCCGGTGCTGGTGCGGACTGCCTGGGAGGGGACGGTCCGCACCGCGCCGGCTCAGCCCAGCTGAGGTCCTCACTGCCTTCGCGTGACCGCACGGTCATGTCGTGTGTTGTGAGCTCAGCACTGCCCGGTCAGTAGCAGCAGATCCTCGTCGTCATCACCGACCCAGAGCCCGCCGGTCCAGACGACGTCGCCACGCAACTGTGGTGTCTGACTAGTCAAGGCCTGGCGCACGACCTTCCACTGCTCCACGGCTTCGGTGCCGTCGAAGTAGTCGAGCTGCCGACCACCGAACCAGTAGAGGACCAGCGGAGCCCCACCTGCGATCAGCGGGTCAGCGTCTCGACGCTTGATGCGGCTCGAGCGGCGCGTGAACCGGCGGCCGGCAGGGCTGATCACCTGCCCTGACTCCACTGCGTTCCACTGCTCATCAGTCAGGCTCGCTTGCACCGATCCAGCATCACCTACACACGCGCGGTCATGGCGCGATTAGGTGCGGCGCCGTAGGTGCCGCTTGCGGCTGCGGAAGCCCACCAAGGCTCCGATGGTGCTGACCCTGGCGTCCAGGACGGGGCAGACCCACACCGCGTGATCGTCGTGCTCACGCGCAGCCAGAGGGTGCCGGTCGGGGTGGTACGGGCAGGCCGGCCACGACGCTGGCCGCCCGAGCTGCCACAGCGCCTCCACCGCCCACTCCTGCACCTGGTCGGCCAGGGCGAGCACCTGCACGGTGAAGGGCTGCCCGGTCTGGACCCACCCCCATGCCGGTGCCATCGGGGCTGTGCAACCAGCAGCTGGCAGCACCGGGGTAGTCCTGCCACTCACGGTTGCCCACGGTTGGCACGACACCGCTGGGCACCTGCAGGTCGACCAAGAGCGGTGCCAGCGCTGCGTCCAGCTCGGGGTGCATGCAACCAGCATGGCAACCCAGCACGCCCTCGAGCAGACCGCCGACCTCGCGATCATGGCGCCGTCCGGGCGCGATCTTGGGGTACCACTCCCCCCGCCTCACTGCCGGGCGCGGCGCCCCAGGGTCCCGGTGACCTTCGACAAGGACAAGTTGGATGAGCCAGGTCGGGCCCTGGTTGTCTCAAGTGATCCGTCCCACCGCAGGTCGCAGCCTCGGGCCGGGACAAGATGACTGAGAACGGACATCTTGTCCCGTCTCAGTACAGATGTCCCAGTCTCAGTGAACTTGTCCCACGTCTCAGTGGACTTGTCCCAACGTCTCAGCTACTTGTCCAAGCCAGGTGGGGGTCAGGTCCCGGCCTCACCGCCGATGAGGCAAAGGAAGACCGGAGGGACCGTTACCAGCGGAAGCAGACCACTATGAGCACCGTCGACCAGGTCAGGTCCATCTACCGGTCCGCCGCCACTTCAGCAAGCACCCCCATCGCCAGGGTGACCACCCCCCATGCTGCACCCAAGGTGGGCACCAGCACCGCGGGCACGGCTGGGCCTACCGCTGTCGACAGCGTCCAGATCAGTGGCCGAGCGACGATGCTCAACCGCCTCTTCCACGGCGACTCCACCGCGCAACCGAAGTCCGCCTACGGCCCTCAGCCCTCCAGCGGCCTTGTCTTCAACTACCTCACCGCCACCGACCGCGACGCGTTGAGCACCCTGTACGACACCGCACGTGAGCAAGGTGTCGATCTTAAGCGTGTTGACGAGATCGCCTTCGACCTCGCTGACTACCGCAGCGTCCCACCAGAGATTATGGTCGATGCCGTCGGAAAAACGTTCAACGAGCACGGTCAGCCCGTGGTCTTCGAGTTCAGCCCTGACGATGAAGCCGCCGCCCAACGCATCCTGACCAGCAAGGCGATCAAGGACAGCGCTCTGCCGGAGGACTTCCTGCGCCAGCGCCTCAACCCCGGGTTGGCTCCCATGGGAGCCAGCGATTTCAACGCCTTGGAAAGCTTGGTCTACGCCACCTCTAGGACCGGCTCCAATGGTGAGAGCGACCCCTCCGCGGTCTTGGCGCCCCGCCCCCGCCAGCGCCTCGCCCTGCTCCAGGCTGCCGGCGCAGTACTCACCCCACAACAGGTGCTCGGCGGCATGGGCCACAGCACCAGCGGCGGTCAAGATCGATTCGCTGCCTTCGCCTCCCGCCTACGTGGCGCGGCCGCGAGCCTGACCGACAACGACAAGGACACGCTGGGCTCGCTCTACACCTCCACCGCCGAGGCCTATGGTGCTAACAGCCCGCAGATGCGCGACGTCGACCGCATCGCCCGCACCCTCGTCGCACTACGCACCGGTGGCGAAGACAGCACCATCCACCTCTGGCAGTGGCTGCTCGACAGCGAAGAAGACACCACACGTCCGACCCCCCACTGACTCCAGCTCTTCGCGCTCACTGCGCAGACTCTTCCCCGCCAGCGGTCCCCTGCGGCACCGTGTGCGGTGCCAGCAGCACCAGGCTGCTGGTGCACTTGGACACCACCGGACCACCGCCCCACGCGCGCTGACCCTCCAAGTCCGGCATGAGTACTGCGGGGTCCGGTGGTCCCAGGACGGGAGTGACTGGCGACAGGGCTATGCGCCATCGAGCGCCGATCAGTGAGCGACCGGCTTCCACGTCCTGAGACCACCAGGTGCCCACCTGCTGCGCCAACAGCAAGGAGGACCATGAGTGTCGAATACGTCAACGCCGCACGTCGAGAGGTCAAGGACCTTTTCACCGCACCCACCGCGGGTATCGACTGGGCCAGCGCTGACCACGCCGTCTTCGTCGTCGACGCCTCGGGCGTCCAGACCGTCCGGGAGATGGTCGAGCACACCACCGCCGGCCTGCACCGGATGACTCGCCTGCTGACCCGTGCTGGGGTCGGCGAGGTCGCGATCGAGCGCGGCGACGGGCCCATCGTCGACGCGCTGCTCGAGGCCGGGTTCGCCGTCTTCGTCATCGTCCCCGGGCAGGTGAAGAACCTGAGCCACCGCTACGGCGCAGCAGGGAACAAGGACGACCATTTCGACGCCTACGTCCTGGCCGACACCGTCCGCACCGACCGCCGCCGGTTGCACCCCCTCACCCCAGACTCCCCCGCCACGGTCACGCTGCGGATGACCGTCCGGGCCCGCAAGGACCTCGTCGCGGCCCGCATCGCGATGGCCAATCAACTACGCGCGCAGCTCGAAGACGTCCTACCCGGGGCGATCAAGCTGTTCCGTGACGTCGACTCCGCGATCACCCTCGCCTTCCTCACCCGCTTCCCCACCCAGGCCAAGGTCGACTGGCTCACCCCGCGTCGACTCGAAGCCTGGTTGCGGACCCAGCACTACCCCCAACCCGCCCGCGCCGAGCAGCTGCACGCCCACCTGAGCGCGGCGACCCGCGGCACGGTCGGGGACTAGGCCGAGGCCCGAGCCCACATCACGACCGCCCTCGTCGCCGGCCTGAGCGCGCTGCGGACGCAGATCAAGGCACTGGAAGAGCAGATCGAGACCCAGCTGCTCGCGCACCCCGACGCCGTCGTGTTCACCTCGCTACCCAAGGCCGGGATCGTCCGCGCCGCCCGGCTGCTCGTCGAGATCGGCGACTGCCGCGGCCGCTACCCCAACGCCGGAGTCCCTGACCAGCCTCGCTGGGGCGACGCCATCGACCAGGCAGTCCGGCAAGGTCCGCATCGTCAGCTTCCGCTGGGCCGTCGACAAGGAACTCAGAGGAGCGGTCACCGACTTCGCCGGGGACTCCCACCACGCCAACGCCTGGGCTGCTGACCTCTACCGCAAGGCCCGTGCTCGCGGCTGCGACCACCCCCACGCCACCCGCATCCTCGCCCGCGCTTGGCTCCACGTGATCTGGCGTTGCTGGTAAGACGGCGTCGCCTACGACCCCGCCCGGCACCGGGCCCTACAGACCGTTCTCGCGGCGGCTGGTTGACGGTGAAGATGAGATGGTCGTGCAGCCGCCGGGTCTGACCTCATGCTTGACCGACTCCACCACGGTGGATGTCTTACCTGTGATCTGTCGACCCGGCAGCTGCACGACCACCTCGGCGGCGCTGAGCCGGGCGGACGTGACCTCATAGGACCCTGCCCAGAGCCCGTCACCGTCTTGTCCGCCCGACCCGGCCAGCCCGCCCTCACCGCGAGGAAAGGGACGGACATGACCAGCATGACCGCAGCAGTCGTCGATGTCAGCAGCGGCAAAGCCGCCGAGGTCATCGCCGGCGTCGACACCCACAGCCGCACCCACCACGCCGCCGCCCTGGACGGCCAGGGCCGGTTGCTGGGCTCAGCCCAGTTCACCGCCGACGCCACCGGCTATGAGCAAGTCCTGACTTGGCTGCGAAGCTTCGGAACCCTGCACGTGGTCGGGGTCGAGGGCACCAGCAGCTGCGGCGCCGGGCTAACCCGCTACCTGCAGCAGGAACACGTCAGCGTGCTGGAGGTCAACCGCCCCGACCGGCGACTACGGGCTCTGCGCGGCAAGTCCGACTCCCTCGATGCGGAGAACGCCGCTCGCCGCGCCCTGGCCAGTACCCACACGGCGACAGGCTCCACGACCGCCTCAACTGAACCGGCACGAGGCCGGCGCAACACCACACGGACACTTCCCGGCGAGGCGGTGGCCACCCCGAAGGACACCACCACGGTCGTGGAAGCTGTTCGGGCGCTGCGCGTTGCCCGTCAGGGAGCCGTCAAAGCCCGCACCGCGGCGCTGAACCAGCTCAAGGCTCTGATCATCACCGCTCCTGAGCAGCTGCGAGACGAACTACGCCAGCGTCCGCTGAAGACCGCGGCCGCGGAAGCGGCCCGCTACCGCCCCGACGCCGCCCGGCTGCACGAGCCGCTGCAGGCCACGAAGTGGGCGATGCGATGCATCGGCCGCCGCGTCGAGGACCTCACCACCGAGATCGACGGCCTCAACGTCCACCTCACGAACCTGCTGACCACCACAGCACCCAAGACCATGGCCCTGTTCGGGGTCGGCACCGAGCACGCCGGTCAACTCCTGGTCACCGCCGGCGGCAACCCACAGCGGCTGAGCTCCGAATCGGCGTTCGCCGCGCTCTGCGGAGCCAGCCCGATCCCCGCCAGCAGCGGAATCACCAACCGCCACCGCCTACAACGAGGCGGTGACCGGGCCGCCAACTCCGCCCTCTACATGATCGCCGTCGTCCGGATGCGCTTTTGCACCCAGACCCGCGCCTACGTCGAACGCCGCACCAAAGAGGGTCTGTCCAAGCGGGACATCCTGCGCTGCCTGAAGCGCTACATCGCCCGCCAGGCCTACCACGCGATCATGGAAGACTTCAGTCAGCTCAACGTCTCGTCAGCACTCCAACCAGCTGCGATGACGACTTGACGATCTATAGGACCATCGGTGAAGTCCCAGGCCTCCAAGGCGCTGCGCACCCTGCGCCGTCTCAGCGGCGATCAATCCGGGCCCGCCGAGCGGCAGCAGCCGTCTCAGGAGGAGCCCCGACGCCAGGCCACTGACGCGGCAGACTCACGAGGACCATGGAGGGTGCAGTGATCGATTCCGAAGACCACTTCGAGACCCGCCTGCGGCAGCAGCTGCACGACACCGCCGAGCAGCTGCCTGTGCCTGAAGGGCTGAGCCGGCGGGCTCACAGCGCAGGTGTGCGCCGTCATCGACACCGTCGCGTGCTGCAGTCCGTGCCCCTCGCCGCGGTGCTTGTGGGTGTGGGCGTGCTGGGCTGGTCCCACCCGTGGGCGCAGGAACAGGTGCCCTTGACCCCAGCCACCTCCGACCCGCATGTCTCCACAGGCACGCCGCTGGACGTGACGCCCGACGTCGAACGCGCCGTCACCGCCCTACAACCGCACGGTCTGCAGGAGGGTACGAATGACCCCTTCATCCAGGAGATCCCAGTGGCCGCGGACACGACGCCGGTGTCCTGCTCACGCCTGAGCGAGCACCTGGGCATCACGTTGCCGACCTTCCCCCGGCTCAGGGGCTACCGGATGCTGTGCACCAGCGGCACCGGTGATGCCATCTTCGATCGCGACGTCCCGCTCACCGGATCAGGTGTCACCGACGCCGACCTGACCCAGGTCGAGATCTTCTACCTGCCTCCCAGCGTCGACGAGCAGACAGCGACCACGGCTGAGGCTGCCGCCGAGGGGATGAGCTGGATCCTGCTGTCTTACGGCAGTGACCTGCAGGCGATCCAGGGTCAAGGGCAGGCACATCGTCCGGACGCAACGAGCGTGACGCTGAATAACGACGAGCCTGCGGTGGTGCAGCTTGCTGAGTCCGGAACCAGCATCGGATGGATCTCCACCAGCAGTGGGCACTCCTACGGCTTGACCATGTACCAACCGCGTACCGCGCTCAACAGCATTGAGGTGTTCAGCAGAGGGACCAACGTCCCGATGTAGCCGCCCGTACCGAGTCGGACGCCTCCGAGCACTCGGTCACGCCGCAGATGGCGCGCTCGGGGCACCGCTTGCTTCTAGCGACGAAGTGCTGACAGCCCTTGACGCAGCAAAGGAGGAGCCGCTAGCAACGCCGCAGCCGCCAACGCACTGAAGACGAGATCGTCGGCCCGCACCTCCGGCAACGCCCGCGCCTGCGCCACCAGCAGCGTGGCCACCGCGAAGGCCAAGTGCACCGGGGCCAGCACCCATACGCCCACCCGGGTTCGCCTCACCAAGCCTTGTTGCCGCCCGCCGCGACCCGCACGAGCAGCCTCACGCCGGGTGGGCAGCACCTTCACAACAGCACCGATAGCGGCCGCGCTGCAGAACCAGGCCAGCTCGTACAGCAGGAAAGCTCCTGGGACCGCCGACAACGCTGGCACCTGCCCCACCGCTTCAGATACCGCACCGAAACCAGCGATCAGCAGCACCGCGCCGACCACGTCTACCCCCGCCAGCAGCGCCACGTCACGTCGACGTGGCAGATGCTGATCGGGCAGCACGTGCCAGCCGGCGCGCACCTGCACCGCGTCGGCGGCGAACCACACGGCCAGCGCCACGACGACCAGCAGCCCCCACCCGACCGCGCGGCTGCTCTCAGCCAACGCCGCGGCGTACATCGCCATCGGCACCACCATCAGCAGCGCCACCGTCACCCGACGCAGCAGCTGCGCTGCCATCGCCCACCGGGCGGCACGGTGAGCATCCTCCTCAGCGCCGGCCGTAGCGTCCCCCTGCACCAGAGAGCTCACCGCTCTCCTCCTTAGTCCGTGCTCTGCTTCGTTCGACCGCCTTGAGCGATGCGAGTCTGGTCAGCCGGCTGCAGCCCTAGGGGGCGAGGATCTACCGGGCGCAAGCTCGCGGGGTGATCGTGCAGTGAACCGGCCGTGCGGGCGGCGCGGTGCACCGCCTGACGGCTGACTCCCTGCGCACGGGCGACCTCGGCCAGACTGTGCTGCTGCAGCAAGCTCGCGTACACCTGCCCGCGCAACGTGGCGGCCCGCTCCAGCACAGCGGCGGCATGAGCTTGCAGCTCCGTCAACGCTGCCGCGACGGCGACGGCTCCACCGAACTCCTCAGCCCAACGCCCACTCCCCTCCGCCGCTGCTTCTGCTGCGGTGGCCGCTGCGGTCAAAGCGTCTCCAGCATCGAGCAGCACCTGCCCTACGCGGGCGACGTCAGCGCCACTGGTCTGCAGTCGCGCTCCTGTCTCATTCCGCTCGTGCGCCGGTCGGTGCACCAGCACTTGTCCCCATCCGGCCAGGTCGTCCATGGCGCCAAGAGAACCGCGACTCGGAGGAACCGTCAACCCCCTGTTAACACTCTGGAATGGCGACCCGCGGAGCGCGCGGTCATGCCGCGCTCAGTGGGCAGTCGGCCCGCCATACAGCGCCGCCAACAAGACGCCGCTTACCGCTGCAGATCACATGCTGAGCACTCCCCTGCCGCGTCTCACAACCGGTCGGCTGTGGGACACGACTTGCTGTTGTAGAGAACCTCCCAGGTGACTGACCGGTGCCCGACTGCGCGCCCGACGACGGCTCCCATGGGGTGACCTCCACCCGGCAAGTACTGGCGTCACGCAGAGTCAGCATCTCGGCCCCGCGTCCGGGCTTGTGCAGGACTGGCGTGCGCCACGCTGTAGGCATGCCCGATGCCAGGCGACTGATCACCTTCATCGATATCGACGAGACGGCCAGGAGTTGAGTTCGACAACGATGACCGTTTGTCCATCTCGGCGCTGCACGAGCTCGAGCTTGCCGCTGGGCGGCGGCTGACGTTGCTCGATGACCGCGGCTGGTCCGCCAGTGGCCTCAGCGGCATCTGGTCCTACGAGTCGTTGGAGACGCTGACACAGACCGCGTGCACGGTGGTCGGCCGACGAGCCGCTCGAAGGGCGCTCCTACCAGGAGGAGGCGGCGCTACCGCACGACGTGGATATCAGCTCCCGGATCCGAGCACGGCTGACCAGCGTCCCGAGCCCCAGATGATCTTGCACTCATGTCGATCTGCGAGCAGTGGTTGTTCCGGCACCAGACTGACCGGACTCGCACCTGCTGCTGGACGTGACGCGGCACCCCACGTCACTGCTGGTCGACGCTGACCTCAACCTTCCGCGTCTCGCCGGTGAGAGTGAAAGTCCACGTGCAGGTCCAGCTGACGTCATCGGATGCGCCATCCACTCGGAACGACTCGCCGTTCTCGATCGACAGCTCGCGTACGTCAAGGTCGTCACCTGCGTCTTTGAGGTCGTACTGCTCGGTCGCCAACTGCTTGCAGCTAGCGACGGCGGCCTCACGTCCCTCCAGAGGAGCGGACCCACCGCACCCGCCGAGCACGACGGCCAAGAGTCCCGCACCACAGATTTGACGTCCTCGTCTGCTGTCCTGCCTCATCCTCGCAGCCTGGCATGACACCTCAGCTCCCGCCTGAAGATCAAACACCTCTACCGGTCATGCCGCGATGAGCGCGCGGTCAGTGCGGCTGACCTGGCACCGTCGTGAGCGTCTGCTTGGCTTCGCCGGTGCACACCGTTGCCGTCGGTATCCTCATCCACGACCACCGCGTGCTCCTGGCACGGCGCAGCGCCGATCGCCGCGCCTACCCCGCCACGTGGGCCTACCGGGAGGCCACGTCGAGCCGGGCGAGTCCGAGCTCCAGGCCCTGCACCGAGAGCTGCACGAGGAGCTCGGCATCACCGTCCTCGACTGCGAGGATGAACCCACCTCCCGGCTACACCTCACCCCCGGCGCACCCGACACCGAGCTGCACCTGAGCACCTGGCGGGTACGGACCTGGAGCGGACAGCCCACCAACACCTGCCCCGACGAGCACGACCGCCTCGCCTGGTTCAGCGCCGACGGGCTCGATCAGCTGCTCTGGGCGCACCCTGAGCACTGTCAGATGCTGAGCGACATGCTTAGCCATCCCACCCTCGAGGCAACCTGACGGGACTTGCCCGACTTCACGGTCATGCCGCGCTCGGTACGCAGTCGGCCCGCCATGTAGCGCCGTCAGCAAGACACCGCTTACCGCTGCAGGTCCCACGCTGAGGCCCCTCTCCTACCGGGTCTCGCAACCGGTCGATGGCGAGACGAGGCGCAGCTGTCGCCGTCATGCCAGCGCACGGGATAAGGCAGCGAATCCGGCCCGCTGGGGCCTCGCTTGAAGTCGGCCGCCCTGTGCCTCGGCGTGAACGCTCTCGTCGGCTCCACGCCGTGCGTGGTGCACGGCCCAGGCCTGAGGCTGCCGGCCGATGGCGGGGTCTTCCGAGGCCCCGTGTGCCGCCCCGGCTGCTCAGCCTGCGGGACGCGATCGCCTGCATGTCGCTAGCGCAGGGGTGCGGTGGTCACCTGGCAGGGTGGGTGGTGTGAACGAGCAGCCGTTGCGGGACTCCCTTCCCCCACGCCGGCCTGCTCGCAGCTCCACCGTGGCGGCGGACACCGACGCGGTGCAGCTGCTCGAGGACGTCCCCCTGACCGACGTCGAAGCCGGGTACGTCGACGCGGCTCGGGCGGCGAACACGATGCGCGGGTATCGCTCGGACTGGCGTGAGTTCACCGCCTGGTGCGCTGGGCGTGGTGTGCCGCCGCTGCCGGCGGCGCCGGCGACCGTGACTGGCTACCTCACCGACCTCGCCCACGCCGGCGCGAAAGTCGGGACCATGAGCCGTCGCCTGTCGGCGTTGAAGTTCGTTCATCAGCTGCGCAACCTGCCCGACCCCACCCGCAACGCCCGCGTTGTGGCCGTCTGGGAGGGCATCCGGCGCACCCATGGTGCGCCTCCGGAGCAGTCCGCCCCTCTCATGCCGCCGGAGCTGTTCGACGTCGTCGAGGCTTGCCCGCCCACCAAGGTGTGGAAGACCAAGGGGCGTGTCGCCGAACCGGACCTGGCCGGGGCCCGCGACCGCGCCCTGCTGCTGGTGGGCTTCGTCGCCGCCCTGCGCCGCAGTGAGCTCGCTGCGCTGCGGGTGGAGGACATTGAGGAGCACGCCAACGGTCTGGTCCTGACCTTGCCGCGCTCGAAGACCAACCAGACTGGGGAGAGCACCGAGCTGGTCGTCCTGCCCCGGGCCAGCAACCCCGACCGGTGCCCGGTCACCGCCCTGCAGCGGTGGATGTCACTGGCCGGCGTCGTGGAGGGGCCCGTCTTCCGGGGGGTGGGCAAGAACAACCGTGCCACCGACAAGGCACTGCACCCGGAGTCCATCAACACCCTCGTCCAGGCCGCGATCACCCGCGCCGGCATGGACGCCAACACCTACTCCGCGCACAGCCTGCGGGCGGGCTTCGTCACCTACGCCCACCTACGCGGCGCCTCCGACCGAGCCATCGCCCATCAGACACGTCACCGCTCTCTGGCGACCCTGGGCACCTACGTCCGCGTCCAGCAGGCCTGGACCGACAACGCTGCCACCCTGCTTGGGCTGTGAACCCCGGTCGCCCGGGCGTACCTGCGCGTTGAGCGGCCCGATGGCCGGCGGCCGCGGCGCCCCGTGGTTGAAGGTGCGCCGCTGCCCCACCTGTGGGCGGTGCGGCGGGTCAGTGCGCCTTGTCGTACTCCTCCAGCAGCGTCTGCGAGACGCGACCACGGTCGGCGACCTCGTGACCGTTGGAACGCAGCCACGCACGGACCTCGTTCAGGTCACGGCCACTCCCAGAAGCACCAGCGCTGACACCGCTGCGCCGAGGCTTAGTGCCCCGGGAGCCGGTCACCTTACGAGCGGATTCGATCCAGTCATGAAAGGACTCCTCCAACGCCGACGCGTGGTCGTCGTTCAAGTCGATCTCATACGACACACCCTGAAAAGCGAAGGTGACCGTCTGGGTCGCCTCCGACCCGTCAATGTCATCGGTCAGCACAACCTGCGTCTTTTGAGCCATAACCACATCATTGCACATCGTACGCACCACGAATGTCATCGTGAAGCCAAGAAGTCGTATCACCAGTCGGTCCCCGGTGGTATCCCATGCAGCCTTCGCTTGAGTTTGCTTGAGGGTCCAGCTGACCAACGCTGTGACGTAGTGCGTGGCTGAGGGACGCCAACTACCGCGAGAAAAGGGTGGGTCCGCGCAGGGACGTCCTTTGTCACCGCGTGGCAGGACCCTGCGTCGAGTGGATCGGGCTCGCGGAGCACCGGTGGCCTAGTTGAGGCAGGTCGCGGGCTGGCATCTCGCAGCTAAGGCTGCGGCCTCGGTGCTGCCGACGTCGCGCGGTAGGCCACTGGCCGGCGGGGCCATGCCGGGTGACACTGCGCGACGCGAGCGACTCGTAGTATCCGAGTGGAGTCCGGCGGTACGGGGCTCACGAGTCGTCCTGCTCGACGACCGGACTTGACGACGCCCGACCCAAGCCCGCGACTATATATTCGCTTCATGCGACACTTGCCCCGAACCTGTCGCAGATAACGAATGTAGGGGCGGTCCGATGAGTAGCGGCAGTACCGCAGCCTTCGAGCCCACCGATCCTGTTGAGGAGGAGACGGCCCGCCGGGTCACGGCTGCCGGGGTTCGAGCCTCCACGCTTCGAGCGCTTCCAACCACTCCGGTCTTCCGGCCTGCCGACACCGGCTTGAGCCATCCCACCTTGCGACGCCTGCTACAGGCGGGGATCATCGAGAAGGTCGGGCACGGCCTGTACCGGCGCCTGGACGCACCCCTCGTCGACCTAGACCTGGCTGAAGTCGCGGCCCGGGCGCCTCTAGGGACCCTGTGCCTGGTCAGCGCCCTGGCCCGCCACGACCTGATCACCGCTATCCCCGAACACCACGACATCGCCCTCCCCCGCGGTCACGGCTCGGTCACTACGCCCGCCCCAGTGGCCTGGCACTACTTCGACGCCGCCACCTTCGACGTGGGCCGTACCCAGGTGTCCATCGAGGGCACCGCAGCGACGATCGGGCTCTACAGCCCCGAGCGCAGCATCGCCGACGCGTTCCGGCTGCGTCACCAAGTCGGTCAAGAGGTCGCGGTGGAGGCGTTGCGCACCTGGCTACGCCGGCCCGGAGCGTCCCCCGCAGACCTGCTGCGCACCGCCGCCCAACTGCCCCGAGCCCGCCGGCCCATCGCCGAGGCGTTAGCGGTACTGCTGTGAGCCCTTCCGAGCCAAGCCCCGGCTCCTTCGCTGAACAGGCGGATCCGGCCGTGGCGCGGGCGAAGTACCTCGCGTGTCAGCGTCAGGCGCGCACCCTGGGGCGTACCACCGCGAGCATCCAGACCTTGTACGCGTTGGAGTGCTTCCTGCGTCGCCTGACCATGACCGACTATGCCTCGCACTTCCTGCTCAAGGGTGGCGTGCTTCTCGCCGCCTACGACGTGCGCCGCCCCACCAAGGACGTCGACATGCAGGTCGTCGACCACCCCTTGGACGCCGACTACCTGCGTCGAGTCGTGCATGCGGTCGCGGCCGTCCAGGTCAGCGACGGCATGACCTACCTCAGCGACGACATCACCATCGACGCCATCCGCGAGGGAACCGATGACCTTTACGTCGGTCACCGCGTCCGCTTCGACGCCACACTGGCCAGCGCACGGCTCCGCATGCAGCTGGACATCAGCACCGGCGACCCCGTCAGCCCCGCTCCAGCCCTCGTGACGATCCCCGGGATCCTGCCCGGTGAGCAACTCACGATCATGGGTCACCCGCTGGGGAACGTCATCGCGGAGAAGACCATCACCATGCTCCAGCGCGGTGCCGCCAACACCCGCTGGCGTGACTTCCTCGACGTCTACGCCCTGTCCTGCCGCCAGTCCTTCGTGGCCGACACCGTGCGCGAGTCCCTCGAGCGCGTAGCCGCATCCCGTCAGGTAAGGCTCGAGACCATCGGCGGACTGGCTGAGGAGTTCGACGCGCAGGCGCAAGCGAAGTACGCCCGGTGGCGTGGGGACCTCGCAATGGACCAAGCGGCGCGAGACGACCTTTGCAAGCCGCTGCTGAGCGATCAGGTGCGCGCGGTAGCCGCCTTCATCGACCCCGTCATGATCGGCTCTATTGCTGGTGAAACGTGGAACCCCGCCGTCCAGCGATGGACGTAGCGACCAACCGCCAGTCATGACAGGCCCGACACGACCCCGTATGACGCGAACACGCACGGGGGGATCGGTTGTAAGCGACAAGTCATCTGGTGCTGCTATTGCACACCATTCTCTACATTATCGTATGTGATGTGCCCAGCTGGAAGGGTCAAGTCTTGCGTTGAAGCAGTTGCCGTCTGTCCCTGGCACGCTCTAGCGATCTTTGACTAGGACAAGTTGGATGAGACGAGCAGCCTGCCGGGCGTCATGCGCGACTTGTCCCCGCTGCAGCTCACGAACGCGGGTCTGGGACAGATCCGGTGAACGGACTCTGTCGGGGGCGCCCGATAGCGTGCTCAGATGGCCGGCGACCGCGACATCCGCCTTCACGACATTCGCTCTCATGAGGGCTCCCAGGCCCGGGCATGGGAAGAGCTCGCCTACCAGCTGCGGCCGACGCCCGGGCCTGGCCACGTAGAGACGCGGAAGACCCGCGCCCCCGACGGTGGGGTCGAGTGGTATGAGGTCTACGCCGATGGCCACGAAGAGGGCTTCCAAGCCAAGTTCTATCGAGACCTCGCCGCGACCCTCGGCGGCATGGATCAGTCGGTCAAGGCCGTCACCATGAAGCGGCCCCAGATGACCCGTCTGACGTTCGTCGTGCCCTACGACTTCAGCGACAGTGGGACAGACGACAGGATCACCGACCAGGACCGATGGACGAACAAGGTCGCCACGTGGAAGAAGAACGTCTCAGGGGCCAGTGACATCGACTTCCGCATCATCCGCGGCGGTGACATCACCGCCCAGCTGACGCGCGCAGAGCACGCCGGCCGGCGCGCGTACTGGTTCAAGCAGCTGGAGCTGACTGACGAGTGGTTCAATCGCCGCTGGAACGAGGCACGTCGAGGAGCTGGGGAGCGCTACACCCCCGAGGCCGACACCCCCTCCCCCATCAACGACATCCTCGCGGCCGTAGTCCGAAGCCGCACATACCTCCACCAGCTCCGGGTTCAGGTGGAGAAGGTCCTCAGCGCCTGCCGCAGCGACATCGGCATGTGGGGGGATGAACCCGTCGGAGAGCTGCTCATGCGCCTCGACGCCTGGCTGCAGGTGACGGCACCCCAGGTCGGGTCGGGCGGTGACGACCTTGTCGCAACTCACGATCCCGACTTCGCTGCCCTCAGCGACCTGACAGGCACCCTGTCGACGATGGCGTGGCAGCGCCATGGAGTGCTGGATCCCTACAGGCGGGGGAACCTGCAGGACGCGCTCTCCGCGATCGACACCCTCGACGCTTCGGCCAGGAGCAAGCGCGCCCGTGTCTGTACCCAGCGTGTCGCCGCCGTGGTCGGCGCGGCGGGTCAAGGTAAGACCCACGCTCTGCTGCGCTGTGCTCGAGGTCTTCTTGACGCCAAGCTCCCCACCGTGGTGGTGCTCGGAGACCGCATGCGTGGCGACAACTGGTGGCCTGCCCTCGCCGGCGTCCTAGGCGGTGGTCTCACCAGCAGTGACGAGTTCTTCCAGGCCCTGGACTCCATGGCTGAGGCCCGCGGCTGCCGCGCCGTGCTCATCATTGATGCCCTCAACGAGTCGGAAGATCCCTACCGTTGGCGCACCGAGCTGCCCGCCCTCCTCGAAGCAGTTCGTGAGCACCCGCACGTAGCGCTGCTGGTCTCCTTCCGCAACGACTACCGCGATGTCGTTCTCTCCTCAGACGACCTCCTGCCGGTGTTCAATCATCCGGGGATCGCCGGTCATGAGCAGGAAGCTCTTCAGCGCTACTGCCGCCTCTTCAACGTCGCCGTCCCCGCCGACTCCCTCCTGGACGCCGCGTTCACCAACCCGCTGTTCCTGCGCATGTACTGCGAGGTACTGGCCAAGGAGCCAGCCGCAACGCTCACTTCACCGACTCGGTCCACCCTGTTCTCTCGCTTCGCCAAGATCAAGATGGACCGCGTCCGTCACCGGCTCCGCCTGACCCCCACCGCCAAGCTGGCTCAGCAGGCCCTGGACCAGGTGTCAGATCTTCTCATCGCCAACCAGGGCCGCCCCGTGCCGCGTGGTCCCGCCGAAGCCGGCGTGGACGCGCTGCTGCCAGGGCGGTTGTGGCCAGGAACGCTGTTCCAGAGCATGGTCAGCGACGGCGTCCTAGAACTGCGCCCCGCCGCCGGCGGCGACGAACACGTAGGCCTACCCTTTCAGGCTCTCTCCGAGCACGTTCTCGGCACCCGCCTGCTCGCCCTGCACGACGCATCCCATCCCCTTGACGCGTCCAGTGAGGCACCGGCGCGGACGGCACTAGCGGCTCGTCTGAGCAGTGAGCGATGGTTGTGGCGGTCACTAGCGGTACTACTGCCTGAGCAGCAGGGTGTGGAGTTGATCGACCTACTTGGTGACCGTGAAGACGAAGCCTCGCTCACCTCCGTCACGTGGATCAGCTTCCTCGAGCGGGCCACCTCCGCCTTCAGCCCCCGCACCTTGGAACTTCTCGAGGCAAGCCTGGACCTACACAACCCGGGCATGCTCGAGGTGCTACTCTCGCTGGCTCCGCGGCCGGGGCACCCCGCCAACGCCGACTGGCTCACCGAGCGCCTGCTGGCCATGGCCATGCCCGAGCGTGACGCCTGGTGGACAGTGGCCACCGTCGACGTTCAGGAATCCGGCGCCTACCAGCGCCTGGAAGGCTGGGTACGCACGGGCATCTCACCGGCCAGCCCATCCGAGCAGATCCGCCTGGCCGGGCTGCTGCTGATGTGGCTCCTCACCTCCTCCAACCGGTTCCTGCGTGATCACACCAGCAAGCTGCTCAGCCTGCTGCTGAGCCAGCGCTTAAGCGTCACCGCGTACCTGCTGGAGACCGCACGCCAGGTCGACGACCTTTATGTGCAGGAGCGGATGCTGACCTGCGCCTACGGGGCCGTCATGACCGGTGGCGACGCTGACCTCGCCGGGGTGCAGGAGGTGTGCACGGTCCTTAGCCACTGGCGCGCGGCGCAGCTGCCGATCAACGTCCTGGCCCGTGACGCCGCCCGCGGGATCATGACCTGGGCCCACCACCACGGATTGATCGATGCCGCAGAGCTCCAGTGCTTCGAACCGCCCTACGGTGCCTCCGCGCCGACGGAACCGCCCACCGCCGAGGCGCTGGAGCAGCAGCAGCACGGCCCGCTGAAGGACGACACCGGCGACTACACGGACTGGCGTGCCCACTCCATCCTCTCCTCCTGCCTGGACTGGATGGGCGACTTCAACAAGTACGTCGTCAAGAGTGACGTCGGCTACTTCAGTCTCCACCTCCTGGCCTGTCCTCCTCCCACCGATCGGTACAACGACCCCCTCGGCGAGGTCAACGCCAACTGGGCCGGACGCTGGATCGCTCACCGCGCCCTCGAGCTGGGCTGGAGCACGGAACGCTTTGACGCTTTCGAGTCCTCCCGCGACCTGCACAGCGGCCGAGACGCACACAAGGTCGAACGCATCGGCAAGAAGTACCAGTGGGTCGCCCTACACGAGCTTCTGGCCCGCCTCGCCGACAACTACCACCCCGCCCATGAAGGCTGGCGCGAAGGCCCTGCGTCCTACCAAGGCCCTTGGCCCTGGTACGGCCGAGACCTCGACCCAAGTCTCCCTCCGAGCCGCAATCGCGACGGCCGCCGCGTCTGCCGCCTGCAGCAGCCTCAAATCCCGCAGGTGTGGCTGCCAGCCCCCAATCTCAACTACCCCACCGACCCTGACGCATGGGTAACCTCAACCGCAGACCTCCCCACTCCCGAGCAGCTGTTCAACCCCGTCGACGAGACCGGCCGGTCGTGGGTGGCGCTGCACCGCTACGCCAGCTGGAACCGCGACGACGCCCGCCGCCGCGACATCAGCACCCGCGACCGCGACACCTTCATCCTCCAGTTCGCCTGGCTTGCCCCTCGCGGAGACGGTCAGCGTCTCCTCGACGTGCTCCGCACGAAGAGCATGTGCGGGCGGTGGATGAAGTCGATGGAAGGACAACGCACCCATGGTCAGTACCTCGGTGAAGCAGGCTGGTCCCCCATCGAGCAGAGCAGGCAATCGGGGCTGCACATGCCGCAAGGCATCCTCGACGCGAGGCTGCACGACATCAGACCCGCTGGCGAAGAGTGGCTGTGGGAAGGCAACACCAAGGACTGCTCACTGGACGAGACCATCAACCTCACCCTGCCCAGCATCGAACTTCTCGGCGACGCGACATGGCAGCCCCACACCACCTCCTGGGCCCACGACGGCACCACCGTCTGCCTCGCCGTCGACGCCGGCAACGATGACGACGGCTTGGGAGCCGACGACGGGCAATCAGTTCTGCTCGCCGACGCCAACTGGCTTCACCACCGGCTTGACGAACTCGACGCAGACCTGGTCCTTGCTGTGATGAGCGAAAGGCATGCCATGTCCCCCGACGAGGACAACGACCGCAGCATGGCCTTCTCCGACGTCACCTACGTCGGGCTCATCACCGCGACTGACCCACCGAACGTTGCTGGACCTGCGCTGACGCTGCGCCGCGACCTCGCTGGCAATATCGACAACGCTTGATCGAACTTCTGCTAGCGCACAACAACTACTCTGCTCAGTATCGCTGACTTCAATATCCTCACCGACAGGGACTGCCACAGGTGCTGGAGGTTGCCTACTGCGAGGGCCGGGTCGCCAAGCGCGTGGAGAAGCAGATGATGGCCGACCTAAAGGCCCTCGGGGCTTACCCGGCCCGAACCAAGGCGTCGATGCCCTTCGGGGGTTACCGCGAAACCTACGCCACGGTCCTAGCCCCGCACTTGAGCTTGCTGCCGTACTTGCCGGAGGTTTTTACCGGTCGCTCTGCTCAAGCCGTCCCTGAGGCTCGGCTTGCATGGGTGCGTTCCTGAGAGCCATCACCGTGCACCCCACTCGGAAGGATTCCCGATAATGAACCATGACGACCTGCCCGACCCCATCACCCGCGACGACTTCTACGCTTCCTCACCCACGGCGCCGCACGAGGAGACAGGGCACTGCCTGGAGGACGTCCTGGCCCAGCACCTGCACGACGTCGACGCAGAGCACGCGCTGCTGCTGCGGATGTGGAACACCCCGCACCCCGCCGACGACGAAAGCACCCCCGACGATGACGCCTCCGCCGCCGGCGACGTCCCGAAGCACGCTGCCGCTGGGCTCGAAGCGGCCCCGGGCCACGTCACCGTGCTGCACCAGGCCCGGGCCCTCACCGTCGGCGATCTGCGCGCAGCCCTGCTCGGTGTCCCTGACGACCGGCCCATCGCCATCGACGTCCCCCTGGACCCCGGCGGGTTCGAGCTGCACCGTCACGTCCTGACCATCACCGGCGGCGCGTATCTCCTGCTGGCCGACGAGGAAGAGGTCTTGGACCCCTCCTTCGTCCTGCGCACCGACTTCTCCACCGGGCTCTACGAGCTCCCCACCGACACCACGCCCGGCGCGGCCGGCACCGATCCGCGCTGAGCGCCGGCGCCCACCGCGCGCTGACGTGACCTGCACTGACACCCAGCACGATCACGCCACCCGATCTCGCGCCTGCACCACCGTCGCAGCACCACAGCCCCAGACGTCTTGACGAGCTCGCCCCACCATGACCTGCACCACCGGAAGGGAGAGCACCCGTGAGCAAGCGGACCCACGGCTCCCCCGAGACCTCTGCGGGCGCGGAAGTGGCAGCTGAGACCCCAGCCGCTGAGACCCGGTCCGTGGAGGCCGAGCGTCTGTCGCAGCTGCGGGACAAGTCCCTCTCCGACTCCACCTGGGCCACCTACCTCAGCGCGTGGCAGCGGTGGGCCACCTGGGCCATAGCGAACGATCGCCCGGTCCTACCGGCCGACCCGCACGACCTTGGTGCGTGGGCCAACGCCTCGGTCTACCCACCCACCACCGACACAGCCGCGGCCCACGACCTCGAGCACACCCGAGACGCCAGCACCCGCGGCTCCACCTCTGTGAAGTCGCGACGCACCACCTCGTCACCCGCCCGCTCGTCGAGCACCCCGCGCGGCATCAGAGCCTCCACCTTGAACACGTGGATGGCTGCGGTCGCCTTCGTCCACCGCCGCGCCGGTCACCCCAGCCCGCTGGAGGACCCCGCCCTGAAAAGCGTCCTGCGCGGTCTGCGCCGAGACATGGTCACCACCGCAACCCCGCCCCGTCCGGCGCCGGCCCTGCTCACCGAACACGTCGAGCGCATCGTGACCGCCATCGACTCCTCCCCCACCCGGGGCCAGTCCCTGCTCGAGGTCCGTGACCGCGCCCTGGTCCTGCTGGCTTTCACCTCCGCGATGCGCGCCTCCAAACTCGCCGCTCTCAACCTCGACGACCTCGAACCCGACACCGCCGGGCTCATCGTGCGCATCCGCTCCTCCAAGACCGACCAGGAAGGCGCCGGCACCTTCATCGCGATCCCCTGTGCCCGCCGCGCTCACCTGTGCCCGGTCCGCGCACTCGACACCTGGCTGGACCGCCTACGCCAGCAGCTCACCGTCCAAGACCCCGACTACACCCCCCACACCGGGGCCAGCCCACGCACGAACACCACCGGTCGCTACAGCCTGCCCGCCCGCCGCGGACTGGTCGCCGACCTGCACGGGGCGGTGCTGCGGTCGCTATTCCACAACGGCCGCGTGGGCAACACCACCACCCCGAACCCTCACCAAGCTCGCATGGCCCGCCTGGCCATCACCAAGACCATCACCGCCCGCGCCCGCACCGCCGGACTCCAAGCTCCCGACACCAGCGGGCGCTACTACTCCGCACACTCCACCCGAGCCGGGTTCGCCACCCAAGCCGCCGACAACGGCGTCGCCGAACGCGACATCATGAACCACGGCCGCTGGAAGTCCGTGGCCGTCGCCCGCAGCTACATCCGCCGCGGCGAGCTGTTCGATGACTCCAACGCCGCCGGTCACCTCGGACTTTAGAGGTTTAGCGTTTCAGAACCTACTTGGAGGACCCATGGGACAGTATCTAGCGATCGCCACGAAACGCGACGGAGTCGGTAACTACCGGCTCCATAGGCTGCGACCGGAAGTATATGAAGATGCTGAAGCATGGTTAGCTGCTTGGCGATTATTAGCCGAAGTGAGCCGGAGTCCGGGCGTCCTTGTCGTTCGTGCCTATCAGACGTGGATAGACCTATGTCGCATTGTTGAGACGGACCCTTTCGGTGCGCATAGCCGACCTTACCTATCGCAGGACCTTTGCGGGTCGGCGGTAGACTATCCTGTTCGTTTCCGCATGTTCTTAGATAACACAACAGTAGAAGCACGTGGCAGTCAGGCCGCCGATTTCAAGGCCGCAACCAGTGCGGAGTATGACTCGAATGTGACGTATCGCTTCTCCTACAAGTTACGCGATTACGCACAGCACTATCGACTACCAGTCGATTTCGTATCCGTCGGTAGTCGAGTAGCGTTGTTCGCCTCTCGCGACCGACTGCTCGCTGGATCATTCAATTGGGGGGCTCGAGTAAGGTCCGATTTATTCAGTTCTCCAGAACGTCTGGACGTGACTGCCATCGTACATGGTGCGTTTGAGTCTTTCGTCAGACTGCACAACCTAATCCTGACATGGAGGAGCGACGAAATAAAACTCGCTCTCCCCATACTAGAGAGCTTTTACCAATACTGCGCAGATAGGGAGGCGGAACCCTTTTTGGTGGACCTGCCCAACCGTCCACTCACCGATGCGGACGTTCACTCGAATCTGGATCTAGGACTGTCCCCGATTGATCCTAACATCGTTGCCGTCGTTAGAGACTTACTGCACCTGAATGACCAAGCTTAATCCTCTTTCAATCTGTATAAGGCCGGGCTCGCAGCATCACCACTGGCTGCGGATTCGACTTCATCAAGCACCCTTCAGCCCCGCTCGCTCCTTCGTTGCTGGGCCAGCGCACCTACGGTGCGGGCCGGGCTCGTATCTCCGTTCGTCCTCCTGACCTGACCCCGACGCCCTACGCTCACCGAGCGTGAGCTGGTGGGACAACATCCAGAACTGGTGGGCGGGAATCGACTGGCCCGGTCCTCCCTGGGCAGGCATCCCGTGGGACAGCATCGACTGGGGCAACGCGCCGAGCTGGGCAGCCGTCACCGCGGGCTCCGTCGCCGCGCTCCTCGCCCTGGGCGCCTATCGTCGCGAGAGCCGACGAGACGAAATCAACGCTGACCAGCGACTGCGCGTTCAGGCCGCCAAGATCGGTGCCTGGGTGACTGAGACAAGTGCCACCACCGTCGCCGTGCGGTGCTTGAACCTCTCCGACATGCCAGCGGTACGAGTGACGATCGACCTGTGGGCGGGGGCACCTGGTAAGTACAAAAGGATCGTTGAGCGCTACTACCTGAGCGCTTCTGACTGGCCGCCTGGCTACTCAGAGGTCACCGTGGTCCCTCGCCTGCGACAGGGGTTCGTCAGGTCCCCCGATCCTGGACCAAAGGCCCCCGGTACGAGGCAGAGGGTTCAGTCGGGTCTGAGGTGGAGCATCAGGTGTACCTTCGTCGACGCGCAGGGCATTTGGTGGGAGCGACGCAACGGCCAGCTGACATCAAAGGGTCCGTGGCCTGGTGAGAACACGATAGAAGGCTTTCTCGAGACGCACCAGGAGTGGCGGTACTACAGGCTCAGCATTAAGAAGGGGCCCTTCGACTGGATCCTGGACCGGATCCGTGAACCTCAGCGGTTCTTCGTGGATGACATCGCGATCCCCGACCCCTACGCCAGGACGGACGTCGATACGCCCAGCGAGCCTTCGTCGCTAGCGCTTCCGGCTGTCCCTCAGCCAAAGCAACCTCGTTGGGCTTGGGCGCCCCGTAGCCCCGGCGACATCGGCCGGGAAACCTCCTCGGAGGGCACGACCGAGCCGCCCAGCCTGCGTCCGTCTCCTCCGACCGCTGACTTGACCGAGCTGGAGGAGCGAGCGAGTACGTCGGCGTCGGCCGACGCCGACCGCCCCGCCTCGGAGGAGGACGGGCGTCGCGGGGAGGGCCCGTCGGCCTAAAAGACCCGGCTGTAGTCAGCCGAAGCTCGAGTTGCACTTCAGGAGCGTCGGCCGTGGCCGACTGGACGCCTTCGTCGCGGGAGGCGGGCGGCCCTGCGGGCCGGCGGTATCGGTTGCGGGTGGTGACCGCTACCCGGGCGGTCATCGTGGCCGTGGCGGGTGGGGGCGTGATGCCACCCGGTCGGGTCGCCGCCCTTGGTCCTGGCGGACGTGCGAGGGGGTGTCGCTGCGCGCCCCCTCGCGCTCCCCCCAGCCCGGCCCCACTCCTTCGTCACCAGGCCGGTGCGCCTACGGTGCTGGCGCTCGTGCCTCGCGGTGGTCGGCCCTACGGGCCGGCGACGTCCGAGCCCTAAGACCGCGATGCGTCCGCGGATGGGCGCGCTGAGGGGTCGCATAGGAGGCGCGCGGCTCAAGCGCAGCAGGCCGTGGACGTGACCGCAAGGCCCGGCCGGGGCCCTGGAAGGCTCAGACCATGTCTACGGTGCGCAGCCGCCACCCGTCCTTCGCACCCTTCTCGCCATGCTCGAGACAGCCGCGCTCACGCAGCCACGCGGTGCGCTTTTGCCAGGCCCGATCCCCCACCCCAGCCTCCCGCGCTAGCACCGGGGCAAGGAGATCGTGCGAGGCCCGTCGTTGAAGTCGGCCGCGGCGGCCAACGTCCACACCACAGCGGTTAACGACTGCCGCGACTGACGGTGCACCCGCTCCCGCGGGACCGCCCGCAACGCCTCAGGGCGGTCTTGGCCCACCGCCGTGAGTCCATCGACGCCCCACGCGGCTCCTGGCGAAGACCGTGATCCACAGCCCACCCAAGGCGAGCAGCAACGGTCCTTCACACGTTTGGTGCAACCCCTCCCACAGACCGTCTACGTCCCCTACGCTCCGTACCTCTAGATGAACGAGGGCGTTGGCGTCAGGGGCCGACTCGGGGATTTGATCGATTTCTGCCCGGGTTCTTACTGCCCGCGCGAACGGTGACCGAGGAGGATCACGCATGGCGCAACAGTGGGGACCGGCCGCAGGTCAACCGACACAACCCCTGACCCCGAAGGGCAAAGGCCCCTCCGGGTGCGCGCTCGCCTTCTTCAGCGTCTGGGCAGCAGGCGGCCTGCTCTACTTCTTCATGTCCCTCGGGCTACAGATGCCCGCCATGGCGGTGGTCAGCCTCATCATCGGCGTGGGGCCGCCAGCCGCCTACTTCATTGTCTTGGCGACCAGGCCAGGGCGCGAGCGCACCGAACAGCAGGTCCGCCAGGACGTCGCGGCCAAGCAGCATCAGACTTGGCTCGCCGCTCGTCCGGACAGCGTCGCAGCCAAAGCACAGGACCCGCACGCGGCAGCGATGAGCCTGACCGCATCCCAAGGCGGCGGGATCTACCTTGGCTTGACGCCTGACCGCCGGGAATGGTCTACCGCGGCCCGCGAGCAAGCCGTCCTCGTGCTGGGCCCACCACGCTCGGGCAAGACCAGCGGGCTCATCGTCCCGGCAATCCTTTCCGCCTCCGGGCCTGCCGTGGTTACTTCAACAAAACTCGACGTGCTGGATGCGACAAAGTTGGCGCGTGGACGCCTGGGACGCATTTGGGTGTTCGACCCCACTCAGTCGTACTCCGTCCCCGAGGGTGCTACCGCATTGCACTGGACCCCGGTCACCAGTGCCAGGACCTGGGATGGCGCCCGCACCATCGCCGACGCCATGGTCGATTCCTCGCAAGCAGGCGCTGGCGTCGAGAACGCCTCGCATTGGACGGAATCCGCCAAGACCATCCTCGCGCCGCTCTTGCGCGCGGCCTACCTCGACGACTGCTCGATCTCCGTCGTTCGCCGGTGGATCTCGCGACCCGACTACTACCGGGACGAGGTCCTTCGAATCCTCACCGAGCACGACCAATTCTCGGCTATTGAAGACGTGGCAGCCATCCTCGAATCCACCGAGGAGCGAGAACGCAGTTCCATCTGCTCCACAGCCCGACTGGTCTTGAACGCATACGGCTCGGATGCGGTTGCCGCCGTCAGTCAGGTACAGAACTTCAAGGCCGACGAGTTCGCCGCATCCTGCGACACGGTCTACATCGTGGCGCCCTCCGACGCACAAAACATAGCCGCCCCCCTGGTCGTGGGCCTGCTCGAAGAGATCCGGCACGCCACCTACCGGGCCAACGCCACAATCAACCTGCACCAACACGAGCGTCCTCCAATGCTCTGGGCTTTGGATGAGGTCGCCAACATCGCGCCCATCAAGAAACTGCCCAGTATCGTCTCGGAAAGTGGCGGCCAAGGCTTGCAAGTCATGGCCTGCTTCCAGGACCTGTCGCAAGCACGCGTTCGCTGGAAGGAAGCGGCAGACGGTTTCCTCACCCTGTTTGGCACCAAGGTCGTATTCCCGGGCATCGGTGACGTTAAGACCCTCGACGCACTGTCCACTCTTGCGGGCGACTGGGACCGGCCCTACGTCGTCTACAACTCCACCAGCGGCCGCAGCACCAGTTTCGGCCTGCCACTGGGTGGGACCATCGGATCCAACACCTCCCAGTCCACCACCCACAGCGTCCAGCGCGAGCGTCAGTTGACCGCAGCAACACTGGCTAACATCCCAGCAGGGAATGCCTTAACCCTCCGCAGTGGTAACTGGGGCCTCATCCAGTGCACGCCCTACTACCGGGACCTACCGTGGAAGAGCATCTCGTCCGGCGAGTTCCTAGAACGTGCGCAAGCGGCGGTTACTGAGCCTGCCCCCGTCAAGGCCGTCCCACCGCTTCCAGCCGTCAACCCATACCTCAGTCAATACAGTGCCCGACCGAAAGGCTCGGGGCTCGGGCGATTCTTCGGTGGTGGTGGTGGTGGTGGCGGTGCCTGGAACTTCGGCCCGACGATCGGGCATGAGGTCGCGAAGAGCGAACCCGGGCCGAGCCGCGGAGCGCGGGATGGCGCCTCGGACGTCGACTTACGCCACGCCGAGGATATGGTTCCTGATGAGCGAGGCGAGCAGGGAACTGTCGGAGGGAAGGAAGGATGAGTGAGCCGGAACAGACTCACACGCCGCGCTGGGCACGCAAGTTTCAGCAGGCCGCTAGGGCTGGTTTGAAGCGCGGAATATATGTCGGCATGGTGGCGGCCTCAGGCTACGCAGGTACGGTGCCGACCGCCGCTCCCCCGTCGCAGCTAGTCGTTCAAAGCCGTCCTTCGGCCGTGCACTCTTCGTCCACTCCGAAGCCATTGGGGGTGCCGACCGCCAATGAGTACACCAAGGCCGTTAAGGACGGCGGCAGGCGGTATGAGAGGACGCACGACGCGCGCAATCAGCGGCAGGAGAGGATGGAGCGTGCGGTGAAGGCCAGGTCACCCGGCACTTCACAGATGCCGCCGCGTCCGCGCGGCACGCCCCCAGGCAGTCGAAGTGCCAGCCCTGAGCGGAAACAGGAAGACAGGAGGCGATCAGAAGGTGCGCGACGCAGGCCAAGTAGGGCTACTCGCAAGCGCCAGCGCGGCGGACTGTCGCCGAACCTCCCGGTTGAAGGTCGCCGGAACCGCCTTGAGACGCAGGACCGGGCGTCTGCACGTCACGAGCCGGGGTTCGTACGTAGGGGAAGGACCCAGAAGTGGCGCGGGACCGGCAGGGGCCGAGGCGCTGCATACACCCCCGCGAAACCGGCGACGCCCCCGCCGGTGGTGCTTGCACCCCGTGGAAGCCCCCCGAGCGCGAAGGATCCGAAGGTCTTCATGAGGGACTACATGGCTTCCAAGAAGGCCCCGCCTGTGAAGGGTGCAGTCATCGCGAAGGGTAAAGGTCGCGGCGGCATGTGAGTCGGATGAACAAGTGTCGGATCGTTGGTGCAGCTGTCGAGCCCGGGCAAGCGTTGTCAGAACTGCCGGTCGGCTGGCGGGCAATGCAGACGTCAGGCTCGCATTGCCGCGATCTGACCTTTGAGGTCTGCGATCATCTCGGCGAGGCTGAGGCCCTCGACGCGTTGGACGGTCAGGGCGAACCTGCTGGTTCTAGACACGCGGGACGCACTTACTGGACCAACATCCCTGGTCAGTACAGCTAGCGCACGTCTTGATCACCTGTGCTTAGGCCAGGGATTCTTCCAAGTTCTCCCCTCACCCGACTGTCAGCGTCCATACTCCCGGTGGCAGCGGTGTAGCAGCGCCGACCCGAGGACGTGGGCGAGAAGGAGTCGATCCGATGAGTCAGGACGACGCACCTCACGGCGAGCAGAGCCCTGTTTCCGTGTTAGGCCCCTACGAGCCAAAGTCACTCAGCGGGCAGCAGCGCGGGATTCTGGTACTGCTTGGAGTTGCCGCAGCGGTCCTCGGAACCCTTATGGGGGAGCGCGGGCTGTTCCATGGCGCCCCGAAACTGGGCACGCTCGGGATCATCGTGCTGCTGACGGGTCTGGCCTGCTCCGTAGCCGCTGTCCTGCACCTGCCTGTCGCCGCCCCAGAGGCTGGCGCCACTCCCCAGAGTGTCTGGGCACGTCCGGGATACGTGATCGCCGGTGGGGCTATCCTGGGTCTCGTCGTGGGCGTGACTGCAGGGCTAGCCGTCCCCATCGGAGGGACGGCGACTGGTCTGGGGTCCACCTCCTCAGACCAGACATCGTCTGATCTTGGGCAGGGGGACGTCCTGCTGCGGGGGCGAGCGCTCTCTGTCGGCGACAGTCTTACTTCTCCCAGCGGCCGGTACGCGCTGTCGATGCTTGGCACTGGAGAACTTGAACTGACCGACAACGGATCGTCAGTGTGGGTCGTGGGCAGCGACTTCTCCCCAGGTGCATCTGCAGTCTTTCGGGAGGACGGCAACTTCGGGATCTTCCCCGCAAGCGGTGATGACCATGTCTGGTGGGCCACGAACACGGACGACACGTCCGCTGACGAACTGAGGGTTGGAGACGACGGCAACGTGGTCCTGCGTTCCTCAGCCGACGGCATCTCGTGGTGGGAAAGCACGAGCGAGGTGGCGGTCACCAAAGCCCAACACCCCACACTGCCGGACCGGTTGGCGCGCGGGGAGCGATTGACTGCCGGTGACTATCTGCAGTCGGCCAACGGCCGCTACCGCTTCGCGGTCAGCAGTGTGGGTTCTCTCGCACTGTCGGCAGACGGTGTCCTCGTCTGGGAGTCCGAGCGCTCCGGCTGCACCGATGTCGCGTTGGCGATGCAGCGGGACGGCAACCTGGTGCTGTACGCCTACCCCACGAGCGCGGACCCCCGCGTACGGGCGGCAGTGGCGTCGGCGCAGGGGGATGGGTCGCCAGCCACCAGTCTGGTGCTCGGCAACGACGGGAGCCTGACCTTCGAAGACTGGCCCGGGGCGGACCTCGCCACCCAGTGGGTGACCCAGGTCACCTGCTCTCAGCGGTCATGATCACTCTGATCTCCTTGGTCGATCTCAGGCGGTAGGACGTCCACCCCGCTCGCGGGCCGGTCCCGCCAGCGATCCAACCCGCGGACGCCGCTGCGCGGCGGCGGTGTTGGTTGCGGGCGGTGACCGCTTCTCGGGCGCTCATCGGGGCCGTGGTGGACGGGGCGTCAAGCCGGGCTCGTTCGTCCTCGTTCCTCGTTCTCGGTGGGCCTGCGGCCACCCCGGCCCGCGTTTGCGTCGCGCCCTGCGGGTGACTGGCCCCGCCCGCCGCGGCCAGGGCGTGATGCCACCCGGTCGGGTCGCCGCCCTGGGTCCTGGCGGACGTGCGAGGGGGTGTCGCTGCGCGCCCCCTCGCGCTCCCCCCAGCCCGGCCGCTCCTTCGTCGCTAGGCCGCGCACCTGCGGTGCTGGCCGGGCTCGTGCCTCGCCCGGGTGGTCGGCCCTTCGGGCCGGCGGTTTCTGCTCTTGCCCCTCCCGGCGTCTCATCGTGACCGACTCCGGTGCTGAGCCAAGTCCGGGCTCGCTGCGCTCGACCCGCTACGCCCGAACCATCTTCGTCCGCTCGCTGCTCCTCGTGCCTCGTCGCAAGGACGCGACCGGCCCAAGATCGTTCGTGCTTCGGGGCAGACCTGGACTCGCGGGCAGGCCCGCGCCCTGCGGGTTTCACAGCCCCTCACGTCGGTCTCGAGGTGACTTGCCGGGAGT
>NZ_VWPY01000040.1 GCF_011839805.1 Kineococcus rubinsiae | reverse complement strand
GCGGTGGCCGTCGCGGCCGCGTGCGCCGAGGCCACCGCGCGAGGGGGCACCGCCCTGCCGCGAACGCGCGTCGCCTGGCGGTGAGGCACAGGACGCCGGCCCGGCGGGCGACGGAGCGCGGCGCAACCTCGCCGCGGGCCCGCCCCCGGGGAGCGCGCCGGCCGACGCGTCAGGTCAGGACGGTGAGAACCACCGGGCCTCGTCCATGGAGCGGCAGCTCCCGAGCCGACCGGTCAGGCACCGGCCAGGCGGTCGAGCCAGTCACCGAACAGCGCCCGTTCGTGGGGGGTCAGCACCGTCGTCGTCTCGAGGTCGGCCTTGAGCTGCATCGCCGCCCCCGAGCGCTTCCGGCGCGCGGACGCGGGGGTCTTCGCCAGGATCGTCGACAGCACCGCTTCCAGGCCGCGCTCGGACAGGCGCGCGTCGCGGGCGTCCTCCGGCAGGGCGATGAGGGTGAACACCACTCCGGAACCGACCGCGCGGAGCACGTTCACGGCGTCGGCGTTCGGCAGACCGAGGTATCCGGCGAGGGCCGCCTGGTCGATGAGCGTGCGCAGGATGGCGTCGATGGCCTGTCCCGCAGGGGAGTTGAACCCCGGACGGCCACCGCCGTAGGCGATCGAGTAGAGCTGCGGGTTCTCGACGCCCCACTGGACGTGCATGTCCCAGCCCTGGCGCAGGGCGTCGATCGGGTCCGCCCCCGGTTGCCAGCCCTGCCAGCCGGAGAGGTGCTCGGCGAAGCCGTGCGCCGCGACGGCGTCGAGGAGGCCCAGCTTGTCGCCGAAGATCCGGTAGAGCGTCGGCGCCTGGATCCCGACGGCGGAGGTGACGGCCCGGGTCGAGACCGCGTCACGTCCCCCCTCGACCAGGAGCCGCAGGGCCGCGTCGAGGATGCGGGTGCGCATCCCGCGTCAAGCGGTCGCGGACGGCATCCGGGTGACGTCCCGCGGCGGTCAGTCGATCCAGATCGCGACGTCGTCGAAGACGTGCTGCCCCGCAACGCCTCCGGTGCTCGCCGCCGCGGCCGCGACGGCGTCCAGCTGCGCCGGCGTCATGGGCAGCGGGGCCTCCCCGTCGTGCCGCGTCGAACCCCGCGGGTGGTCCACGCCCGGCACGTCCGACATCTCCACGTGCGCGCCGAGCAGGTGCTCGGCGCCCGTCCTGCGCACCAGGTCCTGCAGCAGCGACAGCGACCGCGTGAACGCCGGGAAGTCGTCCACGTAGAGGCGGCCGGGGTAGACCGTGTCGCCCGTCAGGACCGCCCGGGTGGCCGCGTCGTGCACCGCGATCGACGTCTCGTGGTGGCCCGGGATCGCCACGACGTCGAGGATCCGGCCGCCGAGGTCGAGGTGACCGCCCGCCCCGTCGGCGCCGAGGCCGAAGAACGCGTGCACCGCGGCGACGTCGTGGCCCACGACGACCGTGTCCGGGCGGTCGGCGAACTGCCCGTCGCCCGCGACGTGGTCGCCGTGGGCGTGGGTGTGCGCGACGACGAGGCCGTGGCCGGGGTGCGGGTGCTGCTCCAGCCACGCGGCCACGAGCGCGTCGACCAGGGCCCGCAGCGGACGCGCCTCCAGGTCCGCGGTGGCCCCGGTGTCGAGCAGCAGCGCGCGCTCGGCGCCGAGCAGGAGGTAGAGGAACGGGGCCTCGAAGTGCGTCGTGATGCTCTGCCGCAGGACCACGGTGGCCTCGTCGGCCCGGTGGACCTGGAACGCCGGCTCCGGCCCGCCCGACGTGCCGGAGTGCCACGTGACGTCGAGGTCGAGGGGGCTCACGCGCAGCAGGCTAGGGGGGCGGGCGCGGGCCGGGGGTGATCTCACCGCGCGGTGATCGCCGAGCGTGCCTACGGTGCGGGGGCCGGGTCACCGGCGTCGACCGTCGAGAAGGAGCGGGCATGTCCATCGCAGACAAGGCCAAGAACGTCGTCCAGCAGACCGTGGGGAAGGCCGAGGAGGCCGTCGGCAAGAAGACCGACGACGCCGAGCTGACCGCGCAGGGTCACAAGGACCAGTCGATGGGCGAGGCCCGTCAGCACGTCGAGAAGGTCAAGGACGACGTCCAGGACCACTGATCCGCTCGTCGAGGGGCCGGTTCCGCACCGCGGGGCCGGCCCCTCGTCGCGTCACAGGAGCACGTGCTCCGCGGAGAAGGTGCCGTCGGCGGACGTGACGCGCCACGTGCGCACGTCCTTGCCGCCCGCGTCGCCCATCTTCTCGTGGACCGTCGCGCCGCCCTCGGACAGCTCGCCGACCCCGACGACGTCGTGCTGGTGCTCGCCGCGGCTGACGTGGAAGGAGACCTCGCCGGTGAAGTCCTCGAAGGCCCGGGGAGGGGTGCCGGCGACGTCGTCGACGACGTAGCCGATCCCGGACACGATGGGTGCGGAGTGCAGGTCGCTCATGAGGTGCTCCGGCCTGGTGGTGGTGCGTGGGCGCCCCGGACGGGGGTCCGGGACGCCTGCAGTGTGGAGGCTCGGGGCCCCGCTGCACAGGGGTTCGCGCACGTCCGCGGCGCGCCGGGGACGACAGGCCGCCCGGGCGGGCCGTGAGGTCTGTCACGACAGGCTGTCGTAGACCCCCTGGGGCGCGCGCACGGCCCGGGACTTGCGACACTGGACGTCGTGACCGCGTCCCCTCCCGTCCCCTCGGCGACCGCCCCAGCGACCTCACAGGCCCTGTTCGAGCGGGCCGGCCGGGTCATCCCGGGTGGCGTGAACTCCCCGGTGCGCGCCTTCCGCGCCGTCGGCGGCACCCCGCGCTTCGTCGCGAGCGCCCGCGGGCCGTACCTGACGGACGTGGACGGCAACGAGTACGTGGACCTGCTGTGCTCGTGGGGGCCGATGATCCTCGGCCACGCGCACCCCGAGGTCCTCGAGGCGGTCACCGCGGCCGCGCAGCAGGGCTTCTCCTACGGCACCCCGACCGAGCGGGAGGTGCTGCTCGCGGAGGAGATCGTCGCGCGCGTCGAGCCCGTCGAGCAGCTGCGCCTCGTGAGCTCCGGCACCGAGGCGACCATGAGCGCCATCCGGCTCGCCCGCGGCTTCACCGGCCGCCCCGTGATCGTGAAGTTCGCCGGTCACTACCACGGCCACGTCGACGCGCTGCTGGCCGCGGCCGGCTCCGGGCTCGCGACCTTCTCGCTGCCCGACACCCCGGGCGTCACGGGTGCCTCGGCCGCCGACACGATCGTCCTGCCCTACAACGACCCGGCGGCGCTCGCGGAGGTCTTCGCGGCCCACGGCGACCGGATCGCGTGCGTCATCACCGAGGCGGCCGCGGGCAACATGGGCGTCGTGCGCCCCGACCCGGGCTTCACCGCCGAGCTGCGCCGGCTCACGCGCGAGCACGGCGCCCTGATGGTCTCCGACGAGGTCATGACGGGCTTCCGCGTCTCCGCGGCCGGCTGGTACGGCTACGAGGGCCTCGGTGCGGAACACGCCCCGGACCTCCTGACCTTCGGCAAGGTCATGGGCGGCGGCTTCCCGGCCGCGGCCTTCGGCGGCCGCGCCGACGTCATGGCGCACCTGGCGCCCGCCGGGCCCGTCTACCAGGCCGGGACGCTGTCGGGGAACCCCGTCGCGACCGCCGCGGGGCTCACCACGCTGCGGCTGTGCACGCCCGAGGTCTACGCGGCCGTGGACCGCACGGCCGCCGTCGTGCGCGACGCGGCCAGCGCGGCCCTCGCCGAGGCGGGCGTGGCGCACGTCGTGAACACGGCGGGCAGCATGTTCAGCCTCTTCTTCACCGGCCTGGACGAGGTCCACGACTACGACCAGGCCCGGCAGCAGGACCTCGGCGCCTTCCGCGCCTTCTTCCACGCGATGCTGGACCGCGGCGTGCACCTGCCGCCCAGCGCGTTCGAGGCCTGGTTCCTCTCCGCCAGCCACGACGACGCCGCCGTGGACCGGATCCTCGACGCGCTGCCGCACGCGGCCCGCGCGGCCGCGCAGGGGAGCGGGACGCTGTGAGCGCCCGCACCGTGGTGCACCTCGTCCGCCACGGCGAGGTCTTCAACCCCGACCGGGTCCTGTACGGCCGGCTGCCCGGCTTCCACCTGTCCGAGCGCGGGTACGCCATGGCCGCGCGCCTGGGCCTGCACTTCTCCGGCCGCGACGTGGCCTCGGTGACGGCCTCGCCGCTGCTGCGCGCGCAGGAGACGGCGACGCCCATCGCGGAGGCCCTGGGCCTGCCGCTGGGCACCGAGCCGCGGATCATCGAGGCCGGCAACGACTTCGAGGGCGCCCACATCGCCGCCGGCCGCGGGTCGCTGCGCGACCCGCGCGTGTGGCCGCGCTTCCGCAACCCGTTCCGCCCCAGCTGGGGCGAGCCCTACGAGGACCAGGTCGCCCGCGTGAGCGCGACCGTGCGCGACGCCCGCGACACCTTCCCGGGCCGCGAGAGCGTCCTGGTCAGCCACCAGCTGCCGGTGTGGGTCACGCGGCTGCGCGCCGAAGAGCGCCCGCTGTGGCACGACCCGCGGCGGCGGCAGTGCGCGCTGGCGTCGGTCACGTCGCTGGAGTTCGCGGGCCGCCACCTCGTCGCCGTGTCCTACCAGGAGCCCTGCGCCGACCTGCTCGTCGGCGCCGACCCCGTCCCGGGAGCCTGACGTGCGCGTGCGCTCCCTCGCGGTGGCCGCCGTCGCGGCGACGGCCCTGCTGGCCGGCTGCAGCGGCGGCGACGGCCTGCCCGCGAGCTCGACGGTCGGCTACGTCGAGGGTGACGGCAGCTACTCCGAGATCCCCGCGGCCGAGCGCACGACCACGATCACCCTGTCCGGGACGACCGCCGAGGGCACGACGGTCGACCTGAGCACCCTGCGCGGCAAGCCCGTCGTGCTGAACCTCTGGTTCGCCGACTGCGCCCCGTGCCGCACCGAGGCGCCCGCGCTGGAGCAGGTCGCGCAGGAGTACGCCGGGCGCGCCTCCTTCGTCGGGATCAACACGGGCCGCGACGACGCCGACCGCGTGGTGGCGTTCCAGAAGACCCACGGCGTGACCTACCCGTCGCTGCTGGACGACGACGGCTCGGCGCTGCTCGCGCTGCGTGGCGTCGCCCCGCGCGCCACCCCCACCACGGTCGTCCTGGACGCCGACGGCAAGGTCGCGGCCCAGTACGCCGGCGAGATCACCGCGACCATCCTCGGCGAGCTCATCGACGGGGCGCTGGACACCGGGACGCCCGCGTGACGGGCGACCTGATGCAGACCGTCGTCGCGGGGCCGCTGGCCCTCGCGGTGCCGATCGCCGTCCTCGCCGGGCTCGTGTCCTTCCTGTCCCCGTGCGTCCTGCCGCTGGTGCCCGGCTTCCTCGGCTACGTGACGGGCCTCAGCGGCGACCTCGAGGGGCAGCGCCGCAGCCGGATGGTCGCGGGCGCGTCGCTGTTCGTCATCGGGTTCTCCGCGGTGTTCGTCCTCGTCAGCTTCACCGCGGGCAGCGTCGGGGCCGCGCTCGACGTCAACAGCCGCACGCTGCAGCGGGTCCTGGGCGTCTTCGTCCTGGCCATGGGCGCCGTCGTGCTCGCCGCGCCGCTGTGGGCGCAGCGCGAGGTCAAGGTCCGCTGGCGCCCGCGCGCGGGGCTGCTCGGCGCGCCCGTGCTCGGCATGGTGTTCGGCCTCGGCTGGACGCCCTGCATCGGGCCGATCTTCTCCGCGATCGTCGCGCTCGGGTTCTCCAGCGCCAGCAGCAGCCGCTCCACGGGGCTGGCGATCGCCTACTGCCTGGGCCTCGGCGTCCCGTTCGTCCTGCTCGCGCTGGGGTTCTCGCGCGGCATGCGCGTGCTGGCCGTCCTGCGCCGCCACCGCGTCGCCATCAACCGCTTCGGAGGCGTCCTCCTGATCGTCATCGGCGTCCTGCTCGTCACCGGAGCCTTCACCGCCGCCACCCGGCTGCTGCAGGGCCCGATCAGCGGCTTCGAGCCGGTGCTCTGATGGCGCGCACAGACGGCACCCACCTCGACGACCTGCGCGACGGCTACCGCGACGGTCAGACCTCCGACGGTCAGAGCTCCGACGGCCAGCCGCCGGCCCCGCCCACCCGCCCCGCGGCCGCCGGCGGGGCCGCGCCGCTGGCCCCGCTGGAGTTCCTGCGCTACTGCTGGCGCCAGCTCACGAGCATGCGGACGGCGCTGTTCCTGCTCATGCTGCTGGCCGTCGCCGCGGTCCCCGGCTCGACCTTCCCGCAGGAGAACAACAACCCCTCCGGGGTGGCGACGTGGATCGCCGACCACCCGACGGCCGGGCCGTGGGTGGAGCGCCTGCAGGGCTTCCACGTCTACTCCTCCGCCTGGTTCTCCGCGATCTACCTGCTGCTGTTCATCTCCCTCGTGGGCTGCGTCCTGCCCCGCGCGCGCGTGCACCTCGCCGCGCTGCGGGCCCGCCCGCCGCGCACCCCCACCCGGCTGTCCCGCCTGCCCGAGCACGCCGAGGCCGAGGTCGCGGCGAGCCCCGAGCAGACGCTCGAGGCGGCGCGGGCCGCGCTGCGCAAGCGCCGCTTCCGCCTCGACGTGCACGCCGAGGCCGGCGGGGGTTCCGTCGCGGCCGAGCGAGGGCACCACCGCGAGACGGGCAACCTGCTGTTCCACCTGTCGCTGGTCGGGCTGCTGCTCGCCGTCGCCGCGGGGTCGCTGTTCTCCTACTCGGGTCAGCGCCTCGTCACGGTCGGCTCGGGCCTGGTCGGCACGGTCGGCTCGTGGGACAGCTTCTCCGGCGGCGTGTGGGCCTCGGCCGACGACGTCCCGCCGTTCTCGCTGACGCTTGACCGGATGGACGTCGCCTTCGAGGCGCAGCAGACGACGCAGATCGGCGAGCCCCGCCAGTTCGCGGCGGACGTCAGCATCTCCGACGCCCCGGGTGAGCCGGTGCGGAAGGAGACCATCAAGGTCAACCACCCGGCCGAGCTGGACGGCACGCAGATCTCGCTGTCCGGCAACGGCTACGCGCCCGTCATCACCTACCGGGACGGCTCCGGCGCGGTCGTGAAGTCGGGGCCCGTGCCGTTCCTGCCGCAGACCGCGAACTACGACTCGACGGGCGTCGTGAAGCTGCCGGACGCCACCGACGCGGCGGGCGAGCCGGTCCAGGTCGGCCTGCGCGGGGTGTTCCTGCCGTCGGCCACGGTCGACGCGTCGGGCACGCCCGTCTCGGGCTTCCCCGACCTGGCGAACCCGCTGCTGATCATGGTGGCGTTCACGGGCGACCTCGGCCTCGACGACGGCGTGGCCCAGAACGTGTACGAGCTCGACGACAGCCGGCTCACGCAGGTGAGCGACGGCGAGGGCCGTCCCTTCGCGATCCGGCTGGTGCCGGGGCAGTCGCTGGAGCTGCCCGACGGCCTCGGCACGGTGACCTTCGACTCGGTCGAGCGCTTCGCGTCCTTCGACGTGCGGCACACGCCCGGTCAGCGCGAGGCGCTCGTCTTCGCGCTGCTGGCCGCGACGGGCCTGATCCTGTCGCTGTTCGTGCCGCGCCGCCGGGTCTGGGTCCGGGTGCGGGCTGTCGACGGGGACCCGGGCGCCAGCCGCCTCGAGGTCGCCGGGCTGGCCCGCGGCAACGACGCCGGGCTGCGCGAGGAGGTCGAGGGCGTCCTCGCCGCGGTGCAGGCCGCGACGGCCGGGGCGGCGGCGGGGAGCGTCCCCGTGAGGGACGATGGGGAGAGGGAGCACGTGGACGCAGGAACCGGACGCACGCCTGAGGAGGGCTCGTGAGCATCGACGAGAACATCGCGGGGCTGAGCAACGTCCTGCTCTACTCGGCGATGACCGCCTACCTGGGGTCGATGATCGGCTACGCCGCCGACCTGGCCGACGGCGGCAAGGAGATCCGCAGCGCCGGGGCGCGCCGCGAGGCCGCGGCCGCCGCCGCGGGCGGGTCGCCCGTGCTGACGAAGACGCGTCCCGAGGCCCCGCCGCGCCGCCGCCGCGCGGCCGCCGTGGGCACCTCGCTGTTCGTCCTGGCCGCCCTGCTGCACGTCGGCTCCGTGGTCGCCCGCGGCGTCTCGGTGCACCGGGTGCCCTGGGGCAACATGTACGAGTTCGCGCTCACGGGCACCTGCGTCGTGGCGATCGCCTACCTGATCGCGGTCGTCCGCGCCCGGCGCGCCGGCCTCGGGGGCGGGCGCGACGTCCGCTACCTCGGGCTGTTCGTCACGGCCCCGGTCCTCGCGACCCTCGGGATCGCGCTGCGCACCTTCTACGTCGACGCGGCCCAGCTCGTCCCCGCGCTCGACAGCTACTGGCTGATCATCCACGTCTTCGTCGCGATCCTCGCGACGGCACTGTCCACCATCGGGTTCTCCGCGGTCGTGCTGCAGCTCGTGCAGGAGCGGCGCGAGAAGCGCCGCGCCGCGGGCGGCGACGTGCGCGGCGGCGCCTTCATGGACGCCCTGCCCGCCTCGGTCGAGCTGGAGCGCACCGCGTTCCGGCTGCAGGCCGTCGGGTTCGTCATGTGGACGTTCACCCTCATCGCCGGCGCCGTGTGGGCCCAGGTCGCCTGGAACCGCTACTGGAACTGGGACTCCAAGGAGGTGTGGACGTTCATCATCTGGGTCGTCTACGCCTGCTACCTGCACGCCCGCTCCACGCGCGGCTGGGACGGCCGCCGCGCCGCCTACCTGGCGTGCCTCGCGTTCGGCTGCATCCTGTTCAACTACCTCGTGGTGAACATCTTCTTCCCCGGCCTGCACTCCTACGCGGGGGTCTGAGCCGTGGGCGTCGCCATGCGGTACACCGTCCTGCGCCTCGGCATCTTCGCCCTGTGCCTGGTGCTCGCCAACGCCCTCGGGGCCAAGAGCTGGCTGGGCCTGCTGATCGCCGCGGTCGTCTCCGTGCTCGTCTCGCTGCTCCTGCTGCGCCGCCAGCGCGAGGAGATGGCGGCCGCGCTGCAGCGGCGCATCGACGGCCGCATCGACAAGGCCCAGGGCCCGGCGGCCCGCTCGGGCTTCCGCCGGGGCCTCGACGACGACAACGAGGCCGAGGACCGCTAGCCCGGCGGTCCCGCGGTCAGGGACCGACCGTCAGGGCAGCGTGCCCTCGCGCAGCGGCAGGCTCGCCAGCAGGTCGGGGCGCTCGCGGTCGAGCTCGCGCAGGTCGATGACCTCGGGGACCGTGGCGCCCGAGCCGTCCTGCTCACCCGCGTCGGCCGCGCGCGCCAGCAGGTCGACGACCTGCCGGACGAGGAAGGGCTCCTCCGCGGCGGTCATCCGCAGCTCCTCCAGGAGCTGCGGGTCCGACGCCACGACGTGCTCGGTGCGCCGCCCCGCGGCGGTCGTGATGGCGGCGAGGTAGCGGTGCTCCCCGTCGGCCCGGACGTCGACGTCACTCACGCGTGCACCTGGTCATGGCGCACACCGTACGGGTCGCCCGCCGGGCCTCAGCGGCGGTAGCGGTCCACGAAGTTCCGCAGCACCCGGTGCGCGACCTCGACGCGGGTGCGGCGCAGGTCGGCCAGGACCTGCTGGTGCTCCTCGACGGGGAAGTAGCCCTCGTCGCGGTAGGCGTTCACGCGCTGGACGATGCCGTCGAGGTCGAGCTCGGGGTGGAACTGGGTGGCGTAGCAGTTCTCCCCGACGCGGAACACCTGCACGGGGCACGTCGCGGACCGCGCCAGGACGACGGCGTGCGGCGGGGGCACCGTCAGCGCCTCCTTGTGGCCGACGAACGCCGAGAACGTGTCCGGCAGGCCGTCCAGGAGGGGGTCGGCCCGGCCCGCGTCGGTGAGCGTCACGGGCACCGCGCTGATCGGCTCGCCGTAGGTGCGGTCGACCACCCCGCCCTGGTGCACGCCCAGCGTCCCGACGCCGTAGCAGGCGCCGAGGAAGGGCACGTCCTGCTCGACCACGCGGTCCAGCAGGGTGGAGAGCTCCCGCTCGACGCGCACCTGGGTGGGCGTCTTCTCCTCCTCGGGATCGCTCGTGCAGAAGGGGCTGCCGCCGACGACGATCCCCGAGTACGCGTCCACGTCGAGGTCCGGCATCGGCTCGCGCTCCAGCCGGACGCGCACCAGGTCGCCCTCGTCGAGACCCCCGCAGCGCAGCACGGCGGCGTGCTCCGCGTCCGCGACGTCGTCGTCGGCGCGGGTGGCCAGCAGCAGGAACGGCTTCACAGCGCCAGGCCGAGCGCGAGCAGGGCCCCCGTCAGGAGCTCCAGGAGGCCCGTCTGCTGCAGGACCGGGATGAGGTCGCGGCCGCCGGCGCCGCCCAGGACGGTCCGCAGCGGCCGCTGCGCCAGCACCCCGGCGAGCAGGACCAGCAGCACCCACGGGTGCCAGGGTGCGGTCGCCAGGGCCGCGACGAAGCCGCCCGCGACCAGGGCCGCGTAGAGCAGCCGGCTGCGGTGCTCGCCGATCCGCACGGCCAGGGTGCGCTTGCCGACGGCCGCGTCGGTGGGGACGTCCCGCAGGTTGTTGGCGACGAGGATCGCGCAGGCCAGGAAGCCCACGCAGAGGGCGCCCGCGAACGACTCGCCCGTGATCCGGCCGGTCTGCACGAACGTCGTGCCCATCACCGCGACGAGGCCGAAGAACACGAAGACGAAGAGCTCGCCGAGGCCGGCGTAGCCGTAGGGCCGCTTGCCGCCCGTGTAGTACCAGGCGGCGGCGACGGCGGCCGCGCCCACGAGCAGCAGCCACCAGGCGCCGGTCAGGGCGGTGACGGCCAGCCCGGCGAGGCCCGCGACGGCGAAGCAGGCGAAGGCCGCGTCGCGCACCGTGCGGGGTTCCGCCGACCCGGAGCCGACGAGGCGGAAGGGACCGACGCGGTCGTCGTCGGTGCCGCGGACGCCGTCGGAGTAGTCGTTGGCGTAGTTCACGCCGACCTGCAGCGCGAGGGACACGACGAGCGCGAGCAGCGCGGTGCTCCAGCGCACGCCTCCCGCGGCCGCGGCGGCCCCCGTGCCCACGAGGACGGGCGTGACGGCGGCCGGCAGGGTGCGGGGCCGGGCGGCCGAGACCCACTGGCCCGGGGACGCGTGGCGCCGCGGGGGTGCCGAGGGCAGGTGCACGAGGGGTTCAGACGGTTCGGCCACGAGGGTCCAGCCTGCCCCGCGGCGACCGGCGGTGCACGCGCGGGGTCACCCGGTCGGCCGTCTCAGAGCCGGCGGAGGAAGTCGTCGTCGTCGTCGGGGCCCTGCGGGGGCCGGTTCCGGGCCCGGCCGGGGCCGCCGGTGCTCGGCAGGGGGCGCCCGGCCAGGAGGTACGCGACGCCGCCGACCAGCGGGAGGACCACCACGAGCAGGACCCACGCCCACTTCGGCAGGGTGCGGACCGCCCCGTCCTCGGCCTGCAGGCAGTTGACGAGGCAGTAGACGGTCAGGGCGATGACCAGGACCACGGGCAGTGCGCTGCGCACCTCGAACGACCTCCTCCGCCGGCACCGCCTCGTGCCGTCACCCCCTAGACGACCGGGCGGTCCCCGTCGTTCCCCTGAGCAGCGTCGTTCCCCTGAGCCAGCTCGCGCAGCCGCCGGCGGTCCGGCTTGCCCGGGCCGCGCAGGGGCAGCGCGTCGAGCAGCACGAGCTGGCGCGGGGCCGCGGCCGCGGCGACCCGCGCGGTGACGAGGGCGCGCAGCCGGAGCAGGTCGGGGACGGGCCCGCCGGGGGCCGGGACCACGCAGGCGACGACCCGCTCGCCCCACTGCGCGTCCGGCACGCCGACGACGACGACCTCCGCGACACCCGGGTCCCCGGCCAGCGCCGCCTCGACGAGCGCCGGGGCCACCTTCAGCCCGCCCGTGGTGACGAGGTCGTCGAGGCGGCCCGTGACGCGGACGAGCCCGTCGGCGAGGACGGCGGCGTCGTCCGTGCGGAAGCGGCGCGGCCCGCCGGCCGGCAGGTCGAACGCCGGGTCGCCGGGCCGCCCCCGGTAGCCGCGGGCGACGACGTCCCCCGCGATCGTGAGCCGGTCGCCCTCGAGGCCCACCCGGACGCCGTCGAGGGGCAGGCCGTCGTAGACGCAGCCGCCGCAGGTCTCCGACGAGCCGTACGTGGTGCGCACGGCGACCCCCGCGGCGCGGGCCCGCTCGAGCAGCGCCGGGGGCGTGGCCGCGGCGCCCACGAGGACGGCCGCGAAGCCCGCCAGGGCCGCCGTCGCCTCCTCGCCCGCGTCGAGCAGGCGCACGAGCTGCGTCGGCACGAGGGACACCAGGCGGTGCCCGCCCGTGCAGGCCGCGGCGGCCGCGACGAAGGCGGCGGGCGTGAAGCCCCCGCTCAGGTCGACGACGACCGGCTCGGTGCCCGCCCGCACGGAGCGCAGGAGCACCTGCAGGCCGGCGACGTGCTGGGCCGGCAGGGCCAGGACCCACTGCTCGCCGCTCGCCCCCGGTGCGGGCCCGCCGGGCAGCAGCCGGTGGGCCGTCGCCGCGGCGGAGGCGCGCAGCGCGCCCGCGGGCAGGAGGGCCCCCTTGGCGGTGCCGGTGGAGCCCGACGTCGCGACGACCACCGCGGTGGGGTCGTCCTCGGCGTCCTCGCCGTCGGCCAGGGGGGTCCCGGGCGCCAGCGCCGCGGGGGGTGCGCTGCCCGCGGCGTGGGGGAGCAGGGCGTCGCCCCGCCCGGCCAGCGCCCGCGCGAGCTGCGGCAGGACGCCCAGGACCGCCTCGCCCGCGGGCACCGGCAGCGGGCGGAGCATCCGTCGGGCGACCACGCCGCCACGCTACGGCGGCCGCGCGGCGCCCGTCCCTCCCACCCGCGTGAGAAACTGACGGTGCTGGAGTGACTACGCGGAGCGTCGAAGCAGCGGCGTGCGGGTGAAGGACGGGGCCGAACGGGCCAGATCGGGCCCGATCGAGCGACTCGATCCCTGATGGACAGTGACCGCTCGTGCTCGGAGTGTCAGGATGAGCCGCGCTCGCTGGGGTGGAGGAGGTGTCTGTGAGTTCTGGGGTCCGTGACCGCCGTCCGGTGGGCAGCGTCGCCTTCGACGGTGTCGTGGCCGCGGTGGCCATCGTCGTCGCCGTCGTCGCCGTCTGGTGGTTCGCCGCCATGGCCGAGCCGGTCGACTTCCGCGACCTCGGCCTGAGCCTCCTCGTCGGCCTGCCGCTCATGCAGCTGCTCACGCGCTTCCCGTTCCCGCTGAGCGTCAGCCACTCCAGCGTCGAGATCCAGTTCGACGTCGGCGTCCTGATCTTCCTGCTGTGCTTCGTGCCACCGCACACGGCCCTGCTCGCCTGGGTGCTGTGCAGCGTGCCGACCAACCTGCTGCAGAAGAAGAGCTGGGTCAGCCGCACGTTCAACGCCTCGATCAACGTCGTCGTCGGCGCGGTCGCCCTCGGGGTGCTCGTGGGGTTGGGCGCAGACGGTGTGGTCGCGCTGAGGAACGAGTACCGGGCCGTCGCGCTCGAGGCCTCGCCGCCCGAGGCGCTGGTCGTCGGGCTGGCGATCATCGCGGTCTTCGCCGTCGACTTCGGCGTCTCGGCGCTCTCCGTGGCCCTCCAGGAGCGCACGACCCTGCGCTACGAGCTCGTGCACCCGGGCGCCTGGCTGGGCGCCTGCGCGACGATCGCCGTCGGCGGCCTCGGCTACCTGGGCGGCCTCGTCGAGGTGAAGCTCAACCTCCTCGCCGCGGTCCTGCTCGTCATCCCGCTGATCGTGACCATGCTCGCCACCCGCACCATGCGCACGTCGCGCGACGTCGCCCGCCGCACCGAGGCGCTGTTCGAGGCCGCGACCGCCCTGCACACCCAGGGCCGGCGCGCCGACCTCGCCCGCGCGCTGCAGAAGCACGCCCGGATGGTCTCGGGGACCCCCGCCGCGATGGTCCGCTCCGTGCGGCCCGGCGACGACGAGATCGGCGTGCCCGTGGTCGCGGGCGACGGCGTCGTCCTCTACGTCACGGCCCCCCGCCACCGCGACCCGCAGCACCGCGTCGCCGACCAGCGGGCGCTGGAGGCGCTGGCGTCGGTCGGCGAGGCCGCCTTCTTCCGGGTCAGCGCGAGCGAGGAGATGCACAGCCTCGCCCGCCGCGACGTCGTCACGGGGCTGCCGAACCGCCTGCAGTTCTCCGAGCGCCTCGCGGTCGAGCTGGAGCGGGCGCGCGACGCGGACCGCCTCGGCCGCCTCGTCGTGCTCTACCTCGACCTCGACGGCTTCAAGGGCGTCAACGACCGGTTCGGGCACGAGGCGGGCGACGAGCTGCTGCGCCTGGTCGGCACCCGCCTGCGCGACACCCTGCGCGGCGGCAGCACCGTGGCCCGCCTGGGCGGCGACGAGTTCGCCGTCCTGCTGCCCGACTGCAACGACGTCGACGGGCTGTGCCGCCGGGTGCTCATGGCGCTGCGGGTCGAGGTCCGCATGCGCGGGCACGTCCTGCGCGTGCAGGGCAGCATCGGCCTCAGCCGCGCCCACGCCGGCGACGACGTCGGGATGCTGCTGCGCAAGGCCGACACCGCCATGTACCGGGCCAAGGCCACGGGCAAGAACCGGTGGGTGGAGTTCCGGCCCGAGCTGCTGGAGGAGGAGATCGCCCGCCTGCAGGTCATCGAGGACCTCCAGCAGGCGCCCGCCGAGGCCTTCGTCGTGCACTACCAGCCCATCGTCGACCTGCCCACGGGCGAGGTCGTCGGGCTCGAGGCGCTGGTCCGCTGGCGCCGCGACCGCGGGCGGGGCGAGACCCCGCTCATCGGCCCCGACGAGTTCATCGGCCTCGCCGAGCGCAGCGGCACCGTCATCGCGATCGGCGACGCCGTGCTGCGCACCGTGGCCCGCGACGCGGAGCAGCTGCAGCGCCACGCCGGGCGCCCCCTCGACCTCATGGTCAACGTCTCCCCGGTGCAGCTGCGCCACGCCGACTTCACCGAGCGGGTCGCGGCCGCCGTGCGGCAGGCGTCGGCGAGCGGCTGCCGCCTGCACCTGGAGATGACCGAGAGCGTGATGATCGAGGACGACAGCGCCTCGAGCCTGCGCGACCTGGCCGAGACCGGGGCGCTGCTGACCATCGACGACTTCGGCACCGGGTTCTCCTCCCTCGGCTACCTGCGGCACCGACCGTTCTCCTCCTTCAAGATCGACCGCAGCTTCGTGCGCGACATCGCCACCGAGCCCACGGCCCGCGCGCTCGTGGAGGGCATGGTCAAGATGGGCCAGGCGCTCGACCTGGCCGTCGTGGCCGAGGGCGTCGAGCACGTCGAGCAGGCGGAGATCCTGCGGGGCATGGGGTGCCCGCTCGCGCAGGGGTACCTGTACTGCGTGCCGCTGCCGGTGGAGGAGATCCACGCACTGCTGCAGGGGCGCCGGGCGCGACCGCTGAGCGCGTGAGCCGGGCGTGACGGGGGCGGGCGCGGGGTCGGGCGCCGGGGTCCCCGTGCTGCTCCTCGCCGCGCTGGGCCTGGCGGTCCTCGTCCTCGCCGTCCTGCTCGTCCTCGTCGAGCGCCTGGCCCGCACGTCGCGGCGCCAGGTCCGCGAGCTGCAGGCCGCGGTGCACCAGCTGGAGCACGTGGAGCACCCCGACGAGCTCGACGACCTGTTGCGCGGCTGGGTGGACCGGGCGCCGGCCGGCCCCTTCGCGGGGGCCCGCGACGCCCCGGCGCGCGAGGTCCTGCAGGCCCTGGCGCGCGGCTCGCGCCGGCGCGTGGAGGCGCTGCGGCAGCTGGCGGACCTGGCCGGCACCGACCCCGTGACGGGCCTGCCCGGCGGGGCCGCGTTCAGCGAGCTCGTCGCCTCGGCCGAGACCTCCGGGGTGCTGACCGGGGGCGACGCGGCGCGCGTGCCCGACGTGGCCGTCCTGCACCTGGGGCTCGACGGGTTCCGCCGCTTCAACGCCGAGCACGGCCGGGCCGCGGGCGACGCGGTCCTCGCCGAGGTCGCGCGCCGGCTGCGGGGCTCCACCCGCGGCGGTGACGTGCTGGCCCGCCTGGGCGGCGACGAGTTCGCCGTCCTGCTGCACGAGGCCGGGGCCGCGGGGGAGGTGGCCGCGCGGCTGCTCAGCGTCGTCGCCGAACCCGTCGAGGCCGGGCCCACGACCCGCGCCCGCATCGGCGCGAGCATCGGCGTGGCCGTCGCCTCGGCGCAGGGCCCGAGCCTGCTGCGCGCCGCGGAGCAGGCCATGACCGCCGCCAAGCGCGCGGGCGGCGGGTGCCTGCAGGTGTGGGACCCGGACGCCGTCGACGCGCGCCGCGACGACGAGCTGGCCGCCGCCCGCCTCGCCCGCGGCCTCGCCGACGAGCTGGAGGTGCACTACCAGCCGACGGTGGACCTCGACAGCGGCCTCGTCACCGGCGTCGAGGCCCTCGTGCGCTGGCGCCGCGACGGCGAGCTGGTCCCGCCGGACGACTTCATCGGCCTCGCCGAGCGGCACGGCCTCATCGCCGAGCTCGGGCGCCGCGTGCTCGCGACCGCGGTCCGCGACGCGCCCGCGCTGGCCGAGGCCGCGGGCCACGACCTCGTCGTCGCGGTCAACGTCTCCGGCCCGCAGCTGGAGGACCCGCAGCTGCTGCCGGCCGTGCGGGCCGCCGTCGCGGACATCGCCCCGCACCGGCTCGTGCTGGAGATGACCGAGGGCATCCTCGTCGCGGAGGACGAGGCCACCCAGCGGGCCCTGGAGGACCTCGTGGCGGCGGGCGCGTTCCTCTGCGTCGACGACTTCGGGACGGGGTGCGCGACGCTGGCCTACCTGCGGCGCCGGCCGTTCAGCGCCTTCAAGATCGACCGCTCCTACGTGCGCGACATCGAGACCGACCGGCGCACCGCCGACCTCGTCGAGGGGCTCGTCCTGCTCGCGGTCGCCACGGGCATGGGGCTCGTGGCCGAGGGCGTCGAGACGGACGGGCAGGCCGAGGCCCTGCGCCGCATGGGCGCCCCGACCCAGCAGGGGTTCCTGCACGCCCGGCCGCAGCCGCTGGCCGAGGTCGTCCCCGCGGTGCGCCGGCTGGCCGCGCAGCTCTCGGAGCGGGCGGTCACCGGTCCCTGAGCGTCACCGGTGTCGTCCACGCGACTCCCAGCTGAGCTTCAGGAAGCGGCCGTCGTGCCCGATGTCTGGAGCTGGAGGGTCCGGCACGGGAGCCGGTCCACGGTCTGGGAGACACGATGAGCAGCAGCACCACCCCCGCGCCGCAGCGGGCCGGCCGCCGGACCTTCGGGGACCTGGGGGTGCAGACGAAGATCCTGGCCGCCATCGTCCTTGCCGCGCTGGTCAGCGTGGTCGTCGGGCTCGTGGGGCTCGACGCGCTGGCGGCGAGCGACCGGGCGGCCTCGAGCATGTACGAGGACAGCTTCGTCGGCCTGGACGACGCCGCGAAGCTGCGCCGCCTCACGGTCCAGATGCGCCTCGACGTCGCCAACCACGCCATCGCGGGCTCCCCGGAGCGGATGCGGCAGTACGAGGAGGCCATCGCGGCGGACCAGGCCGACCTCGAGGCCACGGCCGACCTCTACGGCGCGCGCGGTCTCGCCCCCATCAGGGCCGAGGCGCTGGCGTCCTTCCGCGCGTCCCTCGCGCAGTACGAGACCGTGCGCGACGAGACCCTCCTGCCCCTGTCGCAGGCCGGGGACCTCGAGGCGTGGCTCGCGGCGCGCGACGCCCAGGCCCAGCCGCTGATCGACTCGATGATGGCCGACCTGACCACGATGGTGGACCGGGAGAAGCAGGTGGCCGCGGCCTCCGCGGCCGCCACCCACGCGGGCTACGTGCGCAGCCGGACGCTGATCGCGGTCGTCCAGGTCGTCGGCCTGCTCGCCGCCGTGGGCGCCGGCCTGCTCATCGCCCGCCGCATCGTCGCCGGCCTGCGCCGCGTCCAGCACGTGGCCGAGGGGCTCGAGGGAGGCGACCTGACCCGCACGGCCGCGCTGGACAGCCGCGACGAGGTGGGCCGCACCGCGGCGTCGCTGGACGCGGCCGTGGGCCGGCTCAGCGAGCTGGTGCGCACCATCGACGGCGCGTCCTCCGGGGTCGCCACCGCCGCGCAGCAGATGTCGGCCATCTCGACCCAGATCGCCGCGGGCGCCGAGGAGACCTCCGCGCAGGCCGCCGCCGTGGCCCAGGCCGCGGACGTCGTCTCCGCGGCCGTCCAGACCGTCGCCGCGGGGTCGGAGGAGATGGGCGCCTCGATCCGCGAGATCTCCGGCGGCACCAACGAGGCGGCCCGCGTGGCCGCGGAGGCGGTCACCGTCGCGGAGACGACGACCGCGACCATCACGGCCCTGGGGGACTCCTCCCGCGAGATCGGCGCGGTCGTCGCGACCATCACCGCGATCGCCGCGCAGACGAACCTGCTCGCGCTGAACGCGACCATCGAGGCGGCCCGCGCCGGGGACGCGGGCAAGGGGTTCGCGGTCGTCGCGGGTGAGGTCAAGGAGCTCGCGCAGCAGACCGCCCGCGCCACCGAGGACATCTCCTCCCGCGTGCAGAGCATCCAGGGCGACTCCGCCGGGGCGGTCCTGGCGATCGAGGAGATCTCCTCGATCATCGCGCGCATCAACGACTTCCAGCTGACGATCTCCTCGGCGGTCGAGGAGCAGACGGCCACCACCAGCGAGATGAACCGCAACGTCTCCGCCGTCGCGGAGTCGACGGGGGACATCGCGACCAACATCTCCGGCGTGGCGGACGCGGCGTCGGGGACGGCGCAGGCGGTCACGGAGTCGCAGCAGGCCACGAGCGACCTGGCCCGCACGTCGGTCGAGCTGAGCGCGCTGGTGGCGCAGTTCCGGTACTGACCCCGGACGCTGCCGGACCCGTCCCTCAGGCGGGCGACGGGGAGGCGAGCACCCCGTCGGGGTCGACCGCGCGCCGCACCGCGCTCAGGCGGGGGAGGTTGTCCCCCCAGCAGGCGGTGGCGAGGTCCGGCAGGCCGCGGTCGGCGTAGTTCACGTACGCGGCGGTGCCCGTCCACGGCGCGAGGGCCGTGCGGGTCGAGGCGACGGCCTCGTCGAAGGCCGCCGCCGCGCGCCCCGCGCCGGACCACGTGGCGGTGTGCTGGACGGTGGCGAGCGCCGAGCGCCACGGGAACGCCGTGGCGTCGGCCGCCACGTCGGCGACCGCGCCGCCCAGGGCGTCGAAGGAGGCCCCCGCCTCCACCAGACCGGCCGGCGGGGCCTCGCCCACGGCCGCGACGGCCGCGACCAGCGCGTCGATCCCGGCGGCGGGCAGCGGTTCCCGCAGCATCGAGGACGTCGCCGCGAACGGCTGCCGGTGCCCGGCGTCCAGCGCCCGGGCCGTGCACGCCGGGGCGTCCAGGCCCGAGCAGCCCGCCTCCCAGGCCATCGCCGCGGCGTAGCCGAGCGCGCGTCGCGAGCGCGCCACGGGGGCCGGCAGTGCCGCGAGCAGTCCGCGCAGGGGCCCGTCGAGCGCACCGGTGCCCGTCCAGGCGCCGGACACCTGCACCTTCGCCCCGCCCGGGCCCACCAGCAGCTTGCACGTCGACCACAGCTCCCGCGGGGCCGCGGGCGCCCACTCCTGCCAGGCCGCGAGCACCGCGGCCGCCTGCTCGAACCCCCAGCGCAGCGCGAAGACGGTGACGTCGGGCGCCGGGGTCGTGCGCACCGTCCACGACGTCACGACCGCGAGGCCGGGTCCGCCGCCGCGCAGGGCCCAGAACAGGTCCGGGTCGGCGCCCGCGTCGACCGTGCGCCGCCGCCCGTCCGCCGTCACGACGTCGGCCGCGACGACCTGGTCGCACGTCAGCCCCGTCGTGCGGGCCAGGACCCCGACCCCGCCGCCCAGCGCGAGGCCGCTGAACCCCACGGTGGGGCAGGACCCGGCACCCACGGCGACGCCCGCCGCGCCGAGGCGGGCGTAGACGTCGGCCAGCAGCGCGCCCGCGCCGATCCGCGCGGTCCCGGCCGCGGCGTCCACCTCGACGGCGGCCATCGGGGCGAGGTCCACGACGAGCCCGCCGCCGCTGGAGGCGCCCGCGTAGGAGTGCCCGCCCGCCCGCACGTGCAGCGGGGTCCCCGAGGCCGCGGCGAAGCGCACGCACGCGGCGACGTCCTCGGCGCTGCGGCACGCGGCGATGCCCTGCGGCGCAGCGCTCCCCGCGAACCGGGGGTTGTAGAGGAGGCGGTCCGCGTCGTAGCCCGCGCGGCCGGGGACGGCGACGCCGCCCGACACCTGCCGGGCCAGGGCGTCCAGGCTGGGCGGGGGCGTGGTCGGTGGTGTCGTGGTCGGCGGGGGTGTGGTCGGGGGCGGGGTCGCACCGGGGCGGGCCGGGCCGCAGGCCGCGAGCGCCGTCGCGAGCGCCGCGCCCGCCGCGGCCCGGACCACCGTTCGGCGCCGGGGCCCGGCGGGGTCCGCGCTCACCGCACGTACGCCGTCTGCGTCAGCGCGCCCTGCCCGCACACCGGCCCGGCCGTCCACGGCACGGCGAGCTGCGGCACCTGGTTGGGCGGGATCACCTGCAGCGTCGTGGGCGTGGGTTCGCACGGGCCGTCGGCGGGTTCCCCGACGGCCGGGTCCGCGACGGTCGACCACGACAGGGTGGAGCGCACGCCGAGCCCCGGGGCGAGCGTCACGCTCGACGGCGCCGGGGTCGCCGCGCGGACCTGCGACGAGGGCACCGGGCCGTCGTCGCTGCGGCGCAGCGACACCCCGCCGTAGCCGACGAGCGTGCACGGGGCGGAGCCGAGGTTGGTCAGCGAGACCGTGGCCGCGGCCCGGCCCGCGCCGGGCGCGGGTGCCGGGGCCAGCGCGGCGACGAGCTGCTCGCTGCGGCACGGCTGCGGCGGGCCCGTCGGGGCGGGGGCCGTCGTCGGAGAGCTCGGGGCGGGCGTGCTCGGGGGCCGGGTCGACGTGGCCGGGGTCGACGGGGGCGGCGCCGAGGTGGCGGGCGCCGAGGTGGGCGGCGCCGAGGTGGCGGGCGCCGAGGTGGGCGGGGCCGACGTCGGTGGTGGGGTCGTCGTCGGCGCGGGGGCCGACGACGTGGGCGCGGAGGACGGCGGGGCCGCCGGTGACGACGCCGGTGCGCTCGATCCCCCCGGTCCCGACGTCACGAGCTGCCCGGAGAACGAGCAGCCCGCCACCGCGAGGAGCACGGCGGCCGCCGGCAGCACCACGTTCGTCCCCCTGCGCACCCCGCCACCCTACGAGCGCGCTGATCACCGGGCGGCCGTTCCGGGGCCCGGCGGTGTCACCGTTCCGGCACACCCCTGCCGGTGCCGTCACACCCCCGCCGCGGCGGCTCCGCGGGCTCACGCGGGCGGGCATCATGACGAGGTGCCGACGATCCTGCTCGCCGACGACGAGTCCGCGATCACCGACAACCTGGCGCCGCTGCTGCGGCGCGCGGGCTACGACGTCGTCGTGACCGCGGACGGGCGCCAGGCGCTGGACGGCATCCGCGCGCACGACCCGGACCTCGTCGTGCTCGACGTGATGATGCCGGGCCTCGACGGCCGCGCCGTGCTCCGCCAGGTCCGCGCCGAGCACCGCAGCACCCCGGTCATCCTCCTGACGCAGGTCGGGGAGTCCAGCGAGCGGGCGATGGCGCTGGAGGAGGGGGCCGACGACTACCTCAACAAGCCGTTCGACCCGCAGGAGCTCATCGCCCGCATCCGGGCCGTGCTGCGCCGCGGGGCGTCCGCCGGTGGGGGGCTGGGTCAGTCGCCGCGGCTGCGCAGCGGGTCCGTGGTCCTCGACCGCGTCTCCCAGCGCGTCTCCCGCGACGGCCGCGACGTCGTCCTGACCCCGCGCGCCACGGCGCTGCTCGCGTACTTCATGACGCACCCCGACGAGGTCATGACCCGCGAGCGCCTCCTCGAGGCCGTGTGGGGGTGGACGTTCCAGACCAGCACCCGCAGCGTCGACACGCGCGTCGCGGAGCTGCGGCGCGAGCTCGAGGTGGACTCCTCCGACCCGCAGCTCATCACCACCGTCCTCGGCACCGGGTACCGGTTCTCCGGCCGCGTCGAGAGCGCCTGAGGTGCTGCTGCGCACGCTCCGCGGGGCCGGGCGGTGGGTCCTGCCGCTGCTGCCCGTCCTGGTCGGCGCCCTGCTCTGGGCGCTGTGGCACGCGGGCTCGCTGCCGGGCGGGACCCGCGGGGTCGGGGCCGAGCTCACGGCCGAGCCGGGGGACTGGGCGCTCGCGGCCGGGGCCCTGGTCACCGTGCTCGCCCTCGTCGCCGTGCTCCGGGCCGCCCGCCGGCGGCGGCGCCGCGACGACGCGCTGGGCGAGGTGGAGAGCCGCTCAGCGGGGGACCGCCGGCGCCTCGTCGGCCGCCTCGACCACGAGCTGAAGAACCCCCTGACCGCGATCCGCCTCGCCCTGGCGAACCTCGCCGGCGACGACCCGCGCCCGGAGCAGCGGCGGGGGCTGCGCAGCATCGAGGAGCAGGTGCTGCGCCTGAGCCGGCTCACCACCGACCTGCGCAAGATCGCCGACGTCGAGACGAGCCGGCTGGACACCACCGACGTCGACGTCACCGCCCTGCTGGAGGAGGCGCTGGAGGTGGTGGGGGAGCAGCCCCGCGCCGCCGGCCGGACCCTGCGCCTGGACGCGCCCCGCGCGCCGTGGCCCCTGCCGCACGTCGAGGGCGACGCGGACCTGCTGGCGCTGGCGTTCGTGAACCTCGTCGACAACGCCGTGAAGTACACCGCCGACGGCGCGACCGTCGAGGTGCGGGCGCGCGAGAGCGGGCAGGGCGTCCTCGTCGAGGTCGCCGACACCGGGCAGGGCATCAGCGCCGAGGACCTGCCCCACGTGTGGGAGGAGCTGTTCCGCAGCCAGGAGGCGCGGTCGGTGCCGGGCAGCGGGCTCGGGCTGCCGTTCGTGCGGGCCGTCGTGCACCGCCACGGCGGGACGGTCTCGGCCGACAGCCGCCAGGGCGAGGGCACCGTGGTCCGGGTGCGGCTGCCCGTGCGGCAGCCCCCCGAGGCCTGAGACCTCCGGTCAGAAGTACCAGGGGAACGGGCTCCAGTCGGGGTCGCGCTTCTCCAGGAACGCGTCGCGGCCCTCGACGGCCTCGTCGGTCATGTACGCCAGCCGCGTGGCCTCGCCCGCGAACACCTGCTGCCCGACCAGGCCGTCGTCGAGGGCGTTGAACGCGAACTTCAGCATCCGCTGCGCCGTCGGGGACTTGCCGTTGATCTCAGCGGCCCACTGCAGCGCAACGGCTTCCAGCTCGGCGTGGGGGACCACCTCGTTGACCATGCCCATGGCGTGCGCCTGCTCCGCCGTGTACGGGCGGCCCAGGAAGAAGATCTCCCGCGCGAACTTCTGACCCACCTGCCGGGCGAGGTAGGCGGACCCGAAACCCCCGTCGAAGGAACCCACGTCGGCGTCGGTCTGCTTGAACCGGGCGTGCTCGGCGCTCGCCAGGGTCAGGTCGGCGACGACGTGCAGGCTGTGCCCGCCGCCCGCGGCCCAGCCCGGGACGACGGCCACGACGACCTTGGGCATCATCCGGATCAGCCGCTGCACCTCGAGGATGTGCAACCGCCCGCCCTCGGCCTTCGCGCGCGCCGCGTCGACCGTGTCGGCGGTCTCGCCCTCGGCGTACTGGTAGCCGGAGCGGCCGCGGATGCGCTGGTCCCCGCCGGAGCAGAACGCCCACCCGCCGTCGCGGGGGCTGGGGCCGTTGCCGGTCAGCAGGACGCAGCCGACGTCGGGCGTGCGGCGCGCGTGGTCCAGCGTCCGGGCCAGCTCGTCGACGGTGCCGGGGCGGAACGCGTTGCGGACCTCGGGGCGGTCGAAGGCGATGCGCACCGTCCCGCGCTCGGGGCCGGGCCGCACGCAGCGGTGGTAGGTGACGTCGGTGAGGTCCTCGAACCCGGGCACCTCCGCCCACGCCGTCGCGTCGAAGGTCTCGCTGACACCGGGGAGGGCGGACACGCTGCCGACCGTAGGGCATCGCCCGTCCCCTCCCTCCGTGATCATGCAGGTAATCCCTGCATGATCACGGCGGGGGAGGGGGTGGGGAAGCCTGGAGAGCGGGCGAGACTGGGCGCGTGGACACCACCCCGGAGCTGCCGCCGCTCGTGGACCTGCTGGCCGCCGCGCACGTCGTGCGCCTGCCGCTGCGCACCCGCTTCCGCGGCATCACCGAGCGCGAGGCCCTGCTGCTGGACGGGCCCGCGGGGTGGGGGGAGTTCTCCCCGTTCCTGGAGTACGGCCCCGCGGAGTCCTCCCGGTGGCTGGCCGCGGGGATCGAGGCCGGGTGGCACGGGTGGCCCGCGCCGCACCGCGGGCGCGTCGAGGTCAACGCCACGGTGCCCGCCGTGCCCGCGGCCGCGGTGGCCGGCGTCCTCGCGACCTTCCCCGGGTGCCGGACGGCGAAGGTCAAGGTCGCCGAACCCGGGCAGGGCCTCGCCGACGACCTCGACCGGGTCCGCGCCGTGCGCGAGGTCCTCGGGCCGCAGGGCCGCGTGCGCATCGACGCCAACACGCTCTGGAGCGTCGACGAGGCCGAGCGGGCGCTGAGCGAGCTGGCCGTCGCGGGGCTCGAGTACGCCGAGCAGCCCTGCCGGACCCTGGAGGAGATGGCGGAGCTGCGCCGCCGCCTCGCCCGCGCCGGGACGCCCGTCCTGCTCGCCGCCGACGAGAGCATCCGCAAGGCCGAGGACCCGCTGCGGGTGGCGGGGCTGGAGGCCGCGGACGTCGTCGTCGTCAAGGTGGCGCCGCTGTCCGGGGTCCGCGCGGCGCTGGACGTCGTCGTGGCGTGCGGGCTGCCGGCCGTCGTCTCCAGCGCGCTCGACACGTCGGTGGGCCTCGCGGGCGGGCTGGCCCTGGCCGCGGCCCTCCCCGAGCTGCCGTTCGCGTGCGGCCTCGGCACGGCGGCGCTGCTGGCCGCCGACGTGCGCGCCGACCCGCTGCTGCCCGTGGACGGGGCGATCGCCGTGGGCCCCGCCGCCGCCGACCCGGAGCTGCTCGAGCGGCACCGCGCCCCCGCCGACCGCGAGCGGTGGTGGCGCGAGCGGCTCGCCGCCGCCTACGCCGAGCTGCCGCCGGCCTGAGGCGCCGAGCTACCGCGGGCCGGGGAGCCGTCGAGGCGCGGCGCGTCCGGGGGCAGCGGGCGCACGAGGTTGGTGATCCGCGCGGTGCACACCCGCCGGCCCTCCTCGTCGGTGATGACGACCTCGTGGCTGCACAGGGTCCGGCCCAGCGTGATCGCGGTCGCCACCCCGGTGACCACCCCCGACGTCGCCGCGCGGTGGTGGGTGGCGTTGATGTCGGTGCCCACGACGGAGGCGTCGGGCCAGACGTGCAGCATCGACCCGAGCGAGCCCAGGGTCTCGGCCAGGACGCAGCTCGCGCCGCCGTGCAGCAGGCCCATGACCTGCATGTTCCCCTCGACCGGCATGGTCGCGACCATCCGCTGCGGCGACGCCTCGACGACCACGATCCCCATCCGCTCGATGAGGGTGCCGCGGCTGCGCCGCAGCACGGCGTCGAGCACGGACGGGGGAGTGACATCGCTCACCCGGGGGAGGGTGCCACACGATCGGGCAGGGCACCGGGGCCGGGACGGGGGAAGATCTGGGGGTGAACCCCTCGACCGCGCTGGCGACGGTGCTCGTCGACGCGCTGGTCCGCCTCGGACTGCGCCACCTCGTCCTGAGCCCCGGCTCGCGCAGCGCGCCGCTGGCCTACGCCGCCGCGGCCGCCGACGCCGCGGGCCGCCTGCAGCTGCACGTCCGCATCGACGAGCGCAGCGCCGGCTTCCTCGCGCTGGGCCTCGCCCGCGGCTCCGGCTCACCCGCCGACGGGGGCCTCGTGGCCGTCGTGACCACGAGCGGGACCGCCGTCGCGAACCTGCACCCCGCCGTCCTCGAGGCGCACCACGCGGGTGTGCCGCTGATCGTGCTGTCCGCCGACCGCCCGCACGAGCTGCGCGGGTCCGGCGCGAGCCAGACCGCCGACGCGCAGGCCCGCATGTTCCTGCCCTCGGTGCGCTTCTCCGCCGACGTCCCCGCCCCCGAGGACCCGTGGCGGCAGGCCCCGGGCTGGCGCTCGACCGCCTCCCGCGCGGTCGCGGCCGCGCGCGGGCTGCGCGGCGGCACCCCCGGCCCCGTGCACCTCGACGTCGGCTTCGCCGACCCGCTCGTGCCGGGCGCCGACGACGTCGCGCTGACGGGGGAGACGGGGCTGACCCGCGTGGCGCTGCCGCAGCCGCCGCGCCCCGTCGTCCTGCCGCGCGGGCCCCGCACCCTCGTGCTCGCGGGCGACAGCCCCGACCCGGCCGTCGGGGCCGCGGCGCAGGCGCTCGCGGAGCTCGCCGGCTGGCCGCTGCTCGCCGAGCCGTCCTCGGGCGCGCGCGGCGGCCCGCAGGCGATCGGGCCGTACCGCCTGCTGCTGGACGCCGTGGACGACGAGGGCCCGCTGGGCGGGGCGGTCGAGCGCGTCGTCGTGCACGGCCACCCCACGCTCTCGCGCCCCGTCACGCGGCTGCTGGCCCGCGACGACGTCGACATCGTCGTCGTGAGCCGCTCGGGCACGTGGTCCGACGCGGGCTTCCGCGCCGCCGCCGTCGTGCCGGCCGCGACGGTCGAGGAGCCGCCGGCCACCGGCGAGCACGCCTGGGCCGCCCGCTGGCAGCAGGCCGGCAAGCGCGCGGCCGCGGCCGTCGACGCCGTCCTGGACGCCGAGGCGGAGCGCGGGGTGCTGAGCGGGCCGTGGATCGCGCGCGCCACCAGCGCCGCGTGCGCGGCCGACGGCGCCGCCCTCGTCGTCGCGGCCAGCAACGCCGTGCGCGACGTCGACCTGGCCGCCTTCCCCGACGGGGTGACGACCGTGTCCAACCGCGGGCTCGCGGGCATCGACGGGACGCTGTCCACCGCCGCGGGCGTCGCCCTCGCGCGCGCGCACCGCGGCCAGGGAGGCGTGCGGGTGCTGGTGGGGGACCTGGCGTTCCTGCACGACGCCAACGCCCTCGTCCTCGGCCCCGCCGAGCCGCGCCCGGACCTGACGATCGTGCTGGTCGACGACGACGGCGGGGGCATCTTCGAGACCCTCGAGCACGCCGGGGCGGTCGACCGGGCCGTCTTCGAGCGGGTCGTCGCCACCCCGCACGGCACCGACGTCGCGGCCCTGGCCGCCGCGCACCACGTGCCGCACGTGCTGGCCACGACCCCCGCGGAGTTCCTCGAGGCCGTGTCCGCGCCGCCGCGCGGGCTGCGCCTGGTCCAGGTCCGCGTCGAGCGCTCGGCCGTGCGGCCGCGCCTGGAGACGATCACCGCCGCGGTCCGGGAGAGGATGGCGTGGTGAGCACCCCCGCCCGTGAGACCGCCGACCTGACCAAGCAGCCGCACGAGGTCTCGGCCATGTTCGACGGCGTCGCCGAGCGCTACGACGTCACGAACGACGTGCTGTCCGCGGGCCAGGACCGCTGGTGGCGCCGCGCGGTCGTGCGCGCCGTCGACGCGCGCCCCGGCGAGAAGGTCCTGGACCTCGCCGCGGGCACCGGGACCTCCAGCGAGCCCTTCGCCGACCGCGGTGTGCTCACCGTCCCGTGTGACTTCTCTCTCGGCATGGTCCGCACCGGCAAGCGCCGGCGGCCCGACCTGGGCTTCGTGGCGGGGGACGCGACCCGCCTGCCCTTCGCCGACGGGGCCTTCGACGCGGTCACCATCAGCTTCGGCCTGCGCAACGTGGTGGACGTGGACGGGGCCCTGCGGGAGATGGCGCGGGTCGTCCGCCCCGGGGGCCGCCTGGTCGTCGCGGAGTTCTCCACCCCGCCCAATGCGCTGCTGCGCAAGGGGTACCGGTTCTACCTGCACCAGGTGCTGCCGCGCGTGGCCGGGCTCGTCAGCTCGCACACCGACGCGTACACGTACCTGACGCAGTCGATCGACGCGTGGCCCGACCAGCGCGCGCTCGCCGCGAAGGTCCGCGCCGCGGGCTGGGGCGACGTCGCGTGGCGCGACCTGTCGGGCGGCATCGTCGCCCTGCACCGGGGAGTGCGGACCGGCCCGACGAACTAGACTGCGAGCACTTCGTGAAAGTGTTCACGATCTCCCCGAGAAGCGGAGGACGACGGTGCACGAGGCAGATGTCGAAGCCGATGTCGTGGTCGTCGGTGCCGGCCCCGCGGGCAGCACGGCGGCTCGCTACCTCGCCGCCTCGGGACGCCGCGTGGTCGTCCTGGAGAAGTCCGCGTTCCCCCGCGAGAAGGTCTGCGGCGACGGCCTGACGCCCCGCGCGGTGCGCGAGCTGGACCTGATGGGCCTGCCCACCCCGCGCGAGGACGGCTGGATCCGCAACAAGGGCCTGCGCATGCTCGGCGGCGGCGTCCGCCTGCAGGTGCCGTGGCCCGACCTCGCGGAGTTCCCCGGCCACGGCCTCGTGCACACCCGCTCCCGCTTCGACGAGGCGCTGGCCCGCCACGCCGTCGCGGGCGGCGCCGACCTGCGCGAGCGCACCTCGGTCACCGGCCCCGTCGTCGACGAGCGCACCGGCCACGTCGTCGGCGTCCGGGCCCGCCCGGTCGACGACAAGGGCCGCAAGGCGGGTGAGGAGACGACCTACCGCGCGCCCGTGGTCGTCGCGGCCGACGGCGTGGGCGGCCGGCTCGCCCTGTCGATGGGCCTGGCCAAGCGCGACGACCGCCCGCTGGGCATCGCCGTGCGCACGTACTTCAAGAGCCCCCGCCACGACGACGACTGGCTGGAGAGCTGGCTCGAGCTGCGCGACGGCGCCGAGGGCCGTGACGGGAAGGGCACTGGCGGGCTGCTGCCCGGCTACGGCTGGGTGTTCGGCGTCGGCGACGGCACGAGCAACGTCGGGCTCGGCATCCTGGACTCCACGGCCGGCGCGAGCGACCTCGACTACCGCGACCTGCTGCGCCGCTGGCTCGCCGGGATGCCGCCGGAGTGGCGGTTCACGCCCGAGGACCAGGTCGGGCCCGTGCGCGGCGCGGCCCTGCCGATGGCCTTCAACCGGACCCCGCACTACACGCGCGGGCTCGTGCTGGTGGGCGACAGCGGCGGCATGGTCAACCCCTTCAACGGGGAGGGCATCGCCTACGCCATGCAGTCCGCGCGGCTGGCGGCGCAGGCCGTGGACACCGCCCTGGACGCGACCGAGGCCCGGGGCCGCGAGCGCGCGCTGCAGAGCTACCCGGCGGCGGTTCGCGCAGACCTGGGCGGGTACTACACCCTGGGGCGTGTGTTCGTCTCCCTCATCGGTCACCCCGAGGTCATGCGCGTCGCGACGCGCTTCGGGCTGCCGCGGCCCGGGCTGATGAAGCTCGTGGTCAAGCTGCTCGCCAACCTCGCGGACCCGACGTCGCGCGACGCCACCGACCGCGTCGTCGTCGCCCTGCAGCGAATGGCGCCCGCGTCGTGAGCGCGGGCAGCAGCTCCACCACCCGGGCCGGGCGCGTGCTCGGCGGCACCGTCGTCGCGAGCGCCGCGTCGCTGCCGACGAGCGACGCCGAGCTCGAGGCCTCGCTGCGCGAGGGCCTGGCCGTCGTCGAGGCGCGCCTGCGCGAGGCCGTCGGCAACACCGACCCCCTGGCCGACGCGACGTCGCGCCACCTCGTGCTCGCGGGCGGCAAGCGCGTGCGCCCCATGCTGACGCTGCTGGGCGGGCACTTCGGCGACCCGACGCGGCCCGAGGTCACGGCCGCGGCCGTCGTCGTCGAGCTCACCCACCTCGCCTCGCTCTACCACGACGACGTCATGGACTCCGCGCCCACGCGGCGCGGAGCCGTTGCTGCGCACCAGAAGTGGGGCAACAACGTCGCGATCCTCACGGGCGACCTGCTGTTCGCCCGCGCGTCCAACGTCGTCGCCGACCTCGGCCCGCAGGCCGTGAAGATCCAGGCCGCGACGTTCGAGCGGCTGTGCCTCGGGCAGATGCGGGAGACGGTCGGCCCGGGCCTGGAGGAGGACGCCGTCGCGCACTACCTCGGCGTCCTGTCGGACAAGACGGCCTCGCTCATCGCGACCGCAGGCCGCTTCGGCGCCATGTTCTCCGGTGCGGACGCCCACGTCGTCGACGCCATGGTCCGCTACGGCGAGGACGTGGGGGTCGCGTTCCAGCTGGCCGACGACGTCCTCGACCTCACCAGCGACGTCGACGACTCGGGCAAGCGCCCCGGCACCGACCTGCGCGAGGGCGTGCCCACGCTGCCCGTCCTGTACGCGCGCCGCGCCGCCCGCGCGGGCGACCCGGCCGCCGCGGCGGTCGTCGCGCTGCTCGACTCGGGCCGCCTCGAGGACGACGCGGTCCTCGCCGAGGCCGTGCAGCGCCTGCGCGAGCACCCGGCGACGGCGGACGCCCGCACCACGGCCCGCGAGTGGGCCGAGCGCGCGACGACGCACCTCGACGGCCTGCCCGCCGGGCCCGCCCGCGACGCGCTGGCCACCTACGCGGGGACGGTCGCCGACCGCGTCGGCTGAGCCCTGCCGCCGGGTTGCGCCGTCCGGGTGACGCGCGACGCGCTGCACGCCGACGCGACGCCCGGGGTCGGGCAGCATCGCGAGGGTGTCGTCGTCGTCCCGCCACCGCGCCCCGGTCCGCACCCGCCGGCCCCGCACCCGCCCGCGGCCCGAGCACGTCGCCGAGCGGGTCGGGCTCCTGCTGGCCGTCGTCTGCAGCGGGCTCGCGGTCCTCCTGGTCGTCGAGGGCCTGCGCACCCCGGCCATCGCCGTCGCCGCCGCGGGGCTGGCCCTGGCGCTGGCGGCGCTCGTCCTGGGCCGGACCCAGCGCTCGCGCCGGGCCTGAGCCCCTCCCCGCCGACGCCCTCCTCAGGTGCGCGGGCCGAGCGGGGGTCCCGTCACCTCCATGAACGCCTCGAGACCCACCTCGGTGAAGACCTGCGGGCTCGGGCGTCCCGCGGGCAGGCGGGCGACGCCCTCGAAGAACCGCTCCATGCCGCTCGGGGTGAACAGGACCAGCAGGCGGGCCGCGTCGTCGGCGTCGTTGCGGAAGCAGTGCTCGGCGCCCTGCGGGACGAACACGAACGAACCGCGGGGGGCGTCGAACGTCCGGCCGTCGGAGAGGAACCGCACGGCACCGTCGAGGACGTAGTAGGCCTCGTCCTCGCGGCCGTGGCGGTGCAGCGGTGGCCCCTCGCCGGGCGCGACGACGCTCTCCAGCGCCGTGAGGTGCCCCTGCGTCTGCCCGGCCCGGGCCTTGAACGTGACGGGCCCGCCGACCGGGCCGCGGACGGCCTCCCCCTCGCCGGGGAGCACCAGGAGCGTCGACGCCGCACTGCGCATGCGTCAGGGAACCACCGCCGGCCCGCGCGCACCAGACCCGGTGATCCGCTCCCCGCGCATGCGCGCCGCCGCGTGGGGCACAGTGGTGGCGTGAGACGACTGACGTGGCTGGCCGTGCTCGTCGCCGGGGTGCTGGCCTACCTGGCCGTGCTGCGGGTGATGGTGAGCACGCAGAACGTGAACTACTTCCCCTCCCGTTGCTGATCGGCTCCGTCACCGTGCCGGCCGCCGTCCTGGTGCTCGCCGGGAGCCGCTCGGGCGCACGCCTGCCGGTCGTCGCCGTCACCGCCGTCGTCGGCGGGGTCGTGGGCACGGTCGCCGCCGGCAACATGGAGTACTCCACCCTGCGCACCCTCGGGGTCCTGCCGATGACCTTCGTCGGGATCATCGAGGAGGCCGCCAAGCTCATCGTGCCCGTCGCGGTCGTCCTCCTGACCCGGCCGCGCGACCCGCGCGGCGGGGTGGTCGTCGGCGTCGCGTCCGGCATGGGCTTCGCGACGCTGGAGACGATGGGCTACGGGTTCCAGGCGCTGCTGAAGGCCGGCAGCGTGCAGGCCGTGGACCAGACGCTGCTGCTGCGCGCCCTGCTCTCGCCCGCGGGCCACGTCGCCTGGACGGGGCTCACGGTGGCGATGCTCTGGCGCATCCCGTCCGCGCGGCACAAGGGCCGGGCCGTCCTGACGTTCCTCGGGGCCTACGTCCTCGCCGTCGCCCTGCACGCCACGTGGGACGCCTCGCAGAGCCTGGCCGCGCACGTCGTGGTCGCCGTCGTGAGCCTCGTCCTGCTGCTGGTCCTCGTGCGCCGCAGCCACCGCGGCGTCGGGCCCGGGTCGCCCGCACCGGCCGGGCTGCGGCCCGCGAGCGCCTGAGCACCGCCCCGGTGCGGCCCCGCCGCGCCGGCCGGTGGGGCCTGCTGCGCGGCAGTGAGCTCGCCGTCGGCTACGCGCTCGTCGTGCTCGTCATCGCGATCGCGCTGCACGCGTCCCCGGACCACCTGCAGGCCCGGTTCGTGCAGGACACCAGCAGCAACCTCGTGAACCTCCGGAGGTTCCCGCTGCGGGTCCTGCTGCTCAGCGCCCTCGTCGTGCCCGACGTGGCCGGCCTGCTGATCCTCGTGCCGCTGCTGGTGGCGCTGACGGCCGCCACGCGGTGGCTGGGCCGCGGGCCCACCCTCGTCGCGCTGGTCTTCGGCCACGTCGGCGCGACGCTGTTCGTGGCGTCGCTGCTGCTGGCCGGGGTGACGAACGGGCGCCTCGACCCGAGCGTGGCCCGCGCCCCCGACGTGGGCGTCAGCTACGCCCTCGCGGGCGTCGTGGGGATGCTCGCGGCCCGGGTCCCGCGGCGCTGGCGGTGGGCGTACGTGCTGACGCCCACCGCCGGGCTCGGCCTCGTGCTGCTGCTGGCCCCGGACTTCACGGCCGTCGGGCACCTCACCGCGCTGGCCGTCGGGTTCGGCCTCGGCGCGGTGGCCGCGCGGGCCGCGGTGCCCCCCGCCGGCACCGGCTGAGACCTACCCCCACACCTCGGCGGCGGTCTCCACGACCAGGCGCAGCTTCGCGGCCTGCTCCTCGATCGTCAGGGAGTTCCCCTCGACCGTGGAGGAGAACCCGCACTGCGGCGACAGGGCCAGCTGCTCCAGCGGCACGAAGCGCGCGGCCTCGTCGATGCGCCGCTTGAGCGCGTCCTTGTCCTCCAGCGCCCCGCGCTTGCTGGTGACCAGGCCGAGGACGACGGTCTTGCCCGGCGGCACGAACCGCAGGGGCTCGAAACCCCCGCTGCGCTCGTCGTCGAACTCCAGGAAGTAGCCGTCGACGGCGAGCTCCCCGAACAGGACCTCGGCGACGAAGTCGTAGCCGCCCGAGGCGACCCAGGAGGAGCGGAAGTTCCCGCGGCACAGGTGGGTCGTGACCCGCATCGAGTCGGGGCGGTCGGCGATCGCCGCGTTGATCTGCGCGACGTAGCGCTCGTGCTGGTGCGCGGCGTCGCGGCCCTGGCCCGCGAGGGCCTCGCGCTGCGCCGGGTCGTTGAGGTAGGCGAGGCTCGTGTCGTCCAGCTGCAGGTGGGTGCAGCCCAGGTCGGCGAGCCCCTGGACCTCCTGCGCGTAGGCCGCGCTCAGGTCGTCCCAGAACTGCTGCTCGTCGGGGTACACCGCCGGGTCGAGCGCCGCCCGGCCGCCGCGGTAGTGGACCATGCTGGGCGAGGGGATCGTCAGCTTCGGCGTCATCCCCGTGCCCTCGGCGGCGTCGCGCAGGAACGCGAAGTCGTCGCCGAAGATGGTCTCCCGCAGGCCGATGCGCCCGTCGACCTTGAGCGCCGCGGGCGCCCAGTCGACGTCGCCCTCCTCGTTGTGGAACGTGACGTGCAGGGACTCCTCCGCCCGCGTCACGCCGGCGAGGCGGTAGATGAAGTCCATGTGCCAGTACGTCCGGCGGAACTCCCCGTCGCTGACGCCGAGGAGCCCCACCTCCTGCTGCAGGCGCACGGCGTCGCGCACGGCGGCGTCCTCCACCCCGCGCAGCTCGGCGGCGCCGATCTCCCCGGCGGCGGCCCGCTCCCGGGCGGCCAGCAGCGCCGGTGGCCGCAGCAGGCTCCCGACGTGGTCGGCGCGGAACGGCGGTTCGAGCCTGGGTGGCACGGGGGTCCCCTCGTCGTCGTGAGCGTCGCGCCGACGCTACAACACCCCCGCCCACCCCACCCGGCGCCCGCTCAGACGCGGAAGCGGCTCACCAGCGTCGTCAGCTCCCCGGCCATCCGCGACAGCTCGTCGGTGGCGGCGCGGGTGTCGTCGACGCCCTGGCGGGTCGCGGCCGCGGCGTCGGCGATGCTCGAGATGCCCGCGGCGATGTCGGACGTGCCCGAGGCGGCCTCGCCGACGTTGCGGCTCATCTCCGCCGTCGTGGCGCTCTGCTCCTCGACCGCCGAGGCGATGGTCGTCTGGAACGAGTTGATGTCGCCGATGACCTCGCTGATGCCGGCGATGGCGCGCACGGCGTCACCGGTGTCGCCCTGGATCGAGCTGACCCGCGCGACGATGTCCTCGGTGGCGCGGGCGGTCTGCGCGGAGAGCTCCTTGACCTCGCCGGCGACGACCGCGAACCCCTTGCCGGCGTCCCCGGCGCGGGCGGCCTCGATGGTCGCGTTCAGGGCGAGCAGGTTGGTCTGCTCGGCGATCGCGGTGATGGTCTTGACGACGTCGCCGATCTGCAGCGACGACTGGCCGAGGCGGGCGACGGTGACGCTGGTCTGGGCGGCAAGGTCCGCGGCGCGGGCCGCGACCGACGTGGCGTCGGCGGCGCCCGAGGCGATCTCCCGGATCGCCATCTGCATCTCGTCCGCACCGGCGGCGACGGTGCCGACGCTGGAGGAGACCTGGCCCGCGACGTGCGCGGCGGTCTGCGCGGCGCGCGCCGTGTCGCCCGCGGCACCGGCGATCTGCTCGGAGCTGGTGGACAGCTGGGTCGACGCGGCGGCCAGGGCGGTCGCGGAGGCGACGACGGCGCTGACGGTCTCGCGCACGCCCTGCTGGGCGCGGGTCAGGGCGTCGGCCATCCGGCCGACCTCGTCGCGGCCGTGGCGGCCGGGGGAGACGGTGAGGTCGCCGTCGGCCATGGCGTCCAGCGAGCCGGACACGGCGCCCAGCGTGGCGACGATGCGGCGCGTGACGAGCAGGGCGAGGCCCAGGGCGAGGGCGAGGCCCGCGACGAGGAGGACGACGACCACGGTGCGGGCCTCGGAGGCGGTGCTGCGGGCGGCCGCCACGGTCGCGGCGGCCTCGGTGTCCTCGGCGGCCTCGACGGCGTCCAGGGCGTCGGCCACGGTGCTGATGACGGGCTGCGCGACGTCGTTGCTCGCGGTGGCCCAGGCGGCGGCGTCGCCGGAGGTCGACAGCGGCACGAGCTGCTGGTCGCGGATGGTGCGCCACTGCGCCCAGCCCTCGGTGAAGGTCTTCCAGTCGGCGGGGTCGGCCACGCCGGTGGCCTCGTACTTCGCGGCCCAGTCGTCGAGCTCGGCGTCGCTGTCGGCGATCTTGCCGACGAGCGTGGCCTTGCCCTCGGCGCCCGGGGTCGCGGCGTGCATGGCCACGAGCATCCGGGTCTTGATCTCCTCCTGGTGCACGCGGCCGAGAGCGGTGAGGCCCTTGACGTTCTGGTCGTGCACCCGCGAGGTCTGCTCCGCGGTGCTGGACAGCGCGCTGACGGAGACGACGCCCACGGCGGCGGAGACCGCGGCCAGCACCCCCACGGAGCACATGATCTTGGTGCCGACGCGTCGGTCGGCGAACCAGCCGTGGGAGTTCGTCATGCGCTGCGTGTCCTCGCGGTCGAGAAGGTGCCGGCGGGTGCCGGTGCACTCTGCTCATCGGCCGCCGGAACCCCGGCTTGAGGGCTCCACCGTGATCGGCTCAGGTGTCCGATCGTGCCCGCGAGGGCTGCACGCGCTTGGGTTCCCCGGGCATCTTGGGGTAGTTCGGCGGGTAGGGCAGGTCGCCGAGGCCGCCCGCCTCGTCCCGCGCGGCGAGCTCCAGCAGGGGTTCCAGCGACGCCACCCGGGTGCGGCGCTGCGCCCACAGGTCCCCGACGGCCGCGAACCGGTCGGCGAAGGTGAGCAGCGTGAAGTCGTCCGGGTCGGCGCCCGCGGCGAGCTCGTCCCACGTCAGCGGCGCCGAGACGGTGGCCCGCGCCGTCCGGCGCAGCGAGTACGCGCTGGCGATGGTGCGGTCGCGCGCGTTCTGGTTGTAGTCCACGAACACCTGCTCGCCGCGCTCCTCCTTCCACCACGCCGTCGTGACGCGGCCGCCGGCGCGCCGCTCCGCCTCCCGGGCCAGGGCGATCGCGGCGCGGCGCACCTCGGTGAACGTCCAGCGCGCCTCGATCGGCACGAACACGTGCAGGCCGCGCCCGCCCGACGTCTTCACGGCGGCGTCCCAGCCGAGCTCGTCGAGGTAGGGCCGCAGCACGTCGAGGGCGACCGCGCGGGCCTCGGCGAAACCCGTGCCCGGCTGCGGGTCCAGGTCGATGCGCAGCTCGTCGGGGTGCTCCACGTCGGGGGCCGTGCAGTGCCAGGGGTGGAACGTGATGGTGGCCTGCTGCGCGGCCCAGATCAGGGCCGGGGCGCCGTCGGGGCGCATCGCGTCGGCGCTGCGCCCGGAGGGGAACTCCACGCGGACCGTCGAGACGTAGTCGGGGGCGTGGGCGGGAACCCGCTTCTGGTACACCTCCTCGCCCTCGATGCCGTCGGGGAAGCGCTGCAGGTAGGTGGGCCGGTCGCGCACCGCGGCCAGCAGGGCCGGGGCCACGAGGCGGTAGTGCTCCACGACGGCGCGCTTGGTGCCGCGTTCGCCCAGGGCGGGGTAGTAGACCTTGTCGGGACTGGACAGCCGCACGGCCACCCCGTCGACGTCGATCTCCTCAGCGGGTGCCTTGGCCACGGGTCCTCCTCTCGCCTCCCGCCGAGACTACGGGTCCGACGGCATGATGAGCGGGTGGACCTTCCCGTGATGCCACCCGTCAAGCCGATGCTGGCCAAGCCCGCCGGCGGCATCCCCGCGGGCCAGCACTACGAGCCGAAGTGGGACGGTTTCCGCTCGATCGTGTTCCGCGACGGCGACGAGGTCGAGATCGGCAGCCGCAACGAGAAGCCCATGACGCGGTACTTCCCGGAGGTCGTGGAGCTCGCGCTCGCGCACCTGCCGGCCCGCAGCGTCGTCGACGGCGAGATCGTCATCGCCGACACCGCCCGCAACACCCTGGACTTCGAGGCGCTGCAGCAGCGCATCCACCCGGCCGCGAGCCGCGTCACGACGCTGTCGCAGCAGACCCCCGCCAGCTTCGTCGCCTTCGACCTGCTCGCCCTCGGCGACGAGGACCTGACGTCGCGGCCGCTGACGGAGCGCCGGGCCCTGCTGGAGGAGGCGCTCGCGGACGCCGGGCCGGGCGTGCACGTGACCCCCGCGACCCGCGACGTCGACGTGGCGCAGCGGTGGTTCGAGCAGTTCGAGGGCGCGGGTCTCGACGGCCTCGTCGCCAAGGCGCTGGACCTGCGGTACCTGCCCGACAAGCGGGTCATGACGAAGGTGAAGCACGAGCGCACGGCGGACTGCGTCGTCGCGGGCTACCGGGTGCACAAGTCCGGGCCGGACGCCCTGGGGTCCCTGCTGCTGGGCCTGCACGACGAGCGCGGGGTCCTCGTCTCGGTGGGGGTCGCGGGTTCCTTCACGATGGCGCGGCGCCGGGAGCTGCTGGCGGAGCTGCAGCCGCTCGTCACGACGTTCGACGACCACCCGTGGGCGTGGGCGAAGCAGGAGGAGGGCGAGCGCACCCCGCGCAAGTCCGAGACCAGCCGCTGGAACGCGGGCAAGGACCTGTCGTTCGTGCCGCTGCGCCCCGAGCGGGTGGTCGAGGTGCGCTACGACTACATGGAGGGCGCGCGGTTCCGGCACACGACGCAGTTCGTGCGCTGGCGCGAGGACCGCGACCCGTCCTCGTGCCGCTACGACCAGCTGGAGCGCCCGGTGTCGTTCGACCTGGCCGAGGTCCTGCGCTCGTGACGCCGCGCGCCGCGGGCGCGGGGATCCTGACCGTCGCGGTCGTGGCCGCCGTCGCGAACGTGAACTTCCTGCTCGCCGGGCCGCTGGGTTCCCCCCTCGACCTCTCCCGCGAGGTCATCAGCGACCTGTCCGCGGCGGGGCAGCCCGGCGCGGGCTGGTTCCGCCTCGGCGACGCCGTGGCGGGCCTCGGGTCGGCGGTCCTCGCGCTCCCCCTGCTGCGCAGCGCGGTCCGTGCGCGGCGGACCCGGGCGGCGGCGCTGCTGGCGTTCGGGGTCGGCACGTTCGTCTCCGCGGTCGTGTCCGTGTCGGCCTCGGAGCTCCTGCACGACGGGGTCAGCGTCCTCGGCACGGCCGGCGCGCTCGTCGGGGTCGTCGCCCTGGCGTGGTGCTCCCGCGACCGGCTGCCCGGGCCGTTCGCCCTGCTCGCCGCGGCGGCCGCCGCGGCGACCGTGGCGACCGGGTTCTGGGAGGTCGTGACGTTCGCCGCGGGCGGCAACGGCGGCGGCGGGAACGCGCAGCGGGTGCAGGTGTGCGCGCTCTCGGCGTGGCTGGTCCTGGAGGCCGTGGACGTCGTGCGCGCGGGGCCCCGGGTTCAGGCGGGCGGCAGGAAGCGCGCCGCGAAGACCAGCCCGTAGGGCAGCGCGATCCGCGCGGTGTTCCACGTGTGCCCCTGCCCGGCCTCGTCGCGGCGCAGCACCGGACCGCCGCGGGCCCGCAGCTCCGCCTCGACGTGGTCGGTGTCGGCCTGGTCGGCCGCGGCGGCCGTGGCCCCGATGTCGAGGAACACGGGGACCGGCGCGGGCAGGGCGATCGTCGGCAGGTAGTGCGAGGGCGAGACGGCCGCGAACTGCGCCGGGGTGAGCCTGCGGGCCCACGCCGCACCGGGGTCGCCGTACGGCTCGATCGCGAGGACCGGGCCGTAGGTGTCGCGGTGGCGCAGGCCCTGGTCGAGGGCGCAGAACCCGCCGGCGGACATGCCGCCGATGATGCGGGCCGCGGGGCGCGGGTCGGTGCTGAAGTGCGCGTCGACGTAGGGCACGACGACGCTGCGCAGGTAGGTCTCCACCTGCGGGCCGCCGTGGGGGTCGTCGAGGCACTCGGTGTCGCGCAGCCCGCCCCCGTTGGTGTCGGGCGCCACGACGAGCATCGGCGGCACGAGGTGGTGGCGGATCAGGACGTCGAGGGTGTGGGCGGCGTCGCCGGCCGCGAACCAGTCCGTGGACCGGCCGGGGGAGCCGTGCAGCAGGTAGGCGACGGGGTAGCGGTGGGCGCCCGGCCGGTAGCCGGGGGGCAGGTACACGTAGGTGGTGCTCGCGGGCACGTGCAGCGCGGGCGCCCCGATCGAGACGGTCTCCACGACCCCGCCGGAACCCCCGACGTGGCCGGTGACGAGGAAGCGCAGGGCCTGCGGCGTCGGGACGTAGGCCGACAGCGCGTTCGCGACGGTCGCGGCGGCCAGCACCGTGGCCAGCACGGCGGGGGCGAGCAGCAGCCGCCACCGGCGCCGCCGCACGACGAGGGCGACGAGCAGCAGGGCGGCCAGCGCGCACACCGCCGCGGCCAGCGGCCAGGAGTCCAGCCACGCGCTCGGCGGCTGCAGCTCGCGCAGCACCCCGGGGCTCACGCCGGTGCCCCGG
>NZ_VWPY01000039.1 GCF_011839805.1 Kineococcus rubinsiae | reverse complement strand
CGGCGGTCAGCACGACGGTGCGCGTGCGGGAACCCCGCGGCAGCACGTGGTCCACGCCGTCCTTGACGCGGTCGCTCACCGCCAGCGGGATCCCGGCGAGCGCGTTGCCCGGGGGTCGGCGGGGGATCCGCGGGTGCGGTCGCGTGGGCGAGGTGCGCCGCGACGCCTCCCACGCGGTGCCGATCGCCCGCAGCTGCGCGGGGCTCGCGACCTGCTGCAGGCGCGGCAGCAGCTCGTCCTCCTCGTCGTGCGCGTCGTGGCGGATCACCGCGAACGCCTCGCGGACCAGGGCGTCGTAGTCCGGGGCCTGCGGGTCCGCCGTCTGCAGCTGTTCCAGCATCTCGTTGATCTGCTGGTGGTCGCCCTCGATGTGCGCGGTCAGGTCCGCGTCGTCCGGCAGGTGCCGGCGGTAGGCGGGGAACAGCACCGTCTCCTCGGCGAAGGCGTGCCGCAGGGCGCGTTCGGCGAGCTCGGCGACGATCTCGCCCCGCTTCCCGGCGTCGGGTTCCGCGTCGTAGGCGTGCATGAGCGCGTCGAGGTCGGCGTGGTCGTGGCTCTGCCGGGACAGGATGCTGCGGCGGCCGCCGCGCTGCTCCTCCGACTGCTCGGCGACCGACACGAGCTGCTGGCGGGAGGGGAGGGACATGCGGCCCGACTACCCGCGGGCGGCCCGCCCATGCGCCCGCCGCGCGAACCCGCCGCCGCCCTAGCATCCGGGCATGGCCCTCATCCACCGCGCCGAGATCCGCCCGACGAAGCTCGAGCTGCTCGAGGCGTGGCTGCCCGGGCGCCCCTGGTCCCCGGCGGGCTCGGGCGAGGCGCGGCAGGAGGTGAGGGCGCTGCGCAAGGTCGCCTCGGCGCGCTTCGACGACCCCGCCGGCGAGGTGGGCGTCGAGCTGATGGTCGTCCGGGCGGGCGGGGACGGGCCGCTGCTGCACGTGCCGCTCACCTACCGCGCCGCGCCGCTGGCGGGTGCCGAGCACGCGCTGGTCGGCACGATGGAGCACTCGGTGCTGGGGCTGCGCCACGTCTACGACGGCTGCGCCGACCCGGTGTTCGTCGCCGCGCTCGCCCGGACCGTCCTGACCGGCGGCCGGCAGGCCGACGAGGTCGTCGAGGGCGACCCCGGCCCCCGCGCGCCCGACGTGGTCCTGGCCGGCAGCGGCCGCCCGGGCGAGCCCGTCCCCGACCTCGCCCCGGTGCGCGTCGTCGCGGACGGCGACCCGGCCGTCGTCACCGCCGGGAGCCTCGTGGTGGAGGTGCTGCGGGTGCTCGGACCGGCGGGTGCGCGGGCCGGTGGCGAGGGCGCGACCCTGCACGCCACCTGGGCCGCGCACCCCGAGCCCGTGCTGCTCGCCCGCGTCCGGACCGCCTGAGCCGCACCTCCTCAGCGGCGCCACCGGAGCGCAGGTGCTCGAGACCGTGCGTGGCCGTCGGCGGGGTGGGAGGCTCCGGCCGTGACGGACGAGCTGGGCGAACGGCTGCGCGCCGCGTGGGTCGCCGACTCCGCGGACGCCCTCGTCGACGTCGGCTGCGACCTCGCCGAGGAGGGCCGCCAGGAGGAGGCCGAGGAGTGCTTCCGCCGGGCCGTCGCGCTGGGCGAGGACTGGGTCTGGTTCAACGTCGGCAACACCGTCCGGGAGCTCGGCCGCCCGCAGGAGGCCGTCGTCGCCTACGAGCGGGCGCTCACGGCCGGGGAGACCGACGCGTGGCTGAACCTCGGCGCGGTCCTGGAGGAGCTGGGTGACCTGAGCGGCGCCATGCGCGCCTACTCCCGCGCGGGCGAGGACGCGGGCGACCCGGAGGGGTTCCTGCGCCTGGCGCAGCTGCTGCACGAGCAGGGGGAGCAGGGCAGCGCCGAGGCCGCCGCGCAGCGGGCCGCGGAGACCGGGCACCTGCCCGCCGTCGGGCTCCTCGCGTCCTGGCGCTGGGAGCGGACCCGCGACGTCGCGCTGGAACCCGCTCTGCGGGAGGGGTCCGCGGTGTCCGGCAGCGCCCGCGCGGACCTGGCGCAGCTGCTGATCGAGACGGGCCGCCGCGACGAGGCGCGCGCCGAGCTGGAGCGCGGCGCGAAGCTCGGGCAGCGCGAGTGCTGGCTGCCGCTGGGCAACCTCCACGCCGGCGACGACCTGCCGGACCCCGCGGACGCCCCTGACGGCGAACCCGCCGCGGTCGACCTCGCCGCCGCCGAGGACGCGTACCGCGCGGGCATCGCGGCGGGCGACACCCACTGCCACCACAACCTCGGCGTCCTGCTGCTGCAGCGCGGCGACGCCACCGCGGCGGAGGAGGAGTTCCGCGCCGGGGCCGACGCGGGGGACGAGCTGGCGCAGCGGGCGCTGCGCCGGCTGCAGGGTCCCGGCACCGGCTGAACCGCTGCGCCGCCGGGTGTCTCAGCCGGCCGTCGCGGAGTTCCGCTCGGCGAGGGCCCGCAGCAGCGGCGGCGCGTCGAAGGGGTCGAGCACCGCCTCGACGAGGACGAACGACGCGGTGTCCTCCCCGGCGGCCTTGAGCGCCTGCGCGAGCTCCGCCGCGGTGGTCGCCAGGTGGTAGCTCAGCGACGGCCCGACCAGGGCGGCCGCGAGACCGTGCCAGTCCCAGGGCGTCACGTCGTTGTAGCCGGCCGTCGGGCTCTGCAGCGCCCGCTCGATCGTGTACCCGGCGTTGTTCAGCAGGACCACGACCGGCCGCACGCCCGCCGCAGCGGTGCTGCCCAGGTCCTGCACCGTCATCTGCGCGGCGCCGTCGCCGATCAGCAGGACGGGCCGGCGGCCGGGGTCCGCGAGCCCCTGCCCCAGCACGGCGGGCAGCGCGTAGCCGATGGAGTTCCACACGGGCTGCCCGACGAACACCGTGTCGGCGGGCAGCCGCAGGCCGGCGGCGCCCCAGAACGACGTGCCCGTGTCGGCGAGCAGCGCCGTCCCCGACGGCAGCCAGTCCTGCACGACGGACCAGAGCGCCTGCTGCGTCAGCGGTCCCACGCCGAGCTCCAGCGGCGCGGGCGGGCCCGGGCGCGGCACCGGCGCCGCGGCGGGGCGGGCGGCGAACTGCTCCGCGAGCACCCCGACGGCGTCGGCCAGGCCCACGGCGTGCGCGGGGCCGTCGCCCACCACGGCCGTCGTGGCCTCCAGGCGCACGGTGCGCGCGTCGGCCGGGCGGTGCGTGAAGAACCCCGACAGCACGTCGGTCATGACGACGCCGAGGTGGACGACGACGTCCGCGGCCTCGACCAGCGCGGCGGCGGACGCGTCGACCATCGTCCCCGCGTACGTCCCCGCGAAGAGGGGGTGGTCCTCGTCCAGGCAGCCCTTGGCCGACAGCGTCGTGACGAACGGGACGCCGCCCGCGACGGCGGCCGCGAGGACCGCACCCGCGAGGCCGCACCGGTCGACGAGGTGGCCCACGACGAGCACGGGGCGCTCGGCGCCGGCGAGCAGCCCGGCGAGGTCCGCGCCGAACGCCGCGACGTCGGCCGGGGAAGGGACGGCCGTCAGCGGGGTCGCGAGCCGGGTCGCGTCCACGGGCAGCTCCGCGAGGTCCGCGGGCACGCTGAGGTAGGCCGGGCGGCGGTGCACGGTCGCGGCGAGGACGGCGGCGTCGACCTGCTCGGCCGCGCGCTGCGCCGTGAGCGTCTCCTGCACCACGGTGACCTGCGCGTAGGCCTGCGAGAACCGGTCGAAGACGCCGTCGGCGAGGGTGTGGTGCAGCAGCACCCCGCGCGCCACCGCGGTGGTGGCGGGGGAGCCGGCGACGTGCAGCACGGGCACGTCCTCGGCGGCGCTGCCGGCGACGGCGTTGAAGCAGCTGAGCTCCCCGACGCCGTACGTGGTCACGAGCGCGGCCAGCCCGCGGCGGCGCGCGTAGGCGTCCGCGGCGTACCCGGCACCCAGCTCGTTGGGGGAGCGGACCCACGTGAGGCCCTCGACCCGCGCGAGCCCGTCGAGCAGCGTCAGGTTGAAGTCGCCGGGCACCCCGAAGAGGTGCTCGACCCCGGCCTGCAGCAGCCGGTGGCCGAGGTACTCGGCGACGGTGACGGTCTCGGTCCCGGGGAGCGGCTGCACGTCGTCAGCGTCGAGGTGGTTAGCATCGTGCGCAACAGACGTCTCCGGCGTTGAGCACGGTGCTCAACCTTGCCGGGGGTGGAGGGGGAGGACTGCGCACCGTGCCGTCCGTGGACACGACCGACGCCCGGATCCTCCTGGCCCTCGACGACGACCCGGACGCGACCGTCCTCGGCCTCGCGGGCACCCTCGGGCTGGCCCGCAACACCGTGCACGCGCGGCTGCGCCGGCTGCGGGAGTCCGGCGCCCTGGGGGCACCGAGCCGCCGCGTCGACCCGGCCGCCCTCGGCTACCCGCTGCTGGCGCTCGTGACGCTGTCCATCAGCCAGTCGCAGACGGCCGAGACGACGGCCGGGATCGCGGGGATCCCCGAGGTGGTCGAGGTCCTCGCGACCACCGGCGACGGGGACCTGCTGGCCCGGGTCGTCGCGCGCGACACCCGCGACCTGCACCGCGTCGGCAACCTCGTCCTCGCCGTGCCCGGCGTCCTGCGCTCCAGCACCGTCATCGTCCTGGAGGAGGTCCTGCCCGCGACCGTCGTGCCGCTGCTGCAGAGGGCGGCGCGCGGATGACCGGGTCCATCGGCGACGGGTCCATCGGCGTCCGGGGGGCGCGCGAGAACAACCTGCGCGACGTCGACGTCGACGTGCCCCGCGACGCCGTCGTGGTGTTCACGGGCGTGTCGGGTTCGGGCAAGTCCTCGCTCGCGTTCGGCACGATCTTCGCCGAGTCCCAGCGGCGCTACCTGGAGTCCGTCGCGCCCTACGCGCGCCGGCTGATCCAGCAGGTCGCCGCCCCGCACGTCGACGCCGTCACGGGCGTGCCGCCCGCGGTCGCCGTGCGGCAGAACCGCTCCGGTGCCTCGTCCCGGTCCAGCGTCGGCACCGTCACGACGCTCTCGAACTCCCTGCGCCTGCTGTTCTCCCGCGCGGGTCAGTACCCGGCGGGGGCGCCGCGGCTGGACTCCGACGCGTTCAGCCCGAACACCGCGGCGGGGGCGTGCCCGCGCTGCCACGGCGTCGGCACCGAGTTCTCCGTCACCGAGGCCTCCGTCGTCCCCGACCCCTCGCTGAGCATCCGCGAGGGGGCGATCGCGGCCTGGCCCCGGGCCTGGCAGGGCAAGAACTTCCGCGACGTCCTCGCGACGCTCGGCCACGACGTGGACGTCCCGTGGCGCGACCTGCCGCGCGCCGAGCGGGACTGGATCCTGTTCACCGACGAGAAGCCGGTCGTCACCGTCCACCCCGTCCGCGAGGCGAACCGCATCCAGCGGCCCTACCGGGGGACGTGGACCAGCGTGCGCGACCACGTGCTGACGACGTTCGCGGGCACCGGGTCGGCGGTGACGAAGGAGCGGCTGCGCGCCTACCTCGACCAGCGGCCGTGCCCGGCCTGCGACGGCCGGCGGCTGCGCCCCGAGGCGCTCGCGGTGCGCTTCGCCGGGCACGACGTCGTCGAGCTGTCGGCGCTGCCGCTGCAGCGCCTCGCCGGGCTGCTGGCGGAGCAGGACCTCCCCTCCGACGGCCCCGCCCGGGTCCTCGTGGGCGACCTGCTGCAGCGCGCGGCCGCCGTCGTGGACCTGGGGCTCGGCTACCTGGCGCTGGACCGGAGCGTCCCGACCCTGTCGACGGGGGAGCTGCAGCGGCTGCGGCTGGCGACCCAGCTGCGGTCGGGGCTGTTCGGCGTCGTCTACGTCCTCGACGAGCCCTCGGCGGGCCTGCACCCCGTCGACACCGCGGCCCTGCAGGAGGTCCTCGCGGGGCTGCGCGACGCCGGCAACAGCGTGCTCGTCGTCGAGCACGACATGGACGTCGCCCGCGCGGCGGACTGGCTGGTCGACGTGGGCCCCGGGGCGGGCGGCGGCGGCGGCCGGGTGCTGCACAGCGGCCCGGTCGCGGGGCTGCTGGACGTCGAGGAGTCGGTGACGCGGGAGTTCCTCGCGGCGCGCACCGTGCCCGTGCGGGCCGTCCCCCGCACGCCCACCGGGCGGCTGGAGGTGCGCGGGGCGAGCCTGCACACCGTCCGCGACCTCGACGTCGACCTGCCGCTCGGCACCCTCACCGCCGTGACCGGGGTGTCGGGCGCGGGCAAGTCCACGCTGGTCTCGGGGATCCTCGCCGACGCGGTCGCGCGGCACCTGGGTGCGGACGCCGCCCCGGACGCGGGCGACGAGGACGAGGGCGCTGAGGACGACGCTGGCGAGCAGCCGCCGGCCCCCGTGGACCGGCCCACCGCCGCGGTCTCCGGGCTCGACGCCGTCACCCGGCTGATCCGGGTGGACCAGCGCCCCATCGGCCGCACCCCGCGCTCCAACCTCGCCACCTACACCGGCCTGTTCGACGCCGTCCGCGCCGCCTTCGCCCGGGAGCCGGCGGCCCGGGCGCGCCGCTGGAGCGCGAGCCGCTTCTCCTTCAACGTCGCGGCCGGGCGCTGCCCGACGTGCCGCGGCGAGGGGGCCGTCGCGGTCGAGCTGCTGTTCCTGCCCGGCACGTGGTCGCCGTGCCCGGACTGCCGCGGGTCCCGCTACGCCCCCGAGACCCTCGAGGTCACCCACCGCGGCCGGAGCATCGCCGACGTGCTGGACCTCACCGTCGACGAGGCCTGCGAGGCCCTCGACGACGTCCCCGGTGCCGTCCGCGGCCTGCAGGCGCTGCGGGCCATCGGCCTCGGCTACCTGCGCCTGGGCCAGCCCGCCACGGAGCTGTCGGGGGGCGAGGCGCAGCGCATCAAGCTGGCCACCGAGCTGCAGCGCACCAGCGTCGCCGGCACCCTCTACCTGCTCGACGAGCCGACGACGGGCCTGCACCCGGCCGACGTGCGCCGCCTCCTCGCCCTGCTGCACGAGCTGGTCGACGGCGGCAGCACCGTCGTGGTCGTCGAGCACGACCCGGCCGTCCTGCTCGCCGCGGACTGGCTCGTCGACCTCGGCCCCGGGGGCGGGGACGAGGGCGGCCGCGTCGTGCCCACCGGGACCCCAGCCGACGTGGTGCGCGCCGGGGTCGGGACGACGGCGCAGCACCTCGCCCGCGTCGCGGGGGACCTCGCCCCCTGAGGTCGGGCGCGGGGAGACACCGCCGGGCGCCGTTCGGGCAGACTCGCTCCGTGCGCACCCCGACCGTCACGACGCAGACCCACCGCATCGACGGTCACACCGTCTCCGCCCACGTCGTCGAGGCCCCGCTCGACCACGCGGCGCCGGACGGGCCCCGCATCGAGGTGTTCGCCCGCGAGTTCGTCCGCGACGGCGGCGAGGACCGCCCACGGCTGCTGTTCCTGCAGGGCGGGCCGGGCCACCGCTCGCCGCGCCCCGACCTCGTCGGCGGCTGGCTCGACCGCGCGCTGGAGGACCACCGCGTCGTCCTGCTCGACCAGCGCGGCACGGGGCTGTCCTCGCCCGTGAACGCCTCGACGCTCGGCCACCTGACGCCCGCCGAGCAGGCCGCGCACCTCGGCTGCTTCCGCGCCGACGCGATCGTCGCCGACGCCGAGGTGCTGCGCGCCGCGCTGGGCGGGGACCCCTGGTCGCTGCTCGGCCAGAGCTTCGGGGGGTTCGTCGCGACCTGCTACCTCTCCCGCGCGCCGCACGGCCTGCGCGAGGTCTACGTCACCGCCGGGCTGCCGGGGCTGCGCACCTCCGCCGACGACGTCTACCGGGCCACCTACCGGCAGACGCTGCGCCGCAACGAGGAGTTCTTCGCGCGCTACCCCGGCGACCTCGCCGTGACGGCCGCGGTCAGCGCGCACCTGGACGGCGAGGTGGAGCTCCTTCCGACCGGGGAGCGGCTGTCGTCGCGCCGGTTCCGCCAGCTCGGCACGCACCTGGGCGCGACGTCGCGCTTCGACGCGCTGCACCTGCTGCTGGAGGAGCCGTTCACGACCGTGCGCGGCACCCGGCGGCTGCGCGAGGAGTTCCTGCTCGACGTCGGGCCGGTGCTGTCCTTCGCGGGGGCGCCGCTGTACGCGGCGCTGCACGAGTCGATCTACGCGCAGGGGGCGGCGACGCACTGGTCCGCGCAGCGCGTCCGGGCGGAGTTCGACGAGTTCGCCCTCGACGCCGGAGGGGAGTTCCGGTTCACGGGTGAGCACGTCTACCCGTGGCAGTTCGAGGAGGACCCGGCCCTGCGCTGGCTGCGCGAGGCCGCGGAGCTGCTGGCGGCCCGCACCGACTGGCCGGCGCTGTACGACCCGGAGGCGCTCGCGCACAACGAGGTGCCCCTCGCCGCAGCCGTCTACGTCGAGGACATGTTCGTGCCCTACGAGTTCTCGGCCGCCACGGCCCGCGCGGTCCGCGGCGCCCGCACCTACGTGACGAACGAGCACCACCACGACGGGCTGCGCCTGGACGGGTCCGCGCTGCTGGACAAGCTGATCGCGCTGCGCCGGCGCTGACGGACGCCGTTCCTCACCTCCGGCGTCAAGCGCGGGACCTCGCCGGCCGATGCACCAGGGAGGTCGTGCCGCCACCGGTGCGCCCGCGGACCACGGGCCACCCGGCGCCGGGCCGGACGGTGTCGTGCAGGAACGGTGAGGAGAGCCATGAGCAGCCAGACGGAGGCGCCTGCGGACGCGGGCGAGAGCATCGCCGCGCGGGCCGCGGCCGCGCGCGCCGCGGCCGCCCGGGCGAACGCCGAGGCGGCGGCCCTCGCCGACGCCGCGGCCGCCGAGGCCGCGGCCGAGGCCGCCGCGCTAAAGCAGGCGGCCAGCGCCGCCCAGGTGGCCGCGCAGACCGCCGCCGTCGAGGCCGCCACCTACAAGCAGAAGGCCCTCGACTCCAGCGCGGACCTCGACGGCGACGACGCCGCCCAGGGCGGACGCCCCGCGGAGCTGGGCACCCGGCTCGCGGCCTCCTACCTGGGCCGCCTCGCCGCGCTCGTCGGCGTCGGCCTCATCGCCGTCGGCGTCGTCCGCTTCCCGCCCGGCCCCCTGGGCCCCGGGATCCTCGTGGGCGCCGGGATCGTCCTCGTCCTGGCCGCGGCGTGCGTCACGGAGGTGCTGCTCGCCCCCGGGCCGCGCCCGTCGATCGTGCGCGTCCTCGTCGCCGCCTTCGGCCTGTCGCTCGGTGCCGCGATGCTCACCGGCGGCATCGCCCACTACGGCGAGCTCCCGACGCGCTGCGCGTTCCTCGTCCCGGTCGGGCTGCTGCTGTCCTTCCTGGCGCACCTGTTCCGCCGCGGCACGCTGCTCGAGGGGGTCGTGAGCTGGGTCGGCGGCGCCGTCGCGGTGCTGACGCTCGCGAGCTTCCTCACCCTGTTCGGCCTCGCCCTGCACGAGACCCGCGCCGCCGAGGCCGCCGAGTCGGGCACCACGACGGGCGAGACCGCGACGACGGGCGAGCACGCGACGACGGAGGAGAGCACGACCGGCGGGACCGCGTCGGACGAGCACGGGACCACCGCGGAGACCGGTGAGCACGCCGCGACCGCCGAGACCGCGACCACCGAGACCGCGACCACCGAGACCGCGACCGCCGAGACGGTGGCGACCACCGAGCACGCCGCGGAGGAGCACGCGACCGCGTCGGAGCACTGAGGTTCCCCACCGCGGAAGCGGGTAGCACTCCCGGGAAGCCTGGCGCGTCCGCCGTCGTTGCGACCGCCACAGCCCCGTCGAGGAGGATCCCCGTGAAGCCTGACCTGCACCCCACCTACGGACCCGTCGTGTTCCGCGACCGGTCGGCCGGTGTGGCCTTCGTGTCGCAGTCCACCCTGGCGAGCCGGGGTGACCTGCCGACGATCGACTGGGAGGACGGCCGCACGCTGCCCGTCTTCGACGTCGACGTCTCGGCGGCGAGCCACCCGTTCTGGACCGGCACCGCGCGCGTCCTGGACGCCGAGGGCCGCGTGGAGAAGTTCCGCCGCCGCTACGGCCAGCGCTGATCCCGACCCCGCCGTGATCATGCAGGGATTACCTGCATGATCACGGCGGGTGGGTGGGGATGAGAACCGGTCGCAGTTGCGTTGAACCCCTCGCAGGAACCACCCACCGCGACGGCAGCGCCGGCGCGGGCACCCAGAGGGGAGCGTCCGATGGCCAAGGCCGCCGACGTCCGTCCGATCGTGAAGCTGAGGTCCACCGGCGGGAGCGGGTACACGTACGTGACCCGCAAGAACCGCCGCAACGACCCCGACCGCCTCGTCGTGCGCAAGTACGACCCGCTGCTGCGGGAGCACGTCGACTTCCGCGAGGAGCGCTGACCTCACCCACCCGGCCGGGGCCGCCTTGACAGGGGCGGCCCCGGCCGAGATGGTTGCTAGAGCAACAACCGAGGTGCCCTGGTGGCCCTCCGACCGAGGAGCGCACCGTGCAGATCGGCATCGACAGCTTCGTCTCGTCCGTGACGGACCCGGACACGGGCCACGCCTCGACCCCGGCGGAGCGCATCGCGCGCCTGCTCGACGAGGTCGTCGCCGCGGACGAGGCGGGTCTGGACACCTTCGGCATCGGCGAGCACCACCGCCCCGAGTTCTACGACTCGGCTCCGCCCGTCCTGCTCGCGGCCGCCGCGGCCCGCACGTCGCGGATCCGCCTGAACAGCGCCGTCTCGGTGCTCAGCGCCAACGACCCCGTCCGGCTGTTCCAGGAGTTCGCGACCCTCGACCTGATCTCGCAGGGCCGTGCGGAGCTCGTCGTGGGGCGCGGGTCCTTCACCGAGGCGTTCCCGCTGTTCGGCCTCGCGCTGGAGGACTACGACTCCCTCTTCGAGGAGAAGCTCGACCTGCTGCTGCGCCTGCGCGAGTCGGCCACCGTGCACTGGTCCGGCCGGCACCGCCCCGCCCTGACGGGCCAGGGCGTCTACCCGCGGCCGTTGCAGGAGAAGCTGCCCATCTGGGTCGGCGTCGGCGGCAGCCCCGAGTCCTTCGTCCGCGCGGGCCTGCTCGGGCTGCCCCTGATGGTCGCCATCATCGGCGGGGAACCCCGTCGGTTCCGCCCGCTCGTCGACCTCTACCGGCGCGCCGGCGCGCAGGCCGGCCACCGCGCCGAGGACCTCGAGGTCTCCATCCACGTCCCCGGTTTCGTCGCCGACACCGACCGCCAGGCCGCCGACGTGTTCTACCCCGGCTACGAGAAGATGTTCGGCGAGATTGGCAAGGAGCGGGGTTTCCCGCCCGTCACCCGCGCCCGCTTCGACGCCAGCCTCGGGCCGGCCAGCGCCCTGTTCGTCGGCAGCCCGCAGACGATCGCCGAGAAGGTCCGCACGGTGTCCGCGGACCTCGGCGGGCTGTCGAGGATCACGCTGCAGATGACGAACCCGATGATCGCCCACCGCGCGATGCTGCACGGCATCGGCCTGCTGGGCACCGAGGTCGCCCCCGCGGTGCGCGCCGCCGCCCGCTGAACCACCGACCTGCGGCTCACGCCAGGATGAACGGGTGAGCACCCCGATCGAGGTCCGCGAGGAACCGCCCGGCAGCCCCGCCGGGCGGTTCCTGCGCACCGCCTACTGGCGCGACGTCGCCGACCTGTGCGCGCTCGACGGCGACGGCGGAACCCTGCCCCCGGGCGACGAGGAGACCCTCGTCGCCCCGCTCGGGACGTTCCTCGTGGCCTCCGGCGGCGGCGCCGACCTCGGGTGCCTCGGCGTGCGGTTCCTCGACGCGGCGGGTGAGGCGCCCGGCCGCGCCGAGCTCAAGCGCCTCTACGTCGCGCCCGCCGCGCGCGGCCTGCGCCTCGGGCGCCGTCTGCTGGACGAGGCGCACGCCTGGGCGCGCGAGCGCGGTGCCCGCGAGGTCGTGCTCGACACCCGCTCGGAGCTCACCGCGGCGCTGCGGCTGTACGCCTCCGCCGGCTACGTCGAGGTCGAGCCGTACAACGACAACCCGCAGGCCCAGGTGTGGATGGCCCGGCGCCTGGACGCCTGACCTGCCGCCGGCCCCGGCGGGACCGCCCCCTCAGCGCGGGCCGGCGAGGCTCGCGGCGTCCGGGTGGCCGAAGAGCCCGGGCAGGCCGCCGCTGTGCAGCAGCACGGTCCGCTGCCCGCGGCGGACGTCGCCCTCGGCCACGGCGGCGACGAGACCCGCTGCGGCGCGGCCGGTGTAGACCGGGTCGAGCACGACGCCCTCGGTGCGGGCCAGCAGCGCCAGCGCGTCCCGGACCGCCGGTGTAAGGCTGCCGTAGCCCTCGCCGACCTGGTCCCGGCGCAGCCGCAGCTCCCCGGGGGCCGGGGTCCCGTCCTCGCGGGCCAGCCCCGCCGCGAACTCCGTCACCCGGTCCACCGGGTCGGGCACCGCGCCCGTGTCGACGCCCAGCACCCGGGAGGCCCCGAGCGCGTGCACCAGCCCGGCCATCGTGCCGCCGGACCCCACCGCGACGACGACCGTCGCGAGGTCCGGGACCTGCTGCAGCAGCTCGGCTCCCGCCTCGGCGTACCCGCGGGCGCCCAGCACGCTGGAACCCCCGAACGGCACGACGGCGGTCGCGGTGCCCGCGGCCCGCAGCGCCGCCGCCTCCTCCTCGACGCGGGCCGCCAGCTCCTGCGGGCCGGCCTCGCCCGCCCAGACGATCCGCGCGCCCAGCAGGCCGTCGAGCAGGAGGTTCCCGCGGGTCTCGCGCGGGGGTCCGCCCTCCAGCACGAGCACGGCGTCCAGGCCCAGGCGGGCCGCGGCGGCCGCGGTCAGCCGGGCGTGGTTGCTCTGCGGCGCACCGCTGGTGACGACCGCGGTGGCCCCGTCCGCCACCGCCGCGCCGATCGTGTGCTCCAGCTTGCGGACCTTGTTGCCGCCCCCGGCGAGACCGCTGAGGTCGTCGCGCTTGAGCACCAGGTCGTCCGGGTCCAGGCCCAGCGCCGCGGCCAGCCGGGGCGCCGCCTCCACCGGAGTGGGCCACGTCCCCAGGCGCACCGCGCCGGCTGCGTGCTGTCGGGTGTCGTCCACCGTGTCTCCTCCAGGGGTCGTGGGCGCCAACCTACCCAGCGGCCTCCGCGGGCCCGGGCGGGCGCCGGGTCACGCCCGGTGCAGCACGGCGTCCCCGGGCAGGGCCACCGTGACCGGGCGCGGCTGGAAGCGGGCCGCGAGCAGCACCACCGGCACGAGCAGCACGGCGGGCAGGGCGAACGCCGGCCCGAGCCCGACCACGGCCGCGAGGGCCCCGACCAGCACGGCCCCGAGCACCGAGCCGGGGTAGGACGCGAGGTTCACGCGGGCGACGACGGCGTCGCTCCGGCTCGCGTCTCCCTCTCCCGCAGCCTCTCCCGCGGCGCTGAACGCGAGCGGCACCAGGGCGCCGACCCCCACGCCCGCCAGCGCGAACCCCGCGACGGCGGCACCCGTCGTCGGCAGCGCGGCGACCGCGGCGCACCCCAGCACGGCCAGGCCCGTCGTCGCGCCGACCAGCCGCGCCCGCCCGGTGCGCAGCACGAGCCGGTCCGTCGCCAGCCGCGTCAGCAGGGTCGCGGCCTGGTAGGCGGCGTAGCCCAGCGGCGCGACGGCGGCCGACGTGCCGAGGTGGTCGCCGAGGTAGACGGAGCTCCAGGTGCTGACGGAGGAGTCGACCGCGAACGCCGCGAGCACGACGCCGCCGAACACCGCGACCGTCCCGCGCGGCAGGCCCGCGGACGCGGCGCGCCGCCCGGTGACCGGGGCCCGCCCACCGGGCACGGGACCACCGCGCACGAGGCTCCCGCGCACGAGGCTCCCGCGCACGAGGACGGCGACGGTCAGCGCGACGCCGGCGGCGACCAGCAGCGTCGTCCCGGCGCCGCCGCCGGGGACCTTCGCGCCCGCGGAGACCACGAGGGCCCCCGCGACGGCCGCGCCGGTCGAGGCGGCGAAGAACCCGCCCATGACCGGGCGGCCCCGCAGCTGCTGCACGAGCACGCCCTGCATCCCGGCCGCGGCGTCGACGAGCCCGAGGCCCGTGCCGTAGCCGGCGAGCGCGGCCAGCAGGACGGCCGTGGAGGACGGCAGGGCCACCAGCGGCAGCGCCGCGGCCTGGACCAGGAGCCCGGTCAGCAGCGCGGCCCGGCTGCCGCGGGCCGCGGCGATCCGCCCGGCGAGCACCGAACCGCCGGCGGCGGCGGCGCAGACCAGCAGGACGACGAGTGCGACGGCCGTGTCGTCGAGGCCCTGGCGGGCCTTCAGCTGCGGCAGGTCCGTCAGCAGGACGGCGTAGCCGAAGCCCTGGGCCGCGTAGGCGGTGGCGACGCAGGCGCGGGGGGTGCGGAGCACGGGCACGTCCTCGGTGTCGTTGCGGCGCAGGGCCGGCCCCCGCTCCAGCACGGTAGGTCGGGGCCCCGGCACCGGGCACGCAGCGTCACCGCATCGGCCCTCCGGGGTCACCCGGACGGGCGAACGGGTGACCACCCGGACCAGCCGCCGAGGGAGGTCCCGGGGAACGCACGAGGGCGGCGCCCCGGGGATCCGGGACGCCGCCCTCGCGAGGCGTGCTGGTCAGGACACGACGGTCAGGAGACCGCGCTGAGCGCGTTCACCACGCCCTGGCCGTAGAAGCCGTTGTCGTCGGCCGGGCCGGCGCAGGTCGCGGTGGTGGTCACGGCTGCGCCCTTCGCCGGGACCCGGCGGTAGGTGAACTGCGCGGGCACGGGGCACGCGACGTCCGTGGCCGTGCCGAGCAGGATCTGCTCCGTCAGCGCCGCGGGCAGCGTGAGCGTCCCGGGGTGCGCGGGGTCCTTCTTCCCGTACCGGCTGACGATCAGCGCGGCGACGCCGGCGGCGTGCGGCGCGGCCATCGAGGTCCCCTGCAGGTACTGGTAGTACCCGCACACGTCGCCGTCGCAGTCCTTCACGACCATGGCCGACGTCGGGTTGCCCGCCGCGTCCACGTCGCCGTTGGCGATCGCGAGGTGCGCCGGGTAGGCGGCCAGGACCTCACCCTTCGGGTCGAGGCGGCCGTTGGCGGTGTCGTAGGCGTCCCCGCCCGGGGCCGACACGTCGGACTGCTCGGTGCCGTAGTTGGAGTAGTACGCCTTGCGGCCCGAGGGGCCCGTCGAGTTCACGGTGACGACGCCGCCGCTCTCGGCCGGGACGTTGAGGCACGTGGAGTTGTCGATGGTCCGCTGCCGGGCCGCCGTGGGGTTGCCCTTCGCGTCGACGGGGTAGTCGGGGCTCGAGGCGTCGACGCCGGGGGCGCCGAGGTCGGTGGCCTCGTTGCCCGACGCGGACACGGGCAGGACGCCCTTGCTGCGCGCGTAGTCCAGCGCGCGCTGCGTGGCCTCCACGACGATGCGCTGCTCCTGCTGCTCGGCGGGGGAGTCCGCCGGGTTCGCGGAGCAGTTGTAGAGCCACGGGTCGACGTAGAAGCTCATGTTCACGACGTCGACGCCCGCGTCGCCCGCGTAGGTGAGGGCGTCGAGCGTGGGCTGCAGGAAGAAGTACCCGCTGTCCTGCCCGGCGCGGATGTTCACCAGCTCCACCCCGGGCGCGACGCCGGCGATCCCGATGCCGTTCAGCGGAGCCCCGATGGTGCTGGCGACGTGCGTGCCGTGGCCGTCGTCGTCGACGTCGGCCGGGTCGACGCAGGAGGCCACCTCGCACGCCCCGTCGATGTCGGGCATGTCGGTGGTGAAGTTCCGGCTCGCCTCGGCGTCGAAGTTCGGCGCGATGTCGGGGTGGCTGCCGTCGACGCCCGTGTCGATGATGCCGACGGTGACCTTCTTGGAGCCCGGCTCGTCGGCGTAGGAGCCGGCCGGGGTGGCGCCGATCGCGGCCATGTCCCACTGCAGGGGCGACAGGGGGTCGCCCGTGCCGCCCTTCTTCTTCTCGGCTGCACCGGTACCGGCGGCCGGCGCGGCGCTGCGCTCGACGTCGGTGAGGCGCTCGACGGCGGCCGCGTCGGAGCGGACCTCGGCGGGGGCCTTGCCGATGCTGCGGTTGCGGGCGGCGCCGACGAGGGCGGGGGCCGCGTCGGCGGCCGCGGCGAACCCGGCGGCGGCGGAGCGGACCAGGGCGTAGCCGACCTCGGCGTTGCTCGAGACGACGGTGCCGCCGGCGGCCGTGATGGCGGCGCGGGCGTCGGTCTCGGCGGTGCCGGGTTCGTAGAGCACGACGTAGTCGCGGGTGGTGGCGGTGGCGGCGAGGGTCGAGTCGGCCGAGGAGGCGGACTGGGTGGCCACGAGGGTCGCGGCCACGATGCTGAGGGTCACCGCGGACCCGAGGATGCTTCGGCGCATTCGTCCTCCTGCAGAGCTGGAACGTGGGGGGCTGGAGGGCGGAGCTCTCGACGGGGTTCACCCGTTCGGAGCAGTGGTGGGGGCGAGCTTGGTGCACAGCGTGTCCTCAGGCAACCGTGTGCAACATCACACCGCCGCGACCCGGGGCGGCGTCGCCGCGGCTGCGCGGGACCGCCCGGGCGGGGTGCGGCGGGGGTGACTACCGTTCACCGGGTGAGCGACGCCCCCACCTCGCAGGACACCCCTCCGACCGCCTTCATCCTCTACGGCGCCACCGGCGACCTGGCCAAGCGCCTGGTCATGCCCGGCTTCGCCGCCCTGGCCGGCGCCGGGCTGCTCCCGGCGCAGTGGCGCCTGATCGGCAGCGGCCGCAAGGAGCTCAGCGACGACGACTACCGCCGCCACGTCCGCGACGGTCTCGAGGAGTTCGGCAAGGGCGTCGGCGACGAGGTCCAGGACGCCGTCGGCGCCGGCCTCCGCTTCGCCGGGGGCGGGTTCAGCGAGGACGACCCGGGCCACCTGCTCGACGTCCTGGCGTCGGTGCGCGAGGAGCTGGGCGACGACGTGCAGCTCGTGCACTACCTCGCCCTGCCGCCGTCGACGTTCGAGGCGTACACGCGGGCGATCGCCGCCCACGGCCTCGCCGACGGCGCCCGCGTCGTCTACGAGAAGCCCTACGGCACCTCCCCGGAGTCCTTCGAGGAGCTCGACCGGCTGGTGCAGTCCGTCTTCACCGAGGAGCAGGTCTTCCGGATCGACCACTTCCTGGGCAAGGAGGCGACCCAGCAGCTGCACGTGCTGCGCTTCGCCAACCGGCTCATCGAGCAGGTCTGGAGCGCCGAGCACGTCGCGCAGGTGCAGATCGACGTCCCCGAGACCCTCGGCGTCGACGAGCGCGCGCAGTTCTACGACGCCACGGGCGCGACCCTCGACATGCTCGTGACGCACCTGCTGCAGGTCGCCGCGGAGGTCGCCCTCGAGCCGCCGGCCTCGCCCGGCCCCGAGGCGCTCCAGCAGGCCCGCGAGTCGGTCCTGGCCTGCTTCCGGCCCGTCGACCCGGCCGAGGTCGTCCTGGGCCAGAGCGACGGCTACCGCGACCTCGCCGACGTCGCGGACGACTCCACGACCGACACCTTCGTCGCGGCCCGGATCTGGGTGGACACCGACCGCTGGCGGGGCGTGCCGTTCGTGCTGCGCACCGGCAAGCAGCTCGCCGAGAGCCACCAGCACGTGACCCTCGTGCTGCGCCCGCCGGTCTCGCGCCAGCACGAGGTCCGCGAGCCCGAGACCATCACCTTCACCCTCAGCGGCAACGGCACCGTGTGGTCGCAGGTCACCGCGCGGCGCCCCGGGGTCTCCGACGACCTGGTCTCCGGGCGGCTGTACCTCGAGCTCGACGACCTGCCCGACGCCGAGCCGCTGCCCGCCTACGCGACGCTGCTGCGCGACGTCCTCGTGGGCGACCGGGCCCTGTTCACCACGGCCGCCGGCCTGCGCGACGCGTGGCGCGTGGTCACGCCGATGCTCGAGCACCGCCCCGACCTGCACCCCTACGCGCCCGGGTCCTGGGGCCCAGCCGCCGCGGACGAGGTCGCCGCTCCCTACGGGTGGTTGTCCCAGCACTGAGCGTCGCGGAACGGGCGTCTCGTCGCCCGTCCGGGGGACCGGTGGGCGCCACCGGTCCCCGGGACCCGTCATGCTCGACGCATGACCGACCGCCCCGACCTGCTCGTCATCGCCGACGCCGCCGACCCCGAGCTGGACGCCCTGGCCTCGCGCGCACAGGTCCGCCGGTTGCACCCGGCCAGCAACGGCCTCGCCGCGGCGCTCGCCGAGGCCGACGCCGTGGTCGTCTGGAACTGCGTGGTCCCGGGCTTCGAGGCGTCCTTCGACGAGGCCCTCGCGGCCACGGGCGGCCTCCCCCGCCTGCGCTGGGTCCACACCACGAGCGCGGGCCCCGACCGGCTGCTCTTCCCCGGCCTGCTCGGGCACCCGGCGACGCTCACCTGCTCCCGCGGCGTGCTCGACGTCGACATGGCCGAGTACGTCCTGACCTGCGTGCTGGCGCTGCTCAAGGACGTCCCCGCGACCGTCCGCCTGCAGGGCGCCTCCCGCTGGCGCCACCGCCGCACGCGCAGCCTCGCGGGCACGCGCGGCCTCGTCGTGGGCGCCGGCTCGATCGGCACCGCGACCGGCCGGCTGCTCGACGCGATGGGCGTCTCCGTGGACGGCGTGGTGCGCGAGCCCCGGCCCGCCGCGGCGCCCTTCGGCGCCCTGCACGCGCCGGGTGACCTGGCCTCGATCGTGGGCGAGTACGACGTCGTCGTCGTGACCGCGCCGCTGACCACCGCGACCGAGGGCCTGGTGAGCGCCGAGGTCATCGCGGCCATGAAGCCGTCGGCGGTCTTCGTCAACGTGGGCCGCGGCCCCGTCGTCGACGAGGAGGCCCTGCTGACCGCCGTGAAGCGCGGCCGCCTCTCCGGCGTCGCCCTGGACGTCTTCACGGTCGAGCCGCTGCCCGCGGACAGCCCCTGGTGGGACGAGCCGCGCGCGATCGTCTCCCCGCACCTCGCGGGCGACTCCGAGGACTTCCTCCTGCGCCTGCAGGGCCTGCTGCTGGAGCAGCTGCAGCGCTTCACCGCGGGCGAGGAGCTGCTCCACGTGGTCGACGCGGAGCACGGGTACGCGACGAGCTGAGCGTCCTCAGTGCGCGTGCGCCGCAGCGGGCGCGGGCGCACCCGCCCGCGCGGCGGGGCGCCGCACCCGGCCCACGAGCCGGCACGCCAGGTAGATGGCGAACGACACCGTCGTGACGTACGGGCTGATGGGGATGCTCGAGCCGAGCGCGAGCAGGGTCCCGCCGACGACCGCGGTGACGGCGAAGGCGACGCTCAGCACGGGCACGAGGAACGGTGACGCGCTGACCCGCACGGCCGCGGCGGCGGGCGTCACGAGCAGGGCCAGCACGAGCAGCGCCCCCACGATCTGCACGCTCATGGCCACGGCGAGCCCGAGCACGAGCATGAACACGGGCGAGAGGACCCGCACGGGCACGCCGCGCGCGGCCGCCAGCTCCGGGTCCAGGCTCGCGAACAGCAGCGGCCGCCAGACCACCGCGAGCGCCGCGACGACGACGGCGGCGATGACCGCGAGCGAGACCAGCTGCGGGTCGTCCACGGCCACGATCTGGCCCGTGAGCAGACCGAACTTGTTGGCCGAGCGGCCCTGGTAGAGCGCGAGGAACAGCACGCCGAGGCCCAGGCCGAACGGCATGAGCACGCCGATGGCGGAGTTGTGCTCCTTCGCCCGCACGCCGAGCACGCCGAACAGGACCGCGGCCAGCACGGAGCCGACCAGCGAGCCGACGACGACGTTCACGCCCAGCAGCAGCGCGGCCGCGGCGCCCGCGAAGCTCAGCTCGCTGATGCCGTGCACCGCGAACGGCAGGTCGCGCGCGACGACGAAGACCCCGACGAGCCCGCCGACGAGCCCGAGCAGGGCGCCCGCGTAGAGCGAGTTGTGGACGAGGTCGAGCAGCGCGCCGTAGTCGCGGAAGTCGAAGACGTCGTTCCAGCCGGTGCCCGCGCTCACGTCGCGACCTCCTCGTGGGGGTGGGGACTGGGGGCGGCGCCCCCGACGACCAGCAGCCGGCCGCCGGACTCGACGACCTCGACGGGGCTGCCGTAGAGCTCCGACAGCGTCGCCGACGTCATGACCTCGGCGGGCGGGCCGATGCGGAAGGCGCCCGCCGCGAGGTACAGGACGCGGTCGACGTAGGGCAGCACGGGGTTGATGTCGTGGGTGACGAAGAGGACCGCGGCGCCGGAGTCGTGGCGGCAGCGGTCGACGAGGCGGCTGACGGCCTGGGCGTGGTGCAGGTCCAGGGACAGCAGGGGCTCGTCGCACAGCAGCAGCGCCGGGTCGCCCACGATGCCCTGGGCCACGCGCAGCCGCTGCTGCTCGCCGCCCGAGAGCCGGCCGACGGGGGCGTCGGCGTAGGAGGTCGCGCCGACGGCGGCCAGGACGCGGTCGACGGCCGCGTCCGCGCGCCGGCTCGGCAGCAGCGGGCCCCAGCGGTGCCCGTCCAGGCCCAGGCGGACGAAGTCGCGGGCCCGCAGGGGCGTGGTCGGCTCCAGGCCGCGCTGCTGGGGGACGTAGCCGATGTCGCGGCCGCCGCGGCGCACGGGCCGCCCGGCGACCTCGATGGTCCCGGCGGACAGGGGCCGCTGGCCGAGGACGACCTTGAGCAGGCTGGTCTTGCCGGCGCCGTTGGCGCCGAGGACGGCGACGAACTCGCCGGGCTCGACGTCGAGGTCGAGGCCCGACCACAGCCGGCGGTCGCCGAAGGCGAGCCCGGCGCCGCGCAGCCGCAGCGCCGGCGGTCTCACGGCCGCAGGGCCGCCGCGACCGCCTCGACGTTCTCGGTCATCCACTGGGTGTAGTCCTTGCCCTCGGGGAGCGTCTCGGTGACGGGCACGACGGCGATCCCCGCGTCGCGGGCCGCCGCGAGCACCTGCTCCGTCTGCGGTCCGCTCGTCTGCTCGTTGTACACGAGGGCCCGCACCTGCCGGTCGGTGAACAGGGCCAGTGTCTCCTGCAGGACGTCGACGGGGACGTCGGTGTCCTCCTCGATGGCCTCGGAGAACTCCACGGGGGTCTTCTCGACCGCGCCGAGCGCGTCCAGCAGGTAGCCGGGGACGGGCTCGGTGATGGCCACGGGCGCGCCGGTCGTCGCGGCGGCGTCGGTGGCGGTGGTCTGCTCCAGGGTGGCGAGCTGCGCGTCGAAGGCGGCCGCGTTGGCGGCGAAGGTCGCGGCGTCGTCGGGGGAGGCCTTCGCCAGCGCGGCCTCGATCGCGGCGGCGACCTTGCGCACGGTCGGCACGTCGTACCAGACGTGCTCGTTCAGCTCCTCGCCCGCGGCGGCCGCCTTGCCCGAGACGTCGACCGCGTTGACGACCGCCACGCCGGGGTTGTCCGCGGCCTTCAGCATCGTGTCGACGAAGTCGTCGTAGCCGCCGCCGTTCTCCACGACCACGTCGGCGCGGGAGAGCTCCAGCTGCGTGCGGGTGTTCGCCTCGTAGGAGTGCGGGTCCGCGGACGGGTCGGTGATGATCGAGGTCACGGTGGCGGCGTCGCCCGCGACGGCGCTCGCGATGCTGCCGTAGACGTCGGTCGAGGCCACGACGCTCAGCCCGCCGGTCTCCGCGCCGGTCGTCGAGCCGCCCCCGCAGCCGGTCAGCAGCAGGGCCGTCGCGACGGCTCCCCCCGCGACGACGGAGGTGCGGGGGCGGGCGGTCGCGGCGCGGGGCATGAGGCTCTTCCTGACGATGGGAACGATTCTCGACAAGAGTAGCGCGGCCGGTCCCGCGGCCCGACCCGGCAGGTCAGCGCACGCCGGCGGGCACGTCCCCCGCCGCGGGCGCCGCGGCCTCCCCGGGCGTCTCGAGCACCCGCGTGCAGGCCGCGAGCAGCAGCGGCACGGCGAGCATCGCGCCCGCGGCGGGCACCGCGGTCCCCGAGTCGTTGACCACGAAGCCGATGCCCAGCAGGACGAGCAGCGCGACGGCGCCCGACTTCACGACCGGGTGGCGGTCGTAGGTGCGCTGCAGCGCCGAGACCCCCAGCGCGGACGGGCGCATGAGCACCCAGCCGATGAAGGCGGCCGCGAACGGCAGCACGACGGTGAACCACGAGCCGACGAGGATGCGCAGGTTCTGCGAGGCCTTGCGCTCGACGACCTGCCACGCCCCGCCGTCCAGCAGGGTCGTGACGAAGCGCCCGAGGTGGGTCTGGTCGTCGGTGGGCCGCAGCCAGTCCGCCACGGCGATCAGCGCGATCGCCAGCACCGTCCCCGCCGCGATGACCAGGACGCGCTGCCACGTGACGCGCACGCCCGCGACGAGCAGCGCGAGCAGCCCGAACGCCGGGATGATCGCCGGCGGCCCGCCGAAGTCGCTGCCGAGGACGCCGTCGACGGCCGTGGCGGCGAGGCCGAGGACGACGACGGAGGCCGTGGCCGCGCGGCGGTGGCCCGTCAGCAGCAGCCGGTCGGCCACCGCCACGGTCAGCAGCAGGGTCCCGACGGCGAACAGCGCGAACTGCGGGTTGCCCAGGCCGTAGAAGCGCCCGGCCACCACGGGCTGCAGGCCGATGAGGCTCGACGTCACGAGCCGCGAGCCGGTCGCCACGTCGACGGCGAGGACCAGCGCGGTCGCCGTGCCGACGAAGCCCATCGGCCCCAGCGGGTGCTGCCGCCACGGCCCGAGCAGCGCCAGCGCCGTGAGGACCGCGACGAAGAGGGCCACGGCGGCCGTGACCGCGAGCAGGTGCGAGCCCGTCCCCGAGCCGGCCCGCCACCACGGGATCGTGTTGGCGAGGTAGGTCGAGGCCGGGACCGCGCCGAACACGACGGCCACGCGGCGCAGCCACGCGAGCACCCGCGGGCGCACGTGGGTCCCGCCCCAAGCGCGCCGCAGCGCGATGGTCGCGACGACGAACAGGACGATCTGCGACAGCACCCAGGCCACCACGAACGGCGGGACCAGCGGCTGGATGGCCTGCGCGGCCAGGTCGAGGTCGCGGACCTTGCCGACGCGGTCCGCGGCGGAGGCGTCCGCGTCGGTCGCGGTGACGGGGGCGCCCACGAGGCCCGCGGTCGCCGTGTCGCTGCCCAGCGCGAGCGCGAGCACGGTGGGGGCCAGGTCGGTCGTCTGCAGGATGCCCGTCTGCCGGGTGGAGCGGCTGCCGAGCAGCCCGTCGTAGCGGCCGCCGCCGGGCGCCGGGCCCGTGGCGGCGGCGAACTGCAGGTGGGGCGTGCGGCCCGCGTCGGCGATCGAGGCGACGAGCAGCGTCGGGTCGCCCGCCGCGGCCGCGACGGCGGCCTGCACCGCGGCGACGCGCGCGTCGACGAGCGCGACCTGCTCCGCCCGGCTCGCGGCGGGGGCGGCCTCCTCGCGGGGCAGGTCCGCCGGGTCGCGCACGGCGCCCGCGTCGACGACCACGACCATCGTCCCGGCCGCGAGCTGCTCCGCGACGGCCGCGCCCAGCGCGGCGGGCTCCCAGCCCGCGCCGCCGGGGTCCACGACGGTGCCCGCGACCCGGCCGTCCGGCCCGGCCAGGGCGACGCCCGCACCGGGCCCCAGCGCCGCGGTGCTCACCCCGCCGCCGGCCAGCGCCGGCCCGAGCAGCCCGGGGGTCGCGCCGTAGGTGCCGCGCGCGGCGATCGCGGTGTAGGCGGCGAAGTCCGGCTGGACGCCGTCGCGGACCGGCGCGATCGGCGCGCAGGGCGCGTTGACGTGCTCCGCGGACGTCCCGGCCGAGTCGGTCGCGCGGCGGCCCGAGGACAGCGCGAGCCAGCCGTCGCCGGGGCAGGCGGCCGTGAACACCGAGCGGACCGCGACCGTGCCGACCGCCCCGCCGTCGGCCATCCCCGCGAGCGCCGGGGTCGCCGACGCCGACACGTCCGACCAGCTGACGCCGCCCGTGCCCACGAGGACGAGCGGGTGCGTGGCCAGGCCCGAGGCAGTCTGGGTCGCCGCCCGGGTGGCCGTCTGGGTCGCCGCCCGGGCCGGGGTCGCGCCCAGGAGCCCGAGCAGCGCGACGACAGCGCCCAGCAGCGCGAGGACGCGGGCGGTCGCGGACGGGTGGGGCAGGAGGCGTCGGGACGGCGGCACGGCCCCAGGCTAGGAGAGCGCGGGCGGCGCGCGGGCCTCCCGCGGGGGGCGGGTGGGCGAGTCCGGTGCAGACCTGCGGCAGGATCGCCACCGTGCAGACGGAGCGGAGCGGTCGCGTCGGGTGGCGGGTGCTGGGCGTCCTGCTGCTGCTGCTCGCGGCGGCGCCGATCGTCCACCGGTACCTGGTGGCCTACCCCGACGACCAGTGGCAGGTCGACCTCGAGGTCTACCGCGAGGCCGGCCGCAGCCTGCTGATCGGCCGCCCGGTGTACCTCTTCGAGACCGAGGTGCCCCAGCTCCTGCCCTTCACCTACCCGACGTTCTCGGCCGTGCTGGCGATCCCGCTCGCGCTCGTGCCGTTCGGCGTCGCGGGCTGGCTGTGGACGGCGTTCCAGCTGGCGCTGCTGTGGTTCACGGTCGGGCTGGCCTTCCGGCCGCTGCTGGAGCGCGCCGGTGCGCGGGCCGGGCTCGCGCAGGGGGCCGTGGCGGCGGCGTGCGTGTGGATCTCCCCGATCGGGGAGGGCATCCGCTTCGGCCAGGTCAACGCGGTGCTCGTCGCGCTCTGCCTGCTCGACGTGGTCCGCGGGCGCGACGGCATCACGATCGCGGGCCGCCACGTCCGCTGGCCGCGCGGCGCGCTCATCGGCGTCGCCGTCGCGATCAAGCTGACGCCGGGCGTCTTCCTCGTCCACTTCGCCGTCACGCGGCAGTGGCGGGAGCTGCGCAACGCCGTCGCGGCGGCCGTCGCGGTCACGCTGGGCACGTTCCTCGTCGCGCCCGAGGCGTCCGCGGAGTACTGGACGTCGGCGCTGCTGTCCTCCGACCGCCTCGGCCCCAACGCGGGCTCGTCCAACCAGTCGCTGCGCGGGGCGCTGCTGCGGCTGTACCTCCCCGACGGCCTGACGCAGGCGCTGTGGGTCGTGCTCGCCCTGACGGCCGGGGTGCTGGCGTACGGCGTCGCGCGCTCGATGCACCGCCGCGGCTCGCTCGTGGGCGAGGCCGCTGCGTGCGGGATGGTCGCGATCCTCGTCTCGCCCGTCTCGTGGCTGCACCACGTGCACTGGGGCCTGCTGGTGCTCGCGGCCGTGGTGGGCGACGGGCGCGTGCGGCGGCGGGTGGTGATCGCCGCGGTGCAGCTGGCGGCGCTGTGGGTCGCGTGGCCGTGGGTGGGGGCCGGCCTGCTGGCCTCGGCGACCGTGCCGACGGTCCTGGCGCGCATCGTGCAGAACGGCGACCTCTGGTGGACCATCGCCGCCCTGGTGGTGCTGCACCGCGTGGTGACGCCCCGTCCGGGCTCACCCGAAGGGCCCAGCGCGGGGGTTGACAATCCGGGGACACGCCGGGCGCCAATCACAGCCCGTGACTAATCCGTCGCTTAGCGTTTAAGGTTCTGACCTCCGGGGCAAAGACGGCTCACGACGCATCGCCGTCAGCACCACTGAGGGGGGACCGTGAACGACACGACACGTGGACTGCGACCGACCGTCGACGCCTGGGAGTGGCAGCTGGCCGGCTCCTGCCGCGACGCGGATCCGGAGCTCTTCTTCCACCCCGAGCTCGAACGGGGCGCCTCGCGCCAGCACCGCGACGCCGCGGCGCTGGCCGTCTGCGCCGAGTGCCCCGTCCTGCGCCAGTGCCGCGAGCACGTCCTGCGGCACAAGGAGAGCTACGGGGTCTGGGGCGGGCTCACCGAGGAGCAGCGCGAGAGCGCGTGGAACGAGCGGCGCCTCAAGCGCGCCAGCTGAGCCGCGGGCAGACGGGGGACGCCGGGTGCGGTCGGGCCCGGCGGCCCCGGTCGCCGGGCTACTGTGCTCGACCGTGCCCGAGACCCCGTCCACCCCGTCCGCACCCACCGCCCTGCGGTACGCGTTCTTCGGGCCGGTGGGGACCTTCTCCGAGGCGGCCCTGCGCACCGTCGTGCCGGACGCGCCCGCGGAGGCCATGGCCAGCGTGGACGCCACGATCGACGCCGTGCGCACCGGACGTGCCGACGTCGGCTGCGTCCCCATCGAGAACTCCGTCGAGGGCGGCGTGCCCGCGACCCTCGACGGCCTCGCCGTGGGCGAGCCCCTCGTGGTCGTCGCCGAGGTCGTCCTGCCCGTGAGCTTCGTCCTCGCCGTCCGGCCCGGGACGGCGCTCGCGGACGTGCGCACGGTCAGCACCCACACGCACGCCTACGCGCAGGTGCGGCGCTGGCTGCACGCGGCCGTGCCCGGCGCGGCCTACGTGCCCGCCTCCTCCACGGCCGCCGCGGCCGAGTCCCTGGCGCTGGAGGTTTCCGACGGGGTCCCGGCCGGCTTCGACGCCGCCATCTGCGCGCCCTTCGCCGCGCGCCGCTTCGGCCTCGACGTCCTCGCCGAGCGCATCGAGGACCGCGAGGGCGCCCAGACGCGCTTCGTCCTGCTCTCGCGGCCCGGCGTCGGCCCGGCCCCGGCGCCCACGGGCGACGACAAGACCTCCCTCGTCGTGTTCCTGCGCGAGGAGCGCCCGGGTGCCCTCGTCGAGGCCCTGGAGCAGTTCGTCACGCGCGGGATCAACCTGACGCGGATCGAGTCGCGCCCCTCCGGTGACGCCCTGGGCCGCTACTGCTTCTCCATCGACTGCGACGGGCACGTGGGTGACGCGCGGGTCGGCGAGGCCCTCATGGGGCTGCACCGCGTGTGCGAGCGGGTCCGCTTCGTCGGCAGCTACCCCCGCTCCGACGGCGGGCACGCCGTGACGGGCAGCGGGCCCAGCGACGAGGCCTTCGCGAGCGCCCAGGCCTGGCTGGACCGCCTGCGGGGCGGCGCCGCCGGCTGAGCGGCGCGCGTCTGACCTGCGGATCGTCACGGGGGGTGTCCTCGCGGGGCCACCGGCGTTACCGTGCATCACCGCGTTACTTCTAGATCATCCGTTCAGACCATCGAGAGGCTGGTGGTGTGACCCGATGACCCAGGTGTGTCTGACGTGACGAGCCGAGCGAACCTCCCGCAGGGGCGCCCCTCCAGGAGCGCGGCGGGCGTCGTCTGCTCGGCCGTGGCCCTCGCCGTCGCCGTCACCGTCGCCATCGCCCTCGTGTGGGTGGTGCCCACCGGCGGGGCGACGCTGCCCGTCCTCGTGGTGGTGCTCGTCGTCGTCCTCGTGACGACCCCCGCCGTCCTCGTGCACTCCCTGCTGGAGCAGGGTCGCCGCCGCAGCACCCAGGACCCCGTCCTCGACGTGGCCAACCGGACCGGGCTGGCCGAGGAGTGCGCGGGCTGGCTGACGTCGCTGGCCGGCTACGACACGGCCGCCACGGTCTCCGTCGTCCACTTCGACGACCTCCGCGACCTGCGCCTCGCGCTGGGTGCGGACTCGGCGCTGGAGCTGCTGGCCGAGGCCGCCCGCCGCCTCTCCCGCCTCGAGGGGGCCGTCGTCGCCCGCATCGACCACGACACCCTCGCCGTCGTGCGGCCCGTCCCCCTCGGTTACTCCGACTCCCTCGCCGACGCCGGGCTGAGCCTCGGCGAGCGCCAGGGCCGCGCCGTGCAGGCCGCGCTGCAGCAGCCCGTCCGGCTGGGGGCGCGCGGGCTCGAGGTCCGTCCCGAGACCAGCGTCGGCGTGGCGTGCGTGCCCGACCACGGCACCGACCTCGAGGAGCTGCTCGCCGCCGCCGACGTCGCCCTGGTCACCGCGGCCGGGGCGCCCTCCCGGGTCGCCCTGGCGGAGGGGGCCGCCGTCCTGGACGTCGAGGCGCTGGCCCTGCACGCCCAGCTGCCGGCCGCGATCGCCGCCGGTGAGCTGCGGGTGCACTACCAGCCCCTCGTCGCGGCCGGTGGCGGCCGCCTCGTCGGGGTCGAGGCCCTCGTGCGCTGGCAGCACCCCGAGCGCGGGCTGCTGGGGCCCGGCGCCTTCGTGCCGCTGGCCGAGCGCAGCCAGGCGATCCTCGGCCTGACCGAGTGGGTGCTGCGCACGGCCGTCGCGCAGACCGCCGCTTGGCGCGCCGCCGGTCACGACCTCGGCGTCTCCGTCAACGTCGCCGCCCCCGTCCTGGCCGAGGAGTCCTTCCTCGCCACCGTCCAGGACGTCCTGGACGCCCACGAGCTGCCGCCGTCGGTGCTGACGCTCGAGGTCACCGAGAGCGCCCTGCTCGAGGACCCGCACCGGGCCGCGGAGCTGCTCTCGGCGCTGCGCGCGGCCGGCGCCCGCATCTCCATCGACGACTTCGGCACGGGCTACACGTCGCTGACCATGCTGCGCGAGCTCGACGTCGACGAGCTGAAGATCGACCGCACCTTCGTCGACGCGGCCCCGCACACGGCCTCCGACGCCGCCATCGTGCGGGCCCTCGTCGACCTCGGGCACCGCCTGAGCATGGAGGTCGTCGCGGAGGGCGTCGAGGACGCCCGCACGGCCGGCCTCATGACGCGCCTGGGCGTCGACGTGCTGCAGGGCTTCCACTTCTCGCGCCCCGTCCCCGCCGACGAGCTGCTCACGGCCCTGCAGGGGCCCGAGCCGTCCGCGCTGCCGTCCCGCTCGTCCGCGCTGCTGCCCGGCGAGGAGCAGCGCCTGGCCGACGTCCGCCACGTCGTTCCCCTCATCCAGGCGTCCAAGCCGTTCTTCGACACCCTGTCCGCGCTCGCGGCGACGCTGTGCGGCGTGCCCACCGGGGCCGTGACCGTCGTCGACGAGGACCTCGTGCGCGTCCTGGCCGGGCACGGCGACCCCGGCCCGGGCGGCCCGCGCGAGGAGCTGCCCTGCTCGCAGGCCGTGCTGGGCCGCACCGTCGTCGAGGTGCCCGACCTGCTGCTCGACCCCCGCTGGGCCGGCGGCGCCGCGGCCCGCGCCGGCATGCGCTCCTACGCCGGCGCGCCGCTGGTCGACCCGCGGGGCCGGGTGCTCGGCGTCCTGTGCGTGTCCTCGCCCGAGCCCGGGCCGCTGCTGCCGCACCAGCTCGACCTGCTCGCCGCCCTCGCGGGGCTCGCCGTCGAGCACCTGCAGGCCGCCGAGGCGTCCTCGGTCCTGCCGCGCCTGCAGTCGCTGCTGCAGGTCCTGCCCGAGCTGGACCGCGTCGAGCGCCACGGCGAGCTGCTGGAGGCCCTGGCGGACGCGACCATCGACCTGCTCGGCGCCGACGTCCTGCTCGTGACGGGCCCGACCGACCCCGACGGCGGCGCGTGGGGCCTGCTGACCCAGCGCGGGCTGCCCGTGGACGCGTCGGCGTTCACGGTCCACGCCGGCGACCTCAGCGGCGTGGCCCGCGCCATCCGCACCCAGCGGCCGGTCTGGGTGCCCGACACCCTCACCAGCGCCGTGCTCGACCAGGCCCACGTGGAGCGGCTGAACGCGGCGTCGGTCCTCGTCGTGCCCGTCGTGACCGCGACGGGGGCGGAGTGGGTGGTCAGCGCGGTCTGGCAGACGCCCCGCCCGGACCTGCCCGCCGCGCTGCGCGACGGCGCTGTGGCGCTGGCCTCGCGGACCGCGCGCCAGCTCGACCGGGCCTCGTTCGCGGCGGGGACCCTCGCCGTCTGAGGGAGAGCCGTCCGAGGGGTGGCCGTCCGAGGGGTGGCCGTCTGAGGGGTGGCCGTCAGGGGACGGTCGGGGTCCGCACCAGCAGGACGCCGGGCTCGACCTCCATGCGCAGCCGGCGCGCCGGGCCGATCGGGTCGCCGTCGAGCTGCACCTCCTGCGGCTGCTCGCACCAGACCTCGACGCTGCGCCCGCGGGAGTGCTGCACGCGGCGCTGGCCCTTGCGGTCGCGCGTGAGGATGGCGAAGAAGACCTCGCCCCAGCCGATCCCGCCGCGCGGGGACAGGACGACCGCGTCGAGGTAGCCGTCGTCGATGCGCGCGTCCGGCATGAGGACGAGGTTCTTCGTGAGCTTGCCGCAGTTGCCGACGATGATGCCGCGCGTGCGCAGGCTCGCGGTCTCGCCGTCCTCCACCCGCATCCGCACCTTGGCCTGCGGGCCGTACAGCGCGCGGACGCCGGAGACGACGTAGGCGCCGTAGCCGATGCGCCGCTTCAGGCGGTCCTCGACGCCGGCCATCATCGCCGCGTCGAAGCCGAGGCCGGCCATGACGAGGAACAGGTGGCGCTCGGGGTCGCGGTCGGAACCGGTCCGGTCGACCTCCAGCCACCCGACGTCGACGGCGTGGTCGGGTGCGGAGAACGTCACGTCCAGGGCCCGGGCGAGGTCGGTGTGCGGCAGGTCGAGGTTGCGCGCCAGCAGGTTCCCGGTCCCCGCGGGCAGCAGGCCCATCGGCACGCCCGTGCCCGTCATGGACTCGGCGACGGCGCGGACGGTGCCGTCCCCGCCGCACGCGAGCACGATCGCGACGCCCTGGCCCAGGGCCTCGCGGGCCTGCGCGCCGCCCGTCTCCTCCGCGGTCGTCTCGAACCACAGCGGGTCGTCCCAGCCGTGCGAGCGGAACGCCGCGGCGACGTAGGCCTGGCGGCGCCGCAGGGCCTCCTCGTCGAGGTCGGCGAACTTCGTCGGGTTCACGACGATGCCCGCGCGGGGCAGGGTGGGCGCGCTCCGGGCGTCCTCGCCGGCGGCCGCGGCGGCCCGTCCCGGGGGCACCTGGGCCAGCTCCGCGGCGGCGACGACGCGGTCGCGGCGGTGGGCGCGGCGCTCGCGCACGAAGAGGGTCGAGACCACCACGAGGAGCACGGCGAGGACCACGGCCACGACGGTCGAGTCGAGGATCTCCGCGGCCGTCATCCGCTCACGGTAGCCGGGCGGCGGCCCCCGCCCGCGCGGTGGGGATCACGGCGGGGCGCCCGCCCGGCCCGCCGGCCGGGCCGAACGGGTGGTGCCGCAGGGCCGTGCCGGTGACGCGGGCGCCGCGCGCTCCGGGCCGGGCCGGGCGCTGCCGATCACGGGAGCACGCCCCGCTCCCCGCGGAGCACCGGATCACGAGCCCCGTCCGACAGCCCCGTCCACCAGCACCGACGAACCACCAGGAGACCCCGTGCCCGCCCGCCTCCCCGCCCCGCGCGACGGCCGCCACGTCGTGGGCTCGGGCGGCGAGGTGCGGCTCGTGCTGCCCGCGGCCCTGCACGCGGTCGGTGCCGTCGGGGAGGCCGGTGACGTCGGGGAGGCGGGGGAGGGCGGCCCCGGCGCGGCCCCCGTCGGCGGTCTGCTGCGGCAGCTGGCGACCGACGAGCCCGGGACCCGCCTGGAGCTGGCGGCCCTCGGCTCCCTCGACGACGGCGCCGGCGGCCTGGCGCACTTCACGCTCTCGCTCGCCACCCTGGCGGGCGGCCTGCCCGACGTCGCGGCCCTGCACGGGGCCGGCTCGCCCGACGCGCGCGAGGTCGCGCTGCCCTGCGGGCCCGCCGTCGTCGCGACGTCGTGGGAGGAGGTGGCGCTGCCCGGCCTCGACGCCACGCTGCTGGGCCGCTTCGAGGTGCACGTCGCGCACCCGCGCCCGGGGGAGGTCCTGCTGCTCAGCATCGCGACGACGGGTGTGCACGTGTGGGACGCCGCGAGCGAGCTGGCGGCCGCCGTCGCGTGCTCGCTGGAGTTCGGCGCCTTCGCGCCGGGAATCGACGCGGAGGCGGCGGGGGCCACGCGTTAGGGTCGTCTGCGTGATCGACCTGCGACAGCTGAGGGACGACCCGGAGGCGGTCCGCGCCAGCCAGCGCGCCCGCGGCGAGGACGAGAGCGCCGTCGACCGGGTCCTGGCGGCCGACGTCGCGCGCCGCGCGTCGATCGCCGAGTTCGAGCGGCTGCGCGCGGAGCAGAAGTCCCGCGGCAAGGCCGTGGCCGCCGCGAAGGGCGAGGAGAAGCAGGCCCTGCTCGCCGCGGTCAAGGAGCTCTCGGAGCAGGTCAAGGCCGCGCAGGCCGAGTCCGACGCGCGCGGCGCGGAGTTCGACGAGGAGCTGCGCCGCATCCCCAACGTCGTCCTGGACGGCGTCCCGCCGGGCGGTGAGGACGACTACGTCGTCGTCAGGGAGGTCGGGCGGGTGCCCGAGCTGCCCGAGGGCCTGGACGCGTGGCGCGACCACCTCGACCTGGGCGAGCTGCTCGGGGCGATCGACGTCGAGCGCGGCACCAAGGTGTCCGGCTCGCGGTTCTACTTCCTCACGGGCGTCGGCGCGCTGCTGGAGCTGGCCCTGCTGAACATGGCCGTCGCGCGCGCCACCGCGGCCGGGTTCACGCCGATGATCACCCCGACGCTGGTCAAGCCGGAGGTCATGGCGGGCACCGGGTTCCTCGGCGCGCACGCCTCGGAGATCTACCACCTGGCCGAGGACGACCTGTACCTCACGGGCACCTCGGAGGTGGCGCTCGCCGGGTACCACTCCGACGAGATCCTCGACCTGTCGAACGGGCCGAAGCGCTACGCGGGTTGGTCGGCCTGCTACCGCCGCGAGGCCGGCTCCTACGGCAAGGACACCCGCGGCATCATCCGCGTGCACCAGTTCCACAAGGTCGAGATGTTCTCCTACTGCCGCGCGGAGGACGCCGCGGCCGAGCACCAGCGCCTGCTGGCCTTCGAGGAGGAGATGCTCGCCGCGGTCGAGGTGCCCTACCGCGTCATCGACACGGCGGCCGGCGACCTCGGCTCGTCGGCGGCCCGCAAGTTCGACTGCGAGGCGTGGGTCCCCTCGCAGGGCCGCTACCGCGAGCTCACCTCGACGTCGAACTGCACGACGTTCCAGGCGCGGCGCCTGTCGATCCGCGAGCGCGTGCCCGCGGCCGACGGCTCGCAGCAGACCACCACGCGCCCCGTCGCCACGCTGAACGGCACGCTGGCCACGACCCGCTGGCTCGTCGCGATCCTCGAGAACCACCAGCAGGCCGACGGCTCCGTCCGGGTCCCCGAGGCGCTGCGGCCGTTCCTGGGCCTCGACGTCCTCACGCCCGTCGCCTGACGGCGGCGGCTCAGCCGCACTCGGGCCGCTCGATCCCGGCGTCGCCGCACCCCGGCCTCGCCGATCGCGGACGTGCATCCGTCCGTCGTCGTCACCGGCGCAGCGCCGGCGCTTGACCTCGAGTCCACTCGAACTCCTAGCGTCGCGACGTCACCGGCACCGTGCCGGCGACGGAGAGGCACCCATGAGCACGTGGTTCATCACGGGGACGTCGTCGGGGTTCGGCCGCCTGCTGACCGAGCGGCTGCTCGCGCGCGGGGACCGGGTCGCCGCGACGCTGCGGACCCCGGCCGCGCTCGACGACCTCCGGGAGCAGCACGGCGACCGGCTCTGGGTCGAGCGGCTCGACGTCACCGACCCCGCGGCGGTCCGCACCGTCGTCGACCGGGCCTTCGCCGACCTCGGGACGGTCGACGTGGTCGTCAACAACGCCGGGTACGGCGTCTTCGCGTCCGTGGAGGAGGCCTCCGACGAGCAGGTCGAGCGGGTCGTGGCGACGAACCTGCTGGGCTCGATCCACGTCGTGCGGGCGGCCCTGCCCCACCTGCGGGCGCAGGGCGGCGGCCGCGTCCTGCAGGTCTCGACCGCCGGCGGGCAGACCACCTACCCGAACTTCAGCTACTACCACGCCTCGAAGTGGGGGATCGAGGGCTTCGCGCAGACCCTCGCCGCCGAGGTCGCGCCCTTCGGGATCACCGTCACCATCGTCGAACCCGGCGCCACCCCGACCGGCTTCGGGGCCGGGCTGGACCGCGCACCGGTGATGCCCGAGTACGACCGCACGCCGGCGGGCGACGTCCGCCGCGCCCTGGCCGACGGGGCGTTCCCCCTGCCCAGCGACCCCGGCAAGCTCGTGCAGGCGATGATCGACCACGTGGACTCCGGCTCGACCGCGCTGCGCCTGCCGCTGGGTCCCGACACCTACGAGGACGTCCGCGCCGCCCTGCTCGCGCGGCTCGCGGAGCACGAGGCCCAGCGGGAGGTCGCGTACTCGGTCGCCGCGACCTCCTGACGGCCCCCGCCCGCGAGGCCGGACCGCCGGCCCCGCGCACCGGGGCGCCGCGCGGGGCGGGCGGGAACTATCGTCGGAGGGTGAGCACCCTGCTGGTCGGCCTGGACGTCGACGGGACCATCGTCGACCACGACGAGCGGCTGAGCGACCGCGTCCGCGAGGCCGTGCAGCGCCTGGCCAAGAGCGGTGCGCACGTCGTCGTCGCGACCGGCCGCTCGCTGCACGGCACCCTGCCGGTGGTGCAGCGCCTGGGCCTGGACGAGGGCTACGTCGTCTGCAGCAACGGCGCGGCGACCGTCCGCCTGGACTCCAGCCAGGAGGCCGGGTACCAGACCGTCTCCCTGCACACCTTCGACCCGTCCTCGGTGGCGACCGCGCTGCGCGAGCACCTGCCGGCCGGGCTGTTCGCCGTCGAGGTCCTCGGCCGCGGCTTCAAGGTCACCGCACCCTTCCCCGACGGCGAGCTGACGGGGGAGATGGAAGTCGTGAGCTTCGCCGACCTGTTCACCGAGCCCGTCATGCGGGTCGTCGTGCGCAGCCCCGAGCACACCTCGCAGGAGTTTCTGGACCTCGTCGACGGCGTCGGCCTGCACGGCGTCGCCTACTCGGTGGGCTGGACCGCGTGGCTCGACCTCGCGCCGGACGGCATCACGAAGGCCTCCGCGCTGGAGGAGGTGCGCCTGCGCCTGGACGTGGACCTCGCCGACACGGTCGCCGTCGGCGACGGCCGCAACGACGTCGAGATGCTGCGCTGGGCCGGCCGGGGCGTGGCCATGGGCAACGCCCCCGCCGAGGTGCAGGCGGCGGCCGACGAGGTGACCGGCCGGGTCGAGGCGGACGGCCTCGCCGACGTGCTGGAGTCCCTGCTCGACTGAGCTCCCCCGCGGGGCGCCGGTCCGGTCTTGCGCCCGGCCCCCTCGTGCGGAACCCTTCCCGCACGACGTCTGCAGAAGCGCGGATCGACGGCGCTCCCTGCGGAGGCGACCCTTGACCACGATCCCCGGCACCCGTCGCGAGGTCCCGACCACCACCCAGCCGCTCGGCACGCCCGTCCCGGCGCGCCGCGGCTCCACGATCGCGGGCTGGCTGTCCAGCACCGACCACAAGGTGATCGGCAACCTGTACTTCGTCACCGCGTTCGCCTGGTTCCTCGCGGCCGGCGTCATGGCGCTGCTGATCCGCGCCGAGCTGTTCGAGCCGGGCATGCAGGTCTTCAACACCAAGAACGAGTACAACCAGGCGTTCACGATGCACGGCACGCTCATGCTGCTGCTGTTCGCGACGCCGCTGTTCTCGGCCTTCGCCAACGCGATCATGCCGCTGCAGATCGGCGCCCCGGACGTCGCGTTCCCGCGGCTGAACATGTTCGCGTACTGGCTGTTCCTCTTCGGGGGGCTGCTGGTGGGGGCGGGGTTCATCACCCCCGGTGGGGCCGCGTCGTTCGGCTGGTTCGCCTACGCGCCGCTGTCCGACGTGGTCCACACGCCGGGTCTCGGTGGGAACCTCTGGGTCATGGGCCTGGCGTTCTCCGGGTTCGGCACGATCCTCGGCGCGGTCAACTTCATCACCACGATCATCTGCATGCGCGCCCCCGGCATGACCATGTTCCGGATGCCGATCTTCACCTGGAACACGCTGATCACCAGCGTCCTGATCCTCATGGCGTTCCCGGTGCTGGCGGCCGCGCTGCTGGCGCTGGCGGCGGACCGGGTGATGGGGGCCCACGTGTTCGAGGCCGCGAACGGCGGGCCGATCCTCTGGCAGCACCTGTTCTGGTTCTTCGGCCACCCCGAGGTCTACATCATCGCCCTGCCGTTCTTCGGCATCATCACCGAGATCCTCCCGGTGTTCAGCCGCAAGCCGGTGTTCGGCTACAAGGGCCTCGTGTTCGCGACCATCTCGATCGCCGGGCTGGCGACCGTCGTGTGGGCGCACCACATGTACGTGACGGGCAAGGTCGTGCTGCCGTTCTTCGCGTTCATGACCATGCTCATCGCCGTGCCGACCGGGCTGAAGTTCTTCACGTGGATCGGGACGATGTGGCGCGGGTCGCTGACCTTCGACACGCCTCTGCTGTGGGCCGTCGGCTTCCTGGTGACGTTCCTGTTCGGCGGGCTGACGGGCGTCATCCTCGGCGCGCCGCCGCTGGACTTCCAGCTCTCCGACACGTACTTCGTCGTCGCGCACTTCCACTACGTCGTCTTCGGCACCGTGGTGTTCGCGATGTTCGCCGGGTTCCACTTCTGGTGGCCGAAGCTCACGGGCAAGATGCTCGACGAGCGCCTGGGGAAGATCCACTTCTGGCTGCTGTTCGTGGGCTTCCACACGACGTTCCTCGTCCAGCACTGGCTGGGCGCGGCCGGGATGCCCCGCCGGTACGCGGACTACCTGCCCGGGGAGGGGTTCACGACGCTGAACCAGATCTCGACGATCGGGTCCTTCGTCCTGGGCCTGTCGTTCGTCCCGTTCCTCTGGAACGTCTACCAGACCGCCCGCCACGGCGAGCGGGTCGAGGTGGACGACCCGTGGGGCTACGGGAACTCGCTGGAGTGGGCCACGTCGTGCCCGCCGCCGCGGCACAACTTCACCTCGCTGCCCCGCATCCGCTCGGAGCGCCCGGCGTTCGACCTGCACCACCCGGAGATCGCCGACCACGACACCCCGACGGGCGAGCACAGCAAGAACCTGCTCGACCACGTGTGGGGCGAGCCCGAGCTCGGCGGCCGGCAGGAGGACGTCGGCCCCCGCTCCGGGTCCTGACCGTGCGCGGCCGGGTCCCGCCCCCCGCACCGGGACCCCTCCCGGCGCGGCTGGCCCTCGCCCCGCGCCGGGTGGTGCTCGCGAGCCTCGTCGCGGCAGGGCTCGCAGGCGGCACCGCCTACGCGGGCGTGCGGGTCGCGACGCACGACTCCCTCGTCGGGGCGCTCGCGCCGCCGCTGGCGGGCCGGGCGCTCGACGGTTCGTGGTTCGACCTGCGGTCGTGGCGCGGCGGGCCGGTGCTCCTGAGCGTGTGGACCCCGGGCGCCGCCCACTGCCGCGAGCAGCTGCGGCTGCTGTCCTCGGTGCAGCAGGACCTGCTGGCCGGGGGCGTGCGGATCGTGGGGCTCGCCACCACCCCGTCCCCGGACGCGTGCCGGGAGGCGCTGGCCGCGAGCGGTGCGGAGGGCCTGCTGGCGCTGCCCGACGAGGACGGCAGCCGGGCCGACGCCTGGGGCGTGCGGCAGGAGTCCGAGACGTTCCTCGTGTCCGGCGGGGGCACCGTCCTGGACCACCTCGCCCGCCCCGTCGACGCTCCCTGGCTCGCCCAGCACGCCACGTCGGCCTGAGCCGGGTCAGCTGACGACGCGGGGGTCGTCCGAGACGTCGCCGATGTGGACGTGCACGCGCACCTGCTCGCCGGTGGGGGCCAGCGTGCCCAGCAGCTCCTGCAGGCAGGCCAGCGCCACCACGTGCACGGCGTCGGCCAGGTCCAGCAGCGGCGGGCCGTAGGCGGCGACGAGCTGGATCGTCACCTGCTCCAGCTCGTCGCGCTCCCCGGTCGAGCACGTGATCCGCTGGGCGGCGCCGCCGCGGACCGCGTCGACGGCCTCGCGCAGCCGCGCGACGACCACGTCGGAGGCGACGAGGAAGTCGCCCAGGTCGTGCCGCCCCCGCACGGGTGCGGACGGGCGGAAGGCGGCGAGGGCGCGGGCGATCACGGTGCCCTCGATCGCGGTCCAGCCCGCGTCGGTGTGCTGGCGCAGCAGCAGCGTCGCCTCGGCGGCCCGCGTGGAGCCGCGGCGGGTCGAGCGCTCCCGCCCCGGCGTGGGGGTGCTGTCCTCGGTCACCGCCAGTCCTCCAACGTCGTCGCGATCGTGGTGCGCGCCCGCTGCAGCAGGCCCCGGACCGCCGCGGGGGTCGTCTGGACGACCTCGGCGATCTCCGCGTACGAGAGGTCCTCGACCTCGCGCAGGATCCAGACGCTGCGCTGCCGTTCCGGCAGCAGCAGCAGGCTCGCGTCGAGAGCTGCGAGCAGCTCCACGCTGATCGTGTCACCCTCCGGGTCCGCGCGCAGATCCCGCAGGTCGGCCGCGGCCTCGTGCACGTCGACGACCGGGACGCTGCCTGAGGCGGGCACGCGGGCCCGCCTGCGCAGCACGGCCTGCGCCTCGTGGCGGCCCAGGACGAACAGCCACGTGCGCACCGACGACTCCCCGCGGAAGCCGGGGAGCCCCTTCCACGCGGCGAGCAGCGTCTCCTGGACGCAGTCGTCGGCGTCGCCGCGGTCGTCCAGCAGGCGCAGCAGGTAGCGGTAGAGGCCCGGGCCGAGGCGGCCCATGAGCTCGGCGAAGGCCGCCTTGTCGCCCAGGGCGGCGCGACGCGTCAGGACCTCGTCGGGGACGGGACCGGCCTCGGGGCCGTCCGCGGGTTCCGCGGTGGAGCTCCCGGGGCTGTCCGGGTCCACGCCACGACCTTCCACGCGGTGTCCAGCTCATGATCTGGACGGGTGGTGGAGACAGAATCAGAACGCCCGGCGAAGGGCAACTCCGTGCCCGTCGCCGTGGGGCACCCGTGTGGTGTGAGCCGGATCACCCGCCGGCGACCGGGACGATCGGGCCCGCCGGCGCTCTGAAGGGGTGTGACCGCAGCACCGCGGCGCCGCCCTCCCGGTGGCGCCCGGCGGTCCGTCCCCCCGTTCCACGACCACCCAGGAGTCCCCCGTGAGCGAGCAGACCAAGGCCACCCCCGCGTCCGTGGCCACCCGCGGTTCCGCCCTCGCCGTCGAGCGCGACGGCACCCTCGCCTCCCACCACGGCACCACGTCCATCGCGGACACCGTGGTCAGCAAGATCGCCGGTCTCGCCGCGAAGGACGTCTCCGGCGTGCACTCCCTCGGCGGCGGGGCGGCCCGCGCCGTCGGCGCCCTGCGCGAGCGCATCCCCGGCGGCCGCGTGAACCACGCCCAGGGCATCTCCGTCGAGGTCGGCGAGACCCAGGCCGCCGTCGACATCGACCTCATCGCCGAGTACGGCGTCCCCATCGCCGACCTCGCGGCCGGCGTGCGCCGCAACGTCATCAGCGCGGTCGAGCGCATGACCGGGCTGCAGGTCACCGAGGTCGACATCACCGTCGCCGACGTCCACCTGCCCTCCGACGACGCCGACGAGGACGCCGACGCCGCACCCCGCGTCCGGTGAGCAGCCCCGCCGGCGGCACCCCCTTCGGCGCGACCCCCGCTGACCAGAGCCCTGCCGTCGAGAACTTCGCCGGCGGGAGCCCTGTCGTCGAGAGCCCCGTCGTCGAGAGCCCTGCCGACGTGATCGCCGCGCTCGTCCTGGCCGTGCCCGGTGTCGTGCGCCTGCACGAGGGCCGCTTCGGCGAGGTCGCGACGTACCTGCCCGGCCGCCGGGTCACCGGCGTGAAGCTCGACGAGGACCACGTCGAGGTCCACGTCGTCCTGCGCTCCGACGCAGCCCTGCGCCCCGTCGCGCAGCAGGTCCACGCGGCCCTCGCCGCGGTCGTGTCCGTGCCGGTGGAGGTCTTCGTCGAGGACCTCGCCGCGCCCGGCGCCGCCTGAACCGACTCCCCCCGCTGGTCCCACCGGCCGGTCGACCCGTCGACCCGGCCGGTGGGCCACCCCCCCCTTCCCCCGGAGGCCATCCCGTGCCCACCTCGATCGTCGGGCTCTTCGCCGGTCTGCTCCTCGCCCTCGTCGCCGCCGTCGGCGGCTTCGGCTGGTTCCTGCTCGCCCTCCTGCTCGCCGGCGTCGGCTACCTCGTCGGCGCCCACCTCGAGGGCCGCCTCGACCTCGCCGCCGCCGTGCCGGGGCGCCGTCGTGGCTGACGTCCGCACCGCCGCCCGCCACGCGGCGGCCGGCGCCCCCGCCGACCC
>NZ_VWPY01000038.1 GCF_011839805.1 Kineococcus rubinsiae | reverse complement strand
CTCGGTCGCGGTGCTGGTCGCCGCCGTCGTCATCGCTACCACCGGGTGGCTTCGCGCGGACGCGGTCGTCTCCCTGCTCATCGGTGCCCTGATCCTGCCGCGCACCATCAAGCTGCTGCGTGAGACCACCGAGGTCCTGCTGGAGTCCACCCCGCGCGGGCTGGACCTGGATTCAGTGCGCGAGCACCTGCTGGCCTTGCCGCACGTGCGGGGGGTGCACGACCTGCACGCCAGCCAGATCACCTCCGGCCTGCCCGTGCTGTCCGCGCGCACGTCGTCCTCGACGACGGCTGCTTCCACGACGGGCACACCCCGCAGATGCTCGACGCCCTGCAGGCCTGCGCGGCCGAGCACTTCCCGGTCAGCATCGAGCACTCCACCTTCCAGCTCGAGCCGGCAGACCACGCCGGACACGAAGGCGCGAACCATCACTGATGTTCGCCTCTAGCGGACAGGCCGGGGATCACCGAGCCGCCTCTGGCCGAGGTGACCGGTGCCGCCTGGCTGGGCTCGGTGACGGGTCCGTCAGTACTGCCTCGGCCAATCTAGCCGCTACCCAGATGTAGCAAACTACCTAGCAGGTCGACGGTTCAACTTCAGGGCCCTCGCCTCCGCGAGCCACCTCAAGATCCCCCAGACCGCCAAGGTCGCCCAGATGAGCCAGATACTCGCCTCCACGGCCTGAGTTTTCTGTACCGGACGGGCGGCTAGCGGCCCGCGAACCGCGTGTCGCGGGCCGCCAGTGCGTCTTCGACCGCCTAAAGCGGTACCGTCCCGGGGTATACATTCAGCATCAAGCAGGACCTGACCAGCTCGCCCGGCGACTTTAAGCATCCGCTCCATCACCGCATGTCCGTCCCAATACACGTGGGAGTGAGGGTCTGTCGGAGTATTTGAACAGTTCGCGTTTCGAGAACCGTAGTTCAAGCTGCGAGAGCGGGGCGTGAAGCCACTCTCACGTGTGCCAGGCAAAGGACCAATCATCGTCAGCCAAAGTGGGTTACCGCCCACATCACACGCGCCAGATGCCTGCCGTCGGCGCGCGGCAGTCTCCTCGCACACGGGACGCCACTTTGGCCTAGATCAGGACAAACAGACAACGACGCCCGTACTGACGTGGCCGAGGCAGGAACGAGTAAGAAGGGCCCTTGGGGATGGGCACAGAAGGTGAAGTTCGAGCTCAATCCTCAGTCACGAGACGGCTGGACGAGAACATCATCGGCATAATGAGGGGCTGGGTGGCCGAGAAGAGAGCAGAGCTCGCCTCTCCACTGAATGACTACTACATCCTGACTTTTGCTACCCTCTTCTTGGTGGTCGTCGGATTGGTGATGGTACTTTCCGCCTCCAGCGTAGAGTCTTTTCGCAAGTACGGATCGTCCTTCACTGAGTTCTTCGGGCAGGCGCAGTTGTGTGCTGTGGGGCTCATCGCTCTGGTTGTATGTTCGAGAATTTCTCCAGGGGCCTGGCGACGATTTACCGTGCCCATCTTCCTACTCTCCGCTGCACTGAATATGCTGGTGTTTGTACCAGGGCTAGGTGTCTCTGTGGGGGGTAATCAGAACTGGCTCGCGGTGGGACCCGTGCAGGGTCAACCCTCCGAGCTCGCGAAGTTGGCGATGATTCTGATGGTGGCATTGACGGTGGCCCGCAGGGAGAAGGGCATCCGAAGTTTCAAGGTCTTGATGGCCGCAACGGCTCCCGCCACAGCATCGACCATCGGCATCGTGATCATGCAGCGCGACTTGGGGACAGCGATGGTCATGCTGATCGTGCTCGGCGCCGTGCTGTGGGTAGGCGGCGTCCCAGTGAGGTTCTTCGGCTTAGCCGCCGTGAGCGGCGCTTGTCTGACCCTGGTCATGGTGCTGACGAGTCCCAACCGCATGCGTCGGGTCGAGTACTGGCTATCTGGCGGAGGCTCGTCGACCGACATCCAGGGGACAGCGTGGCAGGCCATTCAAGGTAAGTACGCACTGGCGACCGGGGGCATCTTTGGGATCGGCCTTGGTGCCAGTCGAGAAAAGTGGCAGTGGCTACCTGCAGCGAAGGACGACTTCATCTTTGCCGTCACCGGCGAGGAATTGGGTCTACTCGGGACCGTCCCGATCCTGCTTCTCTTCTTCGCAATCGCCATTTCGGGCGCTAGATTGGCTCGCCGAGCTACGGACCTGGGCTCCAGACTCACCATCATCGGTATAGTAACGTGGATCATTGCGCAGGCCAGCGTCAACATCGCGGTAGTCCTCGGACTCCTGCCCGTGCTGGGCGTGACGCTGCCGTTCATTTCCATGGGTGGTTCTTCACTTGTCCTCTCTCTTGTCGGAATGGGGATCTTGCTGTCCTTCGCGCGACATGAGCCCGATGCGGCAGAGGCACTCAAAGCGAACCGCAGGTGGAGGGGGACTGCTGCTATCCACGCGGGCCCCCGGCAGCCACGTCAGAACGACTCGACGATCGAGATTGCCACGTCGTCGACCCTGGCGGGAACGGCCGAAGAAGGTTGAGTCTGTGGTCGGCTAGATCGACTTCGCGCAACCGGTGGACATGTTCCAGCCAGTTCCTCGACCGTGCCACCACCGCCGAGGCTTGGCGGACACGGTGGGGGCTCGTCTTGGCTCGTCACGGTTTTTGAGCCCGAATGTCTTGCCGGCGGCGGGCGATGGCCACTTGCGGCTTCTCACCCCTAGGGTCCTGTGAGCCACTCCAGACCATCGGCCGTGGCTGAACAGCCTCTCCCACTGATGCGCTCGTTCGTGTTAGTGAGTCAACGCATCACTCAGATCCCGCCGTGGCGATACCTGACCATTCGGGCCGAATGCCGGCGCCGTCGCTGACGGGCTAGCGGAAGATGGTGCACATGTGCAAGGTGGAGTGGTGGACAGCAGACACCCAGTGAGGAGTGGCGCGGCCGCCCGACCGAAGGACTTGGTGGCGTGGTTGGCCACCGATCCAAACCTGGACGAGCTGCGCTCCGCCTTCCCGCAGGAGTGGAAGACCGTCCAAGCCCAGACCCATGCTCTCGTCTCCGCCGGGGACGTCGAGGCGTTGCGATCGCACTTGAAGGCTGCGCAGAAGCCGACCAGCTTCTCACCGGACCGGTGGGCGCCTCGCGACTTCCTGGTCAAGGCGGAGGTGCGCCGGCACATGACCCTGCGCGCGGTGCAGCAGGCCATCCTCTCGGCGACCACAGGTGTCACCGAAGGCCGGGTCCGGTTCACCCTCGTCAACGGCTGGCTGATGCAGAAGCTGCTCTTCCGCCGCGACCTCGAGCGCAAGCCCGTCTCCTTGCCGGCCTTCCGAGCCATGTGGCCGCTGCTGGGCCAGCGCCAGCTCCTGATGCCCCTGGTACGCCCCAAGGGCGTGTACTGCTTCTACTCCGCCGCGCTGCTCAAGGAGCTCGCCCGGCTGATCGGCGATCGCTCCTGCGTGGAGATCGCCGCCGGCGACGGCACCCTGACCCGCTTCCTGCGCCACTACGGCGTGGACATCACCGCCACCGACGACTACAGCTGGTCCAAGGCCGTCGACTACCCCGCCGACGTCGTGCGCCAGGACGCCCGGACCGCGCTGCGCACCCACCGCCCGCAGGTGGTCCTGTGCTCCTGGCCCCCGACCGACAACGACTTCGAACGTCACGTCTTCACCACCCCCAGCGTCGAGCTCTACGTGGTGTTGAGCAGCACCGCGGAGATCAGCGCAGGTGCGTGGGCGGACTACCGCAAGCAGGACACCTTCGAGCTGAGCACCGACGCCCGGCTCAGCCGGCTGCTCCTGCCCCCGGAGACCTCCCCGGCCGTGCACGTCTTCCGCCGCCACCACCGTGCCTGATCAGCGTGCTGTCCTGCCGAACCGTGGTGGGTCAGCTCGGCCGTGGCCGGATCAGGGAGCGCCCTGGTCACAGCAGGCAGTTCTAGCAGCGATCATTGTGAGGTGAAGGCGTTGCCGGAACGAAGCCCGTCTTCCGCCGCCTCGGCCCCGAGCTCTGTGATGCGCTCCAGCACGTTGATGGCCACGGGAACGCTGGTTTCACGTGTGCTGGGTTTCGCGCGCAGCGCGGTACAGGGCGCAGCCATCGGCGGCACCACCCAGGTCGGCGCACAGACTTTCGACGTCGCCAACAAGGCACCGAACACCTTCTACATCCTCATTGCAGGCGGGATGCTCAACGCCGTCCTGGTCCCGCAGATTGTCCGAGCCTTGAGGATGCCCGATGGGGGGAAGGAGTTCGTTGACCGGCTCGTGACCCTTGCTCTGGTGGTTATGGCTCTTGCGACCGTTCTGCTGACGGCGGCGGCACCGCTCGTCGCCCGGCTCTACGCCAGCAGATTCCCCGACGACTGGCTCGCACTGACCGCGACGATGGCCTTCTGGTGCCTTCCGCAGATCTTCTTCTACGGTTTGTACACGGTGCTCGGCCAGGTACTCAACGCCAAGGGAAGCTTCGGGCCGTACATGTGGGCGCCAGTACTCAACAATGTCATCGCCATCGCGGGATTGACTACTTTCCGTGTTCTCGTCCCCAACGCCCGGAGCATGACCGCCGATGACTGGACGCCGCCCATGGTCGCCCTCCTCGCGGGAACGGCGACGTTAGGGATCATCGGACAAGGGCTGGTGCTCTTCTGGCCGCTGCGCCGAAGCGGTTTCCGTTATCGGCCGCGGTGGGGTTTTCGTGGCTTCGGACTGCGCAGCGCGGGCCGCGTGGCTGGCTGGACCTTCGCCGGAGTGATGGTCACACAACTCGTCTTCGTCGCGACCTCGAACACCACGAGCAACGCTGGACGGCAGCTGGCCGAGTTGGGCTTGAACGGGGCAACGGGCGCTTCCTACACCTACGCCTATCTCCTGTTCATGCTGCCGCACTCCCTCGTCGCGGTCTCGCTCGTGACGGCACTTTTCACACGTCTCAGCACCAACGCCGCCTTGGGCGATGTGACCGCTGTACGCCGTGACTTCTCCTCGGGGGCTCGCACTGTCGTGGTTGCGGGAGCGCTGGCTACATCCACCTTCGTTGCACTGGGGCCTTGGATCGGAGCAGCTATGGTCCCTGATGGCCGACCGATCGGGGAGGTCCTGAGAGTCATGGCCCTCGGTCTCGTACCGTTCAGCGTCAACTATCTCGTTGCGAGGGTTTTCTACGCCTACGAAGACGCAAGGACACCCTTCATCGTCTCAGCCGTCAATGCCACCGTCATGGCCCTCGGCAACCTGCTTTGCTGGCTTGCCGTTCCTCCGGAGTGGACCGTTGTCGGTATCGGGGTCTCCATGACCGTGGCGAATTCCGCCTCATTCACACTGGCGGTGGTGCTGCTGCGCAGGCGGCTGCGCCATCTCGATGGCGAGGGCATTGATGGTTACCTGCTCCTACGCACAGGGGTGAGGGTCCTCATCATCGGCGTCGCGGCTGGCACGCTAGCCTTCTCGGGCGCCCACGAAGCGGGGGAGTTCACAAGTCAGCTGACGAACCTCGGCATAGTGCTCGGCGGCGGCACCATGGTGCTGACAGTGTTCGCGATATTGTGCCGGTTGATGCGCGTGAAGGAGTTGTCGGATGCAGTTGTTCCGTCGCTGAGGCGAATCACGCGGTTGGTACGCGGGTAGAGCGTCTGCTTTGCGCCGCCCGGTTGCTAGTCGTCGCCGGAAGGCCCGACTCGCGATTTTGGCCTCGGCTGTACGCCTCATCGTCGCTCGGTGAAGGCTAACGATGGGCACTGGCCGAGCACGTGAACCGGTGCAGGCGTCTATCCCTCGTCATCGCGTTCATGCGTCAAAGACGTCAGTCGTCGCAGACAGTGCTCGAGCAACGGTTCGGGGAAGCCGTCGGCGAGCCGGTAGAAGACGATGCGGCCTTCCTTGCGCCTGCTGACCAGACCGGCGGTACGTAAGACCCGAAGGGCGTACCCAGCAGCGTCCTCGGTGATGTTGAGGGCGAGGGCAGTGTCGCCAACGCACAGTTCCTGAACCTCGTCGAGGGCGTACAGCACCCGTGCCCGGGTGGGGTCGGCGAGCAGGCCCAGGATTGCGGTGAGGCGCTCCACATCCGCAGCGGCTGGCACACGCTCTTGGGCCCGCTCGACACGGTGTGCGTCGACAGGATGGGCGTGGTCCGTCACGTGGGACATGCAACCACTGCTTCGGGTTGCCCGCACGTGCGTACGGGTATGAGATCCAAGAGCACTAGCCGCGGCGAACGCGACCTGGTCGAGGAGGTGGAGGCGGGTATGCAGTCCTTCGTCGGGGTGCTGGCGGTCCTCGCGGTGGCTCTGCTGGGGATAGGCACGTTGTATGCCGTGGCTCGGCTGACGGCGGTGGCGCCGGACCCGGTACGCAGCCTGCCCTTCTTGTCCGGGCACGACCCGCTCGAGCATGCCCTCTCGCGGTTCCACGTCCGCTGGTACCCGGTCACGCTGATCTTCCTGGCCTTCGACGTCGAGATGCTGTTCATGTACCCCTGGGCCGTCGTCGTGGCCCAGATGGGCTCGGGCGCGGTGATCGAGATGTTCGTGTTCCTGGGCGTCCTGCTGGCCGGAGTCGCTTGGGCCTGGCGCGAAGGAGCACTCCGGTGGGTCTGAACGAGCTTCTCGGCAGGTGGGCCGTCCGACGGGCCCATGTCCTGGTCATCGAGGTCCCCGGCGCGGCCGGGGTCCGGATGGCGGTGGAGCGGGGACTGACCGCACGCTCGTGGGTGCAGGCGACTTCGCCGGCCGAGGCGGACGTGCTGGCGGTCTGCGGTAGCGCCGGTCCACGGATGAGCGTCGTCATTGCGGCCGTCTGGGACCAGATGCCCGGACCCCGTACCCGGGTCGACGTGGTGGGCTCCGCCGGGGTGCCCGCCGCGCTCAATGCGGCCGCCGTCGCACTGCTGGACAGCGACGCGCAGCGCAGCGACGCCACCTCCCGCCTCGGCTCGTGGACCGACACGGACGACGAGAGAGATGCAGGCGACGAAAACGACGACGACCACCAGAGAGACGAGAGCAACGGGAACGACGGGAACGACGGGAACGACGGGGAGGCGTCACACGGCGACATGGACATAGGCGAAGACCACGGCCACATGGACATGGGCGAGGACCACGGCGACATGGCTATGGACATGCCGATGCCCGGTGGGATCGGCTTGGCTGAAGGCGGTCAGGACCGTGACGGCCTGGAGATGGACGTCCTGCACGTCCCGCTAGGACCGGTCCTGCCGCACTGGCCGCCGGGCCTGGTGTTGACGTGCACGCTGCAGGGCGATGTCGTCGTGCAGGCGACCGCTGAGATCGTCGACCCGGTCGCGGGCCGGGGTCTACCGGTGACGGGTGACGCCCGCCGTGACGTCCTCGTCGATCGCTGCGATGACGTGGCCCGGTTGCTGGCTGTCGCCGGTTGGGGCTCCGCGGCTGCGCAGGCGCGCCAGTTGCGGGATGACGCCCTCGATGGAGTTGCACTGCCGGTGTGTGCGGCGGGCGTGGCCCGGTTGACGCGTCGCGTCACCCGTTCCCGGGTTCTGGGGTGGTCCTTGCGTGGGCTGTGCACGGCTACCCGAGCCCCGGGTCAGGACAGCTCTGCTGCGGGCTCGGACGTGCTTGCTGTGGAGTTGCCCGACCGGCTGCGCGGTTGGCTGGAGGAGGCCGCGGCCGCAGCTGCCGCGCCGACAGGGTCGCTCGCCGGGGTGGGCCTCACCGACGTAGCGTTCACCGACGCGATCCCACCCGTTGCCTTGCCACAGCTGGTGACGGGACTGGACCTGGCCGCGGTGCGCCTGATCGTCGCCGGCACGGGGGTCGTGGCCGACCTCACGGCCTCGGCCGCAGGCGCGCGGGCGAGGTGGCGGCGGACGTGGTGACGGTCTCGGTCGCTTGGGCCCCGCTGGCGCTGCTTCTGGTGGTGGCCGCCGCCTGGTGGGCGGCCTGTCTGGACGCGGTGGTCTCCGGTGGCCGTTGGGGGGCCCCGGCAGCGGAGGCCGCACGGTTGCTGCGGCAACGTCGACGGACGCTGCTGGCGGCTGACCGTCTGCTGTGGCGTTTGGGGGGCGGTGGGTTGCTGGTGGCGGCTCTGCTGATGGTGGCGGTCATTCCGCTGGGGCGTTGGACACTGTCCGACCTGGGGGTCGGGGTCGTCTGGTTCAACGCGATGGACGTGCTGGTGTGGGCGCTGGTGTGGATGGCCGGCTGGGGTGCGAACAGCACACACGCCCTGGTCGGGGGGTACCGATTCCTGGCTCAGGCGCTGGCGTATGAGCTGCCGCTGATGTTCGCGCTGACCGCTCCGGCGGTCGGTGCTGGCAGTCTGCGGGTCGCTGATGTGATCGCCGCCCAGCACGGGCTGTGGTTCGTGGTGTGGATGCCGGTGGCGTTCGTCGTGTTCTGCGCCTGCGTTGTGGCGTTCTCGGTGCAGGGCCCGTTCGCCGCCGCGGCCGCAGCCGACATTGGCGGTGGGGTGCTGGCCGAGGTGTCGGGTGTGGACCGGCTGCTGCTGCTGGCGGGGCGCTACGCCCTGCTGGCCGCGGGGTCGGCGTTCGCGGTGGTCGCCTTCTTTGGTGGGGGGGACGGGCCGTGGCTGCCGGACTGGGTCTGGACCCTGGTCAAGACCTTCGCGGTGCTGTCGGTGCTGGTGCTGGTGCGCCGGCGGGTGCCGCTGTTGCGCCCGGACCGCCTCGTTGAGGTTGGCTGGGTACTCGTCCTGCCCCTGACCCTGCTGCAACTGCTCGTGGTGTCCGTCGTCGTGGTCGTGAGGTGAACTGGTGACCGGTGTGGTGCAGACGGTGCTGTTCTGGGGGCTGGGTGCGGTGGCGGTCGCCGCTGGTGTCGTGGTCTTCCGTACGGATTCGATGGCGCGGGCGACCTACGCCCTGGCGGCGTCGTTCGTGGCGGTCGGCGCGCAGGTGCTGTTCCTGCACCTGGACTACGTCGGGGTGATCGTCGTGCTGATGATGGTCATGGAGATGGCCGTCATGGCCGTCTACATGGTGATGTTCATGGGGATGAACCCGGCGCTGATGCCGATGAGCATGGTCCACTCACGCAAGACCTCTCTCGGGGTCGCGGCCGGCGCCTTCATCGTGCTGGCCGGTGGCGCACTGCTCGTGCCCTGGCCTGCCCGACGGGGGGCGCCGGCCGTGGATCTCACCGTGTCGCTGGGTCAGGCGACCATGGGGTCGAAGATGCTGGTGATGCTGGTCGTCAGCCCGGTGCTGTTCTCGACCATCGTCTCCGCCCTGGTGCTGGCCCTGCCGCGCAGCCGCTACGACCGCCTCGGTGACGACCTGCGCAGACGGCCGGCCGAGGACCCGCAGCCGGGGGGTGTGGGCCGGTGACGTTGCAGGCAGTCCTGGTCATCGCCGCGGCGCTGTTCGCGGTGGGGTTGTACGGGGCGATCTCCCAGCAGGTCCTCGTCATGGTGATGATGGGCCTCGAGCTCATGATCAACGCCGTGATCCTGGCCGCAGCAGGACTGTGGTGGTTCCTGGCCCCCACCCCGGACGGGCACGTGCTGCTGCTGGTCGTGATCGCCGCGATGACGGTGGAGATGGCGATGGGCTTCGCCGTGGCCACGGTGCTGCACCGCTCCCGAGGCTCGGACATGACCGACATGAGCACGGACCTGAAGCAGTGACCGGCTCGCTGAGTGCAGCTGCCGGGGCGGCTGCGGCAGGGAGTGCGGTCCTGGGGGCAACGGGCGCTGACTGGGTCCTGTGGGCCCTGGTCCTGCTGCCCGCGGTCACCGGCGCTGGTCTGGGCCTGGTCTCGCTGAGCGGCCCCGCAGTTCGAGACGACCAGCCCGAGGACGAGCGCCCGCCTGCGGGTCAGCGGTGGGCGCCGGTCGTCACGGTTGCAGTACTGGGCGCGGAGTGCGTGCTGGCCGGTGTGGCGGCGGCCGGGCGGCCGCGCGTCTCCGCCGCCTTCCTGCCCTTCGCGCGCTTTGGTCTTGCTGTCGACGGCCTCGCCGCACTTATCCTTCCAGCGGTCGTCGGCATCGCACTGCTGGTGATGGTCTTCGCCGCCGCCGACGTGCGTGAGGCAAGGGCCCGGTTCTGCGCCTTGATGCTGGTGTTCGTTGCGGCCGTGGTGATGACCGTGACGGCGACGACGCTACCGACGCTGCTGCTGGCCTGGGAGGTGATGGGGGCCGCCTCCTTCGCCCTGATCGGGTTCGCCTGGTGGCAGGAGCACCGGGTCAAGGCTGGGGTGACGGCGTTCGTCACGACCCGTCTGGGCGACCTCGGCCTGTACGTGGCCGCCGGTGCCGCAGTGGCCGGCGGCGCGGGCCTGGACCTGGGCGACCTGGCCGCGGCCAGCTCGGGGTGGCGGCACATGGTGGCCGCCGGGATCCTGCTCGCCGCGCTCGGCAAGGCCGCGCAGCTGCCGTTCTCGTTCTGGCTGTCACGGGCCATGGTCGGCCCGAGCCCGGTCAGCGCTCTGCTGCACTCCGCGGCGATGGTGGCCATGGGCGGCTACCTGCTGCTGCGGGTGCAACCGCTGTTGGCGGTGACGGGCTGGGCCGCGACGACGGCCGCCTGGTGCGGCGCGGCGACCGCCGTGCTGCTCGGGGTGGTCGCGGTGGCTCAGCGCGACCTCAAGCAGCTCCTGGCCGCCTCCACCGCCGCCCAGCTCGGGTTCGTCGTGCTGGGCGCAGGGGTCGGTGCGGTCGCCGGCGGTGCTGCGCAGCTGGTCGCACATGCGGCGGTGAAGTCGCTGCTGTTCCTGGCCGCCGGGGCCTGGCTGTCGGCGTTGGGCACCAAGCAGCTGCCCGCCCTACAGGGGGTCGCCCGCCGCTGGCCGGTGGTCGGGGTCTGCGCCGGGGTGGCAGCACTGGCGCTGGGCGGGGTCGTGCCGTTGTCGCTGTGGGCGACCAAGGACGAGGTGCTGGCCGCCGCACTGGCCACCTCCGGGTGGCTGTACGCGACGGGACTGCTCGCCGCGGTCCTCTCCGCCGGCTACGCCGGCAAGGTCCTCGTCCTGGTGTGGCGCTCGGCCACGCGAGACGCCACCGATCCCGAGGACACCGATCCCGACGCCACCGGCCCTGAGGCCGGCTTCGACACCGAACAACCCGGGACCCGTCGGATCGGGTGGCTGGAGACACTGCCGCTGATCGTCTTGGCGGTCCCCGCGGCGCTGCTGGGTGTGCTGGCCCTGCCACCGGTGCGCTCAGGTGTTGATCGCCTGCTCGGACAGCCACCGGCTCCCGCCCCGGGCCCGGTCGAGCTGCTCGTCTCCGCCGTGCTCGCGGTGGTCACCGTGCTGGGTGTGGTGCTGCTCACCACCCGCGGCAGTGGGGTCCCCGAGCCCGGGTGGGCCCGCAACTGGCTGGGCCTGCACCGGCTGGCCCTGGCGGGCGTCGTCGACCCCACCGACCGGCTGGCACGAGTGCTGGCCCGCGCCGACGACAAGGTGCTGGCCCGGGGGGTCGAGCGCGTCGCAGCCCTAGCGCTGCAGACCGCCACCCTCCTGCAGCGAGTGGACGTGGACGTCCTCGACGCCGGGGTCGTGCGCGTCGCCGCCGGGGTGCGCCGCCTCGCAGGGCTGGCCCGCCGACCGCAGACCGGGTTGCTGCACCACTACTACATCCAAGCCGTCGCGGTCCTCGCCGCCGGTGCCGTGCTGCTCGTACTCGTGGGGTGAGCGTGCTCTCCATCGTCGTCTTCCTACCCTTGGTGGTCGCGTGCTTCCTGGTGGCGGTCCGCGTCCCGGACACCGCAGCACGCTGGATCTGGTGTGCCCTGAGCGCGGCCGAAGTCCTGCTGATCGCCGGGATGTGGCTGGGCCGCCCGGCCGACCCGAGCACGAGCCTGGACTTCGAGCAGCGTGTGGGCTGGATCTCGACGGTCGCCAGCAGCTACCACGTCGGCCTGGACGGGTTGTCGTGGCCGCTGGTCGCCCTGACGGTCGTGGTCTTCGCCTCCTGCTCGGTGTACGCCCTGAACGAGGGGAACCGGCCACGCCTGCACGCGGCACTGTTCTGCTTCCTGCAGACCACCTGCCTCGGAGTCTTCGCCGCCCAGGACCTGCTGTTGTTCTTCGTCTTCTTCGACCTGTCGATTGTCGGGATGTACTTCGCCATCGCCGGCTGGGGACACGGGCAGGCGGCGCGCTCGGCGCTGATGTTCTTCCTCTACACGTTCCTGGGTTCGCTGGCGCTGCTGGTGGGCTTCATCGGCCTGTACCTGGCTGCGACACCGCACACCTTCGACATCGTCGAGCTGTCGCGGACGGCACCGCTGCAGGGCAGCGGATCGGTCGGGGTCCTGGTGCTGGGCGCGATCCTGCTCGGATTGGCGGTCAAGACACCGACGTTCCCCTTCCACACCTGGCTGCCGCCGGCACACACCGACGCGCCCGCAGTCGGCTCGGCCGTGCTGGCCGGGGTCCTGCTGAAGATGGGCACCTACGGTTTCGTGCGGATCGCGATGCCGTTGCTGCCGGATGCCTGGCGCGACTGGGCCTGGGTCGTCCTGGCCGTCGGCATCGTCTCGGTGCTGTACGGAGCGCTCGTGGCGCTGGCCCAGACGAACCTGAAACGGATGATCGCCTATACCTCGGTGAATCACATGGGCTACGTCGTCGTGGCCGTCGGGGCCGCCGGTGTCCTCACCGGCTCCGCGGAGCAGGCCCGGCAGGTCGCCATCGTCGGAGCGGTGACGCAGATGGTCAGCCATGGCCTGATCACCGCGGCACTCTTCCTGCTCGCCGGCGTCGTGCACGAACGGACGGGGACCTACGACATGGGCTCCTTCGGGGGGCTGGCCCGACCGGCGCCGCGCTACGCCGCCTTGTTCGCAATCGCCGCGTTCGCCTCCCTGGGCCTGCCCGGCTTCAGCGGTTTCATCGCCGAGTTCCAGGTCTTCACCGGCGCCATCGCCACCGCCCCCATCTCGGCCCTCGCCGTGCTGGGCATCCTCATCACCGCCGCCCTCTTCCTGCGCGCCCTGCAACGGCTGCTCACCGGCGAGACCGTGGGCCGCTCGGTGGGCTTCCGCGACCTCGGCGCGGTGGAGATGTGCGCCATCGGCCCCCTTCTCATCCTCGCCCTGGCCATCGGGGTCCTTCCCGCCCCGCTGCTCGACGTCATCACCCCCACGGCAGGCCAGCTCGTCGACCTGGTGGGGCGGTGAGCCCACCGTGATCACAGCGCTCACCTCGGCGATGACCATGACCAATGAGGACCCGCTGGCCCTGCTGCCGGAGATCTGCCTGCTCGCCGGTGCCCTGCTGAGCCTGCTGGCCGGGTCGTTCCTGCCCCGGCAGCGGCAGTGGGTGGCCCGCCTGATCGCCGTCGCCGCCCTGTTGGGCAGTGCGGCCGCTTCGGTCGTGGCGCTGGCCGGGCCGGCGCGGACGGTGTACACCTCCACCTACGCCGTGGACGACGCCACCGGAGCCGTCCGGCTCATCGTCATCGCCGCCACCCTGCTCGTCATCGCCCTCGGCGTGAGCGAGGTGTCCGGCACCGCACGCGAGAGCGAGACGTACTGCCTGCTGCTGCTGTCCGCGCTGGGCACGGTCGTCCTCGCCGGAGCCCACGACCTGCTGGTCCTGGCCGTCGCGTTCCTGCTCGCCTCCATCCCGCTGTACGGGCTGATCGGGTTGGCCCGCACCAGTGCTGCAGCGGAGGCGGTGCTGAAGACCTACCTGCTGGGCGCACTGACCAACATCTTGTTGCTGCTAGGCGTTGCACTGCTGGCCGCCCTGGCAGGCGCAACGACCTATGGCGGTCTCACCACCGAACTCGCCGACTCGCCTGCGCCGGCTGTGGCCGTTGGGGTCGTTGCCGTCCTCGGGGGCCTGCTGTTCAAGGCGGGAGGGGTCCCCGCGCACTTCTGGGTGCCCGACGCGGCGCAGGGGGGCACCGTGACAGCAGCGGCCTTCGCCACGACGGTGCCGAAGATCGGCGCCCTTATCGCCATCTACCGACTACTAGAGGCACTGCCTCGGGGCGGTGCGGCGGGTCTGGACTGGCCCCTGCTGATCGCGGTGCTCGCAGCGTTGAGCATGACGCTGGGGAACCTGGCCGCGTTCGGACAGGACGACCCTCGACGGTTGCTCGGATGGTCCACGGTGAGTCAGGTCGGGTACCTGCTCATGCCCGTCGCCGTCGCCGGACGCACCGACGAAGCCCTGCCGGCGCTGCTGCTGTACCTCGCCGGCTACGCCGTGACCAACCTCGGCGCCTTCGCCGTGACCGCCGCCCTCCCCGAGCGGAGGACGCTGGCCTCCTACCGGGGCCTTGCCCGGCAGCAGCCGGTACTAGCGGGGGCGCTGCTGGTGTGCTTGCTCAGCCTGGTCGGCACACCACCCACCGCGGTGTTCACGGGCAAGGTCGCCGCCTTCACCGCCGCCTGGGACGGTGGACTGGCCTGGTTGGTCGTCGTGGCCGCGCTGAACACCGCCGCCAGCCTGTTCTACTACCTGCGCTGGATCGCCCCCGTGTTTCGCCCCGACGCTGAAACTGATGGAAAGTCTCGTTCCCGCGGTGACGCCTCTTCCTTCCCAGGCTTTAGTGCGCCGCGATCGCCGGTGACCGGCGGTACGACCAGGGCTAGCGCTGTCGTGGCGGCGGTGATCGTCCTCACCTTCGCGGTGACAGTCCTTCCCCTCGCCAATCATTTCGACCTGCAGCTCACGCGCTGATGTCCGCAGGCTCGTAACGCCGCGTGTCTCACCAGGTCGCCTTGACGGCAACCAATTCGAGACACGGAGGGAGTGCTGGCCTTAGGCATCACCGTCGGCGACGGGTGGCACTCTTTGGCGCCATCTGACGGTCGAGCGAGCTCGACCGCTCACAGGTATCTGCACACCAGAACCGGGTCGCAGTCCGCGGGCTCAACCGAGGTAGCGGCGTCGCGGAGCTGAGCAACGGTGGCGCGCAGGGCCTGGAGTTCGGCGATCTGGCGGTCCAGGCCAGCGAGGCGGTCCTCGAGGAGTTCGTGCACGTGCTGGCAGGGTGCGGAGCCGCTGTCACGGATGTCGAGGACCTCACGGATCTGAGCCAGGCTCAGCCCCGCGGTGCGGCTGCGGCGGATGAAGTTCAACCGGGCCACCACGTCCGGGTCGTAGTCGCGGTAGCCGCTGGCGGTGCGGTTCGGGGCGGGTAGGAGCCCGGCCTCTTCGTAGAAGCGCAGCGTCTTGGTGGTCGTGCTGCTGGCCTCGGCGAGCTCACCGATGCGCATCCTGCCTCCTAGAGCGCGTCCCGAACATCTCGTCTTGACCTTCCCCTGCACTGGAAGGTCCAGTCTCCTCGTCAGAGACGGACAACGCGAGGAGAAGCTGCGACATGACCCAGCACGATAAGGACAAGGAGGAGGACTACGACGTCGATCTCGCGGTGATTGGCTCCGGTGGGGCGGCGATGAGCGCCGCCATCGCGACCAGCCTGACCGGGCGCAGCGTGGTCCTCATCGAGCGCGGCGTGCTGGGCGGTACCTGCGTCAACGTGGGCTGTGTCCCGTCCAAGACGCTGCTGGCCGCGGCTGGTGCCCGCCACGAGGCGCTGACCAACCCCTTCGGTGGTGCCCCGACCTCAGCTGGTCCGGTGGACTTCGGTGCCCTAGTGGGGCAGAAGGATGCGCTGATCGAGTCCATGCGGGGCGCGAAGTACGCCGACGTGGCTGCTGCGTACGGCTTCAAGATCCGCCCCGGCCAGGCCACCTTCGTCGATGCGTCGACCTTGGCCGTGGACGGGGTGCCGCTGCGGGCGCGGGCCTACCTGATCGCCACCGGCTCCACCCCCGACGTGCCCGACGTGACCGGTCTGGGTGAGGTGGATTGGCTGACCTCGACCACGGCGATGGAGCTGCAGGAACTGCCGGAGTCGTTGGTGGTCATTGGTGGCGGCTACGTCGGCTTGGAGCAGGCGCAGCTCTTCTCCCACCTGGGGGCCAAGGTCAGCGTGGTGGGGCGCCTGGCGCCCCGCGCCGAGCCCGAGCTGGCCGCTGGTCTAGCCCAGATCTTCGAGGACGACGGCATCACCGTGGTGCAAGAGCACGCCCGCGCGGTCGCGATGGAGGGCGAGGAAGTGATGGTGACCACGACCTCCGGGGCCCAGGTGCGCGGTGCACGGCTGCTGGTGGCGACCGGACGCGGTGCCCGCACCGACGGTCTGGGTGTGCAGGCTGCGGGTGTCGAAGTCGACGAGCGCGGCTTCGTTCTCGTCGATGAGGCCCAACGCACGTCGAACCCGCTCATCTACGCCGCCGGTGACGTCTCAGGCGCCCCGCAGTACGTCTACGTCGCGGCCGCCGGCGGCCGGGTCGCAGCCCTGAACGCCTTGTCGCAGATACCTCCCGCCCCGGGGGACGCAGACACGGCGAACCCACCCGCGCGCCCTGCGCGCGTCGACTACACCGGGCTGCCCGCCGTGGTCTTCACCCGCCCCCAGCTGGCCTCGGCGGGTCTGAGCGAGCAGGAGGTCCTGGCCCTCGGCAACGGCTGCGAGTGTCGGGTCCTAGACCTGGCCGATGTCCCCCGGGCGCTGGTCCAGCACGACACCCGCGGCGTGGTGAAGATCGTGGCTGATCCCGCCAGCAGGAAGGTCCTGGGCGTGCACGCCCTAGCTGACGGGGCGGGAGAGATGCTGCTGGCCGCCACCTACGCCATCAAGGCCGGCATGACCGTCGACGACCTCGCCGACACCTGGGCGCCGTACCTGACGATGGCTGAGAGTCTGCGCATCACCGCGGGACTCTTCCGCAACCAGATGCCGACCTCCTGCTGCGCCTAACGCTCTGCTCCCCACGCCATGAAACCCGCGGCATCGAGGTGCACCCACGTGCCTCCTCACTAGTCATGGCATCACCGGGATCAGTGGTGAACAATCTGCCCCAGCCGCTGGCCACCGCGGTGCTCTCCGTGGGCTCCAACAGCTCTGGCCGGCCACTGCCCCAGGACGAGCGGTCGAGGCTGGCGGCGTAGGGGCGCTCTCCAGCGCGTCGACCTTCAGGCCCTCGCATGAAGGGCATCTCGACCAAAGTGGCGTCTTTCGCCTGCACCGAGCGCGAGGACTACTCTACTGCTTAGTAGGAGAAGGGCCCGCCGAGTCGAGGGAGCAGCACCGGTGCGGAATCTTTGTACGCGATGGCCCTGCTCGCCCACCCGGTCCCCACAAGCCGGATTGCTTGCCTTCACCGACGGCGGGAAGACCTGGCGGGTCAGCAACGCCAACGCCGGTCACTCCTTCACGGGTACCATCTTGGTCGGCTTCACGAATCTCAACCGCATCCTTGTTCCTAACGGGGCCGATGGCCTCACCTCCAGTAGCAACGGGAGACGAACCCTCACTCCGCTTGGCGGCCCCCCTGGTGTCACGGCTGCAGCTTGGAACCTAGTGAACGTTCGAGAGATGATCGCCGTCGGATTGAAGATGTCTCCCAAAACACCGGCGGTGGTATCAGTTGGCAGAAAATCGCCGCGTCTCAAGGCACCGGCGTTACCACCATTGTCGCCGCAGACGGGAACGCCGCCTTCGCCGGCGCCCTCCAGGGCGGACAAACCCGCACCTACCGATCCCCCGACGTTGGTGCCACCTGGCGACCGACGAGCTGACGACGTCCTCCCCGCAGCGGTCGATGCTCAGTAAACGAAAGCCCGCCCGAAGCCCGAGCGGTTCAAGCGGCGACTGGAAACATCTTCTGCGCCCGCTCGCGGTCACCGCCCTACTGCTTGCCGCCGCGACCCTCCTCTTGGTCACCCTTGTGCTGCGCCTGAATGTGGCCCCCGGCCCTCCGACGGTCGCGGTGCTCGTAGGCCAGTCACCCGAACCGAGCAGCTCCGCCTCGCCCGCTCAAGTAGAGGCCGTGCATCAAGCCCTTCACAGCCTCGGCGACCAGTGTCGACTGGGCAAGATCGATCGGTCGGCTGCGTCGATCAACCGCAACGTCGACACCCTTCTGACCTTCACCCGACGCTACCCCGAGGGCCGATTTTCAATCGATGACGAAACCGGCTCTGCCCTATCCTTGCTTTTCGTCGCCCGAGACACTCTCCGCCCCTGTGACTCAGTCGAAGCAGCTCGAGTAGATCTAGCCCTTCCGTCGAAATTTCGCGATTCTGGTGCCAACCGCTGAACACTACTGGCGGGCGGTGGCGGTGCTTTGCGCGGCCTTGGTCCGATGGTGGTGTCCTTCGGCGGCTGTTCAGCGGGTGCCCGTGCATGGATGGGTCGTCGGCGAGCTGTCCCTTCAGCGTCCGGTACGTGCGTCCTTCCCCCCACGAAGTCTCATGAATGTCGATGGTGGTTCGTGTTCCGCCCTTCCGCCGGTCCCCTCGAACGTCTCAGGTTCCCGGCCGTACTACGCCGCGTTCGACACCCGCGCCGCAATCGCTACCTGGGCAGATCAGCAGGCGCGCCGCTGGACGTGCCAGCCCATGCTGCGCGACGCTGATCATCGAGCATGGGGAAGCTCGCCAGGTAGCTCAACAGGACGGCGACGAGGCCGCTTAGCGCTACGACGCCCGAGGTCAGGGCCAGCGGCCACCGGACGAGGCCGGCAGCCGTCAGTGCCGCTGCGTGCCCCGACCACACGCCAAGTGTGGCTACACCTGCCAACACGGACGGCCGGTGGGGAACGTGGTGCCGACGCAGGAGGGCAATGGTCACATCGGCGACGAGTGCGCCGAAGGATGCGCCGAGCACTCCCCACAGTGCCGGACCCAGGTCATCGCTCACCGCCAGGCTGAGACCCGAGAGCGGGATCACGATGCGGCTGACGCTTCCGGTTGGCACCTGAGGTCGACGCCAAAGCATCAGGAGTGGAACCACGAAGAGCACGGTCGTGATGAGGAATCGTCCGAGACCGAGGATGGCGCTTGCCTCACCTGCTGCATGTCCCGGTGACGCCTCCGGTAGCCGGGTGTAGGTGCTCGTCAGAGCGGGTGACGCGAACTCCGAGGTGTAGATCAAGAAGAAGGCCATCAGGGCGACGGCGAGGAGCAGGGAAACCGTGGCGGCCGCATGCGTTGCGGGGGTGTTGCTGGAGCTCGCCCGCCAGGGACTTGTCACGAGGAGTAGTGCACCCACCAGGAGAACGAGGTGGGGTGGACTGAGCAGGGCGTCTAAGCCGACCTCGACTCCCCAGGCGCTGTGCCACGCCATGTCGGCTGCCCCTCCGCCACCGAAGATGACGGCGCCGAGCACTCCCCCGCCGTACCCGGCGGGTGGTGACCAGTGCCAGGTCGCCACCGTCGCGCCTCGCCTCATGCGGGCCGACGGCGACATGGCAGAAGTCTCACTCGCGTCACGGGGCCGGGGCCTGGTCGGGCGGCTGAGCCAGACCAACCAGATGACGTTGGCCAGCAAGCCGCTGTACAACGCCGCATGCCATGGCGTGAAGAAGGACTCCAGGTCGGGGAGGTGCGTGTGCGCCCAGCCGTCGGCGAACAGGGAGACCACGATCCAGGCGCCGGCCACGAGGGACACCCCGTCACGGCGGTGAGGGGACGTGCCGCGAGCGGGCGCACCGTCCTGACGGCCACTCCTCACTCGGAGACCGCCGCAGCATCGCGAGCCGAGCTTCGTCCACATGACCGACTCCCGCCCGGAACCCTCTACCATTGACTACCCTGGGAGGGTATACCTGACAGAACGAACGGGCCACACATCGCAGCTCCACAACTGCAGAGGCGGACGCGTGAACGAGAAGAAGCTCCGGTACCGGTACCGGCCAGCGTGGCACAAGCGGATCGGGGTCGCCGTCCTCGCTGTCGGCCTGTACACGATCTTCGCCAACGACCTGATGCGCCTCACCAGGAACGTCCAACTGCTGCCGGGCGGCCACAGCGAGTTGTACCTGCTCGCGGGCATCGTCGTCACCGTGGGCAGTCTCTGGTGGTTTGGATGGTTCGATTCCCGGTCCGGCACGTGAGGTTGGCCTTCAGAATCTCGCCTTTGCGCCATCGTTTCCAGCAACGTCGGGGCGGGCGAGCTCACGCTCAGCGGCGCCAGCAGCGGACGCGCCCGCGAGTCAGGTCGCTGGTGGAGGATGCGCGGTGCGCCGGCCTATCAGAGCGAGAGCTGCCAGTTGCTGATGAGGCCCTGCAGTCGTGACATCAAGACGACCCACAGGCCGCTCACCTGGATCACGCCCAGGAGGATGAGCAGGCAGCCTCCCAGTCTCATGATGAACAGCTTTCTCCGACGGGCCCAAGCGAAAGCGTCCATCGCCCGCTCGAAGGATAGGGCCGCCAAGAGGAAGGGGATGCCGATGCCCAGGCTGTAGGCGGCGGAGAGCACCGCACCTCGCCCCGGACTCCCGGTACTCGTCGCCAGGGCCAGGACTGCGGCGAGGGTGGGTCCGATGCACGGCGTCCAGCCGAGGCCGAATAGGACCCCGAGCAGCGGCGCTCCGGCGAGTCCGGAAGCGGGGCGGTAGCGGAGTCGGACGGTGGCGTTGACGAAGGGCACGCGCCACAAGATGCCGGTGAACATTAGGCCCATGACGATGGTGAGCCCACCCAGGATCCGCACGAGCAGTTGCTGGTAGGTGAGGAGGAAGGATCCGACGGCACCGAAGAAGGCTCCGTAGCTGGTGAAGACCACGGCGAACCCACCGACGAAGAGCGCCGCGCCCAACAGCAGTCGGCGACTAGTCCCCCGCAGCGGTGCACCCGGGCCGTGAGCCACCCGTGGCACCCGCCCCATAACGCGGAGAGCTCTCCCTACCCCGGGGACTTCGGCGGGCACGTACCTCAGGGAGCCAGTGGTCGACGCTGTTGCTGAAGCCGCCGCGGCCGGGGTGCCTAGCTGGCCGTCGGTGCCCACCATTCCGGCGACGTAGGAGAGGTAGCCGGGGACCAGCGGAAGGCAGCAGGGCGAGAAGAACGAGAGTGCGCCGGCTATCATCGCGAGGACGATCGCCAGCAGCATGGGCCCAGACGTGACGACACTGTTGATCGTCTCACTGACAGCGGCAGACACTTGTGAACGACTCCTCCACCGACTGCGGTCGCAACCGACTACGATGATGGATAGTAGGCCTGGCTGGCGCATCTGACCACCACGGGCGAGGACGTGACAGGGAGCTGGAAGTGAGCGAACTGGGCGGCGGTGGCCCACGACTCGGCCGTCTGGAGGCCACGGTCATGGACTGCGTGTGGGACGTGGAGGGCACGCTCTCCGTGCGAGAGGTGATGGACCTCCTGCGGCGTGATCGTCAGATCGCCTACACGACGGTGATGACCGTCATGGAGAACCTCCACCGCAAGGGCCTGCTGCGGCGGGAGTTGCGCGGGCGCGCTTACCACTACCGCAGTGTGCGCTCCCGGGAGGAGCACACGACGCAGGTGATCAGTCAGGTGCTGGCGTTCAGCCGCGACCGCACCGCCACATTGCTGCACTTCGTCGATCAGATGGACCCCGACGAGGTGACTCGTCTGCGTGATGCGTTGACGTCCCCGGACCCCGACACGGCGAGCCAGCCACGACCTCCGTCGTCACCGTCGCCACCTGAGCAGGACTGAGACGTGGCCATCGCCTTGGCGCTCGTGATCTACGCCGTCAGCATCGCCACACTGGGCCCCCGCCTCATCCAGTCTAGTACCTGGCTGGCGCGGTCCCCACGGCTCGCCGTCTGCGCCTGGCAGTCGCTGAGCGCTTCTCTCCTGCTATCCGTAGTTCTCGCGGCGGCTGTCGTGGCCTTCCCCGGAGGCGGCCTCGCCGGAGGCTTGGCCGACGTGCTGCACACCTGCCTCGCCGTGCTGCGGCTGCAGTACGGCGCGGTGACCAGCTCGGCAGCCAGCACGGCGGCGTTCGCCGTCATGGTGGCCGTCATCGCCCGCACGACCTACTGCGTGCTCGAGGTGGCGGTGACGTCCACCCGGCAGCGCCGGGCTCAGATGCAGGCCCTGGCGCTGCTCGCGCGACCTGCTGCTGACACGGCCCGCTCCATGCTCGTCGTGGAGCACGAAAGAGCTTTGGCCTACTGCCTGCCCGGGCGCAGAGGCGCCGTCGTCGTCACGACGGCGGCCGTGGAGGCCCTCGAGCCGGCCGAGCTGGCTGCGGTGCTCGGTCACGAGCACGCCCACCTCCGAGGACACCATCACCTGGTCATCGGCTTCAGCGCCGCTCTGCACCGCGCCTTCCCCTGGGTGTCCGCGTTGCGGCTGGCGCACCGCGAGACGCAGGACCTGGTCGAATTGCTCGCCGACGATGCCGCAGTCCGGCGACACTCACCAGCTCACCTGGCCGCGGCCCTGGTGCGCCTGGCCGAGGCTCAGACGCCGCGCGCGACCCTGGGCATCGGTGGACGACTGGCGCTAGCCAGGGTGCGCCGCTTGCAGAGGGCCCGTCAGCCGTTGCGCCGGCCTCAACGACTGGGACTGCTCCTGCTCATCACTGCTGTCCTGATCACGCCCGCTGCCGCCGCCGTGCAGCCAGCCGCAGCTGCGACCGCCACTGATCACTGCGTCCTGGCCTCAGCCCCCCGCTGAGCATCAACCACCGGCGGGGGACCACCCGTGCGTCGGCGTCTACCGGAGCGCAGCACCGCCGACACGAGCGCAGACACCATGTTCCACTTCGTGCCTCAGCGCTGAGTACCTGCTTGCCTGACTGCCCAGCAGCTTTGAACATCGTCTACTATGTTGCCTCGTAGATGAGGCCCGCGCCTGGAGGAGTGGCAGCAGACAACATGAGCAGCTCACGGCGCACTTCCCGCGCGGACGCACCCTCCGACGTACCAGGACCTGCAACGATGCCGTCCTCAGACTGCCTGACGGATCCGGACCAGACGCAGGTACCTCCTACGCCCGGCGAGAACGCGGACCGCACCGGACGTTGACGCTGATCGGGGTTTGTCTCTTCCTCGTTCTGATGGCCTCTGCGAGCTGGGCCTACTGGCAGACGCGTTCACGGTCCACGGTCGGAGTGTCAGCGCCGTTGACGACTGCCTCCGGGCCGGTCAGCGAGATCAACCCTGGGCAACGCGGGCGGCCCGTGACTCTGTCGGGAACGACACTCACCGACGAGAGCGTGAACCTCGACACCCTGCGCGGCAACGTGGTGGTCTTGAACGTCTGGGGCTCCTGGTGCGCACCGTGCCGTCAGGAGGCTCCCGTGCTGGCGCAGCAGTCGGATGGGCTCAAGGACCAGGGCGTGCGCTTCCTCGGGATCAACGTGCAGGACAACCGGCCAGCCGCACAGGCCTTCGAGCGCCGCTACGGCATCTCCTACCCCAGCATCGAAGACACTGATGGGCGAGCGCTGTTGAGTGTCGCCGCGTTCGTGCCGGCACGAGCAGTACCGGTGACTCTCGTCCTGGACGGCCAGGGTCGCGTTGCAGGCCGGGTCGTCGGGATCGTCGATGCCGCGACCCTGTCAGGCCTCATCGAGTCAGCCAGGGACGGCCTTCCTGAGTCGACGACATCCGCCTGACCGGCTATCCACCCACCTACGCCTCGACGGCGTCATGCGACTGACCTGATCGACGACGACCGCCCCGTCCTCGTCGCGGCCGCCCACCGCTGCGCCACCACCCCGCTGGAGACGACCCGATGATCGACGAGCACCTTGCCGGGACGAGCAACCTGTTGCTCTACTCCGCGATGGCGAGCTACCTGCTGTCTCTGATCGCCTACGCAGCTGATCTCGCCGGCGGTGGACGGGAGGCGAAGGCACAGCAGGGTCGCGGCCACACAGCAGCCCAGCTCACAACCTCCCAGCGCAGGGGCGCTCAGGAGCACGCCTCGCCGACGGGCAGCGCGACGACGACGACGCTGACGGCGCCGGCACCTCCTCGTCGTCGTCGCGCGGCCGCCGTCGGCACTGCCCTCTTCGTCCTCGCTGCACTCCTGCACACGGGTTCTGTGCTCACCCGCGCGCTGTCAGTCCACCGCGTCCCCTGGGGCAACATGTTCGAGTTCGCCCTGACCGGGTCCCTGGTGGTGGCCCTCGGCTACCTGGTCGCCTTGGCCCGAGCTCAGCGCGCCGGGCTCGGCGGTGGCCGAGATGCCCGCTACCTCGGCACCTTCGTCGCGGGCCCGGTGCTGTTGACCTTGGGCTTGGCGCTGCAGAGGTTCTACGTCGAGGCCGCGCAGCTGGTACCGGCCCTGGACAGCTACTGGCTGGTCATCCACGTCTTCGTCGCGATCCTGGCCTCGGCTCTGTCCACCCTGGGCTTCTCCGCCACGATCCTGCAGCTGCTGCAGACCCGTCAGCAGAGGAAGGACGACAGCGGCCAGAGCCGAGGGGCCACCTTCATGCAGGCTTTGCCGCGGCCTGCGGAGCTGGAGCAGACGGCTTTCCGGCTCAACGCCATCGGGTTCGTCATGTGGACGTTCACCCTCATCGCCGGCGCCGTCTGGGCGCAAGTCGCTTGGAACCGGTACTGGAACTGGGACTCCAAGGAGGTGTGGACCTTCATCATCTGGGTGGTGTACGCCTGCTACCTGCACGCTCGCGCCACCCGGGGCTGGAGCGGGCACCGCGCGGCCTGGTTGTCCCTGCTGGGCTACGCCTGCGTCCTGTTCAACTACCTGATCGTGAACGTCTTCTTCCCCGGACTGCACTCCTATGCGGGCGTGTGATCTGTCGATGCTTCCCCTCGTCACGCCCCCACGCATCGCTCGACGCGCGCAGCAGGGACCACAACGCTGCGCGTCACTACGGTGGTGTGCGGCCTGTAGTTGGAGGTACGACGGGACGACGACTCTGGGCCCCACCAGCGGCAGGGCGGTCACGGACCGCAGTGCACGGGCGGAACTGACACCCGTGCAGGTACCCGACACGACCTGGCGGGGCAGCTGTGGAGCCTGATCGCCGCCCCAGGGCAAGGGCAGCTCCTCTGAAGACTCTGGAGCTGCTCGGCTTCTGCTGGCGGTCACTGACCAGCATGCGCACTGCGTTGCTCCTGCTCATGCTGCTGGCTGTGGCGGCCGTGCCCGGCTCGCTCTTCCCCCAAGTGAACGTCGACCCCTCGCGAGTCGCGCAGTACATTGCCGTGCATGGGACGGCCGCCCCGTGGCTGCAGCGCTTCCAGGTCTTTCACGTGTACTCGTCCGTGTGGTTCTCCGCGGTGTACCTCCTGCTCTTCATCTCCCTCATCGGGTGCGTTCTGCCCCGCGTGCGCCGGCACTGGATAGCGTTGCGCTCGGCTCCCCCGAGCACACCGCGCAACCTGTCCCGGTTGCCAGAGCATCGCGAGTTCTTCGCCGCGGGCGCTGCGGACGCGGTCGCCGCCGTTGTGCACACCCACCTGCGGCGGCACCGCTTCCGGGTCATCTTGAGCACCCCAGGTGATTCCTCAAGCTCGACCGGTGGGGGTCGCGCCAGCAGCAGCACTCCGGTGCTGACGCTGGCCGCAGAACGAGGTCACCTCCGTGAGAGCGGCAACCTGGTCTTCCACCTCTCGTTGGTCGGTCTTCTCCTCGCTCTGGCCGCAGGCTCGTTGTACTCCTACTCCGGTCAGAAGCTCCTTGTGGAGGGGCAGTCGTTCACCGGTTCAGCACCCGGATTCGACAGCTTCACTTCTGGTGCGTGGGCGGACATCGCCGACCTGCCACCCTTCGCCTTGATGCTTCAGCGCATGGACGTCTCCTTCGAAACACAGCAGCGGTCTCAGATGGGCCAGCCCCGGCGCTTCGCGGCGGACGTGCTCCTGACTGCCGATGCTGCCGGGAACGAGAAGAAGGAGCGAATCGAGGTCAACCATCCAGCCAAGGTCGGAGCCACGCAAGTCTCGCTGTCAGGCAACGGCTACGCCCCGGTCATCGCGCTGCGCGACGGCTCAGGTCAGCTCGTGCAGGAGGGCCCGGTTCCCTTCCTGCCTCAGACGTCCAACTACGACTCCACCGGCGTCGTCAAGGTGCCGGATGCTGTCCGCGCTGACGGAACCCCTGAGCAGCTGGGGCTGCAGGGGGTGTTCCTGCCCAGCGCTACGCTCGACCCGTCTGGGCGCCCGGTGTCCGGCTTCCCCGATCTCGGCAATCCCGTCCTCGTGATGTCCGTGTACACCGGTGACCTGGGGCTGGGCTCCGGTGTTCCGCAGAGTGTCTACGAGCTCGACACCACGCGGTTGCGTCAGGTCGATGATGGCCAGGGGCGCCCGTACGTGTTGCAGCTGCGTCCCGGCGAGACGGCCGTTCTGCCTGACGGCGCGGGCACGGTGACGATGGAATCGGTGAAGCGCTTCGCCTCTCTCGACGTGCGCTCCACACCGGGTCAGCGGGCTGCGCTGATCTTCGCCTTGCTGGCGGCTGCGGGATTGGCGTTGTCGCTGTTCATTCCCCGTCGCCGGGTCTGGGCCCGCATCACCGGTGCCGTGGGGACCAGCGAGCACTGCCGGGTGGAGGTCGCCGGGCTCTCGCGGGGAAGCGACAGCGCCCTAGCTGACGAGGTGGACCGGGTCTGCGCCGCGATACCAACCGTTGCGCCAACCGCAGAGCTCGCCCTTCTGCCCTCTCCGCTCCCCCAGCAGACGCCGCGGTGACCCGCGAGACGACACAGCAGCCGCCTGCTAGGGCAGCCGGCGGTCTGGCAACGGCCGGGGTGCCCCTGCCCGCCGACGGTAGCGACGTCAACCTCACAGGTGCTCTGACCACGCCGGCCACCCTTGCCAGGTCCACCACCCATGCATCTGGCTATCGAAACGTGCCCAGAATCAGTGGCCTGCCATCATGCGCGATACGCCTCGCGGCGTCGGGGGTCTGCGCCGAAAGTCCCGCTATGGGTGACCCCGTTGTCGTCTTGTCAGTCCTCAGAGCCCAGGCCGGCAGAGGGCGCCGTGTCCGCCTCCTCTATTCTGGTCACCTCGGCCTTCGCCTTCCACGACGTGAGCACAGCCTGGACGATGTAGCGCTGGCGCGCCGAGTACCGCGGGTGACAGGCCGTCAAGGTCAGCAGACGCTCCTGCGGCTGTGCGCCCGGGCGCTCGGGCACTGGTGCGATCACATCGATCCGGTCGGGGGTGACCACGAGACTGGAGCGAACGGTGTAGGTCAACAGCGCCTGCTCAGTCTCGACCTGCACCACGTCATCTACGCGCAGTTCGTCGATGCGGAAGAAGGGTCGGCCGTAGGTGACGCGGTGCCCAGCGATCGCAAGATTGCCCACCGCTCCGGGCAATGCTGTCCCGACGTAGTGACCTACCCCAGATTTCAGCGTCTGGGTGTCGGTGCCTTCCAGCAGCGGCTGCACGTAGTCGCTACCGAACGCGGGAATGCGCACCAGCGCGAAGGCGGCACCCACTTCCGGCGGCGACGCAACGACAGGGGGCGCCTGCATCCCGGCGGGCTTCCCCTCGGTAGCCGAGCGTGGACCGCTAGGAACCGCGGGCAAGGGGCTCTCGGTAACCGCGGGGTCCTTCCAGCGTTGCTCGAGCCGCTCGCTCGCCCGATCACTCTGCGCCCGCGCCGTCACGTCAGTCCACCACACCTGCCACACGACGAACAGGAGAACCAGTGCCCCCGCTGTCACCAGGCACTCCCCCAGGACGGAGACGATTCGTGCCGAGGACCTCATGGCGTCCAGACCCCCGTCCAGACGAGCCACGGAGAGCGACGTGGCCGCAGCGAGGAGAGGGCACGATCGAGTTCCTGTCCCCGGGCAAGCGCTCCGCTCCTACACCGCCCGCCGTCAAGGTCCATGTGCGAAGTCTCCCATCTAGGAGGAGCTGGCCGCAGCGCTTGCTCGCGCCCACGGGGCGTGCGATCGCGGCTGCGGGGGCGGGGATGTTGCTGGACACGGCATTCCCCTCGCGTGGCTGGTGGGCTATGGCCCCCTTGGCTCTGGCCGCCTTCTTCCTGATCCTCCGCGGGCGGCGTGCACGGGGCGCAGCGGCGCTGGGCCTCTGCTTCGGCCTCGGCTTCTTCGTGCCGCACCTGGCGTGGTCGGGAACCTACGTCGGGGCAGTGCCCTGGTTGGCGCTGTCGGTCCTGGAAGCTGGCTTCATCGCCGCTCTGGCGGCGCTCATCGCCGTCGCTGATCGCCCCATCGCTCGAGCCGGTGGCGCGGTGTTGCGATCGCTCGCCGTGGCCGGACTGTGGGTGCTGCAGGAGGCAGTACGTTCCCGTGCGCCCTTCGGTGGCTTCCCCTGGGGACGCCTGGCCTTCTCCCAGAGCGAGTCGCCCCTGGTGGGTCTGGCCTCGATCGGCGGGGCGCCGCTGGTCTCCTTCGCCGTCGCCCTAGCGGGCGCGGCGATCGCCGCGTCCATCAGCGAACTCAATCCTGTTCTGCGCCGGCGACGCCGGGCTCGCCTCGTCGCAGTCGGTGCAGCCACTTCGCACAGGAGCCCCATTGCGCCCATCGGCGGTGCAGCAGCGGTGAGCAGTAAGCCGTCCCGGACCGCACGAGGCTTGCTGGTCAGCCTGATCCTGGTCACCGTCACCCTGGGCGCCGGAGAATTCATACCCCGTCCCAGTGCAGGAGCCGACGTCGTGAACGTTGCCGCGGTACAGGGCAACGTTCCTCGCCCCGGTCTGGACTTCAACGCCGAGCGGCGAGCGGTGCTCGACAACCATGCTGCGGCCACCCAGGACTTGGCCGCTGCGGTGGCGGCCGGGCAGCGTGAGCAACCGGACCTAGTGCTGTGGCCGGAGAACGCCAGCGATGTCGATCCCCTGCGCGATGACGCTGCAGCGGCCACCATCGACGCGGCGGCCTCCGCCGTGAGCGTCCCCTTGCTGGTGGGAGCCGTCTTGCAGGAGCCCACCGACCGGCTCAGCAACGCCGGGCTGGTCTGGGTGCCCGGGCGCGGCGTTGTCCAGCGCTACATCAAGCAGCGCCCCGTTCCCTTCGGAGAGTACGTGCCCTACCGCAGCTTCTTCCGCCGCCTCAGCGACAAGGTCGACTTGGTCCGCCGCGACTTCGTCGCCGGCACCGGAACCCAGCCACTGGTCATGGGTAACGCCCGCATCGGTGACCTCATCTGCTTCGAGGTGGCCTTCGACGATCTGACCCGTGACTCCGTCCGCGCCGGCGCGAACCTGCTGGTGGTACAGACCAACAACGCCACCTTTGGTCGCAGCGATGAGAGTGTTCAACAGCTCGCGATGTCGCGTCTGCGGGCAGTGGAGTACGGGCGGGCCGTCGCGCACATCTCCACCGTCGGTGTCAGCGCGCTCATCCTCCCCGACGGCACGTCCGTGGCTACCTCGGCGTTGTTCACCCAGAAGGTCCTGCAGAGCGACCTACCGCTGCGGGACGAGCAGACCATCGCCACCCGCTTCGGTGACCGCATCGAAGAGGGCTTAGTAGGCGTTGGCCTCTTGGCTGCCGCATACGGTCTACTCGCTGCGGCGTTCGGCGCTCCGGCCCACCTAGTTCCCCGCAAGCATCGGCGACGCACAACCTGACCACCGCCTGCGGCGATCCCGGTAGTTTCCTCACGAGAGCGTGTGACCATGGACATGAGCTATCTACCCAGCCCCACCCGCGGAGTTTGGGCCCTAGGCCCTCTGCCGGTGCGGGCCTACGCCCTGTGCATCCTGCTGGGCATCTTGGTCGCCATCGCGCTGGTCAAGCGTCGCTGGAGTGCCCGTGGTGGTGCTTCGACGCAGGTCGTCGACATCAGCGTGATCGCCGTGGTCGGTGGCATCGTGGGGGCACGCGTCTACCACGTCCTCACCGACCCGGAGCTCTACTTCGCTCCTGGGCGCGACCCGTGGGACGCGGTGAAGATCTGGGACGGGGGCCTGGGAATTCCGGGAGGTCTGATGGGTGGTGCCCTCGCGGCATGGTGGGCGTGCCGTCGGGCCGGTATTCCTTTGAGTGCTTACGCCGATACGGCCGCGCCGGGCGTCGCCCTCGCACAGGCTTTCGGCCGGTGGGGTAACTGGTTCAACAACGAGTTGTACGGCAGTCCCACCACGCTCCCCTGGAAACTGAAGGTGTACGAGTGGGCTGACGGGCGGGCCGTCACCACCACCGACGGTGAGACCGTGGTCTTGGGGTACTTCCATCCGACCTTCCTGTACGAATCTTTGTGGAACGTGGGCTTGGCAGCCACCCTGCTGCTGATCGATCGTCGTCGGCAGTTGTCACGCGGTCACCTCTTCGCGACGTACGTAGCAGGTTACGCACTGGGACGGCTGTGGATCGAGGCCTTGCGCAGCGACTTCGCCAACACGATCTTCGGCCTGCGGGTCAACACTTGGGTGAGTCTGTTGGCTCTTGCCGTGTCGCTGACCGTCCTGGTGCTGGGTCGGCGCACGGCATCCCAACAGGATGAGCAACGCACCTGACCAACGCCTGATTCAGCCCCCGACCGTCGGAGCGGCTCGAGAGCCGGTGCGGCGGCCACTGCCGATCACGCCCCGCCCACGAGTGGGCGTCGCGCTCATCAGCGAATCGTGTGGTCGTCGAGCACTCGAGGCGTGGGCGAGCACGTGCGCATGAGGTGACCGTCCCCGACGTGCTGCCACGCTGGTAGCGGCGACGGGTGGTCGGCAACGCCGCTGTCCACGGCCAGTCACCGCGATCGCTGCCACCGACGCGAGGGGGGGCGATTCCGTCAGCGCAGCAGCGACCTCGAGTGCCACTCAGCAGCCCCCTATGTGATCACTTCTCACGGTCCCCGTGCCGACCAGCACGGCCCCGTTCGCACCTGGCCACGGCTGTGCCCCCGACAGCGAACCCCCTGCAATCGCCAGGGGCTGAATCCGTCGTGGTCGTTGGAGTCGCGGGAGACCTGAAGGGACGGGGGCACCGCCGCTACACCTCAGGCGAAGGTCAAGGAGGACGACCGTGGTCTTGCTCAGATGAGCCGCTCCCGTCCCGCTTGTGCGGTCGACACACCTCACACCTCATACGACATGACCGTCATCATGCCCTGCTCGCCGTGGTAGGCGTTGTGGCAATGCAACAGCCACTGACCGGGGTTGTCTGCGTCCAGGTCGATCGAGACAGACTGCATGGGCAGCACGTTGACGGTGTCTTTGCGCGGGCCCCTGGCAGCCGCCCCGTTGACGGCACTGAGGGCGAAGGTGTGCCCGTGCAGGTGCATGGGATGGAACATCATCGTCTCGTTGATCAGAGTCAATCGCACGCGCTCCCCCTGCGACACGGGCAGTGCGGCGTAGTCCGGATACGCCCGTCCATTCAGCGTCCACGCTCGCCCACCGTCGACCATCTGCAGGCGCACCTGCATCTGCCGATCCGGGGTGTCGGTGCGTAGCATGACCGCCTGCGTGGGCTGGAGGTCGGCGTAGCTGAGAAGTCTCCCGGTGAGCTCCGCGGGTCGCACCTGCGGTGGGGGTGTGCTTCCGGAGGCGGTCCGCAGCAGCGCCACCGCGGAGGGGTCGTCCTTGCCTTCGGCGACCGCGACGATCGGGAACACGCCGTCACCGGCCTCCACGAGCAGGTCGTAGCGCTCCCCCATGCCGAGCATCACCGCATCGACCGTCACCGGCTCAACAGGAAACCCATCGCTGTGCGTGACCGTCAGGCGATGCCCCCCGATCGCGACGCGGTACGCCGTATCTGCGCCGGCGTTGATCAACCGCACGCGCAGCCGTTGACCGACGCGGCTGGAGACGACGAAGGGATCACTGGGCAGGCGCCCGTTGATGAGGTGCGCAGGGTAAGAGACGTCACCGGTGTCAGAGCCCAGCGGTTGCGCTGCGTTCACCACCCCGGACGTGCTTCCCGTGGTAGTCGCTCCGGAGGCGTCCATGCCAGCCATGCCTTCCATGCCGGGCGGGCTCTCGGAGCCCATCGTGCTGCTCGTCAAGCTCATCCCGTCGGCACGCGATCGCGCCAGGATGTCGTCCGGCGCATCGCCGAGCCCATCCGTCCAGTCGTCGAGGACCAGGGTGACGTCCGCCTCGTACGGCGCGTCCTCGTCGGGATCCTCGACAATGAGTGGCGCGTACAGGCCGGTGTCGAGCTGCACGCCGACGTGGGGGTGGAACCAGTAGGTGCCCGCATCTGGAACGACGAAGGAGTAGGCGAACGAGTCGCCGGCGGCGACGGGTGCCATGGTGACCGAGGGAACGCCGTCCATGTCGTTGCGCAGAGCAAGCCCGTGCCAGTGCACACTGGTGGGCCGAGGCAAGTCGTTGAGAAGGTTCACGCGCAATTCATCGCCGACGTTGACGCGGATCTCACTACCGGGAACCTGGTCGGCGAAAGCCCACGTGGAGACCAGCTGCCCCCCCAGGTCGATGGTTCGGGGACTGGCTCGCAGCTGCCGGTGAACGACGCGACCGCTCCGTGACCGCGCCGCCTCGCGCGTCGCGATGGCGCCGGTGAGACTCCTTGGTTGCGGGTCGCGGCTTCGATCGGCGATCCACAGTCCCGTCCCGGCACCGACCAGAGCCACCGCGCCCGTTCCCAGCACACGCCGACGCGATGGCTTCTCGGCGTGCGTCGCGTCCGCTTCGAGATGCTCAGACTGTGGGCACATCGTTGACCTCGTCATGGTTGTCGGAAGTACTTGGCGAGTGTGGAGAGTGAGGCCGCGGGACGGTGGGTTGCTCTTGCCGGCCGTCACGCGGCCTCATGTCCTCAACCTCGATGGTCAGTCGAATCCGACGTGCACGTGGTCCTGGTGGACGTGATCGGTGAAGGATCCGGCACCGATCTTCTGCGGCCCGCCGACCTCTCTGGAGACCTGCAAGGCGGCCTGCATGACTGACCTCCAGGCGCTGGTGGAGTGATCAATGACGGGCACGTCATCGATGGACCAGATGTCCACCGCGCGGCCCCGTGTGTGGTTGGAGACGCGGTCGGTGGCGAAGACGTTGATCGGATGGCCACTTCTGATGACCTGGACGTGCAGCTTCCACCGTTGGGCCAGCGCCAGGAGTGCTTCGCTGACCCGGTCATCGATCGCTCCCGACAGCAGATCTGCACGGGCAGCGCCCGGCAGCAGAATTCCCGGGTGAGCGAGGACGCTCATCGCCGCCGGCGAGGGCGTCCCCGCGACCGCTGCCGGGCTGGAAACTGGTATCACCTCCGTGACCGCCCATGCCTTCGCTTGGCGTTGCAAGCGGACATCGAAGGTGGAGGAGAGAGTCTCGACGTCGCGGCGCCCGACGGCGACACGGTACTGGTTCGCCACGAGCATGACGCTGGCGTCGGTCAACGAAGCCGTCAGGCCACCGTACTGCGGATACACCACTTCCAGAGCCGAGGCCTCGCCTCGGGGCAGCATCGCTTGTAGGGTTCCGGCAGGACGAGCGTCCATCCCTCGCGCCGCCAGACGCGCCGCCAGGTCCGGCGCAGACGCTTCACCCCCCTTAATGCCCGGATCGGCTGACAGGGCGGTCTGCAGGTAGTCGACAGCGGCCTGCTTGCAGGCCGGCTCGACCTCCCCTTCCATCACGACGTACTCCGCGACCGTTGGCAACCGCACTTCCGGGGTCGGTGTCGGTGACGGCGCCAGCGTTGGCGAAGACGTAGCCGTCGAGGCAGCGTCAGCAGAGGACCCGGTAGCTGATGACTCACCGCCGCGGGTGCACGCCGCGGTCACCGAGCTCAGCACCATCAACGTCCCTACGAGCAGCCCGCGCCGAGACGGTGACCGGTCCCCGACTGGCGCACCAGCGCTCAGTGCCCGCAGATGCTGGGCTTGGCCCGTCTCGGCACCGGCGCCCGTTGCTTCGAGCCGCCTACTGTCATCGGAAGCTGTCATGCGTGCGTGATCCTTGTGTCTCGTGATGCTTGCCGAATGCATGCGGTGGGGTGCAGGTGAGTGGAGGACCGCTCACCTGCGTCCCGTCGCGGTTTCACCTCGAGGGCCGTCGTCCTCAGCCCGGGAGGTCGGGCTACCCACCACGGGCCCGATGTGCGAGGGCGGCGACCCACCGTCAGCACCCGCCTGGTCCGGCAGTGGGCCGAGCCTACGTCGGTACTCCAAGATGCGACGCCCGTCGCGAACACGTTCTGCAGTGCGTTTCCATCCGAGGTGTTCGTACAGGCCGGCCGCCCCTCTGCGAGGCCCCGAGGTGCAGCGCACGGCGGCCTCCTGCGGGGGGAGGTCGTCGGTGACGAGCGCGATGACCGTCGCGCCGTCTTCCCTGGCACTGCGCTCAGCCGCGTCGAGCAGGGTCGCGGCACAGCCGAGACCGCGCGCTGATTCGACGGTCACCACAGCGTGCACGACCGCCTCGACGACCTGGCTTGAAGTGTCCGTGGTAGCCACAGCTGCCTGCGCTCCGGTGATCCGTCTGGTGGCTGTGGTGATGATGCGGCGCACGTACCGCAGAGTGCGGGTGCGAAGGAAGTGAAGGAGGAGCCGGGGCCGGCCGGCCAGGGCAAGGGTTGCGCTGGCGGCCATCGACAGACCTTGGGATCGGATGACGCCCTCGACGAAGTCGCGCTGGCGGGTGGCCACCAAGGCGTAGGAGACGATGCGCTCGTCGGCATCGACCACGACCGCCGCCCACCCGTGAGGCTGCTGGACGAATGCGCGGTGCCAGCGCGTGACGAACGCCAGGCCGAGCCGGGGAAAGAAGCCCTCAGACAGGTAACGCAATTGCAGCTCGGCGGTGGCGCGCGCGTCGGTCGACGTCATCAGACGTGCACGCAGACCCCGCCCGTACCAGAGCTCCTCAGGCAGGTGATCATCGCGACCAGCGAGCAGCCGGTCATCACTTCCCGTTGGACGCCCAAGCATGCTGTCACTGGTGCACCTCGTCAGCGCACCGTCAGCGGACGGCGTGTCGAGGTGGTCACCCCCTCGTGACGCTCGCCTCGAACGGGCTTCAGACGGGACGCGTGTGAGTACTCCGTTGCCGCTGGCCTCAGCACTGACGGGGGGCCCGTCCCCAGCGTCGGTGCCGGTGGCTCCCTCCGAGATTGCGGCGTGGGCCGCGGTGTCGGCGGCCGGATCTGCGTCGCGCGCCGTGCTGGTGGCGGGGGCCCCGGACGGGTTCACGTGGTTCAGCGCGCGTGAGGGGCTGCTCACCGACCCGGCGCCGGCTCGTGGGGGGGATTGGTGTGGCGTCGTCCGGGCCAACTGGGCGACGCGCTTCGCGGGGTCGTCCACGCGGGCCGAGGCGGGAGGCGCGTTGTTCGGGAAGTCCGGCATGTGCTGGCTCCTAGCGGGGAGATGAGTGGATTCCGTCATCGAGCCCGCCGCCGCGTGGTGGACAGCCTGGTCAGCGCAGCGCGTGGCTGCACAGCTGTCTCTGTGCCGGCCCCGGCGCGAGGATGAGCGCCGATACCCGGCGGAAGATCGCGCACAGCGGGGAGCCGGCGGAGGCGGCAGGAACTCATGATCGGACGAGCGGCTTGACAGGACGTCAAGAAGCACCGGTGCGGCATTGCTCCGGTGCGCTACGGGGACTGGGTCAGTCCGCGTCGTAGCCCGCGATCACACCCGATGGATGCACAAGACGATGTGGCGGCGCCTCAGCCACGCCGTGCGCCGCTGCCCGTGAGATAGCGACGGCGAGCCGCGGAGGTGGCGCAACGTCAGCCAGCTGATGAGCCACGACGCCCCGAGGTTCACCTTCTGCCCGCCTCGGCTGCGCACAGACCGCCTCAACACCCGCACGAGCTGGTTCTCGCGGGGTCCCGCGTCTTCGCGGATGTGGTGGTGTGCCGAAGCTGAGGACTCCGAGGACCCGCGGGGCTCTACGTTCGCAGCGCTGTAGACCTGCGCAGAGAGGTGACCTGGCAGACCTGAGGTGTCAGCCACCCGGTGGGCGGCGCCGCCGAAAGCCATGGCCAGGACGCCGAGGAGGACGGCCAAGAAGACGACTGTCGAGGAGGCCCTGGACGAGAAGGCAGCGCCACCCCGCACAAGCGCGGGCTGGGAGCTGCCGAGCATCGTCACCACCCCCTCTCCAATCCTCTGCCACCACAATCGGCTGCAACCAGTGTCAGATCGCCTCACTCACCGTAGGGCCTGAGGTCTTCGTGAGTGGGTAGACGCCCCCGGCGACGTCGTGACGACGCCGCAGTGCGCCACCCACAGCAGCGGCACGACGCCGGCAGCCACGTAGGGCACACCGTCACTCGACGATCTGTGGCCGCTAGCTGCGTCCTCGAAGAATCCAAGCCCCTGATCACCGCGGGGCGGTGAGCACGGTGGAGGACAAGCTCGCCGTGCTCGCGGTCGGCCGCGGAGCCGCAGATGTGCGCGCGACACCTGATGCAGGCATCCCCACCACCATCGCCACAGCGTCCGCACCGCTCTGAGCACCGCGCCCCTATCGGGCCAGACAGCAGATGCGACCGACAGAACCTCCCGACGAGGGCCCCACCAAGGCGCAGCGCGACAAGACCCCACAGGTCCAGGCCTGCCGATCGGTGCCCTGCATGCCCACAGGGTAACCCGGCGGGGGTATGTGCGCCGCGCGGTGAATGGCCACAGCGCAGCCCCCCGCACTGACAGGGCCGGCACATCCCCCTTCCGCGCCAAAGTCGCCTTTGCCCGCGAACGGACCGACGGCGACGGCGACGGCGACGGCGAGGAGGAAGATCGCAGCACCCAGCCCTCCACTCCTCAGCCGAGCGTGGTCGCCGCCCTCATCGCGGATCACTCGCGCAGTTGAGCTCGCTCAGGACGCATCACGTCCTTCTGCCCCGTCCTTACGCGCCCACCCCCCTCCTCGTCCTGCGAGAAGAAGTGGTGGAAGGTGAGCTGCTAGAGGTGTCCTCCGCAGCGCGCGACGGCCCGCAGGAGAGTGCGATCTTGAGGAATGCTGCCACCGTCAGGCCGGTTGGGCGGGAGGTACCACCCCCGGGTACTTGCTGACGCCGGGTGAGTTGCCGTAGAAAGGTCGTGAGGGTGAAGGAGACGGCGGTGATCGGGTACGGCACCAACAAGGACGACGTGCTGAAGCGTCTGCGCCGGATCGAAGGGCAGGTTCGTGGACTGCAACGGATGGTGGAAGAGGAGACGTACTGCATCGATGTGCTGACGCAGGTAGCGGCGGCCACCAGAGCTCTCCAGGCGGTCGCCCTGTCACTGTTGGGCGATCACCTCGCTCACTGCGTTGCCGACGCGGCACGCCAGGGTGGTGAGGTGGCGGACGAGAAGGTGGCAGAGGCCTCCGCAGCCATCGCCCGCCTCGTTCGCTCCTGATGTGAGCCCACGGTCAGAGTTCGACTGCTCACCGGTTCCCCCGAGAAGCGTCACCATCATTGTCCAAAAAGTGACGACGAGGACGCCCGTCCCGTAGACCGCCCACGTGCAATGCGACCAGCGCAGGGTCCCGACTCCTCCATGCGGGCCTGAGGACCGCAGCGTCTCGCGCCCACTCATACCGCGAAAGGAACGTCGACCTCATGACCGAAGACCTGAAGATCACTGCCGCCCCTACTGACGCCACCGTTGCGAGCAACTCCGGCTGTGCCTGCTGCGCTCCGAGCGCTGCCACGAGCGAGCCCGCTTCGTCCGCCTCGTCGGAAGATGTCATCGTGGTACCGCAGGGCTCAACGAAGCCGGTGACGCAGGCGTATGACATCGCCGGCATGACGTGCGGGCACTGCGTCGGCGCGGTCACGGACGAGCTGCGCGCTCTCAGCAGTGTGAGCGACGTCCACATCGATCTCGTCGCCGGTGGAACGTCCACCGCCGTGATCACTTCGACGTCTGCCGTGCCAGACGCCGACGTCGCTGCCGCCGTGGACGAAGCCGGCTACCAACTGATCGGACGCAGCGCCTGATCAGCCCGCACTGAAGCCTGCTGCTCCCGAGCGGCACCGTCCTCCGGCGACTGGTGGCTCTCGCACATCGACACCGTGCTGGGCGCACCTGACTCTCAGAGAGCCTGACCATGACCGAAGCCAGCACCGGTGACTCACCTCACGTCTTGCCCGGCAGCCACTCGTCGGTCGAGCTGATGATCGGTGGCATGACGTGTGCCTCCTGCGCAGCACGCATCGAGAAGAAGCTGAACCGCATGCCAGGCGTGCAGGCGTCCGTCAACTACGCCACGGAGAAGGCGCATGTTCGGCTCCCGGCGGGAACAGACGCCGCGGCCGCCATCGCCGTGGTACGAGCCACGGGGTACACGGCCGACCTGCCTCCTGCCCCTGTACGCAAGACACCGCGTCAGGAAACCAGTACGGGCGTGATGGAGCAGGACAGCGACAGTCGAAGTCTGCAGGACCTTGACAGCGACGGCGCGTCCGTAAAGACCGCGACGCTTCGCACACGGCTGTCCATCGCGACCGCTCTGACGGTGCCCGTCGTGGCCTTGGCGATGGTCCCGGCGCTGCAATTCACCAACTGGCAGTGGCTGTCGCTGACGCTGGCGGCTCCGGTAGCGGTGTGGGGTGCGTGGCCGTTCCACCGGGCGGCGTGGGTCAACGCTCGCCACGGCGCAGCCAGCATGGACACCCTCATCAGCGTTGGCGTCCTCGCCGCCTTCACCTGGTCGCTGTACGCCTTGTTCTTCGGCCAGGCAGGCATGCCTGGCATGCGGATGCACTTCTCTGTGCTGCCTGGGCGAGGGGGTCAGGAGATCTACCTCGAAGTCGCTGCAGCGGTCACGGTGTTCATCCTCACTGGTCGCTACATGGAGGCGCGAGCCAAGCGCCGCAGTGGTGCGGCGCTACGGGCGTTGCTGCAGCTGGGCGTCAAGGACGTCACCGTCGTCCGCGAAGGGATGGAACATCGCATCCGGATCGAGGACCTCGCCGTCGACGACATCTTCGTCACCCGTCCTGGTGAGAAGGTCGCCACTGACGGCGTGGTCATCGACGGCTCGGGAGCTGTTGACGCGAGTCTGCTGACCGGGGAGTCCGTGCCGGTGGAGGTCGGCGTCGGTGACGCCGTGACCGGGTCGACGATCAACGCGGGCGGCCGACTGCTGGTCAGGGCCAGCCGGGTCGGGAAGGACACTCAGCTGGCTCAGGTGGCCCGACTGGTGGAAGACGCACAATCGGGCAAGGCTGCGGTACAACGCCTAGCCGACCGCGTCTCAGGGGTGTTCGTCCCCATCGTCTTGGTCTTGGCCATCGTGACGCTGACAGGCTGGCTGCTGGCTGGGCACTCCGCGGAGGCGGCCTTCACCGCCGCCGTCGCGGTCTTGATCATCGCATGCCCGTGCGCGCTGGGGCTGGCCACTCCGACGGCACTGCTGGTCGGCACCGGCCGCGGCGCCCAGCTGGGGTTGCTGATCAAGGGGCCGGAAGTCCTGGAGTCGACACGCCGCATCGACACCGTGGTGCTCGACAAGACAGGAACCGTCACCACCGGACGCATGTCCTTGCTCGAGATCCACCCCGCAGCAGGAGTCGACGAGGGCCAACTGCTCCGGCTGGCCGGCGCCGTGGAACACGCTTCGGAACACCCGATCGCGACGGCGATTGCGGCAGCTGCCACCGACTGGTTGCGCACCTGGGACGGCGAGGAGCAACTGCCGCCCGTCACGTCCTTCGCCGCCAGCAGTGGCTGGGGTGTCAGTGGTGTCGTCGAAGGACACGCTGTCGCAGCCGGGCGCGCGTCCTGGCTGACGGAGCAGTGGGCCCAGGGCCTGGACCGCGATCTGCTGGCGGCCCTGAGCGCAGCCGAACAGGCCGGACGCACGGCCATCGCCGTCGGCTGGGACGGTCGTGCACGGGGGGTGCTGGTCGTAGCCGACACCCTCAAGCCGACCAGTGCGGCAGCTGTCGCGCAGCTGCGCCGTCTCGGGCTGCGAGCCGTTCTTCTGACCGGCGACAACTCCCGCGCAGCGCACGCGGTCGCGGCGGCAGTGGGGATCGACGAGGTCATCGCCGAGGTGTTGCCGGAAGGGAAGGTCGACGCCGTGCGGGCCCTGCAAGACCAAGGTCGAGTCGTTGCGATGGTCGGTGATGGGGTCAACGACGCCGCCGCACTGGCCGCCGCCGATCTTGGTATCGCCATGGGCACCGGCACGGACGTCGCGATCGAAGCCAGCGACTTGACCGTGATGCGAGGTGACCTGATGGCTGCCGTCGACGCGCTGCGCCTGGCCCGATCGACACTGTCCACGATCAAGGTCAACTTGTTCTGGGCGTTCGCCTACAACGTGGCAGCGTTGCCTCTCGCCATCGCCGGCCTGCTCAACCCCCTGCTGGCGGGCGCAGCCATGGCGGCCTCCTCGATCTTCGTCGTCTCCAACAGTCTCCGGCTGCGTCGCTTCAAGGCCTCCCCGGTCGCAGCTCCGGCTGATCATCTCCGGCCATCTCCTCAACCGTCGCTGCGTTGAGGCCCACCCTCCCGCCACAGCCGCCCCCAGCTGACCTTTAACGCAGGTCGCAGCTGAGCTGGTTCCCCGTGAGATCGTCCTGCGTCCTGCTCCCTCGGTGGCCGCCCGTGGTGGCACGGACGTGTGCCTGCAGCCAGCCTTTCATGGTCGGGATCGGCGACGGCAGCGTTGTGAACGGGTGCGCCTGCCGACCTCAGCGCTACCTACAGTGCTTCACCGGTGCGGCCGAAGACAGGAAGGATGATGCAGCACCGCCGGGCAGATCAGCCCTGACCGCACTGGACGTGAGCTGACATGACCTTCCGCCGCCGCTTGCTCCTGCTTGCGGGCTCGACACTGGGCGTCGGGTGCTTGGCTCTGAGCGCGGTCAGCGCCAGCGCCGCAACGGTGGGGGCGACGGTCATGACGGCGAAGGGGTCCGAGAGTGGCCAGTTGGTCCCTCCCATCACGGCTGAGCTCCCGACCTCCGGGGAGGTTCAAGCGGCCCAGCGAGCGGTCGAGGCCTCGGCCGCGGCCGCAGCCGCCTCTCAAACACAGCTGAAGGTGGGGCAAGCGCGCCTCGACGCGGTGGCCGAGCAGGCCAACAGTGCACTGGAGGCCTACCAGCAAGCGGTGGAGGCCCGTCAAGCCGCGCAACGACAAGAGGTCCGAGAGCAGACGCGCCTGAATGAAGCGGACACTGACCTCGACCGAGGCAAGAAGGAGCTGGGGCGCTGGGTGTCGTGGACCTACCGCGGCGGCTCGGTCGTGCAGCAGTACGGCGGGCTCATCGGCTTCCTGCAACATGGCGGAACGGCTGACGCCGCGCAGGCCCTTGTCTCCGCCGATCGCATCGGTGCCCACCGCAGCAGCGCCGTCACCGATTTCGCGTACATTCAGCAGGTGCAGGCCGACGCCGTCGTGAGCACCGCCGAAGCTGGGGCGAAGGTTCAAGTCCGAAACAGGAGGCCACCGCTTTGAAGCGGCGGTCAGACGCGCTGGTCACTGAGCAGAAGGAGCGAGTGGCCTCGCTCACGAACCTTCAGAGGAGCACTGCGGTGACGGCTGCCGGTGACGCCGCGCGGGCGCGGTCCCTCGCGAACGCCCGCGCCTCCGCTGGCGCCGCCCTCGCAGACGCGACGAAGCGCGCCGCCCAGGAGACGGCCGCGGATCGGGCCACGACTGCCGCGCACCCGCGGATCGCAGACGTCCCCTCACCGGTGTGGACGTCCCCGGTCACCGGAAGCTGCCGGGGAAGCAGCACCGCCGGTTACCCCAACGGGCTGATCCCCCGCAGCGCCCTGTGTCCCCTGTGGGGGGCCTCGAACCACGTGCTCCGCTCCGATGCCACCGCCGCGTTCAACCGGCTCAGTCAGGCCTCCGCGCAGGAGTTCAGCTCGCCGATTTGCGTCACCGACTCCTACCGGACGCTGGCCGCGCAGATCGACGTGAAACAGAGCAAACCCGCCCTCGCCGCTATCGCCGGTACCAGCCGCCACGGCCTCGGCATCGCCGTTGACCTCGGCTGCGGGGTGGAGAGCGCCGGCTCGGCGCAGTTCACCTGGCTGAAACGCAATGCCGCACTGTACGGCTGGCTGCACCCCGCTTGGGCCGAGCGGCAGAACGGGCCCTTCGAACCTTGGCACTGGGAGTACACCGGCTGACATGTCAGAGCAGTGCGGAACCAGACAGCGACCTTGGTCACAGCTACCCCTGAAGCCTGGTTGCCGCGCTCGAGCGGTCGTTGCGGCGCCCAGGGTGGCCGACCACATCCTGTGGCACTCACCGCACTGACGCTGGCAAGGCGGCGAAGGTACGGCCTCCGTCGGTGGAGGTCACCACGGTGGTGTCGGTGACGACCTGAACGTGCACATCACCGGTGTCGGCGCTGCTGGCGCTCAACGCCTGAGGAGCTCCCTCGACGCGGCCACGCTCGTCCCAGGTCAGTCCGGCGTCAGTGCTGATGAGGACCTGCCCATCGGGGGTGACGCCGACAGCGGTGTCTTGCGTGCCGCCTGCCCAGGCCACCAGCAATAGCAGAGGTGCAGCGGGGATCGCCGACCACGTCTGGCCGGCGTCGCTGGAGCGGACCGGGCCGTCTTGACTGGTCGCCAGCAGCACCGCGCCGTCGGGTGAGGAGGTCAGCGCGAACGGTTGCACCGGTGCGCTCAAGCTCGTCCAGGTGGCGCCGTCGCTGCTGGTGCGCAACGTGCCGTCGTAACCGAGGACGGCGCGGGAAGACGCGGCGAGGGCGTGGAAGTCCGAGAGTCCCTGGCGCGAGAGTTGCGTCCAGGTGCGCCCTGCGTCGCGGGACTCGATCAGCCCGACCGGGTCGGGCAGGTTGCTGCCGGCACCAGGATGACCGGAGGCGTAGTAGTGCGCCGGGCCGGCGATGGTGAAGCCCATGAGGTCGTTGACCGGTCCGATGCGCTTCGG
>NZ_VWPY01000037.1 GCF_011839805.1 Kineococcus rubinsiae | reverse complement strand
GGCGGGCGCTCCGGGGTGCGCGGGAGGCGTCGCGGTGCCGCGGGGCGCGCGGTGGCGGCCGCCGGCGGCGGGCGCGCGGGTGTCGTCCATCGGGGGTGCACCTCCTCTGTCCCGCCGATCGGCCGCCGGCCGCGCTTCCTGAGCACCGCGCGCCACCCGTCCACAGGCTCGATCTCCCCTCCCCGACGAGCACCCCGGCGCCGGGTAGGGTCGGGTCCCTGCCCGCGCCTGCCACCGGCGGACGTGCACGAGGCAGCACACCGGTCGACGACGCCCGTGGGCCCTGGCGAGGAGGAACCGTGCGGAGCACCAGCGAGCCACTGCTCGTGGAGGTGGCGGCGACGGGGAACATGACGGACTGCGTCGTGGACACCGCCCGCGAGGCGCCGGCCCACGTCACCGTCAGCACCAAGGCCCCCGACGGCAGCTGGCACGACGTCACCGCCGAGGCGTTCCTCACCGCGGTGCGGGGCCTCGCCAAGGGCCTCGTCGCGGCGGGCGTCGAACCGGGCGACAAGGTCGCCCTGCTGTGCCGCACGCGCTACGAGTGGACGCTGGCCGACGTGGCGACCTGGTTCGCGGGGGCCGTGACCGTCCCCGTCTACGAGACGTCCTCGGCCGAGCAGATCCGCTGGATCCTCGCCGACTCCGAGGCCGTCGTGTGCCTCGTCGAGACCCCCGAGAACGCGGCCCGCGTCGCCTCCGTGCGCGGCGACCTGCCCCGTCTGCGCGACGTGTGGACGATCGACTCGGGCGCCGTCGAGGAGCTCACCGCCGCGGGCCGCGAGGTCGGCGACGAGCAGCTGGAGCGGGCCCGCACCTCGGCCGGCCCGCACGACCCGGCCACGATCATCTACACCTCGGGCACGACCGGCCGGCCCAAGGGCTGCGTCCTGTCCCACAGCAACTTCCGCGACCTGTCCCTGAACGCCTACGCCGCGATCCCCGAGGTCCTCGCCCGCGAGGGCGCCGCCACGCTGCTGTTCATCCCGCTGGCCCACGTCTTCGCGCGCTTCATCCAGGGCCTGTGCCTGGTGAACCGGATCCGGATGGGTCACACGCCCGACGCGAAGGACCTGCTGCCGGACCTGGCCGGGTTCCGCCCGACCTTCATCCTCGCGGTGCCGCGGGTGTTCCAGAAGGTCTACAACGGCGCCGAGCAGAAGGCCGCGGCCGGCGGCAAGCTCAAGGCCCGCATCTTCGAGGGCGCCTCGAAGACGGCGATCGCCTGGTCCCGCAGCCTGGACGACCGGGGCCCGAGCCCCGTCCTGCGTGCGCGCCACGCCCTGTTCGACCGGCTCGTGTACTCCAAGCTGCGGACCCTGCTCGGCGGGCGCGTCGAGTTCGCCGTCTCCGGCGGCGCCCCGATGGGCGAGCACCTCGCGCACTTCTTCCGCGGTGTCGGGCTCGTCGTGCTGGAGGGCTACGGCCTCACCGAGACGACCGCGCCGCTGGCCGTCAGCCGCCCGTCGCGCCTGCGCATCGGCACCGTCGGGCCGCCCCTGCCGGGCACCGACCTCACCATCGCCGAGGACGGCGAGATCCTCGCCCGCGGCCCGCAGGTCTTCTCCGAGTACCTGCACCGTCCCGAGGACACGGCCGCGGCGATGGCCGGCGGTTGGTTCCACACGGGCGACCTGGGCGACATCGACGCCGACGGGTACCTGCGGATCACGGGGCGCAAGAAGGAGATCATCGTCACGGCCAACGGCAAGAACGTGGCGCCGGCCCAGATGGAGGACCGGCTGCGGGCCCACACCCTCGTCTCGCAGTGCGTCGTCGTGGGCGACCAGCGCCACTTCATCGGCTGCCTCGTCACCCTGGACGCCGAGTCGCTGCCGAGCTGGGGCACCAACCACGGCAAGCCGGGCCTGGACGTCGAGCGCGCCCGGCAGGACCCCGACGTCCTCGCCGAGCTGCAGCGCGCCGTCGACGCCGTCAACGAGACCGTGAGCCGCGCCGAGTCGATCCGGAAGTTCCGCGTCCTGCCCGGCGACTTCACCGTCGAGAACCAGTACCTGACGCCGTCGCAGAAGGTGAAGCGCGGTGAGGTGCTGAAGGACTTCGCGGCCGACGTCGAGGCGATCTACGCCCCGTGACGCGCCGCTCGGCCACCACGCTCCTCGCGTGGTGGGTGCTGCTCGCCCTCGCGACCCACAGCGTCGTGCGCTACCGCTGGTGGCTGGTGGCGGGCTACGTGGCCGTGGCGGTCGTCGTCGTCCTGCTCGCGGTGACGGGCCGCGACGACCGCAGCGCTGACGGCGGCACCGACCGCAGGAGCGCACCGCGCCGGCGGTGGGCGGGCGCGGTCGGCGGGGTCCTCCTGCTGGTGGCCGCGACCCACCTGGCGCTGACCCCCTTCAGCTACGTCGCGCCCTCGACCCTGCTGGCGGTCCGGGCCGCCCTCGCCGTGGCCGCGGTGCTCGTGGCCGTGCTGCTGGCGCTCCCCCGCCGGGGCACCGGCGCGGTGGCGCTCGTCGTGGCGGTGGCCGCCTCGGCCGGGACGTCGGCCGCCGTGGTCGTCGGCGACCCCGCCCCGCACATCGACGTCTGGGTGATCCTGCAGCAGGCCGCGGACGGCATGGCGCAGGGCCGCTCGATGTACGCGCAGGTGTGGCGCGGTTCCCCCGGCATCACCGACGCCTTCGCCTACCTGCCGTGGACCGCGGTCCTGACGGCCCCCGGGCGCTGGCTCGCGGGTGACGTCCGCTGGGCGCTCGCGGGCCTGCTGGTCCTCACGGCCCTGCTCGTCGCGGCGACGGGCCGCTGGCGCCGCCCGGCGCTCGGCGCGGCCGCGCTCCTCCTGCTCTCGCCCGGGACGAGCACGCTCGTCGAGCAGGCGTGGACGGAGCCGACCGTGCTCGTCGGCCTGGCCGCGTGGGCGCTGCTCGTCTCCCGCGAGCGCGCCTGGTGGGCCGTGGTGCCGCTGGCGGTGGCGCTGGCGTCGAAGCAGCACGTCGTCCTGCTGCTGCCGCTGGTCGCCGTGTGGCCGCGCTTCGGGCTGCGCCGCACCCTCGCCACCGCGGGGGCGGCCGGGCTGCTGGTCGCGCCCTGGCTCGTCGCGGGGCTGCCGGACTTCCTGCACGACACCGTCTCCACGATGCTCGAGCTGCCGCCCCTGCGCTTCGCGGACACCCTCTACACGGCGCTGCTCAACGAGACGGGCGTGCAGCTGCCGTTCGCGGTCGTCGGCCTGCTGATCGGCGGGGTGCTGCTGCTGGCCGTCGTGCGCCTGCGCCGCCACCCCGTGGGGCTGCCGGGTCTGCTGACGTGGTGCGCGGCGGTGCTGCTGGTCGCCAACCTCGTCAACAAGCAGGCCTTCTACAACCAGTACTGGCTCGTGGGCGGCCTGCTGCTGGAGGCCTTGGCCGCGCGCGCCGGGCAGGCGCCCGCGGTCAGCGCGCCGGCGGCGCGTCCTCGACGTCCCGGCCGGCGAGCAGGGCGTCCAGCCGCTGCGCCTGGAGCGCCCAGCCCCAGCGCCCGCTGACCCACGCCCGCCCGCGCTCGCCGAAGGCACGCGCCGTGGCGCGGTCCAGCAGGAGCGCGGAGACCCGCTCCGCGACCGCGGCGACGTCGCGACCGTCCACGACGTGGCCGTTCTCCCCGTCGAGCACCGCGTCGGGGGCGCCGCCGGAGTCCCCCGCGACGACGGGCAGCCCGCACGCGGCGGCCTCGAGGTAGCAGATGCCCAGCGCCTCGGGTTCGAGACCGGCCAGGCGCGTGCGGGTCGGCATGCAGAAGACGTCGCCCGCGTCGTAGTGCGCGGGGGTGTCCGACCACGGCACGGCCCCGGTGAGGACGACGTCGTCCTGCAGGCCCAGCTCGGCGACGAGCTGCTCGACGCGGCGCCGGTGCGGGCCGTCGCCGACGATGAGCAGGGCCGCCCCGGGCACCGCGCGCCGGATCGCGGGCAGCGCCCGCACGAGGACGTCCTGTCCCTTGCGCGCCACGAGCCGGGACACGCAGACCACGACGGGCCGCTCCCCCAGCCCCAGCTCGCGGCGCACGCGCTCGCCGCCGCAGCCGGGGTGGAACACCGCGTCGTCGACGCCCGGGGTCAGCTGCCGCATCCGCGCCCGGGCCGCCGCGGTGAGCGGCCGCTCGATGCGCGAGCGGCACCACGGCCCCAGGTAGGTGAGCGTGTCCGTCGCCTCGCCGATGCGCCGCAGGGCGCGGCGGGAGCCCGGCAGGGTCGACCACCACACCTCGTGGCCGTGGGTCGTGGCCACCGCGCGCCGGACCCCGTGCCGGCGCAGGGCCGGCGCCATGAGGGCCAGCGGGGCCGCCGCCCCGAACCACACGCGGTCGCAGCCGTGGGCGCGGGCCGTCGCGGCGACGCGGCGCGTGATGGCCGGGGTGGGTACCAGGAGGCGGGACGGGTCGCGCACCACGTGGACGCCCTGCGCCGCGAGCTCGGCGTCGACCGCCGCGCTGCCGGGCTGGCGGGCGGTGTGCACGACGACGGCGGGGCGTGCCGCGTCCTCCCCGTCGGCTGCGTCCATCCGGTCCGCGTCGGCGCGGGCCAGGGCGGGCAGCCGCCGCACGACCTCCAGCACGAAGGACTCGATGCCGCCCGTGCGCGGCGGGAAGTCGTTGGTGACGACGAGCGTGCTCACGCGCCGATCATCCCGGTCGCCGGCGCCACCGGCAGCGCCCCGGTCACCGGCGCGGCCGGTCACCAGCCGTCCAGCCCGCCCCGCACGTCGGCCTCCCAGCGGCGCCGGACGTCCTCGAACGCCTCGCCGAACGCGCGGTAGCAGCCCTCGTCGAGCCGCTGGGCGGGCTCGGCGGCGGGTAGGCCGCCGCGGTCGGGAGCAGCGGCCAGCCCCCGGTAGAGCCCGGTGACGGCCTCCGCGGCGGTCCGCCGGGCCACCGACGTCACGAGCGTCCAGCCGGCTGCGTACGCGACCTGCAGCGCGGTGGGGTCGGCCGCGGCGAAGGCGTCGTCGTCCGGGACCAGGACGGGCGCCCCCGCCGCGACGGCGTCCAGCAGCGGCCGCGCGAGGGCCCGGGCGTCCAGGCCGCGACCGGCCCGGGCCGCGTAGTCCGCGTAGCCCTCGACGAGCCAGCGGGGCAGCGCCCCGGGCGCGGTCACCGTGGTGGCGGCCCGGGTGGCGACGTGGACGAGCTCGTGGGTCAGCGTGATGTGGCGGCCGAGCCGCGTGAGGCCCGGGAAGCGGGCGGGCTGCACGACGATCCGCACGCCCGCGGGGCGGCCGTCGGGGAGCTCCGCCTCGACGCCGACGGCGAGGGCGTCCAGGCCGGCCACCTGCGCCGGCGCGACCCCGGCCAGGCGGGCGGCGTCCGCGGCCGTCGCGGGCACGACGACCGCGGTCGCCCGGGGCCAGTCCGTGCCCCAGGCCGCGTCGACCCGCTGCGCGGCGTCGCCCAGGTCACCGGCCAGCTCGGCGGCGAGCGCCGCGGTGTCCACCGCGTCGGGACCGCTCCCCGCGATGCGCAGCACCACCCCGCGCTCCCCCGGCAGCACCTCGACGTCGCCGAGGTCCCACGGCTGCGGGGTCCCCGGGTCCGCGACGGGCGCGAGGAGCCAGCGGCCCTCGCGCCGCACCACGCCCGTGCGGGCGCGGGTGACGACGTCCCGCTCCTCGCCGCGCACGCGGACGCGCAGCAGCAGGTCGGCCGTGGCGGCGAGCTCGACGGCGCCCTCGGGCTCGGCCGCGGACGGGCTCACCGACGACGACGGGCCCACCGACGACGAGCCCGGCGACGGGTCCGACGGCGACGGGGCCGCCGTCGTGCCCGGCGTCGCGGCCGCCGTGACGTCGGCGGCCCACGCGGCGACCCCCGCGGCGACCGCCCGGGCGTCGGAGGTGCGCAGCGCGTCCAGCTCGGACGGGGCGGCCACCACCTCGGCCAGGGCGTCCGCCCCGGCGACCAGCGCGAGGCCGCGCCGCTGCAGGAGCCCCACGACCTCCTCGGCCGTGGGCACGGGGACGCTGCCGGGGGTCACCGAGGGCACGGCGGCCTCGCCCGGACCCGTCGCCGGACCCTGCGCCGCGTCGTCGCGGCCGCCGGTGCACCCGGCGAGCGCCGCGACCGCACCCGCACCCACCGCGCCGAGCACCGCGCGCCGGGTGGCTCGCCCGCGGCGGGGTCCGGACGTCGGCGGCACCCGGGCATCGTGTCACCGCCCGCTCCCTCGGCACCGGCCCGCACCGCCCCTCGGCGGGGGCCGGTGCTCAGCCCGCGGCGCGGCGGCCGGTCGCCCCCTCCCGGCGGTGCAGGCGCAGCGGGGGGACCATCCCGGCCCCGGCCAGCACCTCGAGGGCACCTCGCTCGTCGGCGTCCAGCTCGGGCCCGGCGGCCTGCGGACGCTCGCCCGGCATCCCGAGCAGCACCGAGACGACGCACTCGCCGCAGGCCCGGGGCCGTTCGGTGCAGCTGTCGCAGTCGATGAGCATCGGCACCTCCACACCGTCGCGGGCTGCTCCGCCCGACCGGTCCCTCGACCGGCCTGGCGCACGCTAGGGAGGACCTCCGACACGGGCCCCCGGCGCCGGCCGGACCGCCCTCCCGCGACGCTGCTCGCGACGCCCGGAGCGGCCGGACCCGGCGCGCCGCAGCGGGTGTGTCGCAGGCGGCTCCTACGGTGACCGACATGCCCACCGCGCTCCACCCCCCGGCCTCCCGGCCGCAGGCCGTGCAGACGAGCTTCGAGGACCTCGGCCGTCCGCTGGCGACCACGACCTTCGTCGTGGTCGACCTGGAGACCACGGGCGGGTCGCCGTCGGAGGCGGGGATCACCGAGATCGGCGCCGTGAAGGTCCGCGGGGGCGAGGTCCTCGGGGAGTTCCAGACGCTCGTGCGCCCGCCGTCGGCCATCCCGGCCTTCGTGCAGGTGCTCACGGGCATCACCAACGCCATGGTGGCCTCGGCCCCGACCGTGGAGGCGGTCGTGCCGAGCTTCCTGGAGTTCGCGCGCGGCGCGGTCCTCGTCGCCCACAACGCCCCCTACGACACGGGCTTCCTGCGCGCCGCCTGCGCCCGCAGCCAGATCGCCTGGCCGGCCCCCGAGGTCGTCGACACCGTCGTCCTGGCCCGCCACCTGGTGCTGCCCGACGAGGCCCCCGACCGCAAGCTCGGCACGCTCGCGCGCCTGTTCGGCGCGAGCACCACGCCGGACCACCGCGCGCTCTCCGACGCCCGGGCCACCGTGGACGTCCTGCACGCGCTGCTGGGGCGCCTCGGCAACCGGGGCGTGCAGACCCTGGAGGACCTCAAGACGTTCGCGGCCCGCGTGCCCGCCGCCCGCCGGGCCAAGCGGCACCTGGCCTTCGGGCTGCCGTCCGCGCCGGGGGTCTACCAGTTCCGCGACGCGGCCGGCCGCGTCCTGTACGTCGGGACCTCGGTCGACGTCCGCCGCCGGGTGTCGTCGTACTTCACGGCCTCGGAGACGCGCCCCCGCATGACGGAGATGGTGCGCGCCGCCACGACGGTCGTCCCGGTCGTGTGCGAGACCCCGCTCGAGGCCCGCGTGCGCGAGCTGCGGCTCATCGCCGAGCACGAGCCGCCGTACAACCGCCGCTCCAAGCGGCCCGAGCGCGGGACGTGGGTGAAGCTCACGGCCGAGGCGTGGCCGCGCCTGTCCCTGGTGAAGCAAGTCCGCGAGGACACCGGCGCCGGGGCCGCCTACCTGGGCCCGTTCCGCTCGGCGCACTCCGCCGAGCTCGCGGTCGCCGCCCTGCACGAGGCCGTCCCGCTGCGCCAGTGCACGCGGCGCATCCCCCGCACCCCGCGCGCGGAGGACCCGGGCGCCTGCGTCCTGGCCGAGCTGGGCCGCTGCGGTGCCCCGTGCCTGGGCCCGCAGCGCGGGGGTCAGGACGCGGAGTCCTACGCGGCGGTCGTCGACGCGGCCCGCCAGGCCCTGACCGTGGACGCCCGCTCGACGTTCCAGGCCGTGCGCGAGCGCATGACCTCCCTGGCCGCGCAGCAGCGCTTCGAGGAGGCTGCCACCCACCGCGACCGCCTCGACGCGTTCCTGCGCGCGGCCGAGCGCGCGCAGCGCCGCGCCCCCCTGGGCGACGCCCCGGAGCTCGTGGCCGCCCGGCGCAGCGCCCCGTCGCCCGGCTGGCCGGTGGGCGGCTGGGAGCTCGTCCTCGTGCGCTACGGCCGCCTCGCGGGGACGAGCCTGACCCCGCGCGGCGCGGACCCCATGCCGTACGTGGAGGCCCTGCGGGCCACCGGCGAGGTCGTGGCCCCTCCCGGCCCCGGGCGGCCCGGCCTGCTGACGGAGGAGACCGACGCCCTGCTGACCTGGCTGGAGCAGCCGGGCGTGCGCCTGGTGTCGGTGGAGGACCCGGAGGTCTCGCCGTGGACGTGCCCCGTCAACGGGGCGGGCTGGGCGCGCTCCCTGCTGGAGGCCTGAGGCCGCAGGGCGGGTGCGCGGGGCCCGCCCGCACTAAGCTCCCCGCGTGATCACCGCCATCGTGAACGTGCAGACGGACGGTCGGCGCATCCCCGAGGTCGCCACCGCCCTGGCCGAGATCCGCGGCGTGTCCGAGGTCTACTCGGTCACCGGCGACGTCGACCTCATCGTCATGGTGCGCGTCGCCCAGCACGAGGAGCTGGCCGACGTCATCGCCGGCGAGGTCAACAAGGTCGACGGCGTGACCGGCACGACGACGAACATCGCCTTCCGCGCCTACTCCCGCCACGACCTGGAGAGCGCCTTCTCCCTCGGCCTCGACGGCTGACGCGGGCCCCCGGGGCACCGCGGACGCGCTGGGTCACCGCGGACGCGCCAGGACGCCTGCGGGGCGCCGCGAGGCGTCAGGACGCGCTGGCGCGCACCCAGCGCTCGAGCACGTCGGCCGCGGCGCCGGAGTCGAGCGCGTCGCCCGCCCGGCGCACGGCCTCGGCCAGGTGGTCCGCGAGCGCGCCGACGAGGTCGCCGCCGGCGGGTGAGCGCACCCCCGCCGCGACCATCGCCGCGGCCGCGTTGAGGACGACCGCGTCGCGCACGGCCCCGCGCTCGCCCGCCAGGAGGCGCCGGGCGACCTCCGCGTTGTGCTGCGCGTCGGCGCCGCGGAGGTCCGCGAGCGTCGCGGGGGCGAGCCCCAGCTGGGCGACGGGGTCGATCAGCGTCTCGGACACCTCGCCGCCCTCGACCACCCAGACCGCGGCGGGACCGGTGGTGGTGAGCTCGTCGAGCCCGTCCTCGCCGCGGAAGACGAGGGCCGAGGTGCGGCGCCGCGCGAAGACGCCGGCGACCAGCGGGGCCAGCCGGCGGTCGGCGACGCCCACGGCGGCGGCCCCCGCGCGAGCCGGGTTGGTCAGCGGCCCGAGGACGTTGAACGCCGTGGGGACGCCCAGGCCGCTGCGGGCGCCCGCCGCGTAGCGCATGGCCGGGTGGAAGACCTGGGCGAAGCAGAAGGTGATGCCGACCTCGGTGGCGAGCTCGCCCACGCGCTGGGGCGGCAGGTCCAGGCGGACGCCCAGCGCCTCCAGCACGTCGGCCGACCCCGACGCCGAGGACGCGGCGCGGTTGCCGTGCTTGACGACGCGGTGCCCCGCCCCGGCCAGGACCAGGGCCCCCATGGTCGAGATGTTGACCGTGTTCGCCTGGTCGCCGCCGGTGCCCACGAGGTCGACCAGCGGCCCCGGGACGGACAGCGGCACGCCGTGGGCGAGCATCGCGTCGGCGAGCCCCTCGAGCTCGGCCACGCTCTCGCCCTTGGCGCGCAGCGCGACGAGGAAGCCGGCGAGCGCGACGTCGTCGGCGACGCCCGACATGACCTGGCCCATCGCCCAGGCGGCCTGCGGCGCCTCGAGGTCGCGGCCGGCCAGCAGGTCCGTCAGCAGGGAGCGCCACGTCGGCACCGCCGGGCGGGGTGCGGACGCCGCGGTCGGGGACGGGCTGCTGCTCATGGCGGGGTTCCCGGGGTGGTGGGGACAGGACGAGCCAGACCCTACTGAGCCGCCGCCCCGCCGCGGCGGCCCCGGGGACCGCGCGGCGGGCCCGCGCGGGGCGGCCAGGCGCCGTCCGCCGCGGCGGGAAGCGCCCTCCGGGACCTCCCCGCGACCCCGCCGAGTCCTCCCCGAGACCTCCGCGGGGACGTGAGCGACCTGCGGAGAAGCCGTGACGGAGCGTCGCGCCGGCTCGGCCGGGAGATCTACGACACGTTGTCGGTGGGCCGAGCGGCGCACCCCGGGGGACGTGGGGCATGATGTCGACGTGGCGAGTGCACAGGCTGTCCAGAGCAGTACCCCGAGCCCTGCTCACGGTTCCGTGAACCGGCCGAACATGGTCTCGGTCGGGGTGATCGTGTGGCTCTCGAGCGAGCTCATGTTCTTCGCCGGGCTGTTCGCGATGTACTTCACGATCCGCTCGGTCGCACCGGCCCTCTGGGAGTCCGGTCCCGCCGAGCTGAACGTGCCGTTCTCCAGCGTGAACACGACCATCCTGGTGATCTCGTCGTTCTGGTGCCAGTTCGGCGTCTTCGCCGCCGAGCGCTTCCAGCCGCGACGCACGGGCCGCCTGTGGCAGGCCTCCACCTGGGGCATGCAGGAGTGGTTCGTCCTCACCTACATCTTCGGCGCCCTCTTCGTGACCGGTCAGGTCTACGAGTACGCCGAGCTCGCCCACGAGGGCCTGACGATCGCGACCAACGCGTACGGCTCCGTCTTCTTCCTGACGACCGGCTTCCACGGGATCCACGTCCTCGGCGGCCTCATCGCCTTCCTCTTCGTCATCGGCCGCTCCTTCTCGGCCAAGCGCTTCGGCCACCAGGAGGCCACCAGCGCGATCGTCGTCAGCTACTACTGGCACTTCGTCGACGTCGTCTGGATCGGCCTCTTCACGGTCATCTACATCCTCAAGTAGTCCTCCCGGAGCGGTCCACGGCTCCGCACCGAACCGCACGCCCAGCACCGACGGAAGCGAGCACCACGACCGTGACCAGGACCCTCACCGCCCTCAGCGCCCGACGGCGCCACCCGCTGGCCGTCGTCGTGCTGATCGCGTTGGCGCTCCTCCTCGTCGGCGGGCTGTACGCGGCACTGGCGCCGCGCGCGGCGGAGGCCTCCACCGCGACGGCCTCGGCGGACGACGTCGAGACGGGCAAGAAGCTCTTCCTCGCCAACTGCGCCACGTGCCACGGTCTCAACGCCCAGGGCGGCGGGGTGACCGTCAACGGCGACACCGCCCAGAACCCGGGCCCGTCGCTCATCGGCGTCGGGGCCGCGGCCGTCGACTTCCAGGTCGGCAGCGGGCGCATGCCGCTCGCGCAGAGCGGGCCGCAGGCGCCCAAGGTCAACAAGATCCGCTTCTCGCAGGAGCAGATCGACCAGATGGCCGCCTACATCGCCTCGCTGGCCCCCGGCCCCGCCATCCCCACCGAGGAGCAGCTGGACGTCTCCACGGTGAACGACGAGCAGCTCGCCCGCGGTGCCGCGATCTTCCGCACCAACTGCGCCATGTGCCACAACTTCGCCGGCAAGGGCGGCGCGCTGACCGAGGGCAAGTACGCCCCGAGCCTCGACGAGGCCAGCGCCAAGCACATCTACGAGGCGATGCTGACCGGCCCGCAGTCGATGCCGGTCTTCAACGACACGACCATCAGCAGCGAGGACAAGACGGCGATCATCGCCTGGCTGACCCAGGACGAGAAGCGTCCCGACCCGGGCGGGCTCACCCTCGGCTCCGTCGGCCCCGTGAGCGAGGGCCTCTTCGCCTGGATCGCGGGCATCGGCCTCCTCATCGGGTGCTCCGTCTGGCTGGGGATGAAGTCCTCGTGACCCGGCGCTCCGGCGCCGGCCGGTCGCACCTCACCACCACCACCGCGTCAGCGGTACGTCGCACGAACGGGCAGGGAGCATGAGCGAGATCGAGCGCGCGGGCGACGCGCACGGGCAGGGCCCGGGCACGACCCTCGCCCGCGGCCAGGGCGGCGTCGCCGAGAAGTTCGAGAACCCGGGGCTGCCGGAGCACCGGCACCGCATGGGTGACACCGACCCGAAGGCCGCGCGCCGCGCCGAGCGTCAGGTCGCCATCCTCCTGGTGCTCTCGATGATCGGCTCGGTCCTCATCGTGGTGTCGATCATCGGCGTCAAGTACGACGGGTCCTTCAATCAGATCAGCCTGTCGACGAAGGCCATCGGCCTGTCGATGTTCCTCTCGCTGTTCGCCCTCGGCGTCGGCGCCGTGCACTGGGCCAAGACCCTCATGCCCGACGACGAGCGCATCGACTACCGCCACCGCCAGCGGGGCACCACGGCCGAGCGGGACCAGGCGGTGGCCATCCTCAAGGAGGGCACCGACGAGTCCGGCATCGCGCGCCGCCCCCTGATCCGCAACACGCTGATCGGCGCCGGCGTCCTCTTCCCGATCCCCGCGGTCTTCTTCTTCCGCGACACTGGCCCCCTCCCGGGCGACGACCTCTCGACCACGATGTGGCGCGAGGGCATGTACCTCACGAAGGACCCCGAGGGCGGGCGCATCCGCGCCTCCGACCTCGGTCTCGGCTCCGTCGTGCACGTCATGCCCGAGGGCATCGAGGACCAGGAGGAGATCCTCAACGCCAAGGCCAAGGCCGCGGTGCTCCTCATGCGCCTCGAGCCCGAGCTCCTCAACCCCGGTTCCGGGCGCGAGGACTGGGCGGTCGACGGCATCGTCGCCTACTCGAAGATCTGTACCCACATGGGCTGCCCCGTGGCCCTGTACGAGCAGCAGACCCACCACCTGCTGTGCCCGTGCCACCAGTCGACGTTCGACGTGACACGGGAATGCAAGGTGATCTTCGGCCCCGCCAAGAGGGCCCTCCCGCAGCTGCCCATCCGGGTTGACGCAGAGGGTTACCTTCAGGCACAGAGCGGTTTCCACGAAGCCGTCGGCCCGAGCTTCTGGGAGCGTGGATGAGCAGTCAGACCACCGTCGACAAGGTCGCGGCGGGCATCGGCAACTACGCCGACGACACCGCAGGCGCCAGCAAGATCGTCAACGGATTCGCCCGCAAGATCTTCCCGGACCACTGGTCCTTCATGCTCGGGGAGATCACGCTCTACAGCTTCGTCATCCTGCTGCTCACCGGGACGTTCCTCACGTTCTTCTACGAGCCCAGCGCAGCGGAGACGACCTACACCGGCATCTACGCCCCGCTGGCCGGTCAGACGGTCTCCGAGGCCTACGCCTCCTCGCTGCGCCTGTCGTTCGACATCCGCGGCGGCCTGCTGATGCGCCAGGTCCACCACTGGGCGGCCCTGGTCTTCGTCGCCGCGACGATCGTGCACATGGCCCGCGTCTTCTTCACCGGCGCGTTCCGCAAGCCGCGCGAGCTGAACTGGGTCATCGGTGGCGTCCTCGCCCTGCTGGCCGTGTTCGAGGGCTTCACCGGCTACTCCCTCCCCGACGACCTGCTGTCCGGGACCGGCATCCGCATCGCGGACGCGATCATCCTGGCCGTGCCCGTCGTCGGCAGCTACATCAGCTTCTTCCTCTTCGGCGGTGAGTTCCCGGGCCAGGACTTCATCCCGCGGTTCTTCACCATCCACATCCTTCTGCTCCCGGCGGTGATGCTGGCGCTGATCGTGGTCCACCTCTTCTTCGTGGTGATCCACAAGCACACCCAGTACCCCGGCCCGGGCCGGACCGAGGACAACGTCGTCGGCTTCCCGCTCTTCCCGGTGTACGCCGCGAAGGCCGGCGGGTTCTTCTTCATCGTCTTCGGCGTCATCGCCCTGATCGCCGCGCTGTTCTCGATCAACCCGATCTGGGCCTACGGCGCCTACGACCCCTCCCCCGTCACCGCCGGCTCGCAGCCGGACTGGTACATGGGCTGGCTCGACGGCGCGGTCCGGCTCATGCCGGGCTGGACGGAGATCTCGGCGTTCGGCTACACGCTCTCGCTGAACATCTTCATCCCGACGACCGTGATCATCCTGTTCGTGATGGGCGCCCTGGTGGCATACCCCTACCTCGAGCAGATCGCCACGGGCGACAAGCGTGAGCACCACCTGCTGGACCGCCCCCGCAACGCCCCGACCCGCACCGGGCTCGGCGTCATGGCCGTCACGTTCTACGTGCTGCTGTGGATCTCGGGCGGCAACGACATCATCGCCCACATCATGCAGCTGTCGATCAACGACATCACCCGGTTCTTGCGGGTGGCGCTGTTCGTCCTGCCGGCGATCGCGTTCGTGGTCACCAAGCGGATCTGCCTGGGCCTGCAGCGCAAGGACCGCGAGAAGGCGCTGCACGGTCGTGAGACCGGGCGCATCGTGCGGCTGCCGCACGGTGAGTTCATCGAGGTCCACGCCCCGCTGTCCGACCTGGAGCGCTGGACCCTCGTGCAGCACGAGGTGCAGCGCCCCATGGAGATCGAGGACCGCGTCGACGCGGGCAACCCCGACACCCTCTACGGGCGGTTCCAGCGCCGGCTCTCGAAGTTCTACTTCGAGGACCGCGTGGAGCCGGTGACCCCGGCCGAGGTCGAGGCCGCGCACAGCCACGGCGAGCTCGGCTCCGACGAGGAGCACCTGGCCGTCGGCGACAAGGAGAACGCCGCGATCGGCACCTCCCAGACGCTGCACGGCTGATCCAGCCGCACTGACGACGAAGGCCCCGGGCGATCCGCCCGGGGCCTTCGTCGTGTCCGGGGCACCCCTGCGAGACGGGCCGCCCGGGTCGTCGTCAGGTGACGCACGAGCCAACCGGCTGAGGAGGACTGGATCGGGCGAGCTGAGTGGAGCAGGCGGTGCTCGGCGTCGTCCGGGTCCGCGGTGCCGCCGCTCCCCCGCCGTCGACGGTGCGAGCCGCCCGCCCCGGAACGAAGACGTCACCGTCGTCGTCGTGACGGACTGCCGACTTCCCGACTGCTCGTCGAGCATGGACGCGGTGGTCCGCCGCCGCCAGTGCCGGCGACGGGGTCCGTCGCCGGGCTGCTCGTGGCGCACCGCCTCGCCGACGAGGTCTGGCCTCAGCCGACGAGCTGATGCACTTGCGCGGCGTCACACCCCCACCTGCAGCAGCCCGACCACCGACCCCTCCGTGATCATGCAGGTATTACCTGCATGATCACGGCGGGTGGTCGGGATCTTTGACGAAGGCCCCGGGCGGAGAGCTCGGGGCCTTCGTCGTGCCGTCGGCGTGCTGGCGCCTTCGTCGTGCGGGGTGCTGAGGGCAGGTCGGTCGACTTGTCCCGCAGCGGGGCTCAGGCGCCGAGGGCCGAGCCGGCCTTCCACTCCGGGAAGGTCTCGTTCCACACGTTGAAGCCGTTGCCGGGCTCGATGGTGCGGTCGCTGCCCACGTAGGAGACGACGTCGCCGACCTTGGAGTTGTCGAACATCCACTTCGCGTCCGCGGTGCTCATGCCGGTGCAGCCGTGGCTGACGTTGGCCCGGCCCTGGGACGACACCGACCAGGGGGCGGCGTGGAGGAACTCCCCCGAGTTGGTCAGGCGCATCGCGTACTTGGTCGCCACGTTGTAGTAGTTCGGGTCGTCCGGGCTGACGCCGGTGGTCTCCGCGTCCATCTGGCGGGTCGCCTCCAGGCTCATGATGACCTTGGTCCCGCTGCGGGTGATGTACTTCCCGCCGTTGCCGGTCTGCCCGAGCGTGACGGGGATGGTCCGCAGCACGGCCCCGTCGCGCGTCACCGTGAGCGTGTGGGCGGCGATGTCCACGGTGCTGACCATCGCGCTGCCGACGGTGAAGTCGATGTCGCGGGTCTTGCCCCAGACGCCGGGGCTGACCTCGACGTCACCGAGGTCGAGGTCGACGTGGACCGTCGTGTGAGCGGGCCAGTAGTCCGCGGGCCGGTACTCGAGCTTCGACGGGGAGATCCAGTTCCAGGCGCCCTCGACCGGGGCGGGCTGCGTGGTGACGTGCAGGTTCTGCTCGACGGCCGCGCGGGCGCTGTCGGCGACGGGCTCGTCGAGCGTCACGATGACCGGCATGCCGACCCCGACGGTCGAGCCGGACAGCGGCGCCACCGCGGGGAACGCGGTCGCGACCGGCGTGAGCGTCGTCAGGGCGCTGTCGCGCGTCACCTGCCCCGCCGCTCCGGTGGCGACGGCGTGCACGGCGTAGCGCGTCGCGGGCGCGAGGGCACCGGAGCTCGTCCACGTGGTGCCGGCCGGGTCCAGCGCCCCCTCCAGGGGGGCGCCGTCGGGGCCGGAGACCGTGACGTCCTGCAGCGTGCCGTCCTTCACGCTGACCGTCACCGGGGCGTCCAGGCGGACGTCGGCGGTCGCGTCGGTGGGCGTCACGGCGATCGTCGCCGGGACGGCCGACGGCGAGGCGGCGGACGAGGCCGGCGCGGCCGCGCCGTCGGAGGACGCCGTGGACTGGCACGACGCGAGCGGGAGGGCCAGGCCGGCCAGCACCAGAGCCGGCAACCACCGGCGTGCCCGGTGGCGGCGCTGCGGCGGCGCGGTGGTGCGGCTGGACGACGACGTGCTCACGACGGTGCTCCCCCTGTTCGGCCCGCCGGTCACGACCGGCGGGCGTTCTCCCCCGCAGCCATCGTGCCACGCGGTCCCCTCCACCAGAGTGACGTCACCGCGGTCCGGAACGTTGCACGCCACGTGTTCCGGATCCGTCACACGTCGGCTGGGCGGTGCGGTGCCGGCGGAGGCGGATCTCCCGGCCGCGGCCACCCCGCGGGTCCGCCCTGGTGCGGGCGGCGCGGACGAGGCACCGGACCTCCCCCGCCCTGCGTGCCCCCTGTGCCGCCGGGACCGCGCGGCGGTGCCACGGGTGCCACGAGCCGCGTGCGGGGCGCCCAGCGGTACCTGGAGAGCTCGAGGGAGACGTCCAGCCCCCACCCTCCGGGAACGACCGTGCGAGCGGGCTGCAGTGCCGCGCACCGAGCCGCCAACGCGGTGCTGCGCCAAGCAGGGCCGGCCCCCCCCAGAGACCGTCGGCTCGGGGTACGGGGCGACCGGGTCCCGCGAGGGCGCCCCGGCCGTCGGCGACTCCCCCGGCCGCGACACGGGGCCTGCGTACGCCCTGAGCCGTCACCCGGCGACCCGGTGACGCGGAGCGCCGGGGCCGGGGCCGGGAACGACGAAGGGCCCGCAGCACCGTGAGGTGCTGCGGGCCCTGCGGGGGTTCGTCCGCTCAGTGAGCGTGCTCGCCCTGGTAGTACTCGAAGACCCAGCCGAGGAGCATCGGGATGCTGACGACGACGCCGATGAGCCAGAGCCACCAGCCGACCGCCACACCGCCGAAGGCGATGGCCCCGCCGAAGGCGAGGAAGAGCGGCCACCAGCTGTGCGGGGAGAAGAAGCCCTGCTCGCCGGCGCCCTCCTCGACGTTCGCCCGGGGGTTGTCCTCCGGGCGGTCGTCGATCCGGCGCGCGGTGATGGCGAGGTAGGTGCCCACGAGCAGCGCCAGGCCGCCCGTGAGGATCAGGGCGATCAGCCCGACCGGCTCGTTCCACTGCGTGAGCAGCCCGTAGACGAACCCGATCGGGATGAAGAAGAGGATCCCGCCCGAGAAGAGCCAGGTTTCAGCCTTCATGAGTGGTCAGTGCCCCTTCCCGCCGCGGACGTCTTCCTGACGCCCGGACAGATCGGCTTCGCCGTACACGTGGTCGAGGAGGTTCTTGCTGCGGCCGTCGGTCGGGGTGTCGTGCGCGGCGACCTCGGGGTGGTGCAGGTCGAACGCGGGACGCTCCGAGCGGATGCGGGGCAGCGAGGTGAAGTTGTGCCGCGGCGGCGGGCAGGAGGTCGCCCACTCGAGCGAGGCGCCGTAGCCCCACGGGTCGTCCACGGTGACCTTCTCGCCGTGGCGAGCGGTCTGGTAGACGTTCCAGAGGAAGGGCAGGAAGGACAGGCCGAGGACGAAGGACCCGATCGTGGAGATCTGGTTCATCGTCGTGAAGCCCTCGCCCGGCAGGTAGTCCGCGTAGCGGCGCGGCATGCCGGCGGCCCCCAGCCAGTGCTGGATGAGGAACGTGGTGTGGAAGCCGACGAACAGCAGCCAGAAGTGGATCTTCCCCAGGCGCTCGTCGAGCATCTTGCCCGTGAGCTTGGGCCACCAGAAGTAGAAGCCGGCGAACATCGCGAACACCACGGTGCCGAAGACGACGTAGTGGAAGTGCGCGACGACGAAGTAGGAGTCCGACAGCTGGAAGTCCAACGGGGGCGCCGACAGGATGACGCCGGTGAGGCCACCGAAGAGGAAGGTGACCAGGAAGCCGACCGACCAGAGCAGCGGGGTGTCGAAGGTCAGCGACCCGCGCCACATCGTGCCCAGCCAGTTGAAGAACTTCACGCCCGTCGGGACCGCGATCAGCATGGTCATGAAGGCGAAGAAGGGCAGCAGCACCTTGCCGGTCACGTACATGTGGTGCGCCCACACCGTGACCGAGAGGCCGGCGATGGAGATGGTCGCGAAGACCAGGCCCTTGTAGCCGAAGACGGGCTTGCGGCTGAAGACCGGGAAGATCTCCGTCACGATGCCGAAGAACGGCAGCGCGATGATGTAGACCTCCGGGTGGCCGAAGAACCAGAACAGGTGCTGCCACAGGATCGGGCCGCCGTTCGCGGCCTCGAAGACGTGGGCCCCCATCACCCGGTCCGCCGCCAGCGCCAGCAGCGCGGCCGCGAGCACCGGGAACGCCATGAGGATCAGGACGCTGGTGATGAGCGTGTTCCAGGTGAAGATCGGCATCCGGAACATGGTCATGCCGGGGGCGCGCATGCAGACGATCGTGGTGATGAAGTTGACCGCGCCGAGGATGGTGCCGAAGCCCGAGAAGGCCAGGCCCATCACCCAGAGGTTGCCGCCGAGGCCGGGTGAGTGGACCACGTCGGACAGCGGGGCGTAGGCGAACCACCCGAAGGAGGCCGCGCCGCCCGGGGTCACGAAGCCGGCGCCGGCGATGAGGCCGCCGAAGAGGAACAGCCAGTACGCGAACATGTTCAGCCGCGGGAACGCGACGTCCGGCGCGCCGATCTGCAGCGGCATGATCGCGTTGGCGAACGCGGAGAACAGCGGCGTCGCGAACAGCAGCAGCATGATCGTGCCGTGCATCGTGAACGCCTGGTTGTACTCGTTCTTGGTGTTGAAGACCTGCATGCCGGGCTCGAAGAGCTCGGCGCGGATCAGCAGCGCCATGATCCCGGCGAGCAGGAACCAGATGAACGCGGTGATGAAGTACAGGTTGCCGATGACCTTGTGGTCGGTGCTGGACAGCCAGCCGGCGATCACGGCGCCGCGGCGCTGGGGGACGACGGCGCCGCGCGGCTGGCGGACCTGCGTCGTCACGCGGGCGGCGATCCCCGGTGCGTTGAAGCTCTCGGTGGCCATCAGTTGCTCCCGTCCACGGATGCGTCCTTCTCACGCTCGATGGAGTCCGCCTGGACCCCCGCGAGCTCGTTGGCACCCGCGAGGGAGGTGGGCAGCGAGCCCGTCTTCCCGACGGCTTCGAGGTCGTCCATGTGGTCCTGGTACTCCTCCTGCGAGACGACCTTCACGTTGAAGAGCATCTCCGAGTGGTAGTCGCCGCACAGCTCCGCGCACTTGCCGCGGAAGTCGCCCTCCTTGGTGGGGGTGACCTGGAACTTGTTCGGGCTGCCCGGGATGAGGTCCATCTTCATCAGGAAGGCGGGGATCCAGAACGAGTGGATGACGTCGCGGGAGTAGAGGTCGAACTGCACGCGCTCGTTCACCGGCAGGTAGAGCGTGGGCAGCTGCTCCTCGACCCCGGACTGACCCGTGAGGTCGGCCTGGCGACCTGTGTCGTAGACGTTGGAGTCGACGTAGTTGAAGTCCCACGACCACTTCTTGCCGACGACCTGGACGGTCACGTCCGGCTTCTCGCTCGTGTCGAGGATGGCCTGCTGGTCGCGCGCCACGTAGTAGAAGAGGACGCCGACCATCATGACCGGGACGATCGTGTAGAAGATCTCGATCGGCATGTTGTAGCGCACCTGCGCCGGCAGCTCCGGGTCGTTCTTGCGGCGCCGGTAGGCGACCACGACCCAGATGGTCAGGCCCCACACGAGGACCCCGACGGCGAGCGCCGCGATCCAGGAGCCGTTCCAGAGCGTCTGGATGCGCTCCGTCATGTTGGTCGCGCCCTCGGAGGCGTCCGGGAGGAAGCCGTTGCGCAGGCTCGCGTCCGGCACGTCGGCGTTGCTGCTGCAGCCCGACAGGAGCAGCAGGGCACCGGTGGCGGCTGCGGCGAGCAGCGTCCCGGAGGGACGGCGACGACGTGTCGCGCCCAGATCTCGCATGACCAAAGCCGGCCTTCCCACGGGTCCTCACGACAAGTTCGGGGCCGCCCGTGTGAGGAGTGTGTGCTCCTCGCACGGAGAGGTCCCGCTGAGTGGTGAGACTACCCCTCGTCGTAGCTGGTGCACCCCTCGGGGCGCGCCGAGAAGGACGGGGGCACAGGCAGCGCCAGGGCTGCCCCCAGCAGGCGCAGGTAGCGTCCGCGCGGGACCGCCTGCACGCCGAGGGTGGCGAGGTGCTCCGTGCGCCACTGCACGTCCACCAGCCGCCCCTCGACGCCGTCCGACGTCATGACGCCCGCCAGGGCGACGACCGCGGCCTTGGAGGCGTCGGTCGTGCGGTGGAACTTGGACTCGGCCGCGAAGAGGCCGCCGATGCTGATGCCGTAGAGGCCGCCGGCGAGCTCGCCGTCCTCGAAGACCTCCACCGAGTGGGCCCACCCGAGCGCGTGCAGGCGCCGGTAGGCGGCCGCGACGTCGGCGGTGATCCAGGCGCCCTCGCGCGAGGGGTCCGCGCAGCCGTCGACCACGTCGGCGAAGGCGGTGTCCACGCGGACCTCGAAGCGGCGCAGGGAGCGCCGCAGGGAGCGCGAGACGTGCACCGCGGCCGGCAGCAGGACGCCCCGGGGGTCCGGCGACCACCACCCGAGGGGTCCCTCGCCGCCCCCGCCGAGCCCCATGGGGAAGTAGCCCGCCGCGTAGGCGGCCAGCAGGGTCGAGGGCAGCAGGTCGCCCCCCGAGGCGACGAGGTCCTCCCCCGCCTCGGGCGTCAGGTGCGCGAAGTCGAAGCGGGCCGGCGGCACGGGGACGCGCGCACGGGGGCGGCTGACGCGGGGGGAAACGCCGACGACCCCCGCACCGGCCGGTGCGGGGGTCGTCGGGTCGTCCGCGACGGTCAGGGTGCGACCGTCAGGAGAAGGAGTCCCCGCACGCGCAGCTGCTGCCGGCGTTCGGGTTGTCGATCGTGAAGCCCTGCTTCTCGATCGTGTCGGCGAAGTCGATGGTGGCGCCCGAGAGGTACGGGGCGCTCATCTTGTCCACGACGACCCCGACGCCGGAGAAGTCGCGCACGGCGTCCCCGTCGAGGGTGCGCTCGTCGAAGTAGAGCTGGTAGATGAGGCCGGAGCAGCCGCCGGGCTGGACCGCGATGCGCAGACGCAGGTCGTCGCGCCCCTCGGACTCCAGCAGGGTGCGGACCTTGGTCGCGGCCACCTCGGTGAGCTCCACGCCGTGGGCTTCCGCGGGGGTCTGCTCGGTCTGGACGGTGGTGGAGGTGGTCATGGACATCGTCTCCGGTTCGCTCGTCGGCGGTCGTGACTTCTCGCCTGCTGCTTCGCTCAACCGGCGCGGGGTGACGGGTGTTCCCGCGCGCCCCGCTCGGCGTCGCCCCTGAAGACTACGACGACGCGGGGGCCGGCGCCGCCGTGGACGTCGTCGTCGGCGCGGTGGCCGCGAGCCCGTCGAGCAGCAGCACCTCCCCCAGGCACGCCGAGGCGAAGTCGGCCAGGTGCAGGGACTCGTCCGCGCCGTGGGCGCGGGAGTCCGGGTCCTCGACGCCCGTGACGAGGATCGCCGCGCCGGGGTAGACCGCGGCCAGATCGGCCACGAAGGGGATGGAGCCGCCCATCCCGATCTCCACGACCTCGGCGCCGAAGGCCTCGGCGAAGGCCGCGCGGGCCACGTCGTGCGCGGGCGAGGACGTGTCGGCCGCGAAGGCCTGCCCCGCCTCCCCCGCCGTCACCGTCACCCGGGCGCCGAAGGGCGCGTTGGCCTCGAGGTGGCGGCGCAGCGCGGTCATGGCGGCCGCGGGCTCCTGCCCGGGGGCGATGCGCAGGCTGAGCTTGGCGCGGGCGGAGGGGATGAGCGTGTTGCTGGCGTGCTCGACGTCGGTGGCGTCCAGGCCGATCACCGACAGGGCCGGGCGCGTCCAGAGCCGGCTCGTCAGGGGGCCGGTCCCGGCCAGGCGCACCCCGGGCAGGACGCCCGCGTCGGCGCGGAACTGCGCCTCGGTCAGCTCGGTGCCCGGCGGGAGGTCGGCCGCGACGCCGGTGTGCAGCCCGCGCACGGCGACGTCGCCGTTCTCGTCGTGCAGCGTCGCCACCAGGCGGCAGAGCGAGGTGAGGGCGTCCACGACCGGTCCGCCGTTGACCCCGGAGTGCACGGCGTGGGACAGGACGTCGACCCGCACGTCGCAGTCGACGAGCCCGCGCAGCGTGGTGGTGATGGCGGGCACGCCCGTGCGCCAGTTGGCGGAGTCCGCGACGACGATGGCGTCGGCGGCGAGGTCGGCGCGGTGCTCGGCGAGGAACGCCTGGAAGGTCGGCGAGCCGATCTCCTCCTCGCCCTCGACGAAGACGGTCACGCCCACGCCGTCCTCGGGGCCCCACAGGGGCAGGACGGTGCGCAGCGCGCTGACGTGCACCATGACGCCCGCCTTGTCGTCGGCGGCGCCGCGGCCGAACAGCCGCCCGTCGCGCTCGGCGGGCTCGAAGGCGGGGCTGGCCCAGTCCTCCGGGCGCCCGGGGGGCTGCACGTCGTGGTGGGCGTAGAGCAGGACGGTCGGGCGCCCGGCCGGCGCGGGCCGGCGCGCGATGACGGCGGGTGCGCTGGTGGCGCCGTCGCCCGTGGCGGTGACGATCCGGACCTCCGGCAGGCCGGCGTCGCGCAGCAGCCCGGCCACGGCCTCCGCGCTCGCCGCGACGTGCGCCTGGTCGAAGGCCGGCGCGGAGACGCTCGGGATGCGCACGAGCCGCTCGAGGTCGGCGCGCGTGGCGTCGCGCTGGGCCGCCGACGCCGCCCGCAGGGCCGCGGTGCGCTCCGGCCCGGGTGGGGGCAGGGCGCCCGGCGCGGTCGTGCCCGCCGCGCTGGCGGGTCGCTGGTCGCTGGTCGCAGAGGTGCCGTCGCTCACGGTGCGGACGCTACCGAAGTCGCCCGGGCGGGGCCGGTCGCCGGGGCGTCGCGCCGCCTCCCGCGCGGGCGGGGGTGCCGTACGCTCCTGCTCGTGTTCGGACGCCCGAAGGAGAAGCAGGCCCCCGGGGCCACCACGACGGTGAGCCTGAGCAAGGAGGGCGGCGACGCGCGGCCGGCGGGTACCGGCCGGCGCCTGGTGCGCGCCTCGCGCAAGGCGCCCGTGGCCACTCCCCCGGCGAGCCTGACCAAGGAGGGCGGCAAGGGCCGGCCGACGCCGAAGCGCAGCGACGCGCAGGCCCGCAACAAGCGCCCCCTCGTCCCCACCGACCGCAAGGCCGCCTCCAAGGTGGCGCGCGAGGCGGCCCGCGAGGAGCGCGCCCGCATGCAGGTCGCCCTCACCACGGGCGACGAGCGGCACCTGCCCGTCCGCGACCGCGGCGCGCAGAAGCGCTTCGTGCGCGACGTCGTGGACGCCCGCCGCAACGTCGGCGAGTACTTCCTCATCATCGCGGGGGCGTCGCTGCTGATCTCCCTGCTGTCGCAGTCGCTCGGCTCGCAGTCCCTGCTGGTCGCCACCACCGTGCTCATCTACGGGATGCTCGCGGTCGCGATCGCCGACTCCTTCGTGCTGAGCCGCCGCATCAAGCGCGCGCTCGCCGAGCGCTTCGGCGACACCCTCGAGGGCGGCCTGACGGGCTACGGCGTGACGCGCGCCCTGCAGATCCGCCGCCTGCGCCGCCCGATCCCGATGGTCCCCCGGGGTGGCGCACCCCGCTGACCCGGACGCCCGCCGCGCGGGGGCCCGCTGGCCCCGCGCCGGGCGACGGCCCTAGCGTGCGGTCATGGAGTTCCGACACCTCGGCAGCAGCGGTCTCAAGATCTCTGAGATCACCTACGGCAACTGGCTCACCCACGGGTCCCAGGTGGAGAACGACGCCGCCATCGCGTGCGTCCGCGCCGCGCTCGACGCGGGCATCACCACCTTCGACACCGCCGACGTCTACGCGAACACCGCGGCCGAGACCGTCCTCGGCCAGGCGCTGAAGGGCCAGCGCCGCGAGTCCCTCGAGATCATGACCAAGGTCTACTTCCCGACGGGCCCCAAGGGCCCGAACGACACCGGCCTGTCCCGCAAGCACATCAGCGAGTCCATCGACGGGTCCCTGCAGCGCCTCGGCACCGACCACGTCGACGTCTACCAGGCCCACCGCTACGACCACGCGACGCCGCTCGAGGAGACCGTCCAGGCCTTCGCCGACGTCGTGCGCGCGGGCAAGGCGCTCTACATCGGCGTCAGCGAGTGGACCGTGGAGCAGCTGCGCGCGGGTCAGGACCTGGCGCGCCAGCTCGGGTTCCGCATCGTGTCCAACCAGCCCGAGTACTCGGCGCTGTGGCGCGTCATCGAGACCGAGGTCGTGCCCGCGTCGCGCGAGCTGGGCATCGGGCAGGTCGTCTTCTCCCCCATCGCCCAGGGCGTCCTGACCGGCAAGTACCTGCCGGGGGCGGAGCTGCCCGCGGGCTCGCGGGCCACCGACGCCAAGGGCGGCGCGGACATGATCAGCCGCTGGCTGCAGGACGACGTCCTCACCCGCGTGCAGGCGCTCAAGCCCGTCGCGGACGAGCTGGGCCTGACGCTCGCGCAGCTCGCGATCGCCTGGGTGCTGCAGAACGACAACGTGTCCGCGGCCATCATCGGCGCCTCGCGGCCCGAGCAGGTCACCGCGAACGCGCAGGCGTCCGGGGTCGTGATCCCGCCGGAGCTGCTGCAGCGCATCGACGAGGCGCTGGGCGACGTCGTCGAGCGCGACGTGGCCAAGACGGCCGACCGCTCGCCTCGCGAGCGCCTCACCTGAGTCCCCGCTCCTGAGCCCGGACCCCCGCGTCCTCCGGCCGGTGACCGGCCGGAGGACACGGGGCCCGGGTGTCCCGTCGGGCGCGGGCGGTCAGTCCGCCGGGCGCAGGCTCAGCGGGCCGTAGATCCGCTCGCCGTCGGCGAAGAGGTGCGCGGACTCCACGCCCCCGGCGCGCAGGCCGCGCCAGCTCTCCCCGATCCAGACCTCGGCGTCCGACTGCGTCGGGAACACCTCACCGCCGCCCTCGACCGGGCGGCCGTCGATGTCCTCCAGCTGCCACGACCACTGCGCGATCCGGCTCACGGGTTCCCCTCCTCGACTGCTGCGACGTCCACCCGGCGCACGCTAGCCCGCGCCGGCGACACCCACCCCGCGACACGAGGCCGCGGCGGTGCGCCGGACGGGGGGGGCGTCAGCCGGTCGGCGCGCCCCGGCGGTGCCGCGGGCCGCGCTGCGCCGGCGTGGTGGCGTGCCTCCCGCCGGCCGCGGCGTGCGGGGCGCCCGCGTCGGGGTCCGCGGAGTGCTTGCGGCGGCGCAGGTCCAGCAGCGCGAGCACCAGGGCGAGCAGCACCAGGCCGAGCGAGACGCGCAGCCCCATCGACAGCGCGTCGCCGAACAGCGCCTGGACGGCCTCGGGCGGCCGGCCGCCCCCGCTGTCCGGGCGCCCGCCGCCGGCCGCGGAGGCGATGCCGGAGAAGAAGATGGCCGAGACCAGCGCCACGCCCATCGCGGAGCCCACGCGCTGCCCCGTCTGCAGGACGCCGCCCGCGACCCCGCCGACCTCGGTCGGCACCTCGGCGAGCGTGAGCGTCTGGTTGGGCGAGATGACCAGGCCCGTGCCGGCCCCCGCGACCATGAGGCACGCCGACAGCGCGATCGCGCCGGGGACCTCCTGCACGGAAGCCGAGACGAGGTCCGCCGCGACGAGCCCGACGGACATGACGACGAGGCCCACGACGACGGTCTGGCGGCCGAAGCGGTTGACGAAGCGCCCCCCGAGGCCCGAGCAGGCCGCCGACGCGAGCGCGAACGGCGTCTGGACGAGCCCGGCCTGCAGGGCCGTGAAGCCCAGCCCGGACTGCAGGTACAGCGTCACGACGAGGAAGATGCCGGTGAAGCCCGCGAAGAAGGCGATGCCGACGAGGGCCCCGCCCGTGAAGGACCGGGTCCGCACCAGCGCGGACGGCACGACGGGTTCGCGGCCGCGCCGCTCGTAGGCGCGCTCCCACAGGACGAAGCCGACGAGGAGCGCGACGCCCGGCACCAGCGACAGCCAGCGCAGGGGCTCGTCGTCCTGGCCCGTGGTGAGCACGAACGGGAGCATGAGGAACACGACGCCGACCGCGAGCAGGGCGAGCCCGACGAGGTCGAGGGTCAGCTTGCGCCCGCGCACCCGCTCGGCGCGGGGCAGCAGCCGCACCGCGAACGGCAGCAGCACCAGGCCGATCGGCACGTTGACGAGGAACACCGCCCGCCAGCCCGCGTCGGTGCCGAAGACCTGGATGAGCAGCCCGCCGAGCAGCGGCCCGACGGCCGTCGAGACCCCGACCGTGGTGCCGAAGAGGCCGAAGGCCTTGCCCCGCTCCGGGCCCTGGAAGAGCTCCTGCAGCAGGCCGATGACCTGCGGGTTCAGGATGCCCGCGGCGATGCCCTGCACGAGCCGCACGACGGCGAGCGCCGTGGCCGACTGCACCAGGCCGGCGCCCGCGCTGGTCACCGTGAAGGCGACCAGGCCGACGAGGAAGACGGTGCGGCGGCTGAACAGGTCGCCGAAGCGGCCCGCGGGGACGAGGACCAGGCCGAACGCCAGCGCGTAGCCCGCGACGATCCACTGGACCTGGCTGGGGCCCGCCCCGAGCGAGCCCTGGATCGAGGGCAGCGCCACGTTGACGATGGAGACGTCGAGCAGGGTCATGAACCCGGCGGCGAGGCAGACGGCGAGGGCCCTCCAGCGGTGCGGGTCGGGCTGACCGCTGCCGCCCTGCTGCGCAGGGGCGTCGGGCATGGGGGTTCTCCTCGGGTGCGGTGCTGGGGGTGGGCCGGTGGGCGCCACCCCCGACCGTCACCCGGATCGTCGCCCCCCACAACTCGACACGCTCGCCACCCGGCGCGCCGGATCGGCTCTCGTGCGAGGCGTCGCCCTCAGGGCGTGGCGGTGTCGGACTCCCGCCGGGTCCGGGAGGCCGCGAGGCCCTCCAGGACGCGCCGCGGCCACGCCGGGCCCTCGTAGACGAACGCCGTGTACGCCTGGACCAGCGACGCCCCGGCCTCCAGGCGCGCGGCCACGTCGGCGGAGGTCTCGATGCCGCCGACGCTGATCAGCACGAGGCGGTCGGTGGTGCGCTCGGAGAGCCGGCGCAGGACGGCGAGGGAGCGCTCCTTCAGCGGGGCCCCCGAGAGGCCCCCGCCCCCGGCCGAGGCGACCTCGGCCGCGGGGGTGCGCAGGCCCTCCCGCGTGATGGTGGTGTTGGTCGCGACGATGCCGTCCAGCCCGGTCTCCAGCGCGAGGTCGGCGACCGCGTCGACGTCGGCGTCGGAGAGGTCCGGGGCGATCTTGACGAGCAGCGGCACGTGGCGGTGCGCGGCGGCGTCGGCGGCGGTGCGCACGGCCTCGAGCACGGGCCGCAGCTTGCCGACGGCCTGCAGGTCGCGCAGGCCCGGGGTGTTGGGCGAGCTGACGTTGACGACCAGGTAGTCGGCGTAGGGGGCGAGCAGGCGGGCGGAGGTCGCGTAGTCCGCGGCGGCGTCGGCCTCGTCGACGACCTTGCTCTTGCCGATGTTGACGCCGATCGCCACGGGGTGGCGCGGGGGGACGGCGCGCAGCTGCCGCAGCCGGCGGGCCACGACCTCGGCGCCGGAGTTGTTGAAGCCCATGCGGTTGACGATGGCCCGGTCCTCGGTCAGCCGGGCCAGGCGCGGTCGCGGGTTGCCGGGCTGGGGCAGGGCCGTGACGGTGCCGACCTCGACGAAGCAGAAGCCCAGGTTCCCGAGCGCCTCGACGCCGAGGCCGTCCTTGTCGAAGCCGGCCGCGAGGCCGAGCGGGCCGGGCAGGTCCATGCCGAGGACGCGGGTGCGCAGCCGAGGGTCCGGGGCCACGAACAGGTGCCGGGTGAGGTCGGCGACCGGGGGGACGCGCGCAGCGGCGCGCATCGCGGAGAAGGCCCAGTGGTGCGCCCGCTCCGGGTCGATCTTCGTGAAGACGGTCCGGTAGAGCGCCCGGTACACCATGTCCTGCTCAGCCCCCTGCGTCTCGAGCCCCCGCCACCGCGGCCAGAGCGGCCGGGATCGACCTTAATCGATGCGCTCGCCGCCCGGCAGCAGACCGCCCCCGGACCGCGGGGTCCGGGGGCGGTCGGTGCGGCGAGGGGTCAGCTCGACAGCGACGCCGTGCGGGTCTCGCGCAGCAGGGCCAGCGCGACGAGGCTCACGACGGCCGTGCCGGCGAGGTAGAACCCGACCCAGCTGAGCCCGCCCGCCTGCGCGAGGCGCACCGCGGTGTAGGGGGCCAGCGAGGCGCCGAGGATGCTGCCGAGGTTGAAGGCCAGCGAGGCCCCCGTGTAGCGGACCGTCGTCGGGAACAGCTCGGGCAGGTAGGCGCCGATGGGCCCGAACACCAGGCCCATGAAGAACAGCCCGGCGCACAGCCAGAGCAGGACGAGACCGCGGTCGCCGGAGCCCAGCAGGGGCTCGGTGAGCAGGCCGACGACGGCCGCGCCGACCATCGCGACCGCGAGGACGGGGCGGCGGCCGAAGCGGTCCGAGGCCAGCCCGGACAGCGGCGTCGCGGCGGCCATGAACAGCACCGCGAAGCACAGCATCAGGAGGAAGTCCTGGCGCGGGTAGGCGAGGCCGGTGGGCGACGTCCCGAAGCTCAGCGACCAGGCCGTGGTCAGGTAGAAGAGCGTGTAGGTGACGATCACCGACACGGCGCCGAGCACGACGATCTTCCAGCTGGAGCGGAACAGGACCGCGACGGGCACGCGCACGGGCTTCTTCTCGGCCAGCGCCTGCGCGAAGACCGGGGTCTCGCTGAGGCTCAGGCGGATGTAGAGGCCGAGGCCGACGAGGACGGCGCTGAGCAGGAACGGCACGCGCCAGCCCCAGGACGTGAACGCCTCGTCGCTCATGCCCGCGGACAGCGCGATGAAGAGGGTGTTCGCGATGATGAACCCGAGGGGCGCGCCGAGCTGCGGCAGCATCCCGTACAGCGCGCGGCGGTTCGGCGGCGCGTTCTCGGTGGCGAGCAGCGCGGCGCCGCCCCACTCCCCGCCGAGGCCGAAGCCCTGTCCGAAGCGCAGCACGCACAGCAGGAACGGGGCCAGGTTGCCGGCCGTGGCGTGGGTGGGCAGCACGCCGATGAGGATCGTGCAGATCCCCATGACGAGCAGCGAGGCGATGAGGGTGGTCTTGCGGCCGACGCGGTCGCCGAAGTGGCCGAACACGATCGAGCCGAAGGGCCGGGCGACGAACGCCACCCCGAACGTCGCGAGCGAGGCGAGCGTCTCGGCGGTGTCGTTGTCGGAGGGGAAGAACAGCGGCCCGAAGACGAGGACCGCCGCGGTCGCGTAGACGTAGAAGTCGTAGAACTCGATCGTGGTGCCGACGAGGCTCGCGGCGGCGACCCGGCGCATCGGGTTCGCGGGGGCGGTGCCCGGCGCGGTGCGGGTGCTGGCTGGTGTCAGGTCGGGATGACCCATGGGAGGAGACCTCTGCTGGACGGGGCGGCCGCGCGGGGCGCGCAGGGATCGTCCTGCTCGGCGGCCTGGTCGTGGGCGGGCACCCCCGGCCACCAGGGTCTCCGGCCACCCGGGAGGTGCGGCGAGGAGCCTAGGGCATGCGCGGCCCGCGACCGGCTCTCCTGGAACCCGGGTGTCAGCCGAGGACGACGGTGCGGCCCTCGGCGGCGCTGGTGCGCGCGGCGTCGAGCACGGTCGCCGTGACGACCGCGTCCGCGGGCTCGACGGGCACCGGCCCCGTGCCGCGCACGGCCGCGGCGAAGCGCTCGTAGAAGAGCGGCCAGCGCCCGTTCTCGCTGCGCACCGGCAGCACCGGCCCTCCCGCGACGTGCAGCCGGCCCCAGCGGTGCGCGGGTTCCGCGCCCCACGCCTCCCCCTCCGCGGCGGGGGTGCGCCCGGCGAGCAGCAGCTCCTCCTGCACCTCCATCGGGGTGTCCAGGACGAAGGTGCCCGCGGTGCCCGTGACCCGGAACCGCGGCGCCGGGGCGGCCTGCTTCCACGAGCCCGAGACCTCGGTGCGCACGCCGACCGCGTGCTGCAGCTGCAGGCGGACGTCGTGCTCGGCGCCGTCCGCGCCGAGCGTCTGCGCGCTCACGGTCGCGACGGGGCCGAACAGCAGCAGCGCCTGGTCCACGAGGTGGCTGCCGAAGTCGCGCAGGAGACCGGCGCCGGCCTCCGGCGGGTCCCCCGCGGCCCAGCGCTCGAAGGAGGACTCGAAGCGCTGCACGCGCCCCAGCCCGCCCTCGTCGAGCACGCGCCGCAGCGTCAGCAGGTCGGCGTCGAAGCGGCGGTTCTGGTAGACGCTGAGCAGCACGCCGAGCTCGGCGGCCAGGGCGACGGTGCCCCGCGCGGCCTCGGCGTCCAGGGCGAAGGGCTTGTCGCACACCGTGGCCAGGCCCAGGCGCAGCGCCTGCTCGGTCAGGGCGGTGTGCGTCGCGGCGGGTGTGGAGATCGCCACCGCCTCGACGCCCAGCGCCGGGAGGTCCTCCAGGGCACCGACCACCGGCACGCCGTGCTCGGCGCGGGCCAGCTCCGCGCGCTCGGGCGAGCGGGTCACGACCGCGACCAGCTCGCACCCCGCCGCGCCCGCGACCACGGGGGCGTGGAAGAACCGGCCCCCCGCGCCGTAGCCGACGACGGCGGTGCGGACGGGTGCTGCGCTGGCGGCCGGGGTGCTCACGCGGTCGACGCTACCGGCCGGTCCCCCCGGCGGCCGGCACCTCGCAGCTCACGGGACCCGACAGCTCGTCCGGCACGCCCGCGGCCGTGATCAGCCGCGACCGGATGAGGAACCGGACGCCGTCGGGCGCCTCGAGCGAGAACCCCGCCCCGCGCCCCTTCACGAGGTCGATCGTCAGGTGGGTGTGCGACCAGAGCTGGAACTGCTCCTTCGACATCCACACGGGGACGGTGAACGCCTCGTCGTCGCCCTCGGCCGCGACCGCGAGATCGCCCAGCCGGACGTCCGCCTCGGAGGTGATGAAGTCGCCGTCGGGGAAGCACATCGGGGAGCTGCCGTCGCAGCAGCCGCCCGACTGGTGGAACATCAGCGGCCCGTTGCGCCGCCGCAGCCGCCGCAGCTGCGACGCGGCGGCGTCCGTCACCGCCACCCGCTCGGGGGTCCCTGCCTGCTCCACGCGTTCCTCCTGCTGGGTCGCGGACGGTTCCCCGTCCCGCTGGTGCGCTCCTCGCGGTGTCGCGGTCCTCCGCGGTCGAGCCTGGCCTCCGCGGTCGTGCAGGGCGTCCCTGCACGACCGCGGAGGGGTCGGGGTCGGCTCAGAAGAAGCCGAGCTTCGACGTCGCGTAGCTCACCAGCAGGTTCTTGGTCTGCTGGTAGTGGTCGAGCATCATCTTGTGGTTCTCGCGGCCGATGCCCGAGCTCTTGTAGCCGCCGAACGCCGCGTGCGCCGGGTAGGCGTGGTAGTTGTTCGTCCACACCCGCCCCGCCTGGATCCCGCGGCCCATCCGGTAGGCGGTGTGGATGTTGCGCGACCACACGCCCGCCCCGAGCCCGTACAGGGTGTCGTTGGCGATCTTCAGCGCGTCGTCCTCGCCGTCGAAGCGCGTCACCGCGAGCACCGGCCCGAAGATCTCCTCCTGGAAGATCCGCATGCTGTTGTCGCCCTCGAAGATCGTCGGGGTGACGTAGTAGCCGCCCGCGAGGTCGCCGCCGAGCTCGGCGCGCTCGCCGCCCGTGAGCAGGCGGGCGCCCTCCTGCTTGCCGATGTCGATGTAGGACAGGATCTTCTCGAGCTGGTCGTTGCTCGCCTGCGCCCCGATCATCGTGGCGGTGTCGAGCGGGTTGCCCTGCACCACGGCCTCGGTCCGCTTCACGCCGTCGGCGAGGAACGTGTCGTAGATCGAGCTCTGGATGAGCGCGCGCGACGGGCAGGTGCAGACCTCGCCGCCGTTCAGCGCGAACATCGTGAACCCCTCGAGGGCCTTGTCGTAGAAGTCGTCGTGGGCGCTGGCGACGTCCTCGAAGAACACGTTGGGGCTCTTGCCGCCGAGTTCCAGCGTCACGGGGATGAGGTTCTGGCTGGCGTACTGCATGATCAGCCGGCCGGTCGTCGTCTCGCCCGTGAAGGCGATCTTGCGGATGCGCGGGTTCGAGGCCAGCGGCTTGCCGGCCTCGACGCCGAAGCCGTTGACGATGTTCACGACGCCGGGCGGCAGCAGGTCCCCGATGAGCCCGAACAGGTACATGATCGACGCGGGCGTCTGCTCGGCGGGCTTGAGCACGACGCAGTTCCCGGCCGCGAGCGCGGGGGCCAGCTTCCAGAACGCCATGAGGATCGGGAAGTTCCAGGGGATGATCTGCCCGACCACGCCGAGCGGTTCGTGGAAGTGGTAGGCGACGGTGTCGTCGTCGATCTGCGAGATGCCGCCCTCCTGGGCGCGCACGACGCCCGCGAAGTAGCGCAGGTGGTCCACGACGAGCGGGATGTCGGCGGCCAGGCACTCGCGCACCGGCTTGCCGTTGTCCCACGTCTCCGCGACCGCGATGGCCTCGAGGTTCGCCTCGATGCGGTCGGCGATCCGGTTGAGGACCAGCGCGCGGGCGGCGACCGAGGTCCGTCCCCACGCGGGGGCCGCGGCGTGCGCGGCGTCCAGCGCCCGCTCGATGTCGGCCGCGGTCCCGCGGGCGACCTCGGTGAACGTCCTGCCGTTCACGGGCGAGGGGTTCTCGAAGTACTCCCCCGACGCCGGGGGGACCCACTCGCCGCCGATGTAGTGGTCGTAGCGCTCGGCGTACGTCATCAGGCTGCCGTCGGTGCCCGGGGCTGCGTACACGGTCATGAAGAACCTCCGCGGTGCTCTGCGCGACTCCCTCGTCGCGCGCAGGCCGCCACGCTAGGCCCCGCGGCGTTGCAGGTCCGTTGCAGCCGCCCCGGACGGCGCGGTCAGGGCGCGGGACGGGACCGGGTGCCGGCTCAGACGGCGTGCAGGCGGGTCGCCCGCGCGAGCGCCTCGCCGCGGGCCGGGTCGCCCGGCGCGAGGCGGCGCAGCAGCTCGGCGGCCACCCCGGCGTCGTCGCGGCCCTGCGCCGTGCGCGCCCAGCGCAGTAGGGCGTCGTCGTCGCGGCCCTCCAGCACGGCCGTGCGGACCCCGATCTCGAGCTCGTCGCGCAGCTCCCGCACGGCCGGGGCGTCGGAGGCCGGCAGCAGCGGGCCGCCCCAGGCGGCGACGGCGTCGGCGACGCGCCCCTCGCGCAGCGCGGCCCGCACGTCCAGGGCGTCGCAGCGGACGTCGCCGAGGACCCGGTGCGGCGAGGCGCTGATGCCCACCGCCCCGCCCGTGCGCTCCCCCAGCACCGCGCGCAGGCGGTGCACCTCGGCGCGCACCGAGCCCGGCGCCAGGTCGCGCTCGTCCAGCGCCGCCGCCAGCCGCGCGGCCCCGCAGCCCCGGCCCTCCTCGTCGGCGAGCAGCAGGAGCAGCAGCTCGCTGTGACGCAGCGACAGCGACCGCTGGACCCCGTCCGCCACCAGCGTGCCGTCGGCGGGCCCGAGCACCCGCAGCATCGCGACGGGGGCGGCCGCCCCGGCGGGGGGAGCACCGCCGGAGACGAGCCGGCGCAGGTCGGCGACCCGCAGCTCCGCCTCCACGGCCCCGGCGGCCGCGCGCACGAGCTGCAGGGCCCGCTCGCGGCCGAGCTCGTCGCCGCCCGTGAGGTCCAGGACGCCGAGGACGTCACCCGTCGCGGGGTCCCGCACGGGCGCGGCGGAGCAGCTCCACCGGGCCACCGCGGTGGCGTAGTGCTCGGCGGAGCGGACGCGAACCGGGCGCTGCAGGGCCAGCGCGGTGCCCGGGGCGTTCAGGCCCGCGACGTCCTCGCTCCACCGCGTGCCCTCGGTGAAGGACATCCGCTCCGCGGCGCGGCGCAGCCCGGGGTCGCCCTCGACCCAGAGCAGCGTGCCGTCGGCGTCGCTGACCGCCATGAGGACGGGCACCCCGAGCGGCTCCTCGAGCAGGAGCCGGCGCGCGGTCGGCAGGACGGGCGTGAGGCGGTGCGCGGCGCGGCGCTCGCGCAGTCCCGGGGCGTCCAGCGCGACCGGGGCCAGGACGCGGTCGGGGTCCAGGCCCGTGCCGCGGCTGCGCCACCACGACGAGGACACGAGGTCGCGGGCACCGGTCAGCGGCCGGCCGGCCGCGCTGTCGCTCAGCCAGTCGTCGCGCGCGGCGAGCAGCCCGTCGCCCTCGGGGGGCTCCGCGGTGCCTGGCGTCCTCACCGGTCCCCCTCCTCCACCGTCGGCCCGGGCGCGGCCGGCGGGCCGGGGCGTGCGTGCCGCCGACGGTAGGTCGGGCGGGCGGCCGGGACAAGGACCGCGGCGCGGACGGGTCGGGCCGGGCGACGGGCCGGGCCGGGCGAGGGGTCCGGCCGGGCGGGGGTCCGGTGGGGGCGGGACGCGCGGCGGGGCGGGGGTGCGGCGGCCCGGGTGCGACGATCGGGGGCCCCGCCCCGGGCGAGCGCCCCACGCGCCGCCCGGCCGACCACCTCACGCCCCGCCCCAGGAGGACCCCGATGAGCGACGGCCCGCCGCCGCTGAACCTGCGCGAGCTCGCCGAGGGCCTGAGCTCGCCCCGCCAGCAGACCGCGCCGCCGCGCGTGGACGCCCCGCTGCTGGCGGACTCGCGCCTGGAGACCGTGGGCCGCTGGCTCGCGAGCACCCAGGACCGCGACGTCCCGGCGCCCCTGGACCGCGTGCGGCTGGTCGTCTTCGCGGGTGACCACGGCGTCGCGCACGCGGACGTCTCCCGCCTCGCGCCGGGCACCACGGCCGACGCCGTGCGGGCCCTGGTGCAGGGCCGCGGGCCGACCGCGAGCCTCGCGGCGCTGCACGGGGTCGGGGTGGCGGTGCACGCCGTCGGGGTCGACGACGACCTGTCCGACCTGCCCGCGGCCGTGACCGCGCACGCGGTGCGCCGCGGCTCGGGCGACGTGCGCGTCGAGGACGCCATGACGCTCGCGGAGACCGAGACCGCCCTGCGCGCGGGCGCGGCCGTCGCGGATGCCGAGATCGACGCGGGCGTGGACCTGCTGGTGCTGGGCGACCTCGGCGTCGGGGCGACGACCGTCGCGGCCGTGCTGGTCGCGGCCTGCCTGCGCAAGGGCGCGGTCGAGGTCGTCGGACGCGGCAGCGGTGTCGACGACGCCGCCTGGATGCGCAAGACCGCCGCAATCCGCGACGCGGTGCGCCGCAGCCGGCGCCACGCGACCCGTCCCACGGTGCTGCTGCAGACCGTCGGCAGCGCCGACACCGCGGCCGCGGTGGGCTTCCTGCTGCGCGCCGCGGCCCGGCGCACGCCCGTGCTCCTCGACGGCGTGGTCTCGGTCGCGGCCGCGCTCGTCGCCTCCCGGGGCGTGCCGGGCGTGGAGAGCTGGTGGGCCCTGGCCGCCCGCAGCGCCGAGCCGGCGCTCGTCCTCGGGGCGGAGCGCACCAAGCTCGTCCCGCTGCTCGACCTCGGGGCCGGCCGCGGCGGCGGCACCGCCGCGCTCACCGCGCTGCCGGTCCTGCGGGCCGCCCAAGCGCTCGCGGCCTCCGACGCGGCGGACGCCCCGCCCGCCCCGGAGCCGGAACCCGAGCCGGAGCCCGTGGCCGGGAGCGCCCAGGAAGAGGAGGCGACCTCGGTCCACGCGGACGAGGTCGCGGCCGTGGAGGTCCTGCCCGTCGAGGTCGTGGCCGTCGAGGTCGTGCCCGTCGAGGTGGCCCCGGGCGAGCGGGTCCTGGAAGAGCGGGTCCCCGACGAGCGGGTCCCCGACGAGCGGGTCCCCGACGACCTCGACCGGGACGAGGCGGCGCCTCAGGCGGGCGCGTCCCCGTCCGCGGCGAACGAGCGCCCCAGCACGTAGCTCGTGGCCCCCGGCTCGGGCTCGACCAGCGGTCGCAGCCCGAGCCGGGCGTAGAACCCGACGGCCCGGGTGTTGGCCGCCCCCACCCCGAGGTGCACGCCCGGTGACCCCGCGTCGCGCAGCCGGCCGAGGACGTGGTCGATCAGCCGCCGGCCGAGCCCGAGGCCCTGGGCGACGGGCAGCAGGTCGACGTGCAGGTGCGACGGGTGGGTCGCCAGGTACGGGCGCTCCTCCACGGGTGCCGTGTGCACCTGCCGCAGCAGGGGGGCGTCGAAGGCGGACGCGTCGGGCCCGGGTGCGGGGTAGCGCTCCCGCAGCGCGGGCCACCAGTGCTCGGCGCACCACGCCTCGAAGGCGAGCGTGTCGCGGCAGCCGATGACGTAGCCGACGACCCGCAAGTCGAGCTCGACGACCGTCACGAGACCGGGGTCGGCGACGGCGTAGGGCGCGGCGTAGACGTCGCCCACCAGGTCGGGCCACGCGGTGAGCGCACTGCCGTCGGCGCCGAGGTCGCCCGTGCGCAGGCACACCTCCCGCAGGTCGCCGAGGTCGTCCGCGGCGAAGGGCCGCAGCCTCGGCTCGCCGCCGTCCGCACTGCGCTGCGCGGCCGCCGGCCGTCCCGTCCGCTCGTCGCTCACGCGGGGAGCCTGCCACGGCACCCGTCCGGGGGCCGCGGGCCCGTCGCTAGGCTGCGCAGGTGGTCCAACTGAGCCTGTCCGGGAAGTCCCTCAAGAGCGCTGCCGCCGACGTGCTGGTGCTGGCGGTCGCCGACGACGGGGGCAGCCCCGTCCTGCTGGCCACCGAGGAGCTGCCGCGCGCGGCCGCGTCCGCGCTGAAGAGCGCCGTCACCGACCTGCGGGTCACCGGGGCCGCGGAGTCCGTGCACCTGGTGCCCGCCGTGCCGGGGCTCGCGACCTCCCTCGTCGCCCTCGTCGGCGTCGGCCCGCTCGCCGCGGCCGACGGCCACGAGGTGCTGCGCCGTGCGGCCGGCGCCGTCGTGCGCTCCCTCGCCGGCCGCCGCAGCGTGGCGCTGGCGCTGCCGGTGCCCGACGCGATCTCCGTCGCCGCCGTGGCCGAGGGCGCCGCGCTCGGCGCGTACGCCTTCTCCCTCTACCGCACCGTGCCGAAGGCCCCGGTGGCCGAGGTCGCCGTCCTCGTCGCCAAGCCGCGCGACCGCGCGCTGCGGGCGGCCGTGGAGCGCGCCCAGGTCGTCGGCGAGGCCGTCGCCGTGGCGCGCGACCTGATCAACACCGCCCCCGGGGACCTCGCGCCCGCCGACCTCGCCGCGGCGGCCGTCCGCCTGGCGGAGGGCTCGTCGATGACGGTCCGCGTCCTCGCTGAGCAGGAGCTCGCCGACGGCGGCTTCGGCGGCATCCTCGGCGTGGGCCAGGGCTCCTCGCGGCCGCCGCGCCTCGTCGTGGTGGAGCACGCGCCCAAGGGCGCCCGGGGCCACCTGGCCCTGGTCGGCAAGGGCATCACGTTCGACTCGGGCGGCCTGTCGCTGAAGCCCCCGGCCGGCATGGAGACGATGAAGAGCGACATGTCCGGCGCCGCGGCCGTGCTGGCCGCGGTCAAGGCCGTCGCCGACCTGGGCCTGCCGCTGCGCGTCACCGGCTGGCTCGCGGTCGCGGAGAACATGCCCTCGGGCACGGCGATCCGCCCCTCCGACGTGCTGACGATGCACGGCGGGACGACGGTCGAGGTCCTCAACACCGACGCCGAGGGCCGCCTCGTCCTCGGCGACGCCCTCGTGGCCGCCACCGCCGAGCACCCCGACCACGTCGTGGACGTCGCCACCCTCACGGGCGCGCAGGTCGTCGCGCTGGGCAACCGGGTCTCGGCCGTCATGGGCAACCACGACGGGTTCCGCGACGGCGTGCTGGCCGCGGCCGAGCGCGCGGGCGAGCAGTTCTGGCCGATGCCCCTGCCGCGCGAGCTGCGGGCGAGCCTGGACTCCCCCGTCGCCGACCTGGCCAACATCGGCGACCGGGCCGGCGGGATGCTCGTGGCCGGGCTCTTCCTGCAGGAGTTCGTCGGCGCGGGCGCCGACGGCGAGCCGGTGCCGTGGGCGCACCTGGACATCGCGGGCCCGGCGTTCCAGACGGGTGAGCCGCACGGCTACACCCCTAAGGGCGGCACGGGCGTGGCCGTCCGGACGCTGCTGGCGCTGGCGGAGGACCTCGCGGGGTCCTGACGCGGACGGACGGCGGACCGGGTGACGGACGGTCACCCGATCGGGCTAACGGCGGGGCGCTGAGCGTGGTCTCCGTAACTTTCTGTCACAGATCCTCAGGATCAGGCGAGCTCCTGCCGATCTGGGCGGATCAGGAGTCGTGCACAGATAGCGACGGACGCTATGCTCTTGGTGACGATCCTCGGGGGACGTCGCCACCCGCCCACCCTTTCGCACCGTCCGGCCCAGCCGGGTTGCATCGCCCAGGAGGCCCCATGTCCCGCCTGCTCCACATCGCCCGTCGCGCCACCCTCGCCGCCGTCGGCACGGCCCTCGCGGCCGGCGCCGTGGTGGGGACGAGCGGTCTCGCCTCGGCCGCTCCCGTCGCCATCGCGAAGCAGACGAGCGTCGCGCCCGCCAAGAAGGAGGCCGCTCCTCTGAAGAAGGAGTCGGTCATCCTCAAGAAGGAGTCGGCTCCCCTCGCCAAGAAGGAGTCGACGACGCTGCTGAAGAAGGAGTCGGCGACCCTCCTGAAGAAGGAGTCGGCGACCCTGGCCAAGAAGGAGTCGGCCACCCTCGCCAAGAAGGAGTCGACCGTCCTGGCCAAGAAGGAGTCCTCGACCCTCGCGAAGAAGGAGTCGGCGACCCTGGTCAAGAAGGAGTCGAGCACCCTCGCCAAGAAGGAGTCGACCACCCTGGCCAAGAAGGAGTCGGCGCCGACGGAGTGGCTGCGCTGACCTCAGCGCCCCACCGGCACGCACGACGCCCCCCGCAGCACGACGACGGCGGCACCACGGCACCCGTGGTGCCGCCGTCGTCGCGTCCGGGCGCCTCCACCCGCACGCACCCGGCGTCCCCCCTGGCGCCGGAGGTGGGCCGTGGTGACAGACTTGCCCGGACCCAGTCGCCATCAGCCAACACCGGGAGCAATTCGTGGCAGGTGCCGCCGAGCAGGAGTACGACGTCGTCATCCTCGGAGGGGGCAGCGGTGGCTACGCCGCCGCGCTGCGCTCCGCCGAGCTCGGGCTGTCGGTCGCCCTCGTGGAGAAGGACCTGCTGGGAGGGACCTGCCTGCACCGCGGGTGCATCCCGACCAAGGCCCTGCTCCACGCCGCCGAAGTGGCCGACACCGCGCGCGAGGCCGAGTCCTTCGGGGTCCGCGCATCGCTCGAGTCGATCGACATGGCGGGCGTGAACAAGTACAAGGACGGCGTCGTCGCGCGCCTCTACAAGGGCCTGCAGGGGCTCGTGAAGTCCCGCAAGGTCGAGCTGGTCAGCGGTGCGGGCCGCCTGGTGGGCAAGCGCACCGTCGAGGTGGACGGGCAGCGCTACACGGGCAAGTCCCTCGTGCTGGCCACCGGCTCCTACTCCCGCACGCTGCCCGGTCTCGAGATCGGCGGCCGGGTCATGACCAGCGAGCAGGCGCTGCAGCTGGACTCGGTGCCGAAGTCGGTCGTCGTCCTCGGCGGCGGCGTCATCGGCGTCGAGTTCGCGAGCGTCTGGCGCTCCTTCGGCGCCGACGTGACCATCGTCGAGGCGCTGCCGCACCTCGTGCCGCTGGAGGACGAGGCCGCGAGCAAGGCGCTCGAGCGCGCCTTCCGCAAGCGCGGCATCGCGTTCTCCCTCGGCGTCCGCTTCGCGGGCGTCGAGCAGAGCGACAGCGGCGTCACCGTGAAGCTCGAGAACGGCAAGAGCTTCGAGGCCGAGATCATGCTCGTCGCCGTCGGCCGCGGGCCCAGCACCGCGAACCTCGGCTACGAGGAGCAGGGCATCACGATGGACCGCGGGTTCGTCCTCACCGACGAGCGCCTGCGGACCAACGTCGACGGCGTCTACGCCGTGGGCGACATCGTCCCCGGCCTCCAGCTCGCCCACCGCGGGTTCCAGCAGGGCATCTTCGTCGCCGAGGAGATCGCGGGCCTCGCCCCGGCCCCCATCGACGAGCTCGGCATCCCCAAGGTCACCTACTCCGAGCCCGAGGTCGCCTCCGTCGGGCTGACGGAGGCCAAGGCGCGGGAGAAGTTCGGCGACGTCGAGGTCGTCGAGTACAACCTCGGGGGCAACGGCAAGAGCCAGATCCTCGGCACGACCGGCTTCGTCAAGCTCGTCCGCCAGAAGGACGGCCCCGTCGTGGGCGTCCACATGGTCGGCTCACGCATGAGCGAGCAGGTCGGCGAGGCCCAGCTCATCGTCAACTGGGAGGCCTTCCCGGAGGACGTCGCGGCCCTCGTGCACACCCACCCGACGCAGAACGAGGCCGTCGGCGAGGCCTTCCTGGCGCTCGCCGGCAAGCCGCTGCACTCGCACAGCTGACCCCGTCCCGGCCGGCACCCCCGCGGGTGCTGGCCGGCACTCGCAGAACCGTCAGATCCGTGGGCGTCCTCCGGGCGCCCGGAGCACGCCCGTCGTGAGGAGAACCGAACAGATGTCGAACTCGGTGCAGATGCCGGCGCTCGGGGAGAGCGTCACCGAGGGCACCGTGACCCGGTGGCTGAAGCAGGTCGGCGACACCGTCGAGGTCGACGAGCCCCTGCTGGAGGTGTCCACCGACAAGGTCGACACCGAGATCCCCTCGCCGTTCGCGGGCACCCTCCAGGAGATCCTCGTCGAGGAGGACGAGACCGTCGAGGTCGGCGCCGACCTCGCGCGCATCGGTGACGGCGCGGCCCCCGAGGCCGCCGCCCCCTCGGAGCCGGAGCCGGAGCCCGAGGCCGCTCCCGAGCCGCCCACGACCCAGGACGCGCAGCAGGCGCCCGAGACCGAGCAGGAGCCGTCGCCCGAGCAGCCGCCCGCGGCCGCCGCGGCGCCCAGCTCCGGCGGCGGCACCGCCGTGAAGATGCCCGCCCTGGGCGAGAGCGTCACCGAGGGCACCGTCACCCGCTGGCTCAAGGCCGTCGGCGACGCCGTCGAGGTCGACGAGCCCCTGCTGGAGGTGTCCACCGACAAGGTCGACACCGAGATCCCCTCCCCCGTGGCGGGGACGCTGCAGGAGATCCTCGTCGGCGAGGACGAGACCGTCGAGGTCGGCACGGACCTGGCCCGCATCGGCGACGGCGCGGCTCAGCCGTCCGCTCCGCAGGAGTCGGCCCCCCAGGAGTCCGCTCCCCAGCAGTCGGCGCCCCAGGAGTCCGCCCCCGCGGCGGTCCCGGCCCCCGAGGCGCAGGACGAGCCGAAGGCCGAGGAGACGCTGGCCGACGAGGTCGCGGTGCGCGACAGCGCCCGCGAGCAGGCGGAGCAGGCCACGCAGCCGTCCGCGCAGCCCACCCAGGTGCAGGAGGAGAAGGCCTCCGCGTCCTCCTCCCCCGCGCCCGCCCCGCAGGCCGGCGAGGCGCCGGCCGCGCAGCCGACCGGCGGCACCACCTACGTCACGCCGCTGGTGCGCAAGCTCGCCAAGGACCTCGGCGTGGACCTGTCCGCGCTGACGGGCACCGGCGTCGGCGGGCGCATCCGCAAGCAGGACGTCACGGCCGCCGCCGAGGAGGCGAAGGCCGCGGCCGCGAAGGCCGCCGAGGCCGCGAAGGCCCAGCAGGCCGCCCCGGCTCCGGCCGCCGCCCCGGCCGCCAAGCCGTCGGCGCCCGTCGTCGAGGTCTCCGCCAAGCGCGGCACGACCGAGAAGATGTCGCGGCTGCGCAAGATCATCGCCCAGCGCATGGTCGAGTCGCTGCAGACGTCGGCGCAGCTCACGACCGTCATCGAGGTCGACGTCACCCGCGTGGCGCGGCTGCGGGCGCAGGCGAAGAACAGCTTCCAGGCGACCGAGGGCGCGAAGCTCACGTTCCTGCCGTTCTTCATCAAGGCCACGGTCGAGGCGCTCAAGCAGCACCCGTCGCTGAATTCGAGCATCGACGGCGACACCGTCGTCTACCACGCCAGCGAGAACATCTCGATGGCCGTGGACACCCCCAAGGGCCTCATCGTCCCCGTCATCAAGGACGCCGGGGACCTGAACCTGGGCGGCATCGCCCGCAAGGTCGGCGACCTCGCGGCCCGCACGCGGGCCAACAAGATCACCCCCGACGACCTGGCCGGCGGCACGTTCACCATCACGAACACCGGCAGCATCGGCGCCCTGTTCGACACGCCGATCATCAACCAGCCGCAGGTGGCGATCCTCGGCACGGGTGCGATCGTCAAGCGCCCCGTCGTGGTCGCGGACGCCGACGGGCAGGACTCGATCGCCATCCGGTCGATGGCCTACCTGGCCCTGTCCTACGACCACCGCATCGTCGACGGCGCGGACGCGGCCCGCTTCCTGCAGACGATCAAGAAGCGCATCGAGGACGGCGCGTTCGAGGGCGACCTCGGGCTCTGACGTCCCCGACGGGCCCCGTCCCCCTCGCGGGGCGGGGCCCGTCCCACGCCCGGCCCCAGCAGGGACCGGGCACCCCCGGAACGAGGAGAACCCCCGTGCGCGTCGTCGTGAGTGGTGCAAGCGGCCTGATCGGCCGGCACCTGGTGCCGTCCCTGCGCGCGGACGGGCACGACGTCCTGGTGCTCGTGCGCCGGGAGCCGCGCGGGCCCGGCGAGCTGCGCTGGGACCCGGCGAGCGGGAGCATCGACCCCGCGGCCCTGACGGGCGCGGACGCCGTGGTGAACCTCTCCGGCGTCGGGGTGGGCGACCACCGCTGGACCCCGGAGTACAAGCGGGAGATCCTCAGCTCCCGCGTGCAGACGACGTCGACGCTGGTCACGGCCATGATCGCGCAGGAGCGTCGCCCGTCGGTGCTCGTCAACGCCTCGGCGGTCGGCGCCTACGGCGAGGCGGGCGACGCGGTCCTCACCGAGGACTCCCCGTGGGGCGACGACTTCCTCGCGGGTGTCGTGCGCGAGTGGGAGGCCGCGACCCGGCCCGCGACCGACGCCGGGATCCGCGTCGCGATGGCCCGCACGGGCCTCCTGGCGAGTCCCGCGGGCGGCGCCTTCGGCCGCCTCCTCACCCTGTTCCACCTCGGGGTGGGCGGCCGCCTCGGCAGCGGCAACCAGTGGTGGAGCCTCATCTCGATGCCCGACGAGGTCCGCGCGCTGACGTTCCTGCTCGAGAACCCCGTCTCCGGACCGGTCAACCTCACCGCGCCCGTGCCGGCGCACAACGCCGTCGTCACCAAGGCGCTGGGGCAGGCGCTGCACCGCCCCACCGTCCTCGCCGTCCCCGGGATCGCGCTGCGCACCGTGCTGGGCGAGTTCGCGAGCTCGGTCCTCATGAGCCAGCGGGTGGTGCCGCAGAAGCTCCTGGACGCGGGCTTCGTCTTCCGCCACCCCGACGCCACCACGATCGTCGACTGGCTCGCCGGCGCCTGAGGCGTCAGCCGACCGCGTCGACCCGCCACTGACCGGCCACGCGGACCAGGGTCAGCCGCGACGTGCGCGGCGCGGCGGCCGCCACCGGGGTGACGCCCCCGTCCGCCGAGACCACCTCGTGCGCGCCCGTCACGACGCTCGCCAGGACCACGGCCCGCTGGGCCGAGGACTCCTCCACGCGCACGTCCCGCACGTCGAAGGACAGCCCCGACCAGCGCCGGCCCGCCGAGCGCAGCTGCTCGAGCAGCGCCATGTCCGCGGTCAGGGCGCTCGAGCCGCCCGCGTCGGCCAGGAGCAGGTCGGTCGTGACGAGGCTCGTCAGCGCCTGCGCGCGCCGCGCCGCCAGCTCGCGGACCGCCGCGGTCACGTCGTCCCCCGCCAGCACCTCCGCGCCGACGTCGCCGCCCTCCGCGGGGAGCGGCGCACCGGAGGAGGGCACTGCGGGTGAGGGCACTGCGGGTGAGGCGGGCACGGCCGACCCCGTCGCGGGCAGCGACGGCGCGAGGGCCGGCAGCCCGGGGCTGGGCGCCGGTGGCGTGGCGGCGTCGGACGCGGGCGCCGCCTCCTTGTCACGGCGCGCGACCACCCCCGGCGCCGCCACCTCTGCGGACGCACCCCTGCCCGACGAGCCGTCCGCCGACGCGGCACCGTCCTGCCGCTCGTGCACGAGGACGGCCGCCCCGGCGAGGGCCAGCACGAGGACGGGCACCCCGACGAGCAGCAGGCGACCCGTTCCTCCCTGCATCCGCCCGGTGCCCGCGCGGGCCGCACCCGCCCGCGGCGCGTCCGCCTGCGGGCGGGCGGGCGGGGTCGCCGGAGCCGGTCGTCGCCTCCCGGAGCGCGAGGTGACCCCGGCGGGAGGCGCCTCGGCACCGGCCGGCGCCGCGGCGGCGGCCTGCAGCTGCCGGGTGACGGCGTGGGTGTCCAGGCCCGGGC
>NZ_VWPY01000036.1 GCF_011839805.1 Kineococcus rubinsiae | reverse complement strand
GCGCGGGGTGCACGGGGTCGTGGCTCGCGCCCACCACGGCGGCCGAGGCGGCCAGCACGACGGGCACCTGGGCGAGCAGCACGCGCGCCTCGCGGACGCGCAGCAGCGCCAGGGCGGTCGCGGCCGGGACGCCCTCCAGGAAGGCCACGCCCTCCTTGGGGCCGAAGCCGGCCGGCCCCAGCCCGGCGGCCGCGAGCGCCGCCGCCCCGTCCGCCGAGCCGTCGGCGTCCGCCTCAGCCGTCCCGGCGAGCACCCGCCCGCCGCCGAGGACGACCGCGCCCGCGTGGGCGAGCGGCACGATCTCCCCCGCGACGCCCGTGCCGCGCGCGGGGACCGCCGGCAGCACGTCGGCCCGGAGCAGCGCGACGAGCCGGTCCGCGAGCTCGGGGGACGCCCCGGCCTCGGCGTGCAGGAGGGTGCGCAGCCGGACGGCGAGCAGCGCCCGCGTCTCGGCGCAGGTCAGCCACGGCGCCGAGCCGACGGCCCGCCCCACCACGAGCGCGTCCTGGTGGCGGGCCTGCGCCGCCGCGTCGAGCGTCACCCCGGCCAGCGCCCCCATGCCCGTGGTGACGCCGTAGACCGGGCCCGCGGTCCGCAGCGCGGCCAGCGTCGCGGCGCGCGAGGCGCCCAGGCGCGCGCGCAGGCCCTCGCCGAGGACGACCGTGACGCGGCGGTCCGCGAGGGCCAGCACCGCGTCGGCGTCGAGGTCGCCCGGCTGCCGGAGCACCAGCTCGGGCCCGGCCGGGGCCCGCCCGGGCCCGTCGGGGTGGTCCTCGGTGCCCACGGTGCTCCCTCGCTCGTCCTCCCCGGATGCTCGCACGCCCGCGCGGTGCGGCCGGAGCGTGCGGCTGGGTCCGCGCCCGCGTGCCAGAGTCCTCCCGTGAACCGCCCCGAGCCCGTGCCCGAGCCCGAGGGCCCGCAGGCGTGGCTGCTGGCGCGCGGCCGCGAGCAGCGCCTGTCACCCACCCAGCGCCGCGTCCTGCAGTGCCTGCTCGACGCGCTGCCCGGGGTGGCGTTCCTGTCGGCCGCCGAGGTGGCCGAGCAGGCCGGGGTGAGCCAGCCGACCGTGACCCGCTTCGCGCACGCCCTCGGCCACCGCGGCTGGTCGGAGTTCCGCGCGGCCCTGCGCGACGTGGTGCTCGCCGCCCCGGCCGCCGCGGGGCCCGTCCCCGCCCCCGACGAGCCGTTCGACCACCGCGTGGCCGCCCTCGACGACGAGCGCGCGAACCTGGAGACGCTGCGCCGCAGCGTCGGAGGGGGCGGTCTCGACGCCGCGGTGGCCCTGCTGGCCGGCACCCGCCCCTTCGGCGTCCTCGGCCTGCGCGCCTCGGCGGCCCTGGCCGAGCACCTCGGCTACTTCGCCCGCCGCGTGCTGCCGGGCGTCCGCGTCCTGACCGACGGCTCCACCGCCGAGGACGGCGTCCTGCAGCTGCACGCCGACGGGGCCACGGCGCTGCTCGTCCTGACCCTGCCCCGCTACCCGGCCGCCACCGTCCGCGCGCTGCGGCAGGCCCGGGCGCTCGGGCTCGCGACCGTCGTCGTCGCCGACACACCGCTGGTGCCCTTCGCCGCCGACGCCGACGTCCTGCTGGTCGCCCCCGTCGGGCGCGGGCTGGTGTTCGACAGTCACGCCGCCGCCGTCGTCCTCGCGATGAGCCTCCTGGACGCCGTCGCGGCGAGCGACCCGCAGCGCACCCAGGCGCGCCTCGAGGCCCACGAGGCCCTCGTCGAGAGCTGGGAGCACGTGGAGCGCTGAGCGCCCGGCCCCGCGGGGCCGCAACCGGTTTGACCGGCGCCGAGCGCGCACCGCAGGATCGGCTGCGTGCGCAGCTGAGGACAGTCCCGCTGTCCGCCCTCACCGAGGCCCCACCGCCCCCCGGGCGGTCCTCCCGCGCTGCCCCCAGGAGCTCCCGTGCCCGACCCCGTCCCCGCCACGTCGCCGTCGTCGAAGCGACGGCGCAACCCCCGCCCCGAGGCGCTGCCGCCGCGGCTGCCCGACCCCGTCGGCCCGGACGGCGAACCGCCGCTCTCACCCGTCCTGCTGGGCGTCGCCCACGGCTACGCGCACCGCCACGTCCTGCTCGACGTCACCCTCGCCCTGGCCCCCGGCGTCGTCACGGGCGTCATCGGGGAGAACGGTTCGGGCAAGTCGACGCTCCTGCGGCTGCTGGCCGGTGTCGAGGACCCCGACGAGGGCACCGTGCTCGCCCCGGCGGGCAGCACCGGCTACCTGCCGCAGGACTCCCCCGCCCCGCTGACCTGGACGCTCGCCGAGCTCGTGGACGACGCCCTCGCCGACCTGCGGGCCCAGCAGCGGCGGATGGGCGAGCTGGAGGCCGCGATGGGGGTGGCGGACGCCGACCTCGAACCGCTGCTGGCCGAGTACGGCGAGGTGCTCTCCGCGTTCGAGGCGCGCGACGGCTACGCGGCCGACGCCCGGGTCGACGCCGCCGCGCAGGCGCTCGGCGTCGGGGACCTGCCGCGCGAGCGGACGCTCGCGACCCTGTCGGGGGGCGAGCGCTCCCGCTGGCACCTCGCCGCGCTGCTGGCCGCCGACCCGGCCGTGCTGCTGCTCGACGAGCCCACCAACCACCTCGACCCCGACGCGGCCGCGTGGCTGGAGCGCGACCTGCTGGCCCGGCGCGGCACGACCGTCGTCGTCACCCACGACCGCACGTTCCTCGACGAGGTCGCCGCCGAGCTGCTGGAGGTCGACGCCGACACCCACGGCGTCACGCGCTACCCCGGCGGCTACGGCGACTACCTGCGGGCGACGGCGGCTGAGCGGCGGCAGGCGCTCGCCGAGCGCGCGGCGTGGCAGGAGCAGCTGGACCGGCTGCGCGGCGAGGGTGACGAGACCGCGCGCCGCGTGGCGCACGACCGCGACCGCACCGACAACGACAAGGTCGGCTACGACGCCAAGGCCGCCCGCGTGCAGAGCGCGGTCTCCGGCCGCGTGCGCGCCGTCGCCGGGAAGGTCCGCCGCCTGGAGGCGGACCCGGCCCCCCTGCCCCCCGAGCCGCTGCGCTTCACGGTGCCGGCCGCCACCGACGCCCCCGAGGTGCCCGACGGCGTGCTGCTCGCCGCCGACGGCGTCGCGGTGCCCGGCCGGCTGGCACCCGTGGGCCTGCGCCTGGAGGCGGGTGGGCGGCTGCTCGTGACGGGCCCGAACGGCGCGGGCAAGTCCACGCTGCTCGACGTCCTCGCCGGGGTGCTGACCCCGGCCGCGGGGTCCGTGCAGCGCGGCGGCTCGCTGGGCCTGCTGCGCCAGGACCCGGAGCCGCACCCGGCCGGGCGCACCGTCCTGCGCGCGTTCACCGCGGACCGCGGCGGCCCGCCGGAGGAGGAGATCGCCCGGCTGCTCGCGCTGGGCCTCCTCACGCCCGAGCAGCTCGCGCAGCCCGTGGCGGCGCTCTCGACGGGGGGCCGCCGGCGCCTGGACCTGGCGCGGCTGCTGGCCGACCCGCACGACGTCCTGCTGCTGGACGAGCCGACCAACCACCTCGCCCCGCGCCTGGTCGAGGAGCTCGAGCACGCCGTCGACGCCTTCCCGGGGGCCGTCGTCGTCGTGAGCCACGACCGGTGGTTCCGCCGGCGCTGGACCGGCGACGAGCTCGTCCTCACCCCCGCGCGCTGACACGGGCAGCGCTGGACGGCGGGGCGCCTCCCGGGCGCCCCGCCGTTCAGCTCAGGCCGTTCAGCTCAGGCCGTTCAGCTCAGGCCGTTCAGCTCAGGCCGTTCAGCTCAGGCCGTTCAGCTCAGGCCGTTCAGCTCAGGCAGGACCGCTCAGAAGAGGGCGCGGGAGAGCGCGGCGCGGGCCGTCGTGACGCGCGGGTCGTCGGTGCCGACCACGGCGAAGAGCTCCAGCAGGTGGGTGCGGGCCGTGTCCCGGTCCTCGCCGACCGTGGTGGAGACGATGCGCAGCAGGCGCGCGAACGCGTCCTCGACGTGCCCGCCCACGAGGTCGAGGTCGGCCACGACGACCTGCGCGGCGACGTCGTCGGGGGCGGCGGCCGCGGCGGCGCGGGCCTCCTCCAGCGAGACGCCCTGCACGCGGCGCAGCACGCCGACGCGGGCGAGCCCGGCGGCGGCCTCGGGGTCGCGCGGGTCCTGCGCGACGGCCCGCTGGTAGGCGGCCGCGGCCGCGTCGAGGTCCCCGGCGGCGAGCGCGGCCTGGGCCTCGGCCTGCAGCGGCGGCACCGGCGGGGCCGCGGGCTCGGCGGCGGCCTGCTCGATCGGCGCGAGGCGCCCGGTCACGCCGTTGGCCTCGGCGACCCGCAGCAGCTCCTCGAGCACGCCGCGGATCTCCTCCAGGGCCGGGTAGCTGCCGGTGAACAGCGGGATCGGCTGCCCCTTGACCACGGCGGCGACGATCGGCACGGCCTGCGCCTGCAGCGACTGCACGAGGGACTGGGCCAGCGAGGGGTTGGCCTGCGCGTCGATGCGGGCCAGGAGGATGCGGCCGTCGAGCTCGGTGGCGAGCGTCTGCAGCGCCTCGGCGCCGGTCTCGTACCCCTCGGCCCAGAGGTCGAGGACCACGGGGACCTCGAGGGACTGCTGGACGACGTCGGCGAAGGTCTCCTCCGTGACGTCGACGGCGTAGGGCGACCTCGGGGCGACGGCGGCGGGGTCGGTGGCCGCGCGGCGGGCCACCTCCTCGCGGCGGGTGTTCCGGGCGGCGAGCGCACCGAGGTCGACCGCTCCGCGCAGGTTGAGGTTCGCGCCGGGAGGCGTGGGCTGCGTCATGGCGGTCAGCTTCTCACGCAGCGGTGACGGACACCGGACCGCTCTCGGCGGCCAGGACCCGCACGGGACCGCCGTCGGTCGGCGGCACCGCGAAGGCCACGACCTCCTCGCGCACGACGGTCGCCGTCGTGGCCTGCTGGCGGCCCGCGAGGGCGGCCAGGACCGGGTCGAGCGTGCCGGGGCGACCGCCCGCCGGGCCCTTGGAGGTGCTCTCCCAGCGCAGCGCAGCCACGACGAGGGCGCCCCCGTCGCGGGTGCGGACGGCGAGCACGGTCCCCGGCTCGAAGGTGTGGGTCTGCGTGAGGGTGCCGCCTGCGCCGGTCAGCGCCGCGGTCTGGGCGGCCGTGGACGCCGCGACCTCACCGCGGTAGGCGTCGTCGGCGAACTGCCCGGCGAACTCGCTCGCGCCGCCCTTCGTCAGGACGTCGGCGTAGTGCTCGGCCACGGCCTGCGGGGCCGCGACGAGGTTCGTCGTCTCCCCCGCCGCGACGACGTCCACGCCGGCCGCGGGGGCGTCGGTGGGCGGCAGGCTCACGCCGGGCAGCAGCGAGGGGGTGCCCCAGACGCGGTACGGCTCCCGGGCCGACTCCGAGCGCAGGACGACGAGCGACGGCTTCTGGTCGGCGCCCGGCTCGGTCACGGTGAAGAAGAACCGGGGCCAGGCCTCCTGGCGGGGCAGCATCGAGGTCAGCGGGGCCAGCTCGTCGGCGGCCCCCGTGCCGGCCGGCTGCGCCCCGGCGGCGCGGATGGCGAAGGCCGCGGCGCGCAGGTCCCGCTCGGGGCCCTGCACGCGCGCGGGCAGCAGCGCCGGGTCGCCCGCGGTGTCCGCGGCGAGGAGGGCGTCCGAGGCCGCGGTGACGATGCGCGCGGCCTGCGCGGGCTCGACGACGATCGGCGTGCGCGCGGGCGCCGCCGGGGTGCTCGCGACGGGCAGCGTCGCGCAGCCGGCCAGCAGCGACGCGGAGCCGGCGAGCGCGGTGACCAGGAGGGCGGTGCGGGAGCGGGGGGTGCGGGTCACGAGGAGGCCTTCCGTCCGGCGAGCAGGACCGCGACGGCACCGAGCACGAGCAGCACGGCGCCCGCGACGACGAGGGGCACGGCGGAGGGGTGCTCGGCCTGCTCGCCCTGCAGCGCCCAGGTGATGGACACGGTGCCCGGGGCCGCGGCGGACCCGTCGGTGGCCGCGAGGGCCACCACCCCGCCCTCGACCTCGGCGCTCGAGGAGCGCGGCCAGTCGAGCGCGGCGCTGCCCGCGCCCGAGGCGGTCGCGAGCCAGATGTCCGCGACCCGCGGGTCGGTGGCCGCGGGTCCCGTCGTGGACCGCGTGGTGAAGGCGGGGGCGTCGAGCTCCCCCCGCACGCCGGTGAGCTCGGTGCGGGAGGCGTCGCCCAGCCAGGCCGTGACGTCGGAGGCGCGCGCGATGCCGAGGAACACCTGCTGCTGGGCGGTGCCCGTGGCGCGCAGCGAGGCCTGCGGGCCGGTGAGCTCGAGCAGGCCCGGGGCGGTGACGACGGCGGTGCCCGGGTCCTGCGCCCGCTCGGTCACGGCGAGCTGCGTCGGGGGGGCCAGGACGGTCAGCAGCAGCGTCCCGGCGACCGCGCAGCCCAGGCCCGCGAGCAGCAGGAACCAGGCCAGCACACGCTTCACGTCGTCCTCCGCTCCTCGTGAGCACTCCACCGGAGGGTTCAGCGGAGCGTGTGTCGGAGGACACCCTAACCACGCTGCGGGGCGGGTTCCGCCGTCCCGGCCCGCTGGGTAGCGTCGGTCCCGGTCGCCTCCCCGACCGCCGCCGACCCCTCCGCAGGGGCGCGCGGCGGGGCCGCGGGAGGCGGTGCACGGCCGCGCCAGCTCGTCCCGCCCAGGGTCCGCCGGACCCTCCCCCGACGCAGAGGACCGACCGATGACCACGTCCACCAGCACGCTCCCGCGCCCCCGCACGGCGCGCCCCGACGCCACCTCCTCGGTGGGCCTGCTCCTGCTGCGCCTCGTCGCGGGCGGGCTCCTGCTCGTGCACGGCGTGCCGAAGCTCAGCGCCCCCGAGCAGACGCTGGGCGCCGCCGCCGGGCTCGGCGTCCCCGTCCCCGACGTCGCCGGCTGGCTGCTGATCGCCGGGGAGGTGGGCCTCGGGACGCTGCTCGTCCTGGGGCTGCTCACCCGGCTCGCCGGCCTGCTCGTCCTCGTGCAGATGGGCCTGGTGTGGTTCCTCGTGCACCGCCCCGACGGCCTCCTCGTCGAGGGTCAGGTCAACGGCGAGAACGCGCTGCTGCTCGGGGCCGCGGGCCTCGCGCTGGCGTTCACCGGGGCCGGGCGCCTGTCCGCGGACGCCGGGCGCCGCAGGGCCTGACCCTCCGCTCCCTCACCTGCGGGCGGGGGGCGGGGCCGCCGCGGTCACTGCCCGCGGCCGGCCTCGCCCTGCGCGCGCTCGACGGCCGCCTCGAGGCGGTCCAGCTTGCCCGTGAGCTCGCCCTCGTGGCCGGGCCGGATGTCGGCCTTGAGCACCAGGGACACGCGCGGACCGTGGCGGCCGACGGCCTCGCAGGCGCGGCGCACGACGTCCATGCACTCCTCCCAGCTGCCCTCGACCGTCGTGAACATCGAGTCGGTGCGGTGCGGCAGGCCGGAGGAGCGCACGACGAGGACGGCGTCGGCGACGGCCGCGGCGACCGAGTCGGGTGCGCCGCCCTCGGGAGCCGGGCCACCGGACGGGGAGACGGAGAAGGCGATGAGCACGGCGCCACGCTAGAGCGTGTCCGGTCACTGCGCGTGTCGTGTCCCTCCGGGATGCGCGCCCGCCCGCACTACGCTGCTGGCGACGCACTTCCCCCCGCGGCCCCGGAGGTCCCGACCGTGTCCAGCGACTCCCACGACGCCTTCAGCATCGTCGTCCGCGGCTTCGACCGCGCCCAGGTCGAAGCCCGCCTGACCAGCCTCGAGGCGGACCTGCGCGAGGCGCGCGCCCGCGTGGAGGAGTCCGACGCCCGCGCGCTGCGCGTGGCGGGCGAGCTCAGCCAGGCGCAGCGCGAGCTGCGCGAGCACGAGCGGCCCAGCTACTCGGGCCTCGGCGCGCGGATGGAGAAGCTCCTCCGCCTCGCCGAGGACCAGTCGGGCGAGATCCTGCGCTCCGCCCGCCGCGACGCCGACCGGCTGCGCGAGGAGGCCCGCACCGAGGCGGCGCAGACGATCTCGCAGGCCGACGAGGACGCCCGCCGCCGCACCGGCGAGGCCGCCCGCGACGCGCAGGAGATCGTCGCGCGCGCCCAGGCCGAGGCCGGCGCCGTCCTGGAGTCCGCGCAGCGTGCGGCCGCCGAGACCACCGCGGCCGCCGACCGGGCCGCCGAGCAGGTCCGGCGCGCCGCCGAGCACGAGGTCGCCGAGGCGCTCGCCACGACCGAGCGCCAGGTGGCGGCGACCCGCACGCAGGCCGAGCGCGAGGTCCTGGAGCTGCGCTCGGGTGCCGAGGCGTCCGTGCGCGAGCAGGAGCTGGCGCTGGCCGCGGCCCGCGAGCGCGCCGCCGAGGAGGACCGCCAGCGCCTCGAGGTCGCCGCGGCCCGCACGAGCGCCCGCATCGCCGAGGCGGAGCAGCGCGCGGCGGACGCCGAGGAGCGCGCGAAGGACGCCATCGAGCAGGCCGAGTCGATCCGCCAGGACGCCGTGGCCCAGGCCGCGGTGCGCGCCGAGACCGCCCGCCGCGAGGCCGACGAGCTGCTGAGCGACGCGCGGGCGCGGGCCCAGCAGATGCTCGACTCCTCGCGCGAGCAGGCCGAGCGCAGCCGCACGGGGGCGCAGTCCGAGGTGGACGAGCTCATGCACCAGCGCGACCAGATCACCGCCCAGCTCGACGACCTGCGCGGGCTCCTCGGCCTCGGTGGCGGCGACGGGCAGGGCGGCGGCGACGCGCAGTCGTCCGGCCACCAGGACGTCGTCGACCTCACCGACGACGACGCGCAGCAGACCGCGGGAGCGCCGGCCCAGCCGGCGGGCGCCAGCAGCTGACGGGCGCCATCAGTTGACGGGGCCGGCCGCTGACGGTCTCCCGCCGCCCACCCGCCCCTCAGGGCCAGCGGGTGGGCAGCGGGGCCCGCGCGGGGTTGACGCGCGCGACGACCTCGTCCAGCACGCGCCGCACCGCGGCCTCCCCGACCCACAGGTGCTTGGCCCCCTCGACGGCCACCACCTCGGCCTGCGGCAGCAGCCGGAACCGCTCGCGCGCCTCGGCGGGGCGCAGGAAGTCGTCGAACTCCGGCACCAGCGCCGTGACGGGCAGGCCGGTCTCGCCCCACGCGACGAGGTCTGCGGGCGCGGACCACCGCAGCGGCGGTGACAGCAGGATCAGCCCCTCCACGAGGGGGTCGCGGCCGTGCACGAGCGCGAGGTCGGTGCCGAAGGACCAGCCGAGCAGCCAGACGTGCGGCAGCCCGGAGAACTCCGCGAACTCCAGCGCGGCCGCGACGTCGTAGCGCTCCGCCCCGCCCGCGTCGAAGGTGCCGCCGCTCGTGCCGCGCGGGCTCGTCGTGCCGCGCGTGTTGAACCGCAGGACGGCGAGGTCGGCCAGCGCCGGCAGCCGGTAGGAGGCCTTGCGCAGCACGTGGCTGTCCATGAAGCCGCCCGCCGTCGGCAGCGGGTGCAGGGTCACCAGCGTCGCGACGGGGTCCCGCTCGGCGGGCAGCGCCAGCTCCCCGACCAGGGTGACGCCGTCGGCGGTGTGCAGCTCGACGTCGCTGCGCCGGGCCGGGAGCACCGTCGCGGCCCGGATCTCCTCGCCCGCGCCGTCGCCCGGCGCTGCGCTCACGCGCCGCCCCGGTGGGCCGCGAGCTCCTCGGCGACGACGGCGAGCAGGCCGTCGACGTCCGCGGGCTCGGTGTCGAAGCTGCAGACCCAGCGGACCTCGACCGTGTCCGGACCGCGGTGGGCGTCCCAGACGTGGAACGGCACGCGCGCCGCGGCACGGGCGGCCACGGCGGCCGGCAGCTCCGCGAAGACGCCGTTGCTCTGCACGGGCCGCGTGAGCCGGGCCCCGTCGAGCGCCTGCACGCCCGCGGCCAGCCGGGCCGCGCTCGTGTTGGCGGCCGCGGCGTTGCGCTGCCACAGGTCGCCCTCCAGCAGGGCGAGGAGCTGGGCGGAGACGAAGCGCGCCTTCGAGGTCAGCTGCAGCGACTGCTTGCGCAGCCGCCCCACGCCGGGCGCGGAACCGGGCGCGGTCACGACGACGACCTCCGCGATCGCTCCCCCGTTCTTGGTGCCGCCGAAGGAGACCGCGTCGACGCCGACGGCCGTGGTGATGTCGCCCAGGTCCGTGCCGAGCGAGACCGCGGCGTTGGCCAGGCGGGCCCCGTCGACGTGGACGCGCAAGCCGAGGCGGTGGGCCGTCCGGCACAGCTGCGTGAGGTGCTCGACGGAGTAGACGGTGCCGAGCTCGGTGCTCTGCGTGAGGCTCAGCGCCCCGACCGGGGCGGCCATCGGGCTCGAGGCGGCCGTGACCGCCCGCTCGAGGTCCGCCGGGTCGATCAGCCCGTCGGGGCTCGGCAGGGGGATGAGCTTGGTGCCGGCGACGTGCTCCGGGGCCCCGCCCTCGTCGAGCAGGACGTGGGCGTCGGAGGAGACGAGCACGGACTCCCAGCGCTGCGTGAGCGCCTGCAGCGCCACGACGTTGGCGCCGGTGCCGGTCAGGACGGGGAACGACTCCGCGTCCGGGCCGAAGTGCTCGCGCAGGGACGCCTCGAGCGCCGCGGTGTACGGGTCGCCGCCGTAGCTGCCGACGTGGCCGCCGTTGGCCGCGACGAGGGCGGCCAGGACGTCGGGGTGCATGCCGGAGGCGTTGTCGCTGGCGAAGGCGCGGACGCCGGCGTCGTGGCGGCGCCGGCTCGCGGCCGGCGCGGGGGCCGCCTCGGCGGCGGAGGTGGGGAGGGTGGTCGACACCCCGCGACGGTACCGACCGGCGGCGACACCGTCGCCGCCAGGCGCGCACCACGACGACCGGGGACCGGTGGCGAGGCCGAGGCGGTGGGGTCGGGCGGGCTCAGGCGGGCTGCGGGGTCACCAGGTGCCGCGGCGGCCGCGGGCGGAGAAGCACGCCCGGTGCCAGTGCCGCCGCTCGGAGGCGCCGTCGCCCGCGCTGAACGTCCCCCGCGAGGGCCACACGACGAGGTGGGGCGTGCCGGGGAGGATGTCCTGGGCGCAGCCGGGGCAGCGGTAGGTCTTGGTCGAGGTGGCCCCGCGCAGCTCCCGGACGACCCAGTCGCCGTCGGGGCCCGAGACGGTGCGGTCGACCCCGGCGCCCAGCAGCCCCCGCGGCGGCGGGTCGGGACGGCGTCGGTGGGAGCGCGGCACGGGGACCATCCTGCCCGCTCCGCGCGCCGGGGCCCGCCGGGGCGGGGACGACCGCGCTCCGCGGGCCCGCCGGTCGACCGGCTCCTGACGTCAAGCCGGGCGCGTGCCGCGGCGGTGTCCCCTCCACACCACCGTGGCCGCGCCCGGTTCGCTCTCCCCTTCGCGGGAGCGCCCGGTTTCGTTACACGCGGCCTGCGCACCGGCGTGGCGCGGCGGTCGCGCGGTGGGCGGAGCGGCTCCGCGGGGTGCCGGTGGCGCGTGAGGGTGGCGGGGGCGCGGGCCGCCAGCGCCTAAGCTCGTCGACCGTGCGCCTGGTGATCGCCCGTTGCTCCGTCGACTACGCGGGACGCCTGTCCGCCCACCTCCCGCTGGCCACGCGCCTGCTGCTGGTGAAGGCGGACGGCAGTGTCCTCGTGCACTCCGACGGCGGCTCGTACAAGCCCCTGAACTGGATGAGCCCGCCCGCGCGCCTCACGGTGGCGCCGGCCGCCGAGGACGCGGCCGAGGGGGTCGTGGAGACGTGGACGGTCCAGCACCTCAAGAGCGACGACCAGCTCGTGGTGTCGATCCACCAGGTGCTCTCCGACGTCTCCCACGACCTGGGCGTCGACCCGGGCCTGGTCAAGGACGGCGTCGAGGCGCACCTGCAGAAGCTCCTGGCCGAGCACATCGAGACCCTCGGCGACGGCTACCAGCTCGTGCGCCGCGAGTACATGACGGCGATCGGCCCGGTGGACATCCTGGCCCGCGACGCCGGCGGCGCCACGGTGGCCGTGGAGCTCAAGCGCCGCGGGGACATCGACGGCGTCGAGCAGCTCACCCGGTACCTGGAGCCGCTCAACCGCGACCCGCACCTGAGCCCCGTGGCCGGCGTCTTCGCCGCCCAGGAGATCAAGCCGCAGGCCCGCGTGCTGGCCGCGGACCGCGGCATCCGCTGCGTGACGCTGGACTACGACGCCTTGCGGGGCATGGACGACGGGGCCGGCAAGCTGTTCTGAGCCTCTCCCGGGCCGCGGTCGGCGCCCGGGAGGTGCTCCTCGCCCGCGACGACGAGGACGCGGTGCAGCTTGGTGACGCGCAGCAGCCGCAGGACGGGCAGCGGGACGTCGTCCAGCACGAGGCGGCGCCCGAGGCGCTGGGCCCGGCGGTGCGCGCCCACGAGGACGCCGAGGCCCGTGGCGTCCGCCACCACGGCCCCCTCGAGGTGGGCGAGGAGGTCGCCCGTCCCGGCGTCCAGCGCCGCGTGCAGCGCGGCGCGCACGTCGGGCACCGAGTGGACGTCGAGACGCCCCGCGATGCGGACGACCTGGCCGAAGGCCTCCTCCACGACGCGGCCGGAGGGGCCGTCCCCGGCGTCCGCGGGCCCGCGGGCGGAGCGGCGAGCCGCGACGTCGTCGTCGGGCCGGCCTCCCGGGCGTGGTCTCGTGCTCCTGCTGGTCCGTGCAGCGACCTGGATCGCCATGTGTTCCTCCCCCGAGGACGCCGGTCATCGTCACCGGCTCTGACGCAGGACCCCCCGTTCCGGTTGCACCCCGTCGCCGATCGACGCCGGTGGCGTCGGGGAGCGGTGGGGCGGGAGGAACGGGTGGGAACCCTGTGAGCACACTCTGCCATCGCTCGCACGCGGAGAGTGAGAGAATCGCCAGAGCGTTACCGGATGGTGAGCACGGCTTCTCGGCTTCGACGACCACGGTACCGGCTCCCCGGGGCCTCGGCCCGCGTTCGCGGCGGTTCCGGGGAGAGGACGCCCGGGACGCGAGGCACACTGTGCGCGTGCACCGGACGACAACGTGAGCTGGGACAGCTACCACTACGCCATCGGGCCGACCGTCGCGCTCGTCGTGGTCGCGGTCCTCGTGCTCCTGCTGCGGTGGACGTTCTCGCACGGCCGCAGCCTCGTGGAGCGCCGCCCCGAGCGCGGCAGCAGCGACGAGTACGGGCTGCTGGAGGTCGTCTCGGCGCCGTCGACGTTCGTCGAGGCCGAGGTGCAGCGCCGCACCCTCGTCGACGCCGGCATCCGCGCCACGCTGGCCCCGACGACCGAGGGGCCCCGCGTCATGGTCTTCCCCGACCAGGCCGGCCTGGCCCGGCAGATCCTCGACGGCCAGGGCCGCCCGCCGGCCTGAGCGCCGCCGCAGGAGCCCTCGGTGGTCGCGACGTCGGTGAGCGGGTTCAGGCCACGTTGACGTTCTGGCCCGGCGGCGCGGACTCCAGCCACGAGGCGAAGCCCGTGTAGGCGTCCGTGCTCATCGCGAGCTCCAGGGGTTCCCGCTCGACGCGGCACTGCACGACCATCGCGCCCGGCTGCACCGCCAGGACCTCGGCGCCGGCCGGGTCGCGCCGGTCCAGGACGTCGAGCGCCCCCCGTGCGAACGTGCACGAGGGGCGTGGCGAGAAGGAGAAGGTCCGGTACCAGTCGAGGCGGTCCACCTCGTACCGGGCCACCCCGAGGGCCCAGCGGCGACGGCCCGCCTCGGGGTGGCGCAGCGAGCAGTCGAACGTCCCGAGCCGGCCGGAGAGCTTGCGCCGGCGCAGGACGATGACGACAAGGGACACCAGGAGCAGGAGCGCGCACGCGCCTGCGACCTCCAGGGAGAGAAGCAGCTCCTGCACCCGGTGTGCCTCGCCGTCAGGTGATCAGTGGACCGACGAGGGCGAGGCGGCCGGGCCGACCTCGACCTCCTCGGCGACGATCGTCACGCGGTCGTGGTCGACGGAGAAGAAGCCGCCGTCGACCTGGGCCGTGATGCCCTCGGAGCCGGAGCCGATGATCTTGACCTCACCGGTCTGCAGCACCGCCAGCAGCGGCTCGTGACCGGGCATGATCCCGATCTCGCCGTCCGCCGTGCGGGCCCGCACCATCGACGCCTCACCCGACCACACCTGGCGGTCGGCGGCGACGAGCTCGACCTGCAGCGCCACGTCCTACTCCTGTCCTCGGGGGTCCGTCTGTCGTGAGAGGGGGAACTCCCGCGTCAGCGGGAGGTCTCCTTCTGGATCCGGTCCCAGTTGCGCTCGACGTCCTCGAGGCCACCGACGTTGAAGAACGCCTGCTCGGCGACGTGGTCGAACTCGCCGTCGGCGATCTTCGAGAAGCCCTCGATGGTGTCCTTCAGCGGCACGGTCGACCCGGCGACGCTGGTGAACTTCTCCGCCATGTACGTGTTCTGCGAGAGGAACTGCTGCACGCGCCGCGCACGGCTGACGGTGAGCTTGTCCTCCTCGGAGAGCTCGTCCACGCCGAGGATCGCGATGATGTCCTGCAGCTCCTTGTTGCGCTGGAGGATCTGCTTGACGCGCACCGCGGTGTCGTAGTGGTCCTTGGCGATGTACAGCGGGTCGAGGATCCGGCTGGTGGAGGTCAGCGGGTCGACCGCGGGGTACAGACCGCGCGAGGCGATCTCGCGGGAGAGCTCCGTCGTCGCGTCGAGGTGCGCGAACGTCGTGGCCGGCGCGGGGTCGGTGTAGTCGTCCGCGGGGACGTAGATCGCCTGCAGCGAGGTGATCGAGTGACCGCGGGTGGAGGTGATGCGCTCCTGCAGGACGCCCATCTCGTCGGCCAGCGTCGGCTGGTACCCGACGGCGGACGGCATGCGGCCGAGGAGGGTGGAGACCTCGGAACCCGCCTGGGTGAAGCGGAAGATGTTGTCGATGAAGAGCAGGACGTCCTGCTCCTGCACGTCGCGGAAGTACTCCGCCATCGTCAGCGCGGACAGGGCGACGCGCAGGCGCGTGCCCGGCGGCTCGTCCATCTGGCCGAAGACCAGGGCGGTCTTGTCGAAGACGCCGGCCTCGGCCATCTCGCCGATGAGGTCGTTGCCCTCGCGGGTGCGCTCGCCGACACCGGCGAACACCGACACACCGCCGTGGTTCTGGGCGACGCGCTGGATCATCTCCTGGATGAGGACCGTCTTGCCGACGCCCGCACCGCCGAAGAGGCCGATCTTGCCGCCGAGGACGTACGGGGTCAGCAGGTCGATGACCTTGATGCCGGTCTCGAACATCTGGGTCTTCGACTCGAGCTGGTCGAAGGCGGGCGCCTTGCGGTGGATGGGCCAGCGCTCGGTGACCTGGAGGGTCTCGCCCTCCTCCAGGTTCAGGCAGTCGCCGATCGCGTTGAAGACGTGGCCCAGCGTGCCGTTGCCGACGGGCACGGAGATCGGGGCGCCCGTGTCGGTGACGGGGGCGCCGCGGACCATGCCGTCGGTCGGGTTCAGGGAGATCGCCCGGACCATGTTGTCGCCGAGGTGCGAGGCGGCCTCGAGCGTCACGGTCGAGGTCTGGTCACCGATGGTGACCTCGACCTTCAGGGCGTTGTTGATCTCGGGCATCGTCGACGCGGAGAACTCGACGTCGACGACGGGCCCGATGACTCGGGCGATGCGGCCGGTCGCGCCACGGTCAGTGGTGCTCGGCGCTTCGGTGGCGGTAGCGGTCATGATCGCTCCTCGGGGTTCAGCGGTTCTGGGGGGCGGGCGGGGGTCAGGAGGTCGAACCGGCCGAGGCGAGCGCGTCCGCGCCGCCGACGATCTCGGTGATCTCCTGGGTGATCTCCGCCTGCCGGGCGTTGTTGGCGAGGCGCGTCAGGTTCTTGACGAGCTCCTCGGCGTTGTCGGTCGCCGACTTCATGGCCCGCTGGCGGGCCGCGAGCTCGGAGGCCGCCGCCTGCAGGAGGCAGTTGAAGATCCGGCTGTTCACGTACTGCGGGAGCAGCGCGTCGAGGACCTGGTCGGCGCTCGGCTCGAACTCGTACAGCGGGGCCAGGTCGCCGTCACCGGGGGCCTCGACCCCCTCGACGACCTCGAGCGGCAGCAGCCGGATGACCCGCGGCTCCTGGGTCACCATGCTGACGAAGTGCGTGTAGACGACGTGGATCTCGTCCACCCCGCCCTCGCCCGCGTCCTTGCCGAAGTCCTCGACGAGGCGGACGCCGATCTCCTTGGCGTCGGAGAACGCGGGCTTGTCGGTGAAGCCCACCCACTCCTGCGCCACGGTCCGGCGGCGGAACTTGTAGAACGCCGACGCCTTGCGGCCCACCAGGTAGGGGGCCACCTCCTTGCCCTCCGCGCGGAGAGCCGCCGTGAGGCGCTCCCCCTCGCGGAGGACGTTGGAGGAGTACGCGCCGGCGAGGCCGCGGTCGGAGGACAGCAGCAGCACCGCGGCCCGCGTGACGTCCGCCTTCTCCGTGATCAGCGGGTGGTCCAGCGAGCTGTTCGACGCCGCCGCCGACACGGCGCGCGTGAGCGCCCGCGCGTACGGCGACGACGCCTTCACCGCTGCCTGCGCCTTGACGATCCGCGACGCCGCGATGAGCTCCATCGCGCGCGTGATCTTCTTGGTCGCCTGCACCGAACGGATCTGCCGCCGGTAGGCCCTCAGCTGGCCTGCCATGTCCTCGCTCCTCTGCCGTCTGCGCCGGGAGTGATCAGGCTTGACGGGACGCGTGCGCCCCGCCCTTGCGGGTCGTGATCTGCTCCTGCTGCACGTCGTCCGGGTCGGTCGACCCCTCGTCGGTGTCCGCGGGGGCCTCGGGCTCCGCGGCGCCGAACTGCGGCTTGAAGGCGTCGATCGCCTTCTTCAGCGCGTCCTTGGCACCGTCGGAGAACTGCTTGGTCTCCCGGAGGCCCTGCAGCACATCGGCGTTCTCGCGCTTGACGTAGTCCAGGAACTCGCGCTCGAAGCGGTTGATGTCGCTCACGGGCACCGAGTCCAGCTGCCCCGTGGTGCCGGCCCAGATCGAGACGACCTGCTCCTCCACCGAGAAGGGCGTGTACTGCGGCTGCTTGAGCAGCTCGACGAGGCGCTCACCGCGGGCCAGCTGATTGCGGCTGGCCTGGTCGAGGTCCGACGCGAACATCGCGAAGGCCTGCATCGAGCGGTACTGCGCGAGGTCCAGCTTCAGGGTCCCGGAGATCCCCTTGATGGCCTTGGTCTGCGCGGCACCACCGACGCGGGACACCGAGATGCCGACGTCGATCGCGGGACGCTGGTTCGCGTTGAACAGGTCGGACTGCAGGAAGATCTGCCCGTCCGTGATGGAGATGACGTTGGTCGGGATGTACGCCGAGACGTCGTTGCCCTTCGTCTCGATGAACGGCAGGCCGGTCATCGAACCGCCGCCGAGCTCGTCGGACAGCTTCGCGCACCGCTCCAGCAGGCGGGAGTGCAGGTAGAAGACGTCGCCCGGGTAGGCCTCGCGGCCCGGCGGGCGGCGCAGCAGCAGCGACACGGCGCGGTAGGCCTCGGCCTGCTTGGACAGGTCGTCGAACACGATGAGGACGTGCTTGCCCTGGTACATCCAGTGCTGGCCGATGGCCGAGCCGGTGTAGGGCGCGAGGTACTTGAAGCCGGCCGGGTCGGACGCCGGGGCGGCCACGATCGTCGTGTACTCCATGGCGCCCGCGTCCTCGAGGGACTTGCGGACGGCCGCGATCGTGGAGCCCTTCTGGCCGATGGCGACGTAGATGCAGCGGACCTGCTTCTTCGGGTCGCCCGACTCCCAGTTGTCCTTCTGGTTGATGATCGTGTCGATCGCGATCGCCGACTTGCCGGTCTGGCGGTCACCGATGATCAGCTGACGCTGGCCACGGCCGATCGGGATCATCGCGTCGATCGCCTTGATGCCGGTCTGCATCGGCTCGCGGACCTCCTGGCGCTCCATGACGGAGGCGGCCTGGAGCTCCAGCGCGCGGCGGGCGTCGGTGGCGACCGGGCCGAGGCCGTCGATCGGGTCACCGAGCGGGTCGACGACGCGGCCGAGGTAGCCGTCACCGACGGGGACCGAGAGGACCTCACCCGTGCGGTGGACCTCCTGGCCTTCCTCGATGCCGGAGAAGTCGCCGAGGACGACGACGCCGATGTCGCGCACGTCCAGGCTCAGGGCCAGGCCGAGCGTGCCGTCGGCGAAGCGCAGGAGCTCGTTGGCCATGACGGAGGGCAGGCCCTCGACGTGGGCGATGCCGTCACCGGCGTCGGACACGACACCGACCTCTTCGCGCGCGGCTGCGCCCGGGTCGTACGACGCCACGAAGGCGTCGAGCGCGTCCCGGATCTCCTCCGGGCGGATGGTCAGCTCGGCCATGGGATGCCCTGCTCTCCTTCTCGGGTACTGCCGTCTCGTTCGGGTGCTCGGTCCCGGACCGGGGTCCGGACCGCCGAGCGGCGGTGTCGTTCGCGTGCCTGCACCCCATCATCCCCCGCCCTCGGGAGGGCGGTCGACCGGAGCGCGGGCGGTTCGCGCACAGCGTGCGCGGGAGGGACGGGCCTCAGCCCGCGAGCCGGCGCCGCGCCTCGGCGAGGCGGGTCGAGAGGGAGCCGTCGATGACGTCGTCGCCGACGCTCACCCGCAGGCCGCCGACAAGACCGGGGTCCACGTCGATGTTCAGGCGCACGGGGCGGCCGTACTGGCGGGCCAGCCCGGCGGCCAGGCGCTCCTGCTGCTGCTCCGACAGGACCTGGGCCACGACGACGTGGGCCAGCAGCTGCTGGCGGCGGGCCGCCGCGATCTCGACGTACTCCTCCAGCACCCGCTCGGCGCGCACACCGCGCGGCGACATGGCCACCCGGCGCACGAGCTGGACGGTCTCCGGGGACGCCTTGCCGACGAGGAGCTGGGCCACGAGCGTGGCCCGGTTCTCCGCCGGGTAGGTGCGGTCGGCCAGCGCGTCGCGCAGACCGGCGTTGCCCGCGATGGTCCGGGAGAACCGGAAGAGCTCGTCCTCCAGCGCCTCCAGCCGTCCGGTGCGGTCCGCCTGCTCGACGACGGCCAGCACCGCGAGGTGCTCGGCCGCGTCGGCGATCTCGCGCCCGGCGCTCCAGGTCCCCGACGCCAGGGCGGCGACGACCTCCAGCGCGGCCGGCGAGATGCGCCCGGCGAGGGCGCGGCGGACGAAGTCCGCCTTGCTCTCACCGGAGCGCGACGGGTCCGTCAGCGCCCGGCGGAGCCCGATGGACTCGTCGAGCAGCGTGGTGACCGCGAAGAGGTCCTCCCCCGTGCGACCGGCGTCGGAACCCTCCCCGGCGAGCTGCCGCTCGAGCACCTCCTGGGCGCGGGCCACGCTGGTCCGCGCCGCGAGGGAGTCGAGGTGGTGGCTCATCGGGTCGAGACCCCCTGGGCCTCGTCGCGCTCGAGGTCGGCGAGGAACCGGTCCACGACGCCGCTCTGGCGGGCGGAGTCCTGGAGGGACTCGCCGACGATGCGCGACGCGAGGTCGGTCGCGAGGCGCCCGACCTCCTGGCGCAGCTGCGCCGTGGCCTGGGTGCGCTCGGCCTCGATCTGCTGCCGGGCCGCGGTAGTGATGCGGTCCGACTCGGCCTGGGCCTGCTCGCGCAGCTCCACGACGATCGCCGCGCCCTGCTGGCGGGCCTCCTCGCGGATGCGGTTGGCCTCGGTGCGGGCCTCCGCCAGCTGGGCCTTGTACTCGTCGAGCGCGGCCGCGGCCTCGGCCTGGGCGCGCTCCGCCTTCTCGACGTTGCCCTCGATGGCCGCACGCCGCTCGGCGTACATGGCCTCGAGGCGAGGGACGATCCTCTTCGCGACGAAGAGGTAGAGCGCCGCGAAGACGACGATGCCGAAGATCAGCTCCCCGAGGTGGGGGAGGATCGGGTACATCGGGTCGCCGGGCGTCGTCTCCTCGGCGGCGGCGGCGAACACCGGCGCTGCTAGCTGCACGGCTCCTCCTCAGAGCTCACAGGGGCGTTGTCTCGCTGAGTGGGGGTCGTCGGCTCAGCGGAAGACGAACGCGAGGGCGAGACCGAAGATGGCCAGCGCCTCGGTGAGGGCGAAGCCCAGGAAGGCGATGGTCTGCAGCATGCCGCGGGCCTCGGGCTGGCGAGCCACCCCGTTGATGTAGGCGGCGAAGATCAGACCGACGCCGATGCCGGGGCCGATGGCCGACAGGCCGTAGCCCAGGATCGCGATGTTACCTTCCATGATCCTCTCTCATTCCTTTCGTTTCAGGACCGGTGACGGTCCTGGCTTGAGGGTTGGGTCAGTGCTCGTCGGCGAGGGAGCCGGCGATGTACAGGGCGGCGAGGAGCGTGAAGATGTAGGCCTGCAGGAACTCGACGAGGAGTTCGAAGACCGTCATCACGACGCCCATGCCGAAGGTGGGGATGGAGAAGATCTGCAGCCCGAGGCTCCCGGAGTGCAGGAGCATGTACTCGCCGCCCGTGATGAACAGCAGCAGCAGCAGGTGCCCGGCGAACATGTTGCCGAACAGACGCAGCGCCAGCGTGACGGGGCGGGTGATGAAGTACGTGATCAGCTCGAGCACGAAGACGAGCGGCTTGATCCAGCCCGGCAGGCCCGGCGGCAGCAGGCTGCCGAGGTAGCCACCGAGACCGCGGCGCTTGATGCCGAGGTAGTGGTAGACCACGAAGATCACCAGGGCCAGCACCAGCGGGAACGCGATGCGCGCCATCGTCGGGTACTGGAAGAACGGGATGATGCCGAAGAGGTTGTTCAGCAGGATCAGCGTGAAGCAGCTGAACAGCAGCGGCACGAACCGGAGGAAGTCCTTCGACCCGATGATGTCCCGGGCGATCGAGTTGCGGACCAGCCCGTAGGTGGCCTCCGTGAGCATCTGCCCCTTGCCGGGGACGATGCTCAGCCGCCGCGTCGCGACCGACAGCACGACCATGATGATGACCGCGGAGATCACCAGGACGATGGCCGGCCGGGTCACCGCGAGGGCCCCGCTGGTGCCGAAGAGGGGCTGCCAGAAGTCGGGCGAACCGGGGGCGGTGAAGCCTTCCTCACCGCCTGCAGCGGCCAGCAGTCCGAGGCTCACGTGTACTCCTCCGTGCGAACGTCATCGTGGGAACGGGTCGTCGACGCGAGAGCGCTCGAACAGACGACCTCGAGGGTGATCTCTGCGGCCGTCACGGCGTACCGTACCGGAACCACACGTAGTAGACGGCCAGCGCCATCCCGCCCACGATGCCGATCCCGACGATGAAGTCGGTGCCGAGCAGGTGGTCGAGGAGCCAGCCGAGGCCACCGAAGCCGAGCACGCCCGCCAGCAGGTAGGACGGGATGTTCCACGCCCGCGACTCCTCCAGGCGCCCGCGGTCCTCGGCGTCCGGCGTCGGGTCGGGAGTGGGGTCGGCGGTCATGGCGAGCTGAACGCTAGCAGTGGAACGACTCACGACTCCCCCCCGCCGGCGGGGGGCGTGCGCTCGGACGCGGCCGCGGCGAACACCGGGATGCGGAGCTTGACGAAGGCGTGCATCTCCGCGGCCAGCCACACGACGGCCGTGATGATGACCGACAGGCCGAGGGCCGGGCCGTCCACCCAGGAGATGCGCGTCAGCAGGATCATCGCGACGCCCAGCACCGCGATCTTGCCGGTGTAGACGCCCAGCGCGACCGCCAGGACGAGCTGCGGGTTGGAGCGCGCGGTGCGGCGCATCACGAGCAGCCGCAGGCCGAAGAACAGCAGGACGATGACCGACCCGAGCAGGGAGGAGACGAGGCCCGAGCCGCCGCCCGTCAGGGCGAAGACCACCGCGCACACCACGGCCGCCGCTCCGCCGGCCAGCAGGGCACGGCGCAGGAGGGACCGGTAGGCGGTCTCCACCTGGGTACCGGCATCGCTGTCGCTCACGGGAACTGCTCTCTGTCGTCGGCGGGTCGTCCGAGGGGATGTCGGCTCGTCGGCGGCCACCCGACCACACGCGAGGGGGTCGGGGAGACTTCGTGAAAGCTATCACGAACGGGAAGTCCTACGCTCCGTCGGACTCGCCCCGGCTCAGGTGCGCGAGGCCTCCGAGGAGGGTTCCGGCGAGGTCGCCGGACCCTCCCCGACCGCGGTCGGCGCGCCGGGACGGGCCCCCGCGACGGGCCCCGGTGCGGGGGCCGCGGTGCGGTGCGAGCGGCGCCAGTACAGCGGCCCGAACGTGAAGGCGAGGACGACGCAGCCGGCCGCCACGGCGACGCCGAGCGCCTGCGGCAGCGGCAGGAACGCCGAGGCCGCGGCGCCGAAGCTGAGGAAGGCGGCCCAGGAGTACATGACCAGCACGGCGACCCCGTGCGAGTGCCCCATCCGCATGAGCCGGTGGTGCAGGTGCTTCTTGTCGGGGTGCCAGAACGCGGTGCCGGCCCGGGTGCGGCGCACGACGGCGAGCAGCATGTCCCCCAGCGGGATCAGCAGCACCGCCACCGGCAGCAGCAGCGGGAAGAAGGCCGGGACGATCTTCTCCGCGGCCACGACCTCGGGGTCCACCGTGCTCGTGGCCGCGATGGTCGCCGAGGCCAGCAGCAGGCCCAGCAGCATCGACCCCGAGTCGCCCATGAAGATGCGGGCGGGGTGGGCGTTGTGGGGCAGGAACCCGACGCAGCAGCCCACCGTCACCGCCGCGATCAGCGTCGCCAGCGAGGAGTAGTCGTCGGGGGCCGCGCCGCGCTGCAGCGCGTAGGAGTAGAGGAAGAACGCGATGGCGCCGATGCCGACGATGCCGGCCGCGAGCCCGTCGAGGCCGTCGATGAAGTTGACGGCGTTGACCGCGACGAGGACGACCAGGACCGTGATGAGCATCATCATCTGCGGGCTCAGCAGCGTGACCCCGGCGACGGGCAGCTGCAGCAGGCTCACCCCCTGCCAGCCCATGATCCCGGCCGCGAGCACCTGCCCCGCGAGCTTGGTCACGGCGTCGAGCTGGACGATGTCGTCCGCGACGCCGACCGCGCAGACGATGACGGCCCCGACGAGCACCCACAGGGGCCCCGGGCGGGTCTCGAAGACGCGGGAGAGGAACGGGGTCCTGCTCGCGACCAGCAGCGCGGCGCCCACGCCGAGCAGCATCGCCACGCCCCCCATCCGCGGCACCGGGACGGAGTGCACGTCCCGGTCGCGCAGCGGCGTCATCGCACCGACCCGCTGCGCGAGCCGCCGGACCAGGGGGGTCGTCAGGTACGTCACCGCGGCGGCGACGACGATGACGAGCAGGTAGGCCCTCATCCGCCCGCGGCCCCGGAGTCCGCGCGCTCGCCGGCCTCGTGCGCGGGCGGCTCCTGCTCCTCCTGCGGGACGGCCTCCCCCACCGGCTCCGCAGCGGGCTCGGGCTCCTCGCGCCAGCCCTTGGGGACGGCGAGGCGGAGCTCGTCCTCGCTGAGGGCGCCGACGCGCAGGACGCGCAGCCCGCCGTCGGAGGCGTCGACGATGGTCGAGGGCAGCCCGCGCGGGCTCGGGCCGCCGTCGAGGAACACCTTGACCGACTCCCCGAGCTGCTCGACGGCCTCCTCGACGGTCGTCGCGGCCGGGCGGCCGGTCAGGTTGGCGCTGGAGACGGCCATCGGGCCGGTGCGGGTCAGCAGCTCCAGGGCGACCGGGTGCAGCGGCATGCGCAGCGCGACCGTGCCGTGGGTGTCGCCCAGGTCCCAGTTCAGCGAGGCCTGCGCGCGGCACACGATCGTCAGCGGGCCGGGCCAGAAGGCGTCGACCAGCTCGCGCACCGCGAAGGGGATCGCCGAGGCGAGGCCGTCGATGGTGCGCACGTCGGGCACCAGCACGGGCGGGGGCATGTCGCGCCCGCGGCCCTTGGCCTCGAGCAGCCGGCGCACCGCGGCGGGCGAGAAGGCGTCGGCGCCCAGGCCGTAGACGGTGTCGGTCGGCAGCACGACGACCTCACCGCGCTGGACGGCGCTGTGCGCGGCGGCCAGGCCGCGCTCGCGCTGCTTCGGGTCGGCGCACGGGAAGGGGGGTCTCACACGAGGCAGTGTCCCACCGCCGGGCGGAGTCGGACCCGCACCCGGTGCTCCCGGCGGGTCCGGGAGGGGGCGGGCCGGCTCAGCGGCGACGGGCGGTGGTCGAGCGCGGACGCCCCGTCAGGTCCCGGTGGCTCTCCACGTCTGCCCAGGACGCGGCGTCGAACATCCGCCGGGCACCGGCCTCCTGGACCTCGGCGTGCTCCACGACGACGAGCCCGCCCGCCCGCAGCAGGCGGGCCGCGGCGGCCACGACGCGGCGCGGCACCTCAAGGCCGTCGTCCCCGCCGCCGTACAGCGCGACCTCGGGGTCGTGCTCCGCGACCTCGCGCTCCTGCGGCACCGCACCCGGCGGGACGTAGGGCGGGTTGCTGACGACGACGTCGACCCCGCCGTCGAGGTCGCCGAACGCCGTGGCGGCGTCCCCCAGGCGCAGGTCGACCTGCGCGCCGAGGCGGGCGGCGGTCTCCTCGGCGTTGCGCTGCGCCCACGCGTGCGCCAGCGGGTCCAGCTCGACGGCGTGCACCCGGGCGCCCGGCACCTCGGCGGCCACGGCCAGCGCGATCGCGCCGGAGCCCGTGCAGAGGTCGACGACCACGGGCCGCCCGCCCTGCGCGGCGAGGCGCCGGGCCTCGTCGACGGCGAGCTGGGCGACGCCCTCGGTCTCCGGCCGCGGCACGAACACGCCCGGCCCGACCGCGAGGTCGAGCTCGCGGAAGCCCGCGCGCCCGGTCAGGTGCTGCAGGGGGACGCGGTCGGCGCGCTCCTCGAGCAGGGCCGCGAACCGGGCGGCGACGGCCGGCTCGACGTCGCGCCCGAGGGCCGCGAGCACGCCCAGCCGGGACCGCTCGACCCCGAGCGCGTGGGCGAGGAGGACCTCCGCGTCGGCGTGCGGGCTGGGCACGCCCGCCGCGGCGAGCCGGTCGGTCGCGGTGCCCAGCAGCGTGCGCACCGCGGTGCCCGTCCCGTCCACGGTCCCGACCCTCCCACGGCGGGGCCGGACGGCAGGCCGGCGGGGAGCCGACTCAGGACGCCCCCGTGAGCACCGCGGCCACGACGGCGACGCTCACGGCCGCCCCCGCCCCGGCCCCCAGCCAGCGGCGGGCGGCGTGCTCGCCGGGCCACGCCAGCGAGCGCCAGCGCGCCGCCGCCAGGGCGAGCGCCAGCGCCGCGACGGCCACCGCGAGCAGCCACGTCGACGCGGGCACGACCTGCCAGGCGCCGAGGGCGCGCGCCAGCACCAGCACGGCCGCGAGCGACAGCGCCTCGGTGGGCACCCCGAGCCGGTCGGGGAGCTTCCCGGACCGGGACACGCTGCGGCGCAGCGCGGTCGCCAGGCTCGACAGGGGCAGCAGGAGGAGGAGCACGGTCACGAGCACCGGCAGGCTCCGCCACGAGCGGTCCGCGACCGGCTGGCTCATCCGCACCCCGAGCAGGCCCAGCGCGACGGTCTGGGTCTCGGCGGTGGAGGGGGCCGTGACCGCGGCCCACTCGCGCGAACCCGTGTCGAGGGCGATCGAGGAGACCCCGCCGCCGGTGCGGCCGTTGAACAGCAGCAGCGTCCGGCCGTCGCGCTCGTAGGTCAGCCAGCCCCAGCCCGTGCGCAGGTCCTCCTGGCCCGCGCCCGTGCGGGGGCCGGTGGCCGCGAGACCGGGCGCGGTGCCGTCCGCGACGGCGGCGAGCAGGCGGCCGAGGTCGTCGGCCGTGGACCAGACGCCCGTCCCCGCGGGTGCGCCGCCCGCGGAGAGCCAGGGCGTCGCGGCGGCGCCGTTGGCGGCGACCTCGTGGGCCGCGCCCGCGGGCGGCCGGGACGGGGCGGCCGCGGTGTCCGCCATCCCCAGGGGTTCGAGGACGCGCGAGCGCAGCAGCTCGGGGTAGGGCACCCCGACGCGCGTCGCGAGGGCGTGGCCCAGGACGGAGGCGCCGAGGTTGGAGTAGCGGTACTCCCCCGGGTCCTTCCGGAGCCGCGTGGAGGCGGCCTCGTCGAGGACGCCGTCCGGCGTCTGGCCCGCGTAGGGGTTGCCGTGGGTCACGTTGGCCAGCAGGCCCCGCACGAGGCGACCGCCGGTGAGCGACGGCAGCCCCGAGGTGTGGGTGGCGAGCTGGTCCAGGGTGAGGGCCGCGACCTCGGGGGGCAGGCCCGCGTCCGGGTGGACCTCGCCCAGCGTGGTGGAGGGCTGCACCTCGCCGCGCTCGACGGCGTCGGCGAGGAGGAGGCCGGTGAGGGACTTGGTGACCGAGCCGATCTCCTGCGGCGTGGCGGTCGTCAGGGGCCGCTCGCGGCCCGGGCGGGCGTCGGCGCGACCGACCGCGGCGGCCGCGGTCGTCTCGCCCCCGCGGCCCGTCACCGCCGCGAGGCCCTGCACGGGGCCGTCGCCCGCCGCGGCCCGCAGCCGCTGGACCAGGGCCGGGTCCCCGGTGCTGTCGGCGCTGAGGGCCGGTGCGTGTGGGAGCGCGGGGACGGCGAGGGCGGCGGCGAGCAGCGCCACCAGCGCGGACACCACCCAGGCGCGCCGCGTCGGCCGGGGCAGCCGGAGCCGCGGCGGTCGGCCGGGGGGCGGCGTCGTGCGGGTGCCGGAGGACGTCTCAGGCAGGGTCACGGGTCACCTCAGTCCGGCGGCGGCGAGCAGGGTCAGGAGCGGGACGACGCGCTCCGGCGGGACGGCGTAGAGGCCGCGCCCGGACGCCGTGAGCCAGCCCTCGGCGACCAGCTGGCGCAGGTGGTGGTAGAGCTGCCCCGACGTGCCGAGGCCCTCGGAGAGCTCCGCGACGGTGTGCCGGCCGGCGAGGACGCCGCGCAGCAGCTGCAGGCGCACGGGGTGGGCGAGCGCGGACAGCGCGCCGACGACGTCGGTGAGGTCGGCGTCCAGCATCGGGGCCGTCGGGACGGTCTCCTGCCACTCGTAGTGCCCCCCGGCCGGCAGCGTCACGGACCCCGTGAAGAGCACGGCGGAGCGGTCCTCCGCGCGGCGCCGCAGCTCCGTCAGCGCCCAGAAGTCGTCGCGCAGCCGGGGGTCCTCACCGTCGGCGACGCGCGCCTCGAGGGCGTCGAGCCGCTTCTCCAACAGTCGCCAGCGTTCGTCGTCCATGCGTAGAGACTACGCAGATCCGTAGTTCGTGTAAGGTCGACGTAGTGCCTCCGTCAGGCGGGGGCGCCGACCGCCGCGAGCAGGGCGGCCTCGTCGGCGTCGATGCACGACTGCACGACCGGGTCGAGGTCGCCGTCCAGGACGGCGTCGAGGTTGTACGCCTTGAAGCCCGTGCGGTGGTCGGCGATGCGGTTCTCGCCGTAGTTGTAGGTGCGGATCCGCTCGGAGCGGTCGACCGTGCGGACCTGCGAGCGGCGGGCCGCCGAGGCCTGCGCGTCCGCGGCCTCCTGGGCGGCGGCGTGCAGCCGGGCCCGCAGGATCCGCAGGGCCTGCTCCTTGTTCTGCAGCTGCGACTTCTCGTTCTGGCAGGACACGACGATGCCCGTGGGCAGGTGCGTGATGCGCACGGCCGAGTCGGTCGTGTTGACGCTCTGCCCGCCGGGACCGGAGGAGCGGAAGACGTCGATGCGCAGGTCGTTCGCGTCGACCGCCACCTCGACCTCCTCGACCTCGGGCAGCACGAGGACCCCGACCGCGGAGGTGTGCACCCGGCCCTGGGACTCGGTGACGGGCACGCGCTGCACGCGGTGCACCCCGGCCTCGTACTTCAGCCGGTGCCAGACGCCCTCGGCCGCCGCCCCGCGCGTCTTCACGGCGACGGACACGTCCTTGAACCCGCCGAGGTCGCTGTCGGTGCTCTCCAGGACCTCCGTGCCCCAGCCGTGGCGCTCCGCGTAGCGCAGGTACATGCGCAGCAGGTCGCCGGCGAAGAGGGCCGACTCCTCGCCCCCCTCCCCCGCCTTGATCTCGAGGATCACGTCGCGGGCGTCGTCCGGGTCCTTCGGCAGGAGCAGGCGGCGCAGGCGCTCGCCGGCCTCGTCGGCGGCGGCCCGCAGACCGGGCAGCTCGGCCGCGAACCCCTCGTCCTCCGCGGCGAGCTCCGCCGCGGCGGCCGCGTCGTCCACGGCCGCGGTCCAGGTCGCGTGCGCGTCGACGACCCGGCCCAGCTCGGCGTAGCGCCGGCCCAGCGAGCGCGCCAGCCCCGCGTCGGCGTGCACCGACGGGTCGGCCAGGCGGCGCTCCAGCTCGGCGTGCTCGGCGAGCAGCGGCAGGACGGACTCGAACACTCGGGGGCTCCTCGACGGCGCCGGCGCTCGCGCAGGCGGGCTGCGCGACCACCGCGGGAAGGGTGGGGGAAAGCAGAACGCCGGCCCCGCCACCCTCGAGGGGCAGCAGGACCGGCGCCTGGGACGAGCTACTTGTCGGCGGTCTTCTTGCCGTAGCGCGCCTGGAAGCGGGCGACGCGGCCGCCCGTGTCCAGGATCTTCTGCTTGCCCGTGTAGAACGGGTGGCAGGCGCTGCAGACGTCGGCCTTGAGCTCGCCGGTCGTCGAGGTGCTGCGCGTCGTGAACGTGGAGCCGCAGGTGCAGGTGACCTGGGTCTCGACGTACTCCGGGTGGATTCCGGCCTTCATGGTGATCTCCTCGTCGCGTCGTCGGCCCCGGGTCGTCCCTGACGGGACGTGAGCCGGGACCTGCGGTCGGGGCAGTCTCCCACAGGAGCTGCTCGTCGGTCTCAACCCGGCGCCGGGGCCGGGTGTTCCCCGCCCGGGGGCGGGACGACGGACGCCCACGCCGCAGGGGCGTGGGCGTCCGTCGCTCGGGTCGAGGTCGTCAGTCCCGCTCGACGAGCGGGGTGGACGACTGCACCTGGTGCAGGAACTCCAGGTTGTTGCGGGTCTTCTTCAGGCGGTCGAGCAGCAGCTCGATGGACGCCTGGGCGTCGAGCGCGGTGACGACGCGGCGGAGCTTCCACACCGTCGCGAGCTCCTCGCGGGACATGAGGATCTCCTCGCGCCGCGTGCCCGAGGCCGGGACGTCGACGGCCGGGAAGATGCGCTTGTCGGCCAGCTGGCGCGACAGCCGCACCTCCATGTTCCCGGTGCCCTTGAACTCCTCGAAGATGACCTCGTCGGCCTTCGAGCCCGTCTCCACCAGGGCGGAGGCCAGGATCGTCAGCGAGCCGCCGTTCTCGATGTTGCGGGCGGCGCCGAAGAAGCGCTTCGGCGGGTACAGCGCCGAGGCGTCGACACCACCGGAGAGGATCCGGCCGCTGGCGGGGGCGGAGATGTTGTAGGCCCGCGACAGGCGGGTCAGGGAGTCCAGCAGCACGACGACGTCGTTGCCGAGCTCCACGAGGCGCTTGGCCCGCTCGATGGCGAGCTCGGCGACCGCCGTGTGGTCCGACGCCGGCCGGTCGAAGGTCGAGGCGATGACCTCGCCCTTCACCGTGCGCTGCATGTCCGTGACCTCTTCGGGACGCTCGTCCACGAGCACGACCATGAGGTGGCACTCGGGGTTGTTCGTCGAGATCGCGTTGGCGATGGCCTGCATGACCATCGTCTTGCCGGCCTTCGGCGGCGCCACGATGAGCCCGCGCTGACCCTTGCCGAGCGGGGACATCAGGTCGATGATCCGCGTCGTCATGATGTTCGGCTCGGTCTCGAGCCGCAGGCGGTCCTGCGGGTACAGCGGCGTCAGCTTGGTGAAGTCGGGCCGGTTCCTGGCCTGCTCCGGCGGTGCGCCGTTGATGGTGTCGACGCGGACCAGCGCGTTGAACTTCGAGCGCTGCCCCGTCTGCTCGCCCTCGCGGGGCTGGCGGACGGCACCGGTCACGGCGTCACCGGGGCGCAGGTTGTTCTTCTTCACCTGGCCCAGCGACACGTAGACGTCCCCGGCACCGGCGAGGTAGCCCGACGTGCGGATGAACGCGTAGTTGTCGAGCACGTCGAGGATGCCCGCGACGGGCGACAGGACGTCGTCCTCGCTGACCTCGACGTCGACCTCGGGGGCACCGTCGGGACGGGTCCCGCGGCGGCCCTTGCGGTCGCGGTAGCGGTTGCGGCGGCCGCGACGGCTGCCGTCGCCGTCGAAGTCGTCGGGGCCGGCGCTCGGGGCCGCGGCGGCCGGGCGCTCGGCCCGGTCACCGCGGTCGGCCCGCTCGGTGCGGTCCCCGCGGTCGGCGCGCTCGGTCCGGTCGCCGCGCTCGCCCCGGTCGGGACGCTCGGTGCGGCCGCGGTCGTCGCGGGCCTCGGGCTGGCGGTCGGGACGCGCGTCGCCGCGCGCCTCGGTCCGCTCGGCCGCGTCCTCGCGGACGGGCATCACGGGGAGCTCGACCTGCTGGTCGGGCTCGCGCACGCGCTCGCGGCGGGCCCGCTCGCGGCGCGAGGGGCGCTCACCGTCGGCGCGGCCCTCGGGCCGGCCGTCGGTGCGCGGCTCGGAGCGGTCGGTGCGCGGCGGCCGCCCGCCCGTGAACTCCTCGAGCGTCGGCACGAGCGACGCGCCGTCCTCGCGGACCGGCTCGGCCGCGGGCGACGCCGGGGCGGCGAGGCCGTCCAGCACGTCGGAGGCGGACTCGGCGGGCGAGGACTCGGTGGGCGCAGACTCCGTGGGCGAGGACTCGGCGCGAGCCGACTCGGCGGCGGGGGCCGAGGTGGCCGGGGCCCCCGCGGGAGCACCGGCGCGGCGGGAGCGCGAGCGGGGCGCGCGCCCCTCGACCGGCGCGGCGACGGGCTCGGCGGCCGGGGACGACGCGGTCTCCGGCTGCACACTCGCGGACGCGTCCTGCGCCGGGGCGTCGTGGGACGTGCCGTTCTGGGCCGCACCGTTCTGAGCGGCGCCGTTCGGGGCGCTGCCGTTCTGGGCCGCACCGTTCTGGGCGCTGCCGTTCTGGGCCGCACCGTTCTGGGCGGCGCCGTCCTGCACGGTCTCGGACTGCGGCGCCGGTGCCGCGGCCGCCCCGCCCCGCTGGGGCAGGCCGGACTGGTGGTCGCGGATGGCCGCGAGCAGGTCCACCTTGCGCATGCGCCCGGTGCCCGGGATGCCGAGCTCCGCGGCGAGCGACTGCAGCTGAGGCAGGCGTAGCGCGGAGAGGCTGCCGGCGGCGCGCGCCGCCGTCGCAGCGGCGGTCGGGCTGTCGGTGGCAGCGAGTTCGGTGGTGTTGGTCACGAAGGTCCTTCCCCCTCGTCAGCGACGGCCGGCAGATGGCGGCACGGTCGCGATGTCTACCCAGCGAGGGCAGGTGAACTGGATCCACGAAGCGCGCGGAGGAGCGCAAGATTGTCGTGGGAGGCGCCTGGTGACGGGACGGTGTCGGTACTCCGTGGTCCTCGACCGCGGTCCCGTCGGTGAGGTGCTGCTGACGATGCTAACACCCGCGGGCGGTGGTGCAGTCCGGGACGCCCGTTCGGCGCACCGCGGCGCGTCGCCGGCGCTCAAGGCGCTGCGGGACTCCAGCTCACGCCCGTGTCGGCGACGGGGCACGCGAGCACGCGCCACCCCCCGTCCGCGGCCGCGAGCGCCTCGACGTCGGCCACGCGCTCCGGGGTGGTGAGCACCAGGGCGCTCGGCCCGGCGCCCGAGACCACGGCGGCGAGCCCCTCGGCGCGCAGCCCGGCCAGCAGCCGGGCGGTGCGCGGCATCGCGGGGGCGCGCTGCGCCTGGTGCAGCTTGTCGACGGTCGCGTCCAGCAGCAGGTCCGGGTCGCTCGTCAGGGCGTGCACGAGCAGCCCCGCGCGCCCGGCCGTGAGGGCGGCGTCGGCGTGCGGCACGGTCGCGGGCAGCAGCGCCCGGGCCCGCGACGTCGCGAGCTCCTCCTGCGGCAGGCACACGACCGCGCGCACCCGCGGGTGCACCTCCAGCCGCACGGTCCGCACCCCGGCCGGGTGGGCCGGATCGTCGCCGCGCGTCCACGCGATCGTGAACCCGCCGACGACGGCCGGTGCGGCGTTGTCGGGGTGACCCTCGTGGCGCGTCGCCTCGACGAGCACCCGCTGGCGCAGGGCCTCGTCGGACTCATCGACCACGCCCGCCGCGGCGAGCAGCCCGCGCGCCGCCGCGAGCCCCGCGACGATCGCCGACGCCGAGGACCCGAGCCCGCGTCCGTGCGGGATCACGTTGCGGCACAGCAGGTGCAGACCCGGCGCGGCGAAGCCCGCCGCCGTCAGCTCCTCGCGCAGGACGCGCACGACGAGGTGCCGCTCGTCCAGCGGGACCCGCCCGGCCCCCTCGCCCTCGACCTCCACCTCGAGGCCGGCGGCGACGACCTCGGCGCGGACCTCGTCGCGCAGCTCGAGCGCGAGGCCGAAGGCGTCGAAGCCGGGCCCGAGGTTCGCGCTGGTCGCCGGGACGCGCACCGCGACGGACGTGCCGGGGGGCAGCTGCGTCAGCGTCACCCGGCCTCAGACCTCCAGCTGCAGGGCGCGGGCGATGGTCACGGCGTCGGGCTGCACGCGCACGGGCTGCACGGCGCGGCGGACGCCGTCGGCGCCCTCCCCGCCCAGCTCGAGGGCCCACTGCGGGTCCTTCAGGCCGTGGCCCGTCACCGTGATGACGATGCGCTGGCCCCGGTCGACCTCGCCGGCCTCGGCCGCGGCGATGAGCCCGGCCGCCCCGGCGGCGCTGGCCGGCTCGACGAAGACGCCCTCCTTGGCGGAGAGCCAGCGGTGCGCCGCGAGGATCTGCTCGTCGGTGACCGCGTCGATGCGCCCGCCGGACTCGTCGCGCGCGGTCGTCGCGCCCGTCCACGAGGCGGGCCGGCCGATGCGGATGGCCGTGGCGATCGTCTCGGGCTCGTCGACGGGGTGGCCCTTGACCAGCGGCGAGGCGCCCTCGGCCTGGAAGCCCCACATGCGGGGGCGGTGCGCGGCGGTGCCGTCGGCCGCGTACTCGCTGTAGCCCTTCCAGTAGGCCGTGATGTTGCCCGCGTTGCCGACGGGCAGGCAGTGGATGTCCGGGGCGTCGCCCAGGACGTCGACGACCTCGAAGGCGCCGGTCTTCTGGCCCTCGATGCGGAAGGGGTTGACGGAGTTCACGAGCTCGACGGGGTAGGCCTCGGCGAGCTTGCGCGCCTGGGTGAGGCAGTCGTCGAAGTTGCCGTCGACCTGCAGCAGCGTCGCGCCGTGCGCGACGGCCTGGCTGAGCTTGCCCATGGCGATCTTGCCGTCGGGCACGAGGACGGCGCAGCGGATGCCCGCCGCCGTCGCGTACGCCGCGGCCGAGGCGGAGGTGTTGCCGGTGGAGGCGCAGATGACGACCTCGGCCCCGGCCTCCTTGGCCTTCGACATCGCCATCGTCATGCCCCGGTCCTTGAAGGACGCGGTCGGGTTGCAGCCGTCCACCTTGAGCCAGACCTCGCAGCCCGTCAGCTCCGACAGGTGCGGCGCCCGCACGAGCGGCGTGCCGCCCTCCCCCAGCGTCACCACCGGGGTGGCCGCCGTCACCGGCAGCCGGTCGCGGTACTCCTCGATCAGTCCTCGCCACACGTGCGCCATCAGGCGTCCGCTCCCCCGTCGGTGTCGTTGTTGCCCTCCACGCGCAGCACGCCCGCCACCGAGTCCACGATGTCGAGGCCCTCGAGCTCGTCGACCGTGGCCGACAGCGCCGCGTCCGTCGCGGTGTGCGTCACGACGACCAGCACGGCGCGGCCCGCGTCGTCCTGGCGCTGCTGCACCGCCTCGATCGAGACGCCGTGACCCGCGAAGACGCCCGCGACCTGCGCGAGCACCCCCGGCTTGTCGGCCACGTCGAGGCGCACGTGGTAGCGCGTGATGGTGTCGTCCATGGGCAGGACGGGGAGCTCGGCGTAGGCCGACTCCCCCGGCCCGCGCCCGCCCAGCAGGCGGTGGCGGGCCACGGCGACGGCGTCGCCCAGCACGGCGCTCGCCGTGGGCAGCCCACCGGCGCCGGGGCCGTAGAACATCAGCTGGCCCGCGGCCTCGGCCTCGACGTAGACGGCGTTGTAGGCGCCGCGCACGCCCGCGAGCTGGTGGCCCAGCGGCAGCATCGCCGGGTGCACGCGCACGGACACGGCCTCGGTGGGCCGGCCCTCGGCGTCGGTGCCGGCGACGCGCTCGCAGATCGCGAGCAGCTTCACGACGCAGCCCTGCAGCTGCGCGGCGCGCACGTCGGCCGCGCTGACCTCGGTGATCCCCTCGCGGTGCACGTCGTCGAGGCTCACGCGGGTGTGGAAGGCCAGCGAGGCGAGGATCGCGGCCTTGGCCGCGGCGTCGAAGCCCTCGACGTCGGCCGTCGGGTCCGCCTCGGCGTAGCCCAGCGACTGCGCCTGCTCGACGGCCTCGGCGAAGCCCATGCCCGTCGAGTCCATCTTGTCGAGCACGTAGTTCGTGGTGCCGTTGACGATGCCCAGCACGCGCGTGACCCGGTCGCCCGCCAGCGACTCCCGCAGCGGGCGCAGCAGCGGGATCGCGCCCGCGACGGAGGCCTCGTAGTACAGGTCGACGCTGTTCTTGGCGGCGGCCTCGTACAGCGTCGGGCCGTCGGCGGCCAGCAGCGCCTTGTTGGCCGTCACGACGCCCGCACCGTGCGCCATGGCGCGCAGGATCAGCCCGCGGGCGGGCTCGATGCCGCCGATGACCTCGATGACGACGTCGGCCCGCGTGACGAGCTCCTCGGCGTCGGTCGTGAACAGCGACGGGTCCAGACCCAGCCCGCGGTCGCGGCCGAGCCGGCGCACGGCGATGCCGACGAGCTCCAGCGGCGCGCCCACGCGCGCGGCCAGCTCGTCGGCCTGGCTCGTCAGCAGCCGGGCCACCTCGGTGCCGACCACCCCGCACCCGAGCAGTGCGACCCTCACCGGCTCCACCTGGCCTGTCCTCTCGTCCACCTGCACACCCCGTCCACCCTCTCACCCGCGTCCCGGCCGCTCCGACCGGTTCGCGTCACCCCGCGTCGAGGGCCAGCAGGTCCTCGGGCGTCTCGCGGCGCACCAGCACGCGCGAGGCCCCGTCGCGCACCGAGACGACGCCGGGCCGCGGGAGCTGGTTGTAGTTGCTCGCCATGCTGCGGCAGTAGGCGCCCGTGCCGGGCACGGCCAGCAGGTCCCCGGCCGCCGCGTCGGCGGGCAGGAACTCGTCCTTGACGACGACGTCCCCGCTCTCGCAGTGCTTGCCGACGACGCGGCTGAGGACGCCGGGCGCGGTGGAGGCCCGCGAGGCCAGCGTCGCGGAGTAGTCCGCGTCGTAGAGGGCCGTGCGGATGTTGTCGCTCATCCCGCCGTCGACCGACACGTAGCGGCGGCGCGCACCCCCGTCGAGGGCCACGTCCTTCGTGGTGCCGACCTCGTAGAGCGTGAAGGTGCTCGGCCCGGAGATCGAGCGGCCCGGCTCGACGGAGACCTTGGGCACCGCGATGCCCTGCGAGAGGCACTCGCGCGCGACGATCTCGGCGAGGCGGCCCGCGATCTCCGCGGGCCCCAGCGGCTGGTGCTCGGAGGTGTAGGCCATGCCGAAGCCGCCGCCGAGGTCGATCTCCGGCAGCTCGACGCCGTGCTCGCGCTGCACGCCGTGGTGCAGGCCGAGCAGCCGGCGCGCGGAGACCTCGAAGGCGCCCATGTCGAAGATCTGCGAGCCGATGTGGCTGTGCAGCCCCCGCAGCTGGAGCTCCGGGTGCCCGACGACCCGCGCCACCGCGAGCTCGGCCTGGCCGCCCGCGAGCGACAGGCCGAACTTCTGGTCCTCGTGCGCCGTGGCGATGTAGGAGTGCGTGTGGGCCTCGACGCCGACCGTGACGCGCAGCATGACCGGCGCGACGACGCCCAGCTCGCGGGCGATCGAGGCGACGACCTCGATCTCCTCGAGGGAGTCCACGACGATCCGGCCGAGGCCGGCCTGCAGCGCGGCGCGGATCTCGCCGCGGCTCTTGTTGTTGCCGTGCAAGGCGATCCAGTCGGGACGGACCCCGCCGCGCAGGCCGAGGGTGAACTCGCCGCTGCTGCAGGTGTCCAGGTGCAGGCCGTCCTCGGCGATCCAGCGGGCGACGCCCGTGGCCAGGAACGACTTGCCCGCGTAGTAGACGTCGGCGCCGTCGCACAGGTCGGCGAAGGCGTCCGCGAACGCGTCGCGGTAGGCCACCGCGCGGGCGCGGAAGTCCTCCTCGTCCAGCACGAACACGGGGGTGCCGTGGGTCGCGGCGATCTCGGCGGCGCTCAGGCCGCCGACCGTGAGGACGCCGTCGGCGTCGCGGCCCACGGTCCTCGACCACAGCTGCGGCAGCAGCTCGTTAACGTCGGCGGGCGCCTGCAGCCACGACGGGACGATGGCGGTGACGCCCGCCCCCGGGGAGTGCATCGAGCCGGCCTCGTGGGTGCGCGCCACTACATGCGCTCCGGGGCGCTGACGCCGAGCAGCCGGAGGCCGTTGGCGAGCACCTGGCGGGTCGCGTCGTTGACCCACAGGCGGGTGCGGTGCACGTCGGTGACGTCCTCGTCGGCGCGCGGGGAGATCCGGCAGGCGTCGTAGAACTTGTGGTACTTGCCCGCCAGCTCCTCGAGGTAGCGCGCGACGCGGTGCGGCTCGCGCAGCTCGGCCGCGCGGGCCACGACGGCGGGGAACTCCGCCAGCGCCGCGAGCAGCAGCGACTCGGTCTCCTCCACGAGCAGGGAGGGGTCGAAGGCGTCCTCGCGCCGCACGCCCGCGGCGGCCGCGTTCACGCCCACGTTGACCGTGCGGGCGTGCGCGTACTGCACGTAGAACACGGGGTTGTCGTTGCTGCGCTTGACGAGCAGGTCGAGGTCGATGTCGATGGAGGTGTCGACGGAGGAGCGCACGAGCGAGTACCGGGCCGCGTCGACGCCGACCTGCTCGACGAGGTCCTCCATCGTCACGACCGTGCCGGCCCGCTTGCTCATCCGGACGGGGACGCCGTCCTTGACGAGGTTCACCATCTGCCCGATGAGGATCTCGAGGTTCTTCCCCGGCACGTCGCCGAAGGCCGCGCACATCGCCATCATCCGGGCCACGTACCCGTGGTGGTCGGCGCCCAGCATGATGACGGCGCGGTCGAACCCGCGCTCGCGCTTGTCCAGGTAGTAGGCCAGGTCGCCCGAGATGTAGGCCGCGTTGCCGTCGCTCTTGACGACCACCCGGTCCTTGTCGTCGCCGAACGCGCTGGTGCGCAGCCAGGTCGCGCCGTCGGCCTCGTAGACGTTGCCGAGCTCGCGCAGGCGCGCGAGCGCCCGGTCGACGGCCCCGGAGGCGTGCAGGGAGTCCTCGTGGAAGTAGACGTCGAAGTGGACCCCGAACTCGCCGAGGCTCTGGCGGATCTCGGCGAACATCAGCTCGACGCCCTCGCGGCGGAACGTCTCCTGCTGGACCTCGCGGGGCTCCTCGAGCAGGCCGGGCACCTTGGCGATCACCGCGCCCGCGATCTCGGAGATGTAGTCGCCGCCGTAGCCGTCCTCGGGGGCCGGCTCGTCGTGCGCGCGGGCCAGCAGCGACCGGGCGAACCGGTCGATCTGGGCGCCGTGGTCGTTGAAGTAGTACTCGCGGGTGACCTCGGCGCCGGCCGCCTCCAGGACCCGGGCCAGCGAGTCGCCCACGGCGGCCCAGCGGGTCCCGCCCAGGTGGATGGGGCCCGTGGGGTTGGCGGAGACGAACTCGAGGTCGATGCGCTCGCCCGCGATCGCCGTGCCGCGCCCGTAGGCGGGGCCGGCCTCGACGACGTCGCGGGCCAGGCCGCCCGCGGCCGCGGCGTCGAGCGTGACGTTGAGGAACCCCGGCCCGGCGACGTCGACGGCGGCGATGCCGGGGACCTGCGCGAGGCGCCCGGCGAGCACCGCGGCGACCTCGCGCGGGGGCCGGCCGACCTTCTTGGCCAGCTGCAGCGCGACGCTCGTGGCCCAGTCGCCGTGGTCGCGGTTCTTCGGGCGCTCCACGCGGACCTCGGCCGGGACGTCGGCGGGGTCGACGGTCAGCTCACCGGCCGCGGCAGCCGCGGTCAGGGCGTCCGTCAGGGCGCGGGACAGCTCGGCGGGGGTCACGAGGCACGAGCTTACCGGCGCGCGCCCCACCTCCCCCGCGCGCAGCGGCGGGACGGCCCGGGCGGTCGGGGGGCACCGGGCGGTCGGGAGGCACCGGGACGCGCTGGTACGGTTGGCCCACCCGAGCCCCCGTAGCTCAGGGGATAGAGCATCGCCCTCCGGAGGCGTGTGCGCAGGTTCGAATCCTGCCGGGGGCACCTCCTCTCACCTAGGCTCCCCGCGTGGCCAGCTCCGCGGGCGCTCCCCGCCGTCTCCGGTCCGTCCTGCGCACCGAGACCGGCCGCTACTACGGCGCCTTCGCCGTCGCCCTCCCCCTGGCCGTCGCGGTCTCCGCCGTCCTGCAGCTGCGGGTCGAGCTGTCGCTGCCCGTGGTGCTGGCCGTGACGCTGGTCGTCGTCTACGGCCTGGCCCTGCTCACCTACGTCGTGCTGACCCTCGTCGCCTTCGGCACCGACCTGGGCGCGGCCGTCGCCGCGGACCCCCCGCGCCCCGGCGGCTCCCGCACGGCGCTGCAGCCCGGCGCGTCCATGGCCGCCAGCTACGCCGTCATCGCCATGGCCGCCGCGGTGTGGCTGGCCCTGTCCCGCGGCAGCGACGTCGGCCTGCCCGCCTCGGGCGTGATGACGGCGCTGCTCGTGCTCGCCGCCTGGGCGACCATGGTCGTGACCTACGCGGCCGACTACGCCCGCCGGCAGGCGGTGTCGCCGGGGCTGGAGTTCCCGGGTGAGCCGCCCACGGGCTTCGGCGACTACCTGTACTTCTCCGCCGCGGTGTCCACGACGTTCGGCACGACGGACGTGACGGTCACGACGCGCGCGCTGCGCCGCGTCGTCACGGGCCACGCGCTCGTCGCCTTCGTGTTCAACACCGTCATCGTGGGGCTGCTGGTGTCGACCCTGCTGGCGTGAGCCCGTCGGCGCCGACGCGGATGCCGAAGCGGTGCCGCAGCGCGCGCCGGGCCGCGTGCACGCCCGACATCCCGTGCACGCCCGCCCCGGGCGAGGTCGCCGCCGAGCACAGGTACACGCCGGGCAGCGGCGTCCGGTAGGGGTCCCAGCGCGGCACGGGCCGGAACAGCAGCTGCCACGGGGTGACGGCGCCCGAGGCGATGTCCCCGCCGACCTGGTTCGGGTTCTCCGCCGCCAGGTCGACCGCGCGGCGCACGGTCCGGGCCAGCACCAGGTCGGAGAAGCCCGGCGCGAACCGCTCGACCTGCGCCTGCACGGCGTCGCCCACGTCGACCGTCGAGCCGAGCGGCACGTGCGCGTAGGTCCACAGCGTCTGCGCCCCGCCCGGCGCGCGGTCGGGGTCCACCACCCCGGGCTGGGCGAGGAGCACGTAGGGCCGCTCGGCGTGCCGGCCCGCCGCGACGTCCGCCTCGGCGGCGACGATCTGCGCCCGGGTGCCGCCGACGTGGACGGTGCCCGCGGCCGCGAGCCCCGGCGCGCTCCAGGGCACGGGACCGGACAGCGCGAAGTGCACGGGCGCGGCCGCGGAGACGTGGCGGTAGCGGCGCAGCCAGGCGGCGTAGCCGGCCGGGAGGTCGTCGCCCGCGAGCGCCAGCAGGCCGCGCGGCACCACGTCGAGCAGGACGGCGCGGGCGCGCGGCAGGTCGCGCAGCGAGGCGACCGGCGAGGACGTGACGACCCGCCCGCCCAGCGCACGGACCTCGGCGACCAGCGCGTCCGTGATCGACTGCGAGCCGCCGCGCGGCACGGGCCAGCCGACGGCGTGGGCGAGCGTCGCGAGCATCACCCCGGCCCCGGCGGGGCCGATGGCGCGGGGCGGGGCGATGGCGTGGGCCGCGACGCCCGTGAACAGCGCCGGGGCCTCCTCGCCGCGGAAGCGGGCGCCCCAGGCGGGCGACGCCTGCTCCAGCACGGCCAGGCCGAGGCGCAGCGTGGCCGTCAGGTCGCTCGGCACGGTCCGCCAGTCCGACAGCGCCACGCCGACGACGTCGCGCCAGCGCTCGACCAGGGGCAGGAACAGGCGGCGCCAGGCCTCGCCGTCGCGGCCGAGCCCGTCCGCCGTGGCGTCCAGGTCGCGCAGCGCGAGCGCGGCGCGGCCCCCGTCCAGCGGGTGGCCGTAGGCGACGTCGGGCTGCAGCAGGTCGACGCCGTGCGCGGGCAGGTCGAAGGCCGCCAGGAACGGCGACGCCAGCGCCAGCGGGTGCACCGCGGAACCCGTGTCGTGCCGGAACCCCGGCAGCGTGACCTCCTGGGTGCGGGCCCCGCCCCCCGCGGTCGCGGCCTGCTCGTGGACCTCGACCTCGAGACCGGCGCGGGCCAGCACGACCGCGGCGGCCAGGCCGTTCGGACCGGACCCCACGACGACGGCATCGACCATGCGCCGAGCCTCGCACGGCCCTGCGACCCGGCTGTCGGGGGCGGGTGGTGGGATGCCCTCGCCGGGACGTCCGGCGGGTGCGGGAGCGCCGGGGTGGCGGAGTGCGGGAGCGTGCAGGGGTGGACGTCGGGGCGGCCGTGGCGATGGCCGAGGGGGTGCTCGCGCAGCACGGGCTGCGGGGCTGGACCGTCGTGCTGGACCGCGCGAAGAAGCGCGCGGGCGTCTGCCGCTTCGACCGGCGCCAGATCGGGCTGAGCCGGGAGCTGACCGCGCTGCACTCCGAGGCCGAGGTCCGCGAGACCGTCCTGCACGAGGTCGCCCACGCGCTCACCGGGCCGGGCCACGGCCACGACGCCCGCTGGCGGGCCACGGCCCGGCGCATCGGCAGCACAGGCGAGCGGCTGGTCGCGGTGACGGCGCCGCGGGCGCCCGCACCCTGGGTGGGGACCTGCCCCGCCGGGCACACCGCCGACCGGCACCGCCGGCCCGAGCGCGTCACGGCCTGCGGGGTCTGCGGGACGGCCTTCGACGTCGCGCACGTGCTGACGTGGCGACACCACGGCCGGCTCGTCGACCTCGGCGAGGCCTACCGCTCCGAGCTGGCGCGCCTCGCCGGGGCGGACGCGCCGACGGCCAGCCGGCTGGCCGTCGGCACGCTCGTGCGGGTGCGCGGCGCGGGCCGCTTCGCCGGCACGGTGGGGCGCATCGTCAAGCGGGGCCGGACGAAGTACCACGTCGCGACCGCGCGGGGCGTGCTCGCGGCGCCCTTCGCGCTGGTCGAGGCGGCTCCCGTCAGCGCGGCAGCTGCGCCTCCAGCGCGCTGACGAGCTCCGGGGCCTCGGGCTCGGTGCGCGAGCGGAACCGCGCGACGACGTCCCCCGCCGGGGAGACGAGGAACTTCTCGAAGTTCCAGGCCACGTCGCCGGCCTCGCCCGCCCCGTCGGTCTGCGCGGTGAGCTCGGCGAACAGCGGGGTGCGGCCCTCGCCGTTGACGTCGGACTTCTCCGTCATGGGGAACGTCGTGCCCCACGTGGCCGAGCAGAACTCGGCGATCTCCTCGGCCGAGCCCGGCTCCTGGCCCTTGAACTGGTTGCAGGGCACGCCGAGGACGGTGAAGCCGCGGTCGGCGTAGCGCGCCTGGAGCGCCTGCAGCCCCTCGTACTGCCGGGTGAAGCCGCAGCGCGAGGCGACGTTGACGACGAGGACGGCCTTGCCCTGCAGCGCAGCGGGGTCGAGGGTGCCGCCGGTGAGCGCGGGCAGGGGCGCGTCGAAGAGGGTCATGGCGCGACGCTACCCGGCGCCCCGGCGACCCGGCAGAGCACCTCGCCGTGGGTCATGGCCATCCAGCCGTCGGGGTGGGCGGTCCACTCCCGCCAGGCGCCGACCATGGCGGCGACGCCGTCCTCGTCGGCCGCGCCGGTGGCCAGCATCCGCCCCGTGAGGCCGGAGGCGCCCGTGCGCTCGGCCCACGTGCCGCCCCACCAGTCGCGGTCCTCGCGGGTCGCGAACAGCCACACCGAGGCCGAGGGCACCACGTCGGTGAAGCCCGCCGCGCGGGCCCAGGCGGGCAGCCGGGACCCGGCGTCGGGGTCGCCGCCGGTGGCGCGGGCGGTGCGGCGGTAGGCCTCGCGCCAGGCGTGCAGGCCGGGCAGGTCCGGGAACGCGTGGACGGTCGCCCAGTCGACGTCGCGCACGGCCACGACCCCGCCCGGGCGGGTCACGCGGCGCGCCTCGCGCAGCGCGCCCACCGGGTCGGGCAGGTGCTGCAGCACCTGGTGGGCGTGCACGACGTCGAACTCCCCGTCGGCGAAGGGCAGCGCGAGGGCGTCGGCGACGACGAGCTCGACCTCGACCCCGCGCTCGTCCGCGGCGGCCCGGGCCGTGGCCAGGACCTCCGCCGACACGTCGACCCCGACGACCCGGCCCGGCGCCACGCGCGCCGCGAGGTCGGCCGTGATGCTGCCGACGCCGCAGCCCAGGTCGAGCACCGTGGTCCCGGGGGCCAGGTGCGGCAGCAGGTGCGGCGCGGAGTTCGCGACGGTGCGGCGGCCGTGCGAGGCGCGCACCGCGGGGGCGTAGCCGTGCAGGTAGCCGGCCTCGGGAGCGGGGTTCGGGGGCATGCGGCGATCATGGCCCGACGCTGCCACGGCGTCCACGATACGGGACGGCCGTCTCACCACGTGGGACAGGCAGCGGTCAGCGCCCGGCGAGCACCTCGCGGACCGCCTGCCGCGCAGCGCGACTCGCGCCGATGGTGCTCGCCGAGGGGCCGTAGCCGACGAGGTGCAGCCGCGGCTCCCGCACGACCAGCGAGCCCTCGACGCGGATGCCGCCGCCGGGTTCGCGCAGCTTCAGGGGCCGCAGGTGGTCCAGCGCCGGGCGGAACCCCGTCGACCACAGGACCGCGTCCGCGGGCTGGGTGCTGCCGTCGGCCCACTGCACGCCGTCGGGCACGAGGCGGGCGAACATCGGGTGCCGCTTGAGCACCCCGCGGTCGCGCAGCGCCGCGATCGCGGGCGTCAGCGGCAGGCCCGTCACCGACACGACGCTGCCCGGGGGCAGCCCCGCCGCCACCCGCTGCTCGACGAGGGCGACGGCCGCGCGGCGCTGCTCCTCGCCGAAGTCGTCCTCGCGGAACTCCGGTTCGCGGCGCGTCACCCAGGTCGTGGCGGCGACCTCGGAGACCTCCCCCAGCAGCTGCACGGCCGAGATGCCGCCCCCGACCACCACGACGTGCTGGTCGCGGAACTCCTCGGGCCCGTCGTAGTCGGCCGTGTGCAGCTGGCGGCCCCGGAACTCGTCCTGCCCCGGGTAGCGCGGCCAGAACGGCCGCGTCCACGTCCCCGTCGCGTTGACGACCGCGCGCGCCGCGAAGGTCCCCGCGTCGGAGTCCACGAGCAGGCGACCGCCCGCGCGGCGCACGGCGCTCACGGCGACCGGCCGGCGCACGGGGAAGCCGAGGCGCTCCTCGTAGGCCGCGAAGTAGGCGGGCACGACCTCCGACGCCGGCGCCTGCGGGTCGACGTCGCCCAGCGGGAAGCCCGGCAGGTCGTGCACGCCGTTGACGTCGGCCATCCGCAGCGTGCGCCAGCGGTGCGACCAGGCCCCGCCCGGGGCGTCGCCCGCGTCCAGCACGACGAAGCCGCGGTCGGGCGCGAGCCCGCCGCGCTCCAGGAAGTGCGCGCTGGACAGGCCGGCCTGCCCGGCGCCGATGACGACGACGTCGACCGTGGTCAGGGCAGGGCTCATCCGCACTCCCGGCCGCGCGCACAAGACGTCACAGTCAGTGATGGTAGGTCGCCGGAGGCTCGCGGCGCGCGCCGATGGCGAGACCGCGGCCGGTACCGTCCTCGCGTGACGCCGGACACCCCTCCCCGCGAGGTCCTCACCTGGTCGCTGTTCGGCACCGCGGTGCGCGAGCTCGCCACCTCCATCGCCGACGACGGCTACGAGCCGGAGGTGCTGCTGGGGATCGCGCGCGGCGGCCTGCCCCTGGTCGCGGGCCTCGCCTACGCCCTCGACGTGAAGACGACGGCGACCATCAACGTCGAGTTCTACACGGGCGTCGACAGCCGGCTGCCCGAGCCCGTGGTGCTGCCGCCGTCGGTGGACCTGGCCGACCTCGCGGGCCGCCGCGTCCTCGTGGTCGACGACGTCGCCGACACGGGCCGCACGCTGGCCGTGGTCGTCGCCCTCGTCCGCGCGACGGGCGCCGACACCCGCACGGCCGTCGTCTACGAGAAGTCCTCGACCCGGGTCAGCCCCGAGTACGCCTGGCGCAGCACCGACCGCTGGATCGACTTCCCGTGGTCCGCCGAGGGCCCCGTGCCGAACCTCCCCGCGCGCGAGGAGCCGCGCGGAACCGCCTAGCCCTCCTCAGCGCGGGGGCCTCAGCGCGGGACTTCAGCGCGGGGGCTTCGGCTTCAGGCGGGCCGTCGGCGCGGCGGCGAGCGGGTCCTCCGGCCACGGGTGCCGGGGGTAGCGCCCGCGCATCTCCCCGCGCACCTGCGGGTAGACGCCGCGCCAGAACGACTCCAGGTCCGCGGTGACCGCGAGCGGCCGCCCGGCGGGTGAGAGCAGGTGCACGACGACGGCCACCCGGCCCTCGGCGACGCGCGGGGACGTCCGCCACCCGAAGGCCTCCTGCAGCTTCAGGGCGAGCACGGGCGCGGCCGGGTCGGCGTAGTCCAGACGGGCGCGGCGGCCCGTGGGGACGTCCACGTGCTCGGGGGCCAGCTCGGCGAGGCGGCCGGCGAGCTCCCACGGCAGCAGCCGCCGCAGCGCGGCGGCCACGTCGACGCGGGCCAGGTCGCGGCGCGCGGTCGCCGCCGCGAGGTCCGGGCCCAGCCACTCCGGCAGCCGCGCCAGCAGCGCCTCGTCGCCGAGGTCGGGCCACTGCGGCCCGAGCGCGCCCCGGCAGCACGCCACCCTGCGACGCAGGGACTCCGCGGCCGGCGTCCACGTCAGGAGGGCGAGCCCCTCGCGGCGCACGCCGTCGGCCAGCGCGGCCTGCACGGCGGCCGCGGGCGGCTGCCGCAGCGGGCGCTCGGACAGCACGAGGGACCCGAGCCGCTCGACGCGGCGGGCCCGCACGTCCCCCTCGCGCCACACGACCTCGTCGGCGACGACGACGTCGGCCGCGGCCACGTCGCGGGCCAGCTCCTCCGTGACGGCGACCGCCGAGCGGACCAGAGCGGACGCCTGCCCCGGCGCCCGGGACGCGACGGCCACGGCCAGCCAGCCCGCGCCCTGCAGGGCCGAGCCCGGCGCGAGCTCGAGGCCCGTGCCGCCCGCGCTGGTGAAGGCCCCGGCCCCGCGGCGGCGCGCGAGCCGCTCGGGGTGGGCG
>NZ_VWPY01000035.1 GCF_011839805.1 Kineococcus rubinsiae | reverse complement strand
GCGTCGGCGACGCCGGCGGCGGCGGCGCGGGCGGCCGCGGCGGCCAGGGCGTCGCGCCGGGCCTGCTCCTCCTCGGCCGCGACGGCCTCCACGACGGCCCGGTCGGCGCCGGCGAGCAGGCCCTGCTGCTCCGCGAGGGCGGACTCGACCTCGGTGCGGGCCGCGGCAGCGGCCTCCCGGGCGGCGACCTGCTGCCGGCGCACCTCCGTCAGCCGGGCCTCGGCGCGCGCCGCGTCCTGCGCGGACCCGTGCGCCGTGACGACCGTCGCGGCGTCCGCGGCGACGACCGTGCGGGCCAGGCGCAGGTGCGCGGCCACGGCGTGCAGGTCCCCGGCGCTGCTCAGGGCACTGGACAGGACGGCGGGGGCGCCGCCGCCCATGTAGAGGGCGCGCACGCGCCGGGTGGCGGCGGAGTGGCGGCGCAGGCTGGTGCCGTCGGCCGCGTCGAGCACGGCCTGGGCGCGCACCTCGGCGGTCATCGCCGCCTGTGCCTCGGTCTGGGCCGTGCTGTACGCCTCGGTGGCGATCTCTGCCTGCAGCCGCAGCCCCTCGACGCGGGCGCGCAGGGCGTCGGCGCGCTCCTGCAGGCGGGCGCTGCCGGGAGCGGCCGCGGTGACGCCGGGCTCGGCGTGGGCGGGCGGGGCGGCGAGGGAGCTGGCAGGGACGAGGAGCGCGGCGGTCAGCAGCGAGGCCGCCGCCGCACGCGCTCCCCTTCCCATGCCGTGGTGGTCGGCACGCAGGCCCCGCGCCTTGACGGCGTCGCGGGGCCGGACGGGTGGGCCGGGCGCGTCGGCGGCGCCCGTCGGGTCCCCGCACGGGGGCGGTCGCGGGGTGCCGGGCACACGACGGGCCGCGGATCGGCGACCATCGTGGCGTGAGCACCGCACCCGACCCCGCGCCCGGCGGTCCCGCCGCGACCGACCCGGCCCCGCCCGTGCCCCGCCGAGACGCGGGCGACGGCGCGGCCTCGCTCGCGCGTTCCAGCGCGCTCATGGCGTCGGGGACGCTCGTGTCGCGGGTGCTGGGGTTCGTCCGGGCCGCCGTGCTCGTCGCGGCCGTCGGGGGCACGTCGGCGGGCGTCGGGGGTCAGGTGTTCGACGTCGCCAACAAGGCGCCGAACAACTTCTACATCCTCATCGCGGGCGGCGTCCTGAACGCCGTCCTCGTGCCGCAGATCGTCAAGGCGTTCCGCCTGCCCGACGGCGGCCGGGAGTTCGTCGACCGGCTCATCACCCTGGCCCTGCTGATGATGGCGGGCGCGACCGTCGTCATCACCCTCGCCGCCCCGCTGGTCGTGCGCCTGTACGCGAAGGACTGGACCCAGGACTGGCTCGTGCTCGGGGCGGCCATGGCGTTCTGGTGCCTGCCGCAGGTGTTCTTCTACGGCCTCTACACCGTGCTCGGGCAGGTCCTCAACGCCCGCGGCAGCTTCGGGCCGTACATGTGGGCGCCCGTGCTGAACAACGTCGTCGCCATCGCGGGCATCGCCGTCTTCATCGCCCTCTTCCCGGACGGCGACGTCCTGACCGCCGGTGCGTGGACGCCCGGCATGGTCGCGCTGCTCGCGGGTACCGCCACGGCGGGCGTCGCGCTGCAGGCGGTGATCCTCGTGTGGCCGCTGCACCGCGCCGGGTTCCGCTACCGCCCGCGGTTCCGCTTCCGCGGCATGGGCCTCGGCAGCGCCGGCCGGGTGGCGGGCTGGACCTTCGCCGGGGTCGCCCTGGGTCAGCTCGCGTTCATCCCGACGTCGCAGGTCATGACGTCCGCGGGCTTCGCGCTGAACCGCGCCGGCGTCAACGGGGCCTCGGGCAACTCCTACACCTACGCCTACCTGCTGTTCATGCTGCCGCACGCCCTCGTCGCCGTGTCCCTCGTGACGGCGCTGTTCACGCGCCTGAGCCGGTCCGCGGTGGCCGGTGACGTGCGCGCCGTGCGCCGCGACTTCTCCTCCGGCGCCCGCACGGTCGCCGCGGCGGGGGTGCTGGCCACCGCCGCCTTCGTGTCCCTCGGCCCGTCGATCGGCGCCGCGATGTTCGACCGGGGCCGGCCCATCGGCTGGGTGCTCGTCGCCATGGCCGCGGGGCTCGTGCCGTTCAGCGTGACGTACCTCGTGCAGCGGGTGTTCTACGCCTACGAGGACGCGCGCACGCCCTTCACGGTGCAGGCCGTCGTCGCCGTCATCACGACCGTCGGCAACGCCGTCTGCTGGTTCCTGCTGGAGCCGCGCTGGCAGGTCATCGGCATCGGCGCCTTCATGAGCCTGTCCAACGTCGTCGGCTGCGTCCTGGGCCTCGTGCTGCTGCGCCACCGCTTCGGCGCGCTCGACGGCGGCGGGATCGACGGGCACCGGCTGCTGCGGACCCTCGTCCGGCTGCTGATCGTCGGCGTCGCCTCGGCGCTCGCGGGCACCGCGGTCGCGCGGCTCGGCGCCGGCTTCGACGACACGCGGCTGGGCAGCGCGGGCATCGTGGTGGTCGGCGGCCTCGTCGTGCTGGCCGTCTTCGCGGTGCTCTGCCGGCTCATGCGGGTCCGGGAGCTCGAGGACCTGCTGTCCCCGCTGCTGCGCCGCGTCCCGGGCCTGCGGCGGGGCTGAGCCCGGTCAGCCGCGCTCGGCGCCCGACGCCTCGCCGACGGGCAGCGCCTGCTCGGCCTCGTCCATCCGCCGCCGCGGGCGGCGCACGGCCCGCACCACCCCGACGACCAGCAGCAGGGCCGCGAGCCCGCCCACGGCCCCGGTGATCCAGCCCTCCACGCCCATGCGGACGTTCAGGGTCACGGGCACGGTCGCGCCGATCGGGAAGCCGCCCGGCGAGCGCAGGGTGGCGTCGACGACGACGCTGCCGTTGGCCAGCGCCCGCACCGGCACGGCGACCCGGACCTGGCTGTGCGCGGCGATCGTCTGCTCGGGCACCGCGGTGAGCTGCACGCGGGGGGCCCGGGCGCGCAGGACGACCTGGACGCGCACGGGGACGTCGAGCTCGTTGACGACCGTCACGGGCAGCTCGCTGCGGGTCGCGGCGAGGTTGCGGGTGCTGCCGCCCACGATCCGGACCCCCTCGGCGAGGGCGCCGATGGCGTCCGCGAGCCGGCGCCGGGCGTCCGGCAGGCCGCCCGCGTGCCCCCGCCAGCTCGCCGACAGCAGCGCCAGCGCCGCGCGGCGCCGGTCCTCCAGCGCCGGGTCCTCCCCCTGCAGGGCCGTGCCGAAGGCGTCGACGTCGGCGACGGCCGCGCTCACCGCGGCCACGTGCGCCGTGGGCAGCTGCGCCCGGGCGGCGTCGGCCGGGAGCACCGGGCCGCTGCGCGCGACGTCGGGGGCGGGCGTGGCCAGCAGCTCCTCGACGCCCTGCAGCTGCGCGAACCCCGAGTCCTGCAGGGCGGTGGTCAGGGCCGTCATCGTCGCCGGGTCCGGGTCGACGGAGCGGGGGGCGACGGCGAGCAGGCTCCGGCCGTCGTTGGGCCGCTGCAGGCTCGTGGTGGCGGCCTCGGCGACGAAGCGCTGGACGAGGGCGGCGCCGGCGTCGGGCCGGGAGACGTCGGCGAGCACGCCGGACAGCGTCGAGTCCGCCACGAGGCCCGCGAGCTCGGTGCCGTCGACGTCCAGGTCGCTGCGGCCCGTCGGGGTGTAGGTCAGGTCGTCGTCGGTCGTGGGGGTGCTGTCGTCGTCGAGCACGACCGCGCGGTCCCCGGCCCCGGCCAGGACCTCCAGCAGGGCCGGGCCCGCGGCCTCGTCGGCGGGCCACGCGACCCCGTCGAGGACGTCGGCGCCCGCGTCGCCGAGCTGGCTGCGCACGGCATCGCCGCCGCTCGCCGCCGCCAGCAGCGATGCGCCCGCCGTCGTCCGGGCCAGCGAGGCCAGGTCGGGGTCGGCGTAGGGCAGCGGGAGGACGTCGCGGCCCGCGGAGGCGGTCCGCAGCGCGGCCAGCCACGCCGCCGCGGCCGCCTGCTCGCCGCTCGCGGCGCTCGGCGACGGGGTCGTCCCGGCCGCGGCCGCAGCGGGCGCGGCCGCCGCGGCGGGGGTGGCGAGCGCCGCGACGGAGTCCAGCAGCGCCGGGTCCACGGCCCAGGACACGCGGGGGTCGGGGACGGCCTGGAGCAGGTGGGTGAGGCGGCCGTCGGCGCCGAGCTGCTCGCCCACCTCGTCCGCGCTCAGGAGGCCGTCGACGGGGGCGTCCCCACCCGCCTCACCGGTGCGCCCGGCGACCAGCGGCAGCAGCAGGGTCACCTTCGTCGGCGCGGTGCCGGGGGCCGCGGCCGTGACGAAGGTGCGGACCAGCCCCGCCCGGCGGGTCCCGGACTGGACCTCGACGGCCGCGGCGTGCGCCCCGCCGGCGCGCGGCAGGTCGGCGGCCGCGAGCGTCAGGACGACCTCCGCCTCGCCGCCCGCGAGCAGCTCGCCGCCCCCCTCGGCGGGCGCGCCCACGGCGACCCGCTCGGAGGTGACCGTGCTGCTGCCGAGCGAGCGGCTCGCCGGGGCCTGCGCCCAGCCCTGCACCGACTGCCGGGTGACCAGCGCCGAGCGCTGCACGACCAGGCGCGCCTGCAGGCCCGCGACCGTCGCGCGGGAGGTGTTGCGGACCCGGACGCGCACGGTGACGACCGCGCGGGCCGGGTCGTCGGCGGCGTAGGAGCTGGGGGTGACCTGCAGGAGGGTGACGGTCAGCGGCAGCACCGCGGCGGACGTCGCGGAGGGGGACGGGCTCGTGCGGGAGGGCGACGTCGTGGCCGCGACGGCCCCCGACGCGGGCACCGCGGCCACGCCCAGCGCCAGGGCGGCCGCCGTCGCCCCGCGCGCGAGCCTCCCCGGCCGGCGCGGCGTCACCCGCGGCTCACGCGAGTTCGCTGAGGCGGTGCGAGGCGGCCTCGGCCACCCGGCGCTCGTTGGGGAAGGCGAGGCGGGTGTCGAGCTCCGGCAGGGGGATCCACGCGACGTCGACGGCCTCGGCGTCCGGGTCGTTCTCGACGGTGAGGTGCCCGCCCGTGGCCAGCAGCAGGAAGAGGTGGACGACCTTGTGGATGCGCCGCCCCTCGGCGGAGAACCAGTAGTCGATGCTGCCCAGCGGCTCGACGACGCGGCCCCGGATGCCGGTCTCCTCCTCGATCTCGCGGACCGCGGCCTCCTCGAGCGTCTCGGCGCCCTCGAGGTGGCCCTTGGGCAGGCACCACTCGTGGCGCCCGGCCCGGTTGACCCGGCAGATCACCGCGGCGCGCGGGGTGCCCGTGGAGGTGTCGACGACCAGCCCACCGGAGGAGGTCTCCTGCACGGTGGGCAGCCGCCGTCGCGGATCCCTCGCAGGCTTGACCATCGGCTCACTGTAGCCAGCGCTCCTGAGGCCTTCGGCACGCTCGAGCGCTCCCGGGCTCTGGCACCCTTGACCACCGTGCTGCCCCGTCCCTCCGCCCCCCCGCCCGCCCCCCGCGACGCGGGCCCCGGTGCCGCCGTGCTGGCCGCGGCCCTCGAGGACGCCCGGCGCCGCGCGGTCGGGGCCCTCGAACCGGTCATGAGCGTGCTCGTCGACCTCGGCCGCGTCTTCGCGGGCGCGGGCCACGACCTGTCGCTCGTCGGCGGACCCGTGCGCGACGCCTTCCTCGGCCGCCGCTCCGCGGACCTCGACTTCACGACGTCGGCCCGTCCCGACGTCACCGCGAAGCTGCTGCGCGCCTGGGGCGACGCCTACTGGGAGATCGGCCGGGAGTTCGGGACCATCGGGGCCCGCCGCACGGTCGCGGGTGAGGACGTCGTCGTCGAGGTCACGACCTACCGCGCCGAGAGCTACGACGCCTCCTCCCGCAAGCCCGAGGTCTCCTACGGCGACGACCTCGTGGGGGATCTGTCCCGGCGCGACTTCACCGTCAACGCCATGGCGCTGCAGCTGCCGTCGCTGGACTTCGTCGACCCCCACGACGGGCTGGCCGACCTCGCCGCGGGAGTGCTGCGCACGCCCGGCACGCCGGAGCAGTCGTTCTCCGACGACCCGCTGCGGATGATGCGGGCCGCGCGGTTCGCGGCCCAGCTGTCGATGCGGGTGGCCCCGGAGGTCGTCGCGGCGATGACCGCGATGGCCGAGCGCATCACCATCGTCTCCGCGGAGCGCGTGCGCACCGAGCTGGAGAAGCTGCTCGTCGCCCCCGACCCGGTGGCGGGGCTGCGGCTGCTGGTGGACACGGGGCTCGCGGAGCAGGTGCTGCCGGAGCTGCCGGCGCTGCAGCTGGAGATCGACGAGCACCACCGCCACAAGGACGTCTACGAGCACTCCCTGACCGTGCTCGAGCAGGCCATCGGCCGCGAGGACGGCCCGGACGGCGAGGTGCCCGGCCCGGACCTGGTGCTGCGGCTGTCCGCGCTGCTGCACGACGTCGGCAAGCCGCGCACGCGGCGCTTCGAGGACGGCGGCGGCGTGAGCTTCCACCACCACGAGGTCGTCGGGGCGAAGCTCGTCGCCAAGCGGATGAAGGCGCTGCGCTTCGACAACGACACGACGAAGGCCGTCGCGAAGCTCACCGAGCTGCACCTGCGCTTCCACGGCTACGGCGACGGGGAGTGGACGGACTCCGCCGTGCGCCGCTACGTCACCGACGCCGGGCCGCTGCTGCCGCGCCTGCACAAGCTGACCCGCAGCGACTGCACGACGCGCAACCAGCGCAAGGCGCGACGGCTGGAGGCGGCCTACGACGACCTCGAGGTGCGCATCGCGCGGCTGCGCGAGCAGGAGGAGCTCGACTCCGTGCGCCCCGACCTCGACGGCAACGCGATCATGGAGGTCCTGGGGATCGGGCCGTCCCGCGTCGTCGGGCGCGCCTACCAGCACCTGCTGGCGCTGCGCATGGACCGCGGCCCGCTGGACCGTGACACCGCCGTCGAGGAGCTGCACCGCTGGTGGGCCGACCAGCCGGAGTCCCAGCAGGGGGAGACCGGGGCCTGACCCGCCGTGATCATGCAGGGAGTACCTGCACGATCACGGAGGGGCGGGTCAGTCGTCGCGGTTCTGGCGCGCCAGCTCGATGAGGACGCTGCGCTCGAGGGCGTCCGCGGCATCGCGGTCGAGCGAGACGAAGCGGACGACGGCCTCGCCCGTGGACTCGTCCACGCGCAGGACCTCGCCGCGGGCGCGGACCTCGACCCCCTCCTGGAGGTCGAGGGAGAGGTCGACCTCCTCGTGGGCGCGCGGCAGCAAGCGGCCCTCGAGCCGGACGCCGGTGCGGGAGATGTCGACGGTGACGGCGTCGCTGTCGCCCGTGGGGGTGCTCAGGTGCGCGGGCACGGACGTCGTGGCGCGGACCGCGCCGCGGCGCGTCTCCGCGGCCAGCAGCATGACGCCGGTCAGCGCCAGCTCGTCGTCGCGGTGGGCCTGGGCGACGGCCTGGAAGACGGCGTGCGGGACGACGGAGCCGTCCTCCTGGGCCTCGGTGCTGACCCAGACGCGCTGCCCGTCGAGCGCCGCGACGGACTCCGGGGTGGCGCTGACGTAGCTGGTGACGACGAGGCCGGCGGCGCTCGCGGTCCACGACCGCACGGTCGCGGTGTGCACGGTCGCCGACGAGGTCGGCATGAGGGTGACCATCGTGTCGACGGCTGGTCCCTCCGTCATGAGCAGGCTGCCCTGCGCACCGTTCATCCGTGCCCCCGTCTCAGGTCCTCGCACCGTTGCGGTCATTCGAGTGACCACGCGCACACGCTACGTCACGAACGGGGGTGACTCCATCCGAACGCCGCAGGTCACCCGTTCGCCCGGGAGGCGAGCCGTGACGCTCTGCGGCGCGGGTGGACGGGTCCGGCGGTGCCGCCGGGCCCGGCCGCCGGTAGCGTCGGCGCCGCCCTGACCGGACCGAGGAGGTTCCCGTGCTCCGCGTGCCCACCCCGGTGCTGCGCCTGCGCCGCCCACCGGCGCCACCCGCCGCACGCCCGACGGCTGCCGCCCCGGCGACCCCCGCGCCCGTGGACCCGGCGCTCGCGGTCTACCTCAACGAGCACCTGGCGGCCGCCGGGTCGCTCGCCGCGGACCTGCGCCGCGCCGCCCGCTCCGAGGAGCTGGGCGCCGAGCGGGACGCGCTGCTGCGGCTGCGCCGCGAGGTGGCGGCCGACCGCGCGGCGCTGCGGGCCGTCATGCGCGACCTCGGCATCGGCACCGACTGGGCCGTGCTCGGGCTGACCTGGGCGTCCGCGCGCGTCGGGCAGCTCGCGCCGCTGCTGCAGCGGCTGCCCGTGCTGGACCGGGTCCCGGCGGCCGCGGCGCCCCGGCGCAGCGCCGTGCAGGTCCTGCTGGACCTCGAGGCGCTGGAGGCGTCCCTGCGCCGGCGCGAAGCCGTGTGGCGCGTGCTGGGCGACCGGGCCGCGGCCCACCCGCAGCTGCGCGCCGCGGCCTTCGGCGAGCTGCTGGAGCGCTCCGCCCGGCAGGCCGGGGAGCTGCACGCGGCGCACGCGCGCCTCGCGGCCGCCCTGTTCGGCGGGTCCGCTCAAGCCTCCTGACGGCGTCGCGTCAGGAGCGGGCCTCCGCGGTCGCCTTGTCGTTGGCCTTGCGCAGCGCCTCGACCAGCTCGGCCTTGCTCATCGAGGAGCGGCCCTTCACGTCGGCCTCGCGGGCCAGGTCCAGGAGGTGGCTCTTGGTCGCCCCCTCGTCCACGCCGCCGGAGGAGCGGCGGTCCGTGTCCGCGCCGCCCTCGGACTGCGGGTCGGAGGGACCCTTGCGGCCGCCCTCCTTGGGCGCCCAGTGGTCCCCGACCTTCTCGTGCGTGTGCTTGACCGCGCCCCACGCGACGCGGTTCGCGCGCTGCTCATCGCCGTCGTAGGACTCGGCCGCGGAGTCGTGGGCCTTGGCGTAGGTGTCCTGCGCCTTGGTGTCCGAGCGCTGCAGCGTGCTGGGCAGCTCCGACTGGCGGGCGTGACCGGCCTTGGTGACCTTCGGCGACGGCGACTTCTTCGGCACGGCTTCCTCCGGGGGACGGCGGACGCGGGACGGCGGGTCCGAGACGGGAGACGGTGGACGGAGCGCCGACGCTACGCGCGCACCGGCTCCGCCACCTCCCGGGCACCGGACCGGGCCGCGGGCCGCAGCTGCCGCCAGACGACCAGCGCGGCCGCCGCCGTGAGGGCCACGCCCGCCGCGGCCGTGACGTCGAGCCCGGCGCTGAACGCCTCGCGGGCGCTGGCCAGCAGCTCCGGCCCGCCCGCGCCCGCGGGCAGCCGGCCGGCGAGGTCGACCGCGCCGCCGAGGGTCTCCCGGGCCGCGTCCCCCTCGCCGCCGCCGAGGTTCCAGGGCAGCTGGACCTGCGAGCGGTAGACCGCGTTGAGCAGGCTGCCGAGCAGCGTGGTGCCGAGCACCGCGCCCACCTCGTAGGCCGTCTCGGAGATCGCCGAGGCCGCGCCGGAGCGCTCCGGCGGGGCGGTGGAGAGGATCGCGTCGTTGGTGAGGGTCTCGGCGAGCCCCGCCCCGGCCGAGAGCAGCACGAAGGCGAGCGCCAGCTGGACCGCGCCGCGCACCGCGTCCCCCGAGCCGAGGAAGGCCGCGACGACGTACCCGGCGCTGCCCAGCAGCAGGCCCGTGGCGATGAGCAGGTCGAGGCGGAACCGGCGCGCGAGGCGTGCGGCGAGCAGGCCCGCGACGATCGAGCCGACGGCGCCCGGCAGCAGCAGCAGGCCCGCGGGTACAGGCCGCAGGTCCAGGACGAGCTGCAGGTACTGCGACGTCGCGAACAGCATCCCCGTCATCCCGAGGATGCTCATGAGGTTCGCCAGCACGGCCGTGCGGAAGACCGGGATGCGGAACAGGGCGACGTCCAGCATCGGGTCGGCCAGGGTGTTCTGCCGCCGCACGAACAGCACGCCGAGCGCGACGCCGGCGACGAGCGCCGCGACGGCGGGCAGGCTCGGCCCCGCGTCGGCCAGGGCCTTGATGCCGTAGACGACCCCGGCCATGGCGAGGATCGACACGGCCGCGCTGAGCAGGTCCACGCGCCCCGGGGCCGGGTCGCGGCTCTCCCTGACGAGGATCGGCGCGAGCACCAGCAGCAGCACCATGACGGGCACGTTGAGCAGGAAGACCGAGCCCCACCAGAAGTGCTCGAGCAGCCAGCCGCCGACGATCGGGCCGAGCGCGGCACCACCGGCGAAGCCCCCGGCCCAGACGGCGAAGGCCGTGCGCCGCTGCTCGCGGTCGGTGAAGGTGCTGCGCAGCAGCGACAGCGTCGACGGCATGAGGGTCGCGCCGAACACGCCGAGGGCGAAGCGGGCGGCGACCAGCCCCTCCGCGGAGTCGGCCGTGGCGGCCAGGAGCGAGACGACGCCGAAGCCCGCGCCACCGACGACGAGGAGGCGGCGGCGGCCGAAGCGGTCGCCGAGCGTGCCCATGAGGACCAGCAGCCCCGCGATCGCCAGGGAGTAGCCGTCGACGATCCACAGCAGCTGCGTGCCGCTCGGCGCGAGGGACTCGCTGATGAAGGGCAGCGCGAAGCTCAGGACCGTCGTGTCGACGGACACCAGGAGCACGGGCAGCACGAGCACGGCGAGGGCGGCCCACTGGCGGGCGGTGGCCTTCGCGGGGGCGGCGGCGGGTGCGTCGAGGCGCGGGTCGGGTCGGGGGGCGCTGGTCGGGGAGGGCGGGGTCATCTCGTCGTCTCTGCGTGCGGGTCGGCGGGGGGTGGGCACGACTGTACCGTCTGGACGGTCAACGGTCCGAGTCCTTAACCTCTTCCCATGCCGTCCCGCACGCCCTCCGCTCCCGACGCCGCCACCACCGCGGCCCGCTCCACCCGGGACCGCCTGCTCGACGCGGTCGAGCAGCTGCTCGCCGAGGCCGGCCCGCGCGCCGCGACCCTGGACGCGGTGGCCGCGGCCGCCGGCGTCTCCAAGGGCGGGCTGCTCTACCACTTCGGCACCAAGGACGCCCTCGTCGAGGGCCTGCTCGGGCGCCTGCGCACGCTCGCGCAGGAGGACCTCGCCCGCATGCGCTCGGCCCCGGAGGGCGCGGCGCGCTACTACGTCCGCACGTCCGTGGTCGCCTCGGGCGACCCGCTGCAGCGCGCGACCATCGCCGCCCTGCGCCTGGTCCAGGACGCCGACCGCCGCGCGGTGGAGGCCTTCACCGAGATCTCCGAGGCGTGGCGCGTGGCCATCGAGGAGGAGCTGGGCGACCGGGCGCTGTCGCGGGTCGTGCAGCTCGTCGGCGACGGGCTGTGGATGAGCGCGTCGATGGGCGTCGTGCCCCCCGACGTCGAGGAGGTCCTCGCCGCGCTCCCCGGCCTGCCCGCCGCCGGCTGAGCAGGCGCCGGCTGCGGGCAGGGCCGGGAGCAACCCGTTCGGCTGCTCGTGCCGGCGCCCGCGCGCGCCGATGACTCCCTCGACGGACCCGCACGACGACGAGGAGGTGGACGGGACGTGCAGACCTCGCCCCCGGCGCTCGACGCGCCGCAGCACCTCGACGGGCCCCAGCACCTCGACGCCCCGCAGCACCTCGTCGACGTCTGGGCCGCCTTCCCCGACCCGGCCTGGACCGTGGACGACGCGGGCCTCGTGCTGGCCTGGAACCCGGCGGCCGCCGCGACCTTCGGCTGGTCCGCGCCCGACGCGCTCGGCCGCCCGCTCGAGGACCTCGTCGGCCGGCCCCTGACATCGACGGCGGGTGGGGTGCTGCTGCGCCACCGCGACGGGGCCGCGGTCACCGGTGACCTGACGCTCTGGAGCGCCACGGGTCCCGCCGGGGAGGCGCTGCACCTGGGCTGCCTGCGCGCGGTCGCCGGGCGCGGCCCGCTGGAGCGGCACTTCGAGGACTCCGGCGACTCCATCGTCACGGTCGACGGCGACGCCGTGGTGCGGTCGCTGAACGCGGGCGCCGAGCAGCTGTGGGGCGTGCGCGCCGCGGACGTCGTCGGGCGGCCCATCGCGGAGATGTACCGCGCCGACCCGCCGCGCCTCGCGCTGCACCTGGAGACGATGTTCGCGGCCTTCCGCGCCGGCCGCCCGTGGCGCGACGTCGAGATCGACACCACGCGCCTGGACGGGCGGGAGCTGCGCCTGGTGGCCGCGGCGAGCGCCCTGCTGGACGCCGACGGCGCGGTCGCGGGGGCGGTCCTCGTCTCGCGCGACGTGACCCCCGTGCGGGAGCTGGAGCACTCGCTGCGGGTCGCCACCCGGGCCCTGCGGGCCCGCGCGTCGCAGCGCGTGCAGACGACGCAGCGCGACGCCCTGACCGGGGTGGCCTCGCGCAGCCTCCTGCAGGAGCGGCTGACCCTGGCGCTCGCGGAGGCGGCCGCGTCGGGGGAGCCGCTGCGCGTGCTGGCCGCGGACCTCGACGGCTTCCGCGCCGTCAACGACTCCTACGGCCACCCCACGGGGGACGCGCTGCTCATCGCCTTCGCCGAGCACCTGCGCTCGCAGCTGCCGCTGTCGGCCACGGCGGGCCGCCTGGGCGCCGACGAGTTCGCGGTGGTGCTGCCGGGGCTGAGCGAGGCCGACGCCGCGGGCATCCTGGCCCGCGTCACCGACTGGGTCCCGCCTGCCCCGCTGCCCAGCCGCGGGCGGCGCGACGCCGACCAGCTCGTCGGCGTCAGCGCCGGGGTGGTCCTGGCCCGGGAGTCGGAGTGCCGCGCGTCCTTCGACACGGGCGTCCGCTCGGTCCTGGCCCGCGTCGACGACGCCGTCGCGGTGGCCAAGGACCTGCGGCGGGCCGCGACGGCCGCGGCCCCGCGCTCCGACGGCCCGGAGCGTCGCGCCCGCTGAGGACCGGTCAGGCCGAGGGGACCCGGGCCTCGTCGGCCGCCACCAGCTCGGCGTAGCGCCCGCCGCGGGCGCTGAGCTCGGCGTGGGTGCCGCGCTCGACGACCCGGCCGGCGTCCAGCACGACGATCTGGTCCGCGCTGCGCACGGTGGAGAGCCGGTGGGCGATCGTGATGGTCGTGCGGCCCGCGGACAGCTCCGCGAGCGCCCCGGCCATGGCCCGCTCGGTGCGGGTGTCCAGCGCGCTGGTGGCCTCGTCCAGCAGCAGGACGGGCGGGTCGCGCAGCACGGTGCGGGCCAGCGCGATGCGCTGCTTCTCGCCGCCGGAGAACCGGTAGCCGCGCTCGCCCACCACGGTGTCGTAGCCCTCGGGCAGCGAGGCGATGAGGTCGTGCACCTGGGCGACGCGGGCCGCGCGCTCCAGGTCGGCGTCGGTGGCGTCGGGCCGGGCGAAGCGCAGGTTGTCCGCGACGCTCGCGTGCAGCAGGAACGTCTCCTGCGTCACGACGCCCACGGCGTCGGACAGCGAGCGCGCCGTGACGTCGCGGACGTCGGTGCCGTCGATCCGCACGGAGCCCCCGTCGACGTCGTAGAGGCGGGCCAGCAGGTAGCCGAGCGTCGTCTTGCCGGAGCCGGTGGCGCCGACCACGGCCAGCGACGTGCCCGGGGGGACGTCGAGGTCGACGTGCTCGAGCGTCGGGGTGGCGGCGCCGGGGTAGGCGAAGGACACGTCGCGGAGCTCCACGTGCCCGCGCACGGCCGGCAGCGCCACGGCCGTCGGGGACTCGACGACCTCGGGCGGGGTGTCCAGGTACTCGAAGACGCGCGTGAACAGCGCCATGGAGGCGTGCAGCCGCACCACGATGCGCAGCAGGCTGCCGAGGGGCCGGAACAGCTGCCCCTGCAGGGTGACGAGCGCGACGAGGGTGCCGACGCTGAGGTCGGTGCCGCTGCCCCGCAGGTGCCCGCCCAGCAGGTAGGTCAGGGCGGGGATCGCGGCCATGGTCAGCGTGATGACCGACCACTGCCAGCGCCCGGCCATCTCCGAGCTCACCTCGAGGGCGGAGACGTCCTGCGACTGCTGGGCGAAGCGGCGCACGACCTCGGGCGAGCGGCCCGTGGTGCGGGTCAGCAGGATCCCGGAGATCGACAGCGTCTCCTCGACGGTGGCGGACATCTCCGCCATCTGCCGCTGGCGCTGCGCGGTGATGCGGCGGCGCAGGCGGCCGACGCGGCGGTTCAGCCACAGCGACACGGGCATGATCGCGAAGGACAGCAGCGCGAGGCGCCAGTCCAGGGCGAGCATGGCGATGGCGGTGACGACGACGGTCGTGAGGTTCTGCACGAAGTCGGTCGCGGTGCTGGTGACGACGGTCTGCATGCCGCCGATGTCGTTGGCGATGCGGGACTGGACCTCGCCCGTGCGGGTGCGGGCGAAGAAGCCGAGCGACATGCGCTCCAGGTGCGCGTACAGGCGCACGCGCAGCTCGTGCATGACGCCCTGGCCGATGCGGTTGGTCAGCAGCCCCTGGACGACGTCGAGGACGGTGCCGATCGCCGCGATGGCGACGAGACCGCCGGCGAGCCACGCCAGCAGGCGCAGGTCGGTGCGGGGCAGCGCGACGTCGACGATCTCGCGCAGCAGGAACGGGCTGGCCACGCCGGCGACGGCGCCGACGGCGATGAGCGCCCCGACGACGGCGAGGGTGCGGACGTGGGGGCGGAACAGCTGCGCGACGCGGCGCAGCTCGGCGGCGCCGGGGCGAGCGCCGGTCTCGGGGGTGTGCTTCATCGGGCGGAACGGGTCACGAGCGGGGTCACCGCGCACGGGCGGACCTCCTGGGTCGGTGCGGTCTCCTCACAGTGAGGTTACCTCAGCATCAGGTAAGCTCGCCGCGTGAGCGTTTCTTCCCGGACCGAGCAGGTCGACTCCGACGCGGTCGAGCTCGCCGAGCTCCTGCGGTCCCTGCAGTGGCGGCTGCGCCGCCGCGCGGGCGCCGACCTCGGCGACCTGGGCATCACCCCCGCGCAGGGCCGCGTCCTGCGCGTCGTGGCGCACAGCGACGAGCCGCCGCGCATGGGCCAGCTCGCGGAGCACCTGCACATCGCGCCCCGCTCGGTGACCGACCTCGTCGACCCGCTGGAGGAGGCCGGCCTGCTGCGCCGCGAGCAGGACCCGGGCAACCGGCGGTCCTGGCGGCTGCTCCTGACCGAGGCCGGGCAGCAGGTCCACGCCGAGCTGCGCCGGCGCTCGCGGGCGTCGGCCGCCGCGGCCTTCGCGGTGCTGGACGCCGACGAGCGGGCGGCGCTGCGGACCCTGCTGCAGCGCGTCGACGCGGGTCTGGACGACGACGGGGCGGGCGCCCCGGCCCGCCCATGAGCTCAGGTCCCCGGTCCCCGGACGCGACGACGCCGCCCACCCGGGGGGTGGACGGCGTCGCAGCGGGGAGCCCAGGAGGCGCGGGGCCTTAGGAGGCGCAGGCCCCTAGGAGGCGCGGGGCAGACCGCGCGCCCGGCGGGCGACGGCCACCTGCACGCGGGCCTGCACGTCGGTGCGGCCGATGACGCCCAGGACGTCCTCGCAGACGCCCTCCGCGGCGGTCACGACCGCCGGGATGTCAGCGGTCGGCTCCACGACGGCACGCAGGGTGACGATCCGTCCGCCGCGCGGGCCGCGCGACAGGCTGCCGCGGGCCGAGCGGACCCCGGCGGTGGTGCCGAGGACGTCGGCCGCGACCGAGACGGGGGAGTCGAGGTCCAGGGCCAGTCGGCGCCCGGGGGCGCTGCCGGTGAGGGCGACGGTCCCACCGGCGCGCGCCGGCAGGTGCCCGACGAGCCAGCGGATGCCGAGCAGGGCGAGGACGACCCCGCCCACGGCCGCGGCAGCGGTCCACCACGAGGCGTCGAAGGCCCGCGTGAGGGCCCCGGTGCGCAGCTCCTCGGGGGCCGTGACCGCGGCCGGCAGGCGGCCGGCGCCCCAGAGCGCCGTCGCGACGCCGCCCACGAGCAGCACGAGCCCGAGCAGCAGGACGAGCACGCGGTCCAGTGCGAGCACGGAGCGCTTCACCGTGCACCTCCCTCGTCGTCCTCGGGGCGCAGCCGCACGACGATCGCCGGCGGAGTGGTCAGGGCGGACAGCTGGTGGGCGACGGCGGCGCGCACCGGCTCCTCGACCCCGTCCCGGGAGGTGGCGCGGCCCCGGACGAGGACGCGCTTGCGGGTCGCCTCCGCCGAGACGTCCAGGACGCCGTCGACGTCGCGCGCCGCACCGGCCGCGAGCCGGGCCACGTCGCGGGCGGAGAGGTAGGACATCGCGCCGACCGCGAGCGTGCGGCGGGTGCGCCGACGCAGGGCGACGACGACGAGCCACAGCCCCAGCAGGGCGGCGACGACCCCGACGGCGATCGCGGCGCCGCCGGGGGCGGTGCCGTCCAGCGCGCCGGCGGCCGGCGGCAGCCAGGTGGAGCCGCCGACGACGCCGCCGGTGACGAGGGCCTCGCGCACCAGCAGGGCGCCGAGGGCGACGAGCAGGACGGCCAGCACCGGGCCGACCACCCCGACCGGGCCGGAGCCCGTGGGCGGTGCGGCGCGGCGGGTGCCGGTCTCGGCGCTCACCGGACCCTCGCCCGGGTCGGGGCCGCGGACAGCACGACCTTCGCGACGGTGACGGCCACGGCGTCGACCCGGACGCCCGCGAGGGCCTCCAGGCGCTCGGCGACCCGGTCGCGGACGCGGGCGGCGACCTCGGCCGCGGGGCGCGGCCAGAGGGTCGCGACCTCGATCTCGACCCGCACGCGGGAGCCCGCCCGCACGCAGGAGGCGCGCGGCAGGGTGCGCCCGAGGGCGCCGCCGACCGCGGTGGTCACGTTCCCGGTCAGGCTGCCGTCCGACGACGTGCGCGGGGCGACCCCGTCGACGCCGGCCGCGGCCGCCTCGGCGATGCGCTGCACGACGCGGTCGGCGACCACGAGCCGGCCGCGCGCCCCGGCCTCGGCGAGGGCGGGCGGGGCGGTCGGCGCCGGGTGCCCGGCGAGCACCGCGGTGGCGGGCTCAGCCACGGCTGCGGCCGGGCAGGAGACCGGCCAGGTCGATGCGGCCCTCGAGGTGGGCGCCGACGAGGTAGCCGACGACGCCGAGCAGCAGGGCCAGCAGGAACCAGCCGAGGCCGCCCACGGCGGCCACGAGGGCGAGGAGCAGACCGGCGAAGAGGCCGGCGAGGGAAGGTGACACGAGAGCTCCCGGGACGAGGGACGAGCGGTGGGGGGAAGGAGGTCAGACGGCGTCGAGGACGTCCTCGACGTGCACCTGCACGGGCAGGTCCACGCGGGCCGCGACCACGGCGTGCACCTGCTGCGCGACGGCCTGGGCGGGGTGCCCCGCCGCGAGGACGAGGTGCACCTCCACGGCGTCGCGACCGCTGCGGATGCCGGTGACCCGGCGCCCCGGCAGGTAGGTCGCGACCTCGCCGAAGCGCCCGGGGTGCAGCCGGGCCACGCCGGGGACGGCCAGGACGAGCTCGGCGAGCTCGTCCACCGCGGCCGTCCCCGGGGTGCGGGGGTCGGCAGGCGTCACAGGACGCGCGCGGGACGGGCGGTGTCGTCGTCCTCGACGTCGTCCTCGGGCAGGTGGATGTCGTTGACGGAGATGTTGACCTCGGTGACCTGCAGGCCCGTCATGCGCTCGACGGAGTCGATGACGTTGCGGCGCACGGCGGTCGCGAGGTCGTCGATGGCCACGCCGTACTCGGCGATGATGTCGAGGTCGATGGCGGCCTGGCTCTCGCCGACCTCCACGGAGACGCCCTGGGAGTGGTTGGTGCGACCGCCGGGGATGCGCTCGCGCAGCGCGCCGACCGCGCGGGCCGCGCCGCCGCCGACCGCGTGCACGCCGGAGACGTCCTTGGTCGCGATGCCTGCGATCTTGGAGACGACGGTGTCGGCGATCGACGTGGTGCCCTGGTTGCTGGAGAGGCGGCCGGGGGACACGGAGCCGGCGGGGGCGGGGGTGAGGGTCTTCTCGGTCATGGGGGCTGCTCCTCGGACGCTGGTTGCCCCACCGGTGCCCGGCGGGGTGACCGGCCGCCGCAGCGGTCGGTCACCAGGTGGGAGTCGCTGCGGCCCCGAACCTCACGGTCGAGGACGCGTGACCTGCGCCACACCCCCGTCCGGGGGCCTCAGCCCAGGGTCGCGCCCAGCTCCGCGAGGCGGGCGCGCGCCGCCTCGAACTCCTCGTCGGCGCGGGTGCGCTCGGGGGCCATGCCCTCCAGGCGCGCGGCCAGGGTGCGCGTGGCCTTGACGACCGTCACCGGCATCCCGAAGGCGGTCCCCAGGACGATGTCGAGCACGGGGACGCCGTGGTCCCAGTCCGCCGTCGGTGAGCCCACGTCGTAGGTCGCGCCCGCGGTGGAGACCACGACGGCCGGGCGCCCGGCCAGCGGCTGGGCGCTGCCGTCGAAGGGCGTGGTGACACCGGGGACGTGGACGTGGTCGACCCACACCTTCAGCGTCGAGGGCAGCGAGTAGTTGTAGAGCGGGGCCCCGACGAGCAGGACGTCGGCGCTGAGCAGCTCGGCGATGACCGCGGCCTGCACGGCCTCGACGTCGGCGGGCGGCGTCGCGCCGGGCGCGCGCAGGTGCGGCGGCCAGTGCAGCTCGTTGTCCAGCAGGTGCGGCAGCGGGTCCGCAGTGAGGTCGCGGTGGGTGACGGTGTGCTCGGGGCCGCGGGCGCGCCAGGCGTCGGCGAAGGCCGCGGTGAGCTGCCGGGACTTCGAGCCGGCCCCGCTGATGGAGGAGTCGAGCTGCAGCAGGTGGGGCATCCGGGGTCTCCTCGGGTGGGGGCGGGTCGCGCGGACACGCTAGCCGCCCGAGTTGCCGATCACGGTCGGGGCTGGTGCGATCCAGTCTCGCGCGGGCGCCCTCCGGGACCGGGGGCCGCGGCCCGCGCCCGAGGAGGGTCGTGCGCGGTCGGGGCCTCGTCGCGCGCGCCCCCGGTGCTCCGGCGGACGCCGCCGAGGTCGACGACGACGTCCTCGCGCGCCGGGCGGCCATGGGCGACCGCGGGGCCTTCGCGGCCCTCGTCGAGCGGCACGGGCCCGCGCTGCACCGCTACGCGCGCCGGCTCCTGCACGACGACGGCGCCACGGAGGACTGCGTGCAGGAGGCGTTCCTCGCGGCCTGGCGCGGGCTGCCGTCCTTCCGCGGCGAGGCCGCGGTGCGCACCTGGCTGTTCACGCTGGCGCGCCACCAGGCCTTCGCCGAGCAGCGCCGCGCGGCGGGCAACCGCACCCGCCCGCAGCTGCGGGCGGTGGACCCGGCGGACCTCGTCGACGCCGTCGACCCGCGCGCCGACCCGGCGGGCGTCAGCGAGGAGGGGCAGCTGCTGGCCGACCTCGACGCGGCCCTGCGCCTGCTCCCCGAGCGGCAGCGCTCGGCGTGGATCCTGCGGGAGGTGGAGGAGCTGTCCTACGCGGAGGTCGGGGCCGTCCTCGACGTCACCCCGACGGTCGTGCGCGGCCTGCTCGAGCGGGCACGCGCCTCGCTCGTCACTACGCTCGCGGCATGGCGGTGAGGCACGCGTGAGCGCGGAGGAGGACCTCGCCCGGGCGACGGGTCTGCTGCGCGCGCACACCGACTCCACGTGGTCCGGGGTGCGCGAGGCGGTGCTGGCGCGCGCCGCGGCGGCCTTCCGCCCCTCCGCGCCGGTCCGCGGCCGGCACGCCCTGGGCGACTTCCTCGTGGCGTCCGACGTCGTCGTGGCGCAGCTGCGGACGGCGGTCGACGCGGTCCCGGGCGCGACGGCCGCGCGCATCCTCTGCACGACGGGCGAGGAGGACGTCCTGCAGCAGGTCGTCGTCGAGCTCTCGGTGCGCTTCGGCGAGTCGCTGCACGAGGTCGCGGCCGCGGTCCGCGCCGCCGTGGTCGCCGAGCTCGCGGTCCTGCTCGGGGCGCTGTCGCCCGGAGCGGACGGGGTCCGCGCGGACGTCCACGTCACCGACGTCGACCCGCGGGACTGAGCGCCCTCACCCCAGGACGAGCGCCAGGTGCAGGGCGAGGCGGTCCCGGCCGTCGTCGAGGTCGTAGCCGGTGACGTCGGCGATGCGCCGCAGCCGGTGGTAGAGCGTCTGGCGGTGGATCGAGAGGCTCGCGGCGGTGCGCTGGGCGCTGCCCGCGAGGTCGAGGTAGGCCCGCGCGGTGCGCAGCAGCTCCGGGTCCCCCGCCAGCAGGCGCCGGGCCCGCTCGTCGACAACGGCGCCCCGCAGCCCGTCGGCGTCCGCGAGCGCCAGGAGGCGGTGGGCGCCGAGCGCCGACCAGGCGCGGACGTCGACCTCGCCCGTCCCCCGCTCCGCCGCCGGTCCGGTGCCCCGCGCCAGCCGGGCGGCCCGCAGCCCGGCGTCGGCCTGCCGCCAGCCCAGGTGGGCCCGGTCGGCCGCGACGACGCCCGACACCCCGGCGTCGACCCCGGCGGGGTGCTGGGCGAGCAGCGTCTGCGCCGCGCGGGCCGCGAGGCGGGCCGCGCGGTCCTCCTCCGTCGCGGGGTCGTCGCCGGCGGGCACGACGAGGGCGGCGCGGCCGCCGACGGGGGAGGTGAGCACCGCCCGGGGCAGCAGCCACGAGTTCACGGGCCCCGCGGGCGCGCCGTCGGCGGGCGCGAGCGCGACCACCACGAGCCGGCCGTCGCCGGGCAGCAGCCCCTCGCGCGCCAGCTCCTCGGCGGCGCCCGCCCGGGCCCCCGCGTCGGCGGACAGCAGCTCCCCGACGGCCCAGCGGGAGCGGTCGCGGGCCCGCGAGCGCACGGCCAGGGTCGCGGCGACCTGCTCGACGACGTCGGCCACGGAGGCGAGCGCCGCCGCGGTGACGCGGGCGTCGGGGTCGAGCAGCCAGAGGTAGCCGTAGGTGACCGATCGCCAGCGGACGGGGACGCACCACCGGGGCAGGCGCCCCGCGGCCGGGTCCCCGGGGATGCGCAGCGGGGCGTCGGCGCCCGCGATGCCGAACCCGGCGAACAGCTCCTGGACGGCGGCGGAGGAGCGACGGCGCAGGATCGAGCGGCGCCGCACCTCGTCGATGACGTCGTCGTGACCCGAGGAGGCGACCAGGTGCAGCTCGCGGTCCTCCAGCGTCGCCGGGGCGCCCGTGCCCTCCGCGACGGCGTCGACGAGCTCCTGCAGCTCGGCCGGGGGCGCGGCGGGTGGCGTGGGCACGAGGGCAGTCTGCCGCGCGGACCGGTTCGCCGTCATCCAGGTGGATGACGAGGTGCGGCCGGATCGTGACGTCTGTCCCTGTCGCCGGCGCCCCGGCAGGCCTAGCGTCGTGCCAGCGCCTCCACCGGGGCGCACCCCGACGGAGGAGGTCGACGTGTTCGGACAGGTGCTCCTGGGAGTGGCCGGCAACACCGCCGTGCGGGCGGCCGTGACCCGCAGCAGCCTCAGCCGCGGGGTCGTGGACCGCTTCGTGGCGGGCGAGGACGTCGACCAGGCGCTCGCCGCCGTGCGGGCGCTCGCCGGGCAGGGGCTGCGCGTCACCCTCGACCGGCTCGGCGAGGACATCACCGACGACGCCCAGGCCGGGCAGACCCTCGCGGGCTACGGGCAGCTGCTCGACCGGCTCGCCGCCGACGGGCTCGCGGCGGGCGGCGAGGTCTCCGTGAAGCTGTCCGCCCTCGGCCAGGCGCTGGGCGCCGACGGGCCCGCCCGCGCCACCGAGCGTGCCCGGGAGCTCGTCGCGCACGCCACCGGCCTGGGCGTCGACGTCACCCTCGACATGGAGGACCACACGACGGTCGACGCGACGCTCACCACGCTGCGGGAGCTGCGGGCGGAGTTCCCGCGCGTCGGGGCCGTGCTGCAGTCCGCGCTGCTGCGCACCGAGGGCGACGCGCGCGACCTGGCCGTCGCCGGCTCCCGGATCCGCCTCGTCAAGGGCGCCTACGCCGAACCCCCGTCGGTGGCGCACGCCGCGAAGGCCGACGTCGACAAGGCCTACGTGCGGTGCCTGAAGGTGCTGCTCGGGGGCGCGGGCTACCCGATGGTCGCCACGCACGACCTGCGCATGGTGCAGATCGCGCAGGACCTCGCGCAGAGCCTCGGCCGCACGCCCGACTCGATGGAGTTCCAGATGCTCTTCGGCATCCGGACAACCGAGCAGCAGCGCCTCGCCGCCGCCGGGCACACCGTCCGCGTCTACGTGCCCTACGGCACCGACTGGTACGGCTACTTCTCCCGGCGCCTGGCCGAGCGGCCCGCGAACCTCGCGTTCTTCGCCCGCTCCCTGGTCACCCGCTAGTCCCTGGAACTCCGGGACCCCAGCTCCGAAACCCGAGAACTCCGAACCCCGAACTCCCACCCCGAGCCGAGGAGGCCGCCGTGCAGTCCGTGACCCAGGTGCCCGCCGCCTACAACGAACCCGTCCACTCCTACGCGCCGGGCAGCCCGGAGCGCAAGCGGCTCACCGAGCAGCTGACCGAGCAGGCCGCGAACCCGGTCGAGCTCACGCAGACCATCGGGGGCGTGCAGACGCTCGGCGGCGGGGAGCGCGTCGACGTCGTGCAGCCGCACCGGCACGCGAGCGTCCTCGGGACGTTCGGCACGGCCACCCGCGCCGAGGCGCAGGCCGCGGCCGACGCCGCCACGGCCGCCGCCCCCGCGTGGGCCGCGATGTCCTACGACGAGCGGGCCGCGGTGTTCCTGCGCGCGGCCGACCTGCTGGCCGGCCCGTGGCGCGAGCGGATCGCCGCGGCGACCATGCTGGGGCAGTCGAAGACCGCGCAGCAGGCGGAGATCGACGCCCCGTGCGAGCTCGTCGACTTCTGGCGCTTCAACGTGGAGTTCGGCCGGCGCCTGGTCGCCGAGCAGCCGATCAGCTCGCCGGGGGTGTGGAACCGCCTCGACCACCGCCCGCTCGAGGGTTTCGTGTACGCCATCACGCCGTTCAACTTCACCGCGATCGCGGGGAACCTGCCGACGGCCCCGGCGCTCATGGGCAACACGGTCGTCTGGAAGCCCAGCCCGACGCAGACGCTCTCGGCGCACTGGACCATGCGCCTGCTCGAGGCCGCGGGCCTGCCGCCCGGCGTCATCAACCTGCTGACGGGTGACGGCCGCGACGTCTCCGACGTCCTGCTCGCCGACCCGCGCCTGGCGGGGATCCACTTCACGGGCTCGACCGCGACGTTCCAGCACCTGTGGCGGACGGTGGGGCAGAACATCTCCTCCTACCGCACCTACCCGCGGCTCGTCGGTGAGACCGGCGGCAAGGACTTCGTCCTGGCCCACCCCTCGGCCGACCCGGCCGTGCTGAGCACCGCGATGCTCCGCGGCGCGTTCGAGTACCAGGGGCAGAAGTGCTCGGCGGCCTCGCGCGCGTTCGTCCCCCGCTCGGTGTGGGCGCGCATGGGCGAGGAGTTCCTCGCCGACGTGGACGGCCTGGAGTTCGGCGACGTCAGCGACCTGCGGAACTTCGGCGGCGCCGTCATCGACCGGCGGGCCTTCGCCAAGAACGCCGCGGCGATCGACCGGGCGCACGCGACCGCGGGCCTGACCGTGGCCGCGGGCGGCACGTACGACGACAGCGAGGGGTTCTTCGTGCGCCCCACGGTCGTCCTCGGCGAGGACCCGGCGGACGAGGTGTTCCGGGAGGAGTACTTCGGGCCGCTGCTCGGCGTGCACGTCTACGAGGACGACGCGTGGGAGGACGTGCTGGGCCTCGTCGACGCGGGGTCGCCGTACGGCCTGACCGGCGCCGTCATCGCCACCGACCGCGCCGCGGTCGCGCAGGCGTCCACCGCGCTGCGCTTCGCGGCGGGGAACTTCTACGTCAACGACCGGCCCACCGGTGCGGTCGTCGGGCAGCAGCCCTTCGGGGGTTCGCGGGCCTCGGGCACCAACGACAAGGCCGGCTCGATCCTGAACCTGCAGCGCTGGACGAGCCCCCGCGCGGTCAAGGAGACGTTCGTGCCGGCGACCGAGCACGGCTACCCGCACATGGGGTGAGGCCCTCGTCTCGGGTGTCGGGAGGCGGGGCGGCGCGGTACACAGGGAGCATGTCCCCACCGACGAGCTCCACCACCGGGGCCCACCGGCTCAGCGTCCACCGCGACGAGTCAGCCGGCGGGTCCGCCCCCGCGGCCCCGTCCGACGCCACGGTCGGCCAGCTGGTCAGCGACCTCACCCAGCAGATGTCGCGCCTCGTGCGCGACGAGGTCGCCGTCGCGCAGCTCGACCTCAAGGCCAAGGGCAAGAAGGCGGGCTTCAGCCTCGGGGCGTTCTCCGCCGCCGGGCTGCTGGCCTTCTTCGCCCTCGGCTCCCTCGTGGCCACGGCGGTCCTCGCCCTGTCCCACGCCGTCGACGGGTGGCTCGCGGCGCTGATCGTCGCGGTCGTCCTGCTCGTCCTGGCCGGCGTCGCCGCGCTGGTCGGCAAGAAGGAGCTCGACCAGGCCACCCCGCCGCTGCCCCAGGCGTCGATCGACGGTCTGAAGACCGACGCCGCCACCGTCAAAGAGGGTCTCAAGCGATGAGCGTTCCCCCCGGCACCCCGCCCCCCGGCGACCGCGACGCCCTCGTCGCGGACATCATCGAGACCCGCGAGCGCCTCGCGGCCACGGCCGACGCGCTGGCCGCCAAGGCCGACGTCAAGGCGCAGGCGCAGCACAAGGTCGACGACCTCAAGGTCGCCGTCAGCGAGAAGAAGGACCAGGCGCTCGACTCCGCCCAGGAGCTCAAGGCGCAGGCCTTCGGCCGCTACCAGGAGGCCAGCGACAAGGCCCCCGGTTCGCCGAAGCAGCAGAACACCGCGCTCCTCGTGGCCGTCGTCGCGGTCACGACCGTGGCGGTCTGGCTGGTCCTGCGCAAGAAGGACTGACCCCACCCCTCCGTGATCATGCAGGTAGTACCTGCATGATCACGGAGGCACCGGTCAGACGTGCGCCGCGGCCTCCGCGCGCACGATCGGCGCCACCTCGGTGCCGAGGAGCTCGATGGCGTGCAGAACGTCGCGGTGCGGCATCGTCCCCACGCTGACGTGGAGCATGAACCGGTCGATGCCGAGGTCGGCGCGCTGGCGCAGGACCTTCTCCGCCACCTCCTGCGGCGAGCCGACGAGCAGCGCCCCGCGGGGGCTGCGCGCGGCCTCGTAGCTGGTGCGGCTGTAGCGGTGCCAGCCCCGGTCGGCGCCGATGGCGTTCATCGCGACCTGCATGGGCGGGAAGTTCACCTCGACGGCGCGCTGCGTCGTGTCGGCGACGAAGCCGTGCGAGTGCGTGGCCACCCGCAGCACGGACTCGTCGTGCCCGGCCGCGCGCCCGGTCTCGCGGTACAGCTCGACCAGCGGCGCGAACTGCTCGGGCCGCCCGCCGATGATGGCGACCGCCAGCGGCAGGCCGAGCGTCCCGGCGCGCACGACGGAGGCGGGGTTGCCGCCGACGCCGATCCACACGGGCAGCGGGTCCTGCACGGGGCGCGGGTACACGCCGCGGTCGACGATCGCCGGGCGGTGCCCGCCGCGCCAGGTGACCTTCTCCGAGGCGCGCACGGCGAGCAGCAGCTCGAGGTTCTCCGCGTACAGCTCGTCGTAGTCGTCGAGGTCCTGGCCGAACAGCGGGAACGACTCGATGAACGACCCGCGGCCGGCGATGATCTCCGCCCGCCCGCCCGAGAGCCCGTCGAGCGTCGCGAAGTCCTGGAAGACCCGGACGGGGTCGGCCGAGGACAGCACCGTCACCGCGCTCGTGAGGCGGATCCGCTCGGTGCGGGTCGCCGCGGCCGCCAGCACGACGGCGGGGGAGGAGGACGCGTAGTCCGGGCGGTGGTGCTCGCCCAGGCCGTAGACGTCCAGGCCGACCTGGTCGGCGAGGACGATCTCCTCGACGACCTCGCGCAGCCGCTGGGGGTGGGGCATGACCTCACCCGTGCGGGGGTCCGCGGTCGTCTCCGCGAACGAGCTGATCCCGATCTCCACGTCGTCCACCCTCTCAGCGACGCCCCGGCGGCGTCTGCATGAACTCTCAACCACCCGGTCCGGGGGCCTCTTCCCGCGCCGCGGGAGTCTCGCGCGCCTCGCGCCGCAGAGCGGTCGCGGCCGGAAACCCCGTAGATTCCTCCGGTGCCTGGATCCTCCCCCTTCGACGGCGCAGGCTCTCTGCGGGAGGCCTACCAGGCCGTCGACTGGGTCTCGACCTCGCTGGGCGATCCGCAGGGCTGGCCCACCGCCCTGCGCCGGGCGCTGCGCCTCGCGCTCACCACCCGCTTCGCGGTGCTCATCACCTGGGGCCCCGAGCACGTGATGCTCTACAACGAGGCCTACGCTCCGCTCATCGGGGCCAAGCACCCGGCCCTGGGCCGTCGCGCGGCAGACGTCTTCCCCGAGGCCTGGGACGACCTCGGTCCCCTCTTCGACGGCGTCGTGGCGGGTACGGGGGCGACGTGGTCGGAGGACCAGCTGCTCCTCCTGGACCGCCACGGCTTCGCGGAGGAGACCTACTGGACGTTCTCCTTCTCCCCCCTGACCGACGACGACGGGGTCATCCGCGGCGTCCTCGACATCGTCGACGAGACGACCCGCCAGGTCGTCGACCGGCGTCGGCTGGAGCTGCTGGCCCGTCTCGGCGAGCTGACGAGCGACCTCGAGAACTCGGCCGACCTCCCGGCCCGGGCCGTCGAAGTCCTCCTCACGGCCCCGCTGGACCTGCCTGCCGTCGACGTGCGGCTGCCGGGCGCCGACGGCGGGGAGCACCTGCCCGGGCCGCTGGCCACGCTCGGCACCCACGAGGTCCTCGTCGGCGACACCCCCGACGGCCGCCTCGCCTGGCTGCGCCTGCCGGGCGCGCACCCCGGGGCTTCGGGCGTGCTCACGGTCGCGCTCTCGGAGCACCTGGCGCCGGACGGCACGTACCTGGAGTTCCTCCGCCTCGTCGCGGCCGCCCTCGGCAACGCCCTGTCGGTGGCCGCCTCCTACGAGGCGGAGCGCCGCCGCGCCGACCTGCAGGAGGTGCAGGCCGCGCGGCTGCGCAGCCTGGTCGACGTCGCGCAGGCCCTGCCCGACGCGGCCGACGAGGCTGGGGTGCTGGACGTCCTCACGCGCGAGACCGCGGCGCTGCTGCACAGCGACGCCGTGGCGCTGGGCCTGCTGGTGCCCGACGAGGAGGGGCTGGAGCGGCGCCTGCGCCTGTTCGGCCACGACCTCGACCAGGTCGGCGATGCCGTCGCGCGCGCCCTGCGCGGGGCCGCGTCCTACGAGGACGTGCCCTCCGGCGGCAGCGTCGCGGTCCTGCCGCTGCGCACGGCCGACACCGTCACCGGCGCGCTCGGGGTGTCCTGGCGCCGGGCGCGGGACTTCCCCGCCGAGGACCGCGACCTCCTCCAGGTGCTCGCGGCCTCCACGGCGCAGGCGCTGGACCGCATCCGCGCCTCCCGCGCCGAGCGGCAGGCCGCCGAGGCCGTCCGCTCGCTCGCGGAGACGCTGCAGCGCAGCCTGCTGACGGCTGCGCCGCAGCCGGAGGAGCTGCAGATCGCCGTCCGCTACCTGCCCGCGGCCGAGCACGCCCAGGTGGGCGGCGACTGGTACGACGCGTTCCTGACCTCCGCCGGCGCGACCTGCGTGGCCATCGGCGACGTGACCGGCCACGACCAGGAGGCCGCCGCGGCCATGGGCCAGGTCCGCAACCTGCTGCGGGGCATCGGCTACAGCCTCGAGGTGTCGCCGGCCTCAGCGCTGACGTCGCTGGACCGGGCCATGCGGGACCTGGGCGTGGGCGCGCTCGCGACGGCCGTGCTGGCCACCGTCGAACGCATCGAGGGCACCCAGACCTGGCGGATGCGCTGGACCAACGCCGGGCACCCCCCGCCCCTGGTCGTCGCGGGCGGGCAGGCGCACCTGCTGACGACCGAGCCGGACCTGCTGCTGGGCCTGGAGGCGGACTTCCCGCGCGCCGACCACGTGCACGGCCTGCCGCCGGGCGCGATCGTCGTGCTCTACACCGACGGGCTCGTCGAGCGCCGCGGCGAGTCGGTGGAGGAGGGCCTGCAGTGGCTCGTCGAGGCGACGACGGGCATGGGGGACCTGACGCCCGACGAGGTCTGCGACGCGCTGCTGGCCCTCGTCGACGGTCACACCGACGACGACGTGGCCCTGCTCGCCCTGCGCGTGCGGCCCGTGGTGGGGCCCGCCGGCGCGTAGCCGCCGTCGGCGAGCCCGGCCCACCGCTCGAAGACGTTGCGGTAGGGCCGGTTGCGCGTCACCAGGGCGTTCAGGCCGTACAGGGCCGTGAAGGCCGTGGTGCCCAGCAGGGCGTACTGGTCGGCGTGGCGGAGCTCGTGGCGGCGGCGCTCCGGCCCCCCGAGCCCGCCGTGCAGCCACGCGTTGCCGATCGTGGTGCCGCCGCGCGCGTAGGAGCCGGGCCGCATTCCGGAGCACTCCACGAACAGGTCCGGGCCCAGGACGAACGTCGCCCCGTGCGCCCGGGCCCAGGCGACCGCCAGGGTCGTGGCGGGCAGGTTCCGCCCGGCGCGCGCGACGATCCACGCCCACCGCGCCACCGTCCGCACGTCCACCACCGCGACCACCCCTCAGCGACTCACGGCGTGACGGTGACCGCCGGGCTGAACGCCACGTAGCCCGTGAAGTCGCGCCCGACGCGCTCGACCGCAGACGGCTTCAGGTCCGGGTAGCTCCACGCGCCGTCGGGCGCCGAGCCCTCGGCCGTCGTGACGTCGAAGTACTGCGCCGGTCCCTTCCAGGGGCACGTGTACGGCGTCCGGCTCTCGGTGAAGACGCCCTCGGTCAGCGACGACGGCGGGAAGTAGGGGTTGCCCTCGATGCGGATGACGTCCTCGTCGGCCGCCTCGGCGACCACGACCCCGTTCAGCAGTGCCTTCAACGCGTCCTCCTCGACCGGACCGGACGCGGTCGTCCGGCGCCGTCAGGCTATGCCGGATCCCGCCCGCCGCACGGGGAACCGGGCCACCACCCGGGCCACCACCCGGGCCACCGTCCGGGCGCCACCCCGGGCGGTGGCGGACGGGGTGGGGCCCGTGCCTAGGGTGCCCTCGTGGCGACCCCCGGGTTCAGCGTCGACGACCTGCCGGACCAGCACGGGCGGACCGTGGTGGTGACGGGAGCGAGCAGCGGCATCGGCCGCTCCGCCGCGCGCGCCCTGGCCGGGGCGGGCGCCCGGGTGGTCCTCGCGGTGCGTAACGCCGACCGCGGCCGCGCCGCCGCCGCGACGATGCCGGGCGACACCGAGGTCCGGGTCGTGGACCTCGCGGACCTCGCGTCGGTGCGTGCCTTCGCGGCCGGCTGGGAGGGCCCGCTGGACGTCCTGGTCAACAACGCCGGCGTGATGATGGTCCCGCTGGGGCGCACGGCCGACGGCTTCGAGCAGCAGATCGGCACCAACCACCTCGGCGCCTTCGCGCTGACGCAGCTCCTGCTGCCGCACGTCACCGACCGGGTCGTCGCGGTGTCCTCCTCCGCCCACCGGGCCGGGCGCGTGGACCTGGCCGACCTGAACTGGGAGCGCCGCCGCTACCAGCGCGTCGCCGCCTACGGGCAGTCGAAGCTCGCCAACCTGCTCTTCACCCTGGAGCTGCAGCGCCGGCTCACGGCGGCCGGCTCGGGCGTGCGGGCGCTCGCGGCCCACCCGGGCTGGGCCTCGACGGGGCTGCAGACCCGGTCGGAGAACCGGGCCGCCGTGCTGGCCGGGCGCGCCGCCAACGCGGTCTTCGCCCAGAGCGCCGACGACGGGGCGCTGCCCACGCTGTTCGCGGCGACGCAGGACCTCCCCGGCGGCAGCTACGCGGGGCCGGGGGGCGTGGGCGAGATGCGGGGTGCGCCGACGCTGGTCGGGCGCAGCCGCGACGCCAGCGACACGAGCCTGGCGAAGCGCCTGTGGACGCTGTCGGAGGAGCTGACCGGCACGGCCTGGCCGCTCTGACGCCCGCCCCGCGCGCGGCCCCGACGCGTCGCCGGTGCGCCGGGCACGGCCGGGGATCCGGGAGGATGGGGCCGTGAGCGCACCCGTCGCCGACCCCGCCGCCGGCCCCGCCCGGCCGCCCTTCGGCCTCCTCCTCGACGTCGACGGCCCGATCGCGAGCCCCGTCACCCGCTCCATCAGCGAGCCGGGCGTCCTCGAGGGCCTCCTGGCGCTGGCGTCGGCGGGCGTCCCGATCGTCTTCAACACCGGCCGCTCCGACGCGTTCCTGCGCCTGGAGGTGGTGGAGCCCCTGCTGGCCGCCGGCTTCCCGCCCGGAGCCCGCGTCCACGCCGTGTGCGAGAAGGGCGCCGTGTGGTTCTCGATCACGGCGGCCGGGATGGGCGAGGTCAGCGTCGACGAGAGCCTGGCCGTGCCCGCCGCCTACGGCCAGGCGGTCGAGCGGCTCGTCGACGAGCGCTACTGCGCCACGATGTTCTTCGACCGCACCAAGCGCGCCATGGTCTCCGTCGAGCAGCGCCTCGACGTCACGGCCGGGCAGTACCTGGAGCAGCGGCACGCCTTCGACGCCGACGCCCTCGAGGCCTTCGGGGTCCTCGGCCTCGGAGCCCGCTGGCTGGACGAAGTCCGCCCCGACGCCGCGGGCCGCGTCGACTACCGCGTGGACCCGACGATCATCTCCACCGACGTCGAGTCGGTCCTGCTGGGCAAGGACCGGGGCGCCGAGCGCGCGCTGGAGCTCCTCGCGACCGACGGGCCGATGCCGCTGGCGTGGCGCACGGTGGGCGACTCGCGCACGGACTACGCGATGGCCGACTGGCTGCACGCGCAGGGCCTGGAGGTGGCGCACGTCGACGTCCGCCCGGTCGACGGCGTCCCGGCGACGCCGTACCCGGTGCTCGCCGCCCAGCGCAGCACGAACGACGTGGCCGGCGCCGCGTGGCTCACCCGGCTCGTCGCCGTGGTGCGCGGCGAGGCCGCCGACGACGCGGGCTTCGACGACCACCTGCCGCAGGCGGCCCCGGGTAGCCTCGCGGCCGAGCGAGGGAGCGCCGCGTGAGCGATCAGACCGACACCCAGCACGTCGACACCCAGTACGAGGACCTGCTGCGCCACGTCCTGGAGCACGGGACGCCGAAGTCGGACCGCACGGGGACGGGCACGCGCAGCGTCTTCGGCCACCAGATGCGCTTCGACCTCTCGAAGGGCTTCCCGCTCGTCACGACCAAGCGGGTGCACTTCCGCTCGATCGCCCAGGAGCTGCTGTGGTTCCTGCGCGGGGAGTCCAACGTCGGCTGGCTGCGCGAGCGCGGCGTGACCATCTGGGACGAGTGGGCCGACGCCGACGGCGAGCTGGGCCCCGTCTACGGCGTGCAGTGGCGCTCGTGGCCGACCCCGGGCGGCGGCTCGATCGACCAGATCGCCCAGGTCCTCGAGACGCTGCGCACCGACCCGGACTCCCGCCGCATGGTCGTCTCGGCCTGGAACGTCGCCGAGGTGCCCTCGATGGCCCTGGCCCCGTGCCACGCGCTGTTCCAGTTCCACGTCGCCGACGGCCGGCTCTCCTGCCAGCTCTACCAGCGCTCCGCGGACCTCTTCCTCGGCGTGCCGTTCAACATCGCCAGCTACGCCCTGCTCACCGTGCTCGTCGCGCAGCAGGTCGGGCTGGAGCCGGGCGACTTCGTCTGGACGGGCGGGGACTGCCACGTCTACGACAACCACGTCGAGCAGGTCCGCGAGCAGCTGACCCGCACCCCGTACCCGTTCCCGACCCTGCGGGTGCGCCCGGCGGCCTCGCTGTTCGAGCACACCTACGAGGACTTCGAGGTCGTGGACTACCGGCACCACCCCTCGATCAAGGCGCCGGTGGCGGTCTGAGCGGGAGCCCGCGGTGATCGGCCTGGTCTGGGCCGAGGCGGCCAACGGGGTCATCGGCGCCGACGGCGCGCTGCCCTGGCGCATCCCCGAGGACACGGCGCACTTCAAGGCCCTCACGTCGGGCTCCACCGTGGTCATGGGCCGCGCGACGTGGGAGTCCCTGCCCCCGCGCTTCCGGCCCCTCGCCGAGCGCCGCAACGTGGTGCTGACCCGCCGCGCGGACTACGAGGCGCCCGGCGCCGAGGTCGTGCACGACCTGGCGGCGGCGCTCGCGGGCTCCGGCGACGTCTGGGTCATCGGCGGCGGCGAGGTGTACCGGGCGGCCCTGCCGCACGCCGACCGCCTCGTGGTCACCGAGCTCGCCGACGCCTTCCCCGGCGACGTCACGGCCCCCGACCGGGGCGACGGCTGGGCCCTGGACCACCGCGACCCCGCCGAGGGCTGGCGGACCTCCCGCACGGGGGCCCGGTTCCGCATCTCCACGTACGTCCGCAGCGCCACGCACGTCCGCCGAGGCTCGTCCGTCCGCTGACAGCCGCGAAACCCTCGCGGCGCGCGGGCCCGTGTGCGACGCTCGCTCATCGGGCCGTCCTCCGGCCCCGGCAGCGAGGAGCACGTCGTGACTCTCGTCCTCTCCCTCCTGGTCATCGTCGCGGTGGCGGCCCTCGTCGGCCGCGTCGCCGGGCGCTCGCGGCCCGGTGAGCGCCACTCCTCGACGGGCTCCGCGTGGTCCGGCGCCGACCTCGGCGACGGCGTCGACCTCACGGACGGCTCCGTGCCGCACCACGGCGGCTTCGGCGGCCACTCCCACTCCCACGGCCACTCCGCGGGCCACGACGGGGGCGGCTGGGGCGGTGGCTGGGGCGGCGACTCCGGCGGGTCCGCCGGGGGCGACTCCGGCGGTGGAGGCGGCGGCGGGAACTGACCGCCCCCTCCCCGGGATGGATCACGCGGGCGCGGACGTTGGCGCCCGTGGAACGTCCGTCGGGGTGGGGAGAGCGCTGTGCTGGTCGAGGTCTGGTCCGACGTCGTGTGCCCGTGGTGCTACGTCGGCAAGCGCCGCTTCGAGGCCGCGCTGAGCCGCTTCGAGCACCGCGACGCGGTCGAGGTCCGCTGGCGCTCCTTCCAGCTCGACCCCACGACCGTCTCCGCGCCCGGCAGGGCCGACGGCCCGGGTGACGGCCACGCGCGCTCCCTCGCGGCCAAGTTCGGCATGCCGCTCGCCGAGGCGACCCGCCTGGTGGACGACATGACCGCGACGGCCGCGGCCGAGGGCCTGGACTTCCACCCCGAGCTGCAGGTCGCGGCGAACACCGTCGACGCCCACCGCCTCCTGCACCTGGCCGCCGACCGCGGCGTGCAGGGCGCCGTGAAGGAGCGGCTGCTGCGGGGGAACTTCACCGAAGGCGAGGCCCTGGGCGACCGGGACACCCTCGTCCGGCTCGGCGCCGAGGCCGGGCTCGACGCGGACGAGGCGCGGACCGTCCTCGCGGGCGACCGCTACCTGGCCGAGGTTCGCGCGGACATCGCCGAGGCGGCGGCCCTCGGTGCCCGCGGGGTGCCGTTCTTCGTCGTGGACCGCCGCTACGGCGTCGCGGGCGCGCAGCCCGCCGAGCAGTTCCTCGCCGTGCTGGAGCAGGCCTGGTCCGAGCGGACCCCCGTCGTGCTGACGCCGGCCGGCGTCGACGCCGACGCGTGCGGCCCGGACGGCTGCGCGATCTGACGCCCGGCCGTCCGACCCGGGCGGCCCTCAGTCGACGTCGACGCCGAAGTCCGTGGCGATCCCGCGCAGCCCGTCGGCGTAGCCCTGGCCGACGGCCCGGAACTTCCACTCGCCGCTGTAGCGGTACACCTCGCCGAAGACCATGGCCGTCTCGGTCGAGGCGTCCTCGCTCAGGTCGTAGCGCACGACCTCGCTCTCGTCGGCTTGGTCGACGAGCCGGATGAACGCGCCCGCCACCTGCCCGAAGCTCTGCCGCCGCGCCTGCGCGTCGTGGATCGAGACGGCGAAGACGACCTTCTGGCACTCGGCCGGCACGACGGAGAGGTCGATGTCGATGACCTCGTCGTCGCCCTCGCCCGCGCCCGTGCGGTTGTCGCCCGTGTGGTGCACCGAGCCGTCGGGGCTGTCGAGGTTGTTGTAGAAGACGAAGTGCGCGTCGGAGAGGACCTTGCCGTTCGCGCCCAGGAGCAGCGCGCTCGCGTCGAGGTCGAAGTCGAGCCCCGTCGTGGTCCGGGCGTCCCACCCGAGGCCCACGTGGGCCCGCACGAGGTTCGGTGCGACCTTCGACAGGGAGACGTTGCCGCCCTTGGCCAGCGTGACGCCCATGGTTCCGTGCTCCTCCCGCGCGCCGCGGCCGGCGCCCCGAGCCGAAGCTAGCCGACGCGGCTGGACGGCGCCTCGGGGGTGGCCGGACCCGGCCGGCGGGGGGCGGCCGGGATGATCACCGACCGGCGGGTGGTTGCACGGGCGAACCGTCACCGCACCCCGCGAGGAGCACCGTGAGCACCCGGCCCGTCCGCCTGCCCCCCGCCACCGGCTTCTGGGCCGTCGCCGCGACGCTGACGGTGCTGCTCGCCGCCTCGGCCGCGCCGTCACCCCTGTTCCCCGTCTACGAGGACCGCTGGGGGCTCGGCCCGACCGCGGTCACCCTCGTCTTCGCCGTCTACGCGGCGACCCTGCTCCTCACCCTCCTCACGGCCGGCTCGCTGTCGGACCACCTCGGCCGCCGTCCCGTGGCGCTCGCGGGCGTGCTCGGGGTGGTGGCGGCCACGGTCCTGTTCACCCGGGCCGACTCGGTGGGCTGGCTGCTCGCGGCGCGCGCGCTGCAGGGCGTGAGCACCGGGGCGGCGATCGGCTCGCTGGGTGCCGCCCTGCTCGACCTGCAGCGCCCCGGCCGCCAGCTGGCGCAGCTCGTCAACGGGGCGGCCCCGCCGGTCGGCCTCACCCTCGGCGCCCTCGGCTCGGGCCTGCTCGTGCAGTTCGCCCCGGCCCCGACGCGCCTGGTCTACGTGGTCTTCGCGGCCCTGCTGCTGCTGTGCGCCGCGGCGCTGTGGTTCCTGCCCTCGACCGCCGAGCGCGTGCCGGGCGCCCTCGCCTCGCTGCGCCCGACGGTCGCGGTGCCGGCCGCCACCCGCCCCGCGCTGCTGCACGCCGCCCCGGCCTTCGTCGGCAGCTGGGCGCTGGGGGGCCTGTACCTCTCCCTCGGACCGTCGCTGGCCGCGCAGGTCCTCGGCCGCGGCGACCACCTCGTCGGCGGGCTCGTCGTCGCCTCGGTGGCCGGGGTGGGGGCGCTCGTCGGCGTCCTCAGCCGGCACGCCGACGCGGCCCGCGTCGTGGCCCTCGGCTCGGCGGCCTTCGTGGTGGGGCCGCTGCTGCTGGTCGTGGCGCTCGAGCAGCGCTCGACGGCCGGGTTCTTCCTGGGGGCCGCGCTGTCCGGGGTCGGCTTCGGCGCCGGCTTCCAGGGCGCGCTGCGGACCGTCCTGGCCACCGCCCCCGCGGCCGGGCGGGCGGGCGTCCTGTCGGCCGTCTACGTGCTCAGCTACCTGGCCTTCGGCGTCCCGGCCGTCGTCGCGGGCCTGCTCGCCCCCACCACCGGCCTCGAGCGCGCCACCGACGGGTACTCCGCGCTGGTCGTGGTGCTCGGCGTCCTCGGCCTCGTCCTCGCGGGGCGGGCGGCGCGCAGCGCCCGGGCGCAGCGGGTGCGCGGCGGGGAGCCGGGGCTGCCGCCGCTGCCCGGCGCCTGAGGGTCGCGCCGCGACGTCGTGGCCCCCGGACGGGGGGCTGAGAGGCGGCGGTCACGTGCCCGAAACGTGTCGAGCATGACAACGGAACGTGCACCTGCTCTGCTGTGCCGGTCCGCACAGCCCGTCAGGTGGAGGGAACAGCGCCCATGGCCACGGCCGACCGCAACTCGGGGGGCTCCCCCGCCCTCGTCAAGAACCAGGGACAGCAGGACTTCTCCCACGAGGACGGGGGCCTGCACAAGGGCCTCAAGAACCGCCAGCTCCAGATGATCGCCATCGGCGGCGCCATCGGCACCGGGCTCTTCCTCGGCGCCGGCGGCCGGCTGGCGACGGCGGGTCCCGGGCTGTTCATCGTCTACGGGATCTGCGGCTTCTTCGTCTTCCTCATGCTCCGCGCGCTGGGTGAGCTCGTCCTGCACCGGCCGTCGTCGGGGTCCTTCGTCTCCTACGCCCGCGAGTTCTACGGCGAGAAGGCCGCCTTCGTGGCCGGCTGGATGTACTTCTTCAACTGGGCGATGACCGCGATCGTCGACATCACCGCCATCGCGACCTACATGCACTACTGGCAGACGTTCTCCTCGGCCCCGCAGTGGCTGCTGGCCCTCATCGCCCTGGTCGTCGTCCTGTCCCTCAACCTCGTCAGCGTCAAGATCTTCGGCGAGATGGAGTTCTGGTTCGCGCTCATCAAGGTCGTCGCGCTGACCGCCTTCCTCGTCATCGGCATCGTGTTCCTGGCCGGGCGCTTCCCGATCGAGGGCCAGACGACCGGCCTGTCGGTCGTCTCCGACGCGGGCGGCTGGTTCCCGACGGGCGCCGTCCCGCTCATCGTCGTCATCTCCGGCGTGGTCTTCGCCTACGCGGCCGTGGAGCTCGTCGGCACCGCCGCGGGGGAGACCGAGAACCCCGGGAAGATCATGCCGCGGGCGATCAACACCGTCATCGTCCGCATCGTCGTCTTCTACTGCGGTTCGCTGATCCTGCTCGGGCTCCTGCTGCCCTACACGGCCTACTCCGCCGACGAGAGCCCCTTCGTGACGTTCTTCTCGAAGATCGGCGTCCCCGGCGCGGGCGACATCATGAACTTCGTCGTGCTCACGTCGGCGCTGTCGAGCCTGAACGCCGGCCTGTACTCCACCGGCCGCATCGTCCGCTCGATGGCCATGAACGGCTCCGCCCCGAAGTTCACGGCCAAGCTCAACAAGGGCGGCGTGCCCTTCGGCGGCATCCTCATCACCGGCGCCATCGCCGTCCTCGGCGTCGTCCTGAACGCCGTTGCCCCGGGCAAGGCGTTCGAGATCGTCCTGAACGCCTCGGCGCTCGGCATCATCGCCAGCTGGGGCACGATCGTGCTGTGCCAGCTGCGGCTGCACAGCTGGTCGAAGAAGGGGATCGTCGACCGCCCGTCCTACCGGCTGTTCGGCGCCCCGTACACGGGCTACCTCGTGCTGGCGTTCCTCGTGGCCGTGCTCGCGATCATGGCCTACGACGAGGACAGCCGGCCCACGGTCCTCTCGCTCGTCGTCATCATCCCGCTGCTCGTCGTCGGCTGGTTCTCCGTGCGCAAGCGCGTCCTCGCCGCGGCCGAGGAGCGGATGGGCTACACCGGCGAGTTCCCGGTCAAGGCCGACCGGCCCCGCCGCGACTGACGGTCGCCTCCGCGCCCGACGGCCGGGCACCCCCGCGGGGGTGCCCGGCTGTCGTCGTTCCCGGACGGTTCCACGCCGATCCTGCGAGGCGGGCCGCTGAACCGGTTCGGCGCCGCGACGCTCCGGAACAGGGCCCGGGCGCCCGGCGGGCCCTACTGTCGGAGGTGACGGACGGCGTCCCGCCGCCCCGCTCCACCCGACGGCGCGTGGAGCACCCTGTCGAGGCCCCCGAGGACCCCCTCCCGCATGACTGCTGTCTCCACCCCCGTCGCCGCCGCACGCCGCTCCACGGTCGGACTCGTCGTCCTCCTGGGCTCCATGGCCGCGCTGTTCGCCGTCACCATCGACCTCTACCTGCCCTCGCTGCCCCAGGTGGCCACCGACCTCGGGACCACGGCCGCGCAGGCGCAGGTCACCATCACGGGCGTCCTGGTCGGGGCGGGCTTCGGCCAGCTCCTGGTCGGCCCGCTGAGCGACGCGTTCGGCCGGCGCCGGCCCGCGCTCGTCGGCTTCTCGGTCTACGTCGTGGCCTGCCTGCTGTGCAGCACGGCGCAGAGCCTCGAGGCGCTGACGCTGTTCCGCGTCCTCGCGGGTGTCGGGGCCTCGGCCGGGTCCGTCATCGGCATGGCCGTCGTCCGCGACCTCTTCGTCGGCCCGGTCGCGGCCAAGCTGATGTCCCGCCTCGTCCTCGTCATCGGCGTCGCGCCCCTGTTCGCGCCGACGGTCGGCGGTGCGCTCGCGGGGCTGTGGGGGTGGCGGGTCGTGCTGGCCCTGCTCGTCGTCGCGGGCCTGGCGGTCTTCGTCGCCGTGTGGCGCCGGCTGCCGGAGACCCGGCCGCAGCCCACCGCCGCCGCCGGTCGGCCGGCCGCGTCACCGGCCGCTCGCGTGGGGCGGGCCTTCGCCGCGTACCTCCCGCTGCTGCGCGACGTCCGCTTCCTCGGGCTCGCGGTCGTGCCGGGCCTGACCATGGCGCTGATCCTCAGCTACGTCTCGGTGTCCCCGTTCGTCTTCAGGGAGGGCTTCGACCTCACCTCCGGGCAGTTCGCGCTGCTGTTCGCCGTCAACGGCACCGCCCTGGTCGGAGGGTCGCAGCTGAACGCGGCGCTGGTCGAGCGCTTCGGCTCGCAGGCCCTCCTGCGCACGGGCGTGCTGCTGTCGCTGGTGTTCGCCGCCGCGCTGCTGTGGGTGGTGCTCAGCGACGTGCACTCCCTGGTGGCTCTCGTCGTCCCGCTGTGGTTGCTGCTCGGCAGCAGCGGCCTGGTCACGCCCAACGCGGTCACGCTCGCCCTGGAGCCGCACGGGGCCAGCGCCGGCTCCGCCGCGGCCCTGGTCAGCGCGCTGCAGTCCGGCGTCGGTGGCCTCGTCAGCACGCTGACCGCGGTGGCCGGCGGCGACGCCACGGCGATGGCCGTCGTCATGGTGGGCGCCACGGTGGGCAACGGCCTGCTGCTGGCCGTGGCCGCGCACCGCTCAGGTCGTAGGCTCCGAGCATGAGCTCGACTCCGGACCAGCGACCCCCCGCGACGGGCTTCGACGAGACCGTCCGCCCCCAGGACGACCTGTTCCGGCACGTGAACGGGCACTGGCTGGCGACCACCGAGATCCCCGACGACCGCGCGGTCGACGGCGCCTTCATCCGGCTGCGCGACGAGGCCGAGGCCCAGTCGCGCGCCATCGTCGAGGAGTCCGCCGCCGCCGACGCGGCGCCGGGCACCGTCCAGCGCAAGATCGGCGACCTGTTCGCCAGCTTCATGGACACCGAGCGCATCGAGGCGCTGGGCGTCTCGCCGCTGGCCTCGGAGCTCGCGGCGGTCGACGCGGTCACCGACGTGGACGGGCTCGTGCGCCGGCTCGGCGCCTTCGAGCGCTCGGGCGTCGGCGGGCCGTTCGCCTACTGGGTCGACACCGACGCGGGCGCCTCGGAGAACTACGTCGTCTACGTGACGCAGTCGGGCCTCGGCCTGCCCGACGAGTCGTACTACCGCGAGGAGCAGTACGCGGAGATCCGCGCCGCGTACCAGGCGCACGTCGCGACGGTCCTGGAGCTGGGCGGCCGCCCGGACCCGGCGGGCAGCGCGGAGCGCGTCCTGGCGCTGGAGACGACGCTCGCGAGCCACCACTGGGACCGCGTGCGCAACCGCGACGCGAACCTCACCTACAACAAGGTCGACCGCGCCGGGCTGCAGGACCTGCTGCCGGGCGTCGACCTCGCGGCCTGGCTGGACGAGGCCCGGCTGCCCGCGTCCGCCTTCGCCGAGGTCGTCGTGCGCCAGCCCAGCTACCTGCAGGGCGCGGCCGCGGTGCTCACGGGCACCGACGTCGGCACGTGGCGCGAGTGGCTCGCGTGGCGGGTCCTGCACCAGGCCGCGCCCTTCCTGCCGGCCGCCTTCGTCGACGCCAACTTCGCGTTCTACGGCACGACGCTGACCGGCGCGCCGCAGCTGCGCGAGCGGTGGAAGCGCGGCGTCGGGCTCGTCGAGGGCAACCTCGGCGAGGCGCTGGGCGAGCTGTACGTCGAGCGGCACTTCCCGCCGGCCGCGAAGGCCCGCATGGAGGAGCTCGTCGCCAACCTGGTCGAGGCCTACCGCCAGGACATCGAGGCGCTGGACTGGATGACGCGGGAGACGAAGGACCGGGCGCTGGAGAAGCTGTCCCAGTTCACGCCGAAGATCGGCCACCCGGACACGTGGCGCGACTACTCCGCGCTCGAGGTCGACCGCGAGGACCTGCTGGGCAACGTCCGCCGCGCGTTCGCCTTCGAGGTGGACCGCGAGCTCGCCAAGCTGGGCGCGCCCGTGGACCGCTCCGAGTGGTTCATGACGCCGCAGACGGTGAACGCCTACTACAACCCGGGGATGAACGAGATCGTCTTCCCGGCGGCGATCCTGCGGCCCCCGTTCTTCGACCTCGACGCCGACGACGCCGCGAACTACGGCGGCATCGGGGCGGTCATCGGCCACGAGATCGGTCACGGCTTCGACGACCAGGGCGCCAAGTACGACGGCCTCGGCAACCTCCGCGACTGGTGGACCGACGCCGACCGCGAGGAGTTCGGCCAGCGGACCGCGGCGCTCGTCGCGCAGTACGACGCGCTCGAGCCGCCCGAGACCCCGGGCCAGCACGTCAACGGCGCCCTGACCGTGGGCGAGAACATCGGCGACCTGGGCGGCCTGACCATCGCGCACAAGGCCTACGCCATCTCCCTGGCCGGGGCCGAGGCGCCGGTCGTGGACGGCCTGACGGGCCCGCAGCGGCTCTTCGTCGGGTGGGCCCGGGTGTGGTGCGGCAAGGTGCGCCCGGCCGAGGTCGCCCGCCGGCTCGCGATCGACCCGCACTCCCCGCCGGAGTTCCGCTGCAACGCCGTCGTGCGCAACCTCGAGGAGTTCCACGAGGCGTTCGGCGTCCAGCCCGGCGACGGGCTCTGGCTCGACGAGGCGGACCGCGTCCGCATCTGGTGATGCGCGCCTGACGGGGTTGGGGGCGGCTCAGCCGGGCCGCCCCACCCGGTCCCGGCCGGCCTCCTTCGCCGCGTAGAGGGCCCGGTCGGCGGTGAGCAGCAGGTCGTCGGGGGTGCTGCCGTGCTCGGGGCTGGCGGCCACGCCGGCGCTGAGGGTGACGCGCAGCCGCACCCCCGCGGCGACGAGCTGGAGCTCTGCGCACGCCGCGCGCAGCTGCTCGGCGCGCGCGGCCGCGGCCGTCGCGTCGTGGTCGGGCAGGACGACGACGAACTCCTCCCCGCCGTAGCGGACGACGTCGTCGTAGCGCGCGGTGCGGCGCAGGGCCTCCGCGACGGCGATGAGGACGCGGTCGCCCACGGCGTGCCCGTGGGTGTCGTTGATGCGCTTGAAGTGGTCGACGTCCAGGAGCACCACGGCCGTCGGCCGCCCCTCGGGCCGGGCCCGCTCGAGCGCGCCGCTGAGGTCCTCGGAGAAGCGCCGCCGGTTGCGCAGCCCCGTCAGCGGGTCGCGCGTGGCCTCTTCGGCGAGGTCGGCGCGCAGGCGGTCGATGGTGGCGACGTGCGCGTGCAGCTGGTCGTTGGCGCGCTCCAGCGCCCGCTGCTGGGCGAGCTGCGCGCTGACGTCGCGCGCCACGACGAGCCGGCCGAGGCGTTGCCCGCGCCGGTCGTGGATGGGGCGGGTGCGCACGTCGAGGCTGACGCCGGCGGCGACCTCGACGACGGCGGCGCCCGCGGGGTCCCCGACCGCCGCGGCGAGCACCGGCCCGCCGAAGTCCACGAGGTCGCGGCCCACGGCGTCGGCGGCGGGCAGGCCGGCGAGCAGCGGCAGCAGCGCGGCCGCGGCCGGGTTGAGGTCCACGAGCCGGTCGGTGCGGTCGATGACGAGGACGGCGTCCTCGATGGTGTCCACGACGAGGCTGCGGGCCACGGGCAGGAGCCGCAGCAGGTCCTGGCGCAGGACGGCCCAGCTGAACAGCAGGCCGGTCACGGCGAAGCTCACGGGCGTGAGGTCGACGGGGAACCAGACCGGCGGCAGCGCGTTGACGGCGACGTTGCAGGCGACGGGGGCGCCGAGGGCCACGAGCATGGTCGTCAGCTGGCGGCGGGCCTGCCCGGTCGCCCGGCGCCGGGCCCGCACCAGCGCCAGCCCCCCGGAGGCGATGACGAGGTAGCTGTAGGCGGAGTGCACCCAGAACGCCCAGCCGGCCGTGGTCGTGCGCGTCGGCGGGTCGCCCGTCGCGGAGACGGTCGCGTGGAAGACGTGCAGCCAGGGGTCGAGCGCGAGGACGACCATCAGGAGCGCGGGCTCGACGAGCAGCAGGCGCCGCCACCGCGGCACCCCGCCCCGCGTGACGACGTCGGCGAAGCGCCGGATGGCCACCACGGTCGCGGCCACGCCGGCGAACTGCGGCAGCACCAGCAGGGCCTGGACGCGCAGCGGGACGCCCGCGTGGGCGACGGCGACGCTCGCGCCCCAGAGGGTCACCGACGCCAGGCCGGCGACGAGCGGCCCGGCCGCGGGGGCGCCCGTGCGCCGTCGCCAGCACAGCACCGCCGTGACGGCGGTGACCGCCGACGCGACGGCGACGAGCACGGCGAGCCCCGGCATCCGCCCGACCGTCCTCTCCCCGGGCGCCCGTCCCCGACGGGCGCGTCGTCCGGGTCATCGACCGGCGCGGCTCCCGGCCTGAGACGCCGTCCGGGTGGTCCGCGCCACCGTCCGGACGCCGGCGCGGCCGGGACGACCCGTCAGCGGGGGCGGGTCGGCGGTCCCGGGGGCAGGCGGGGGTGCAGGAGGTGCGCGACGAGCGCGGTCCAGCCGGTCTGGTGGGTCGCGCCGAGGCCCTCGCCGGTGTCGCCGTCGAAGTACTCGTTGAACGACGGGTGCTGCGACCACAGCGGGTCGTCGGAGGCCTCGATGCGCTGGCCGTCCGCCGGGCGCCGGCCGTCGACGGGCCGGAACAGGGACACGAGGCTGTTGTCGACGAGGTCGGCCGCCTCGACGAGGGTGATCCGCGTGCCGGAGCCCTTCGGGACCTCCAGGGTGAGGGAGTCGCCGAAGAAGCGCCCGTAGGTGCGCAGCTTGTCCGCCAGCAGCACGTTGACGGGGAACCAGATGGGCCCGCGCCAGTTGGAGTTGCCGCCGAAGAGCCCCGTGCGGGACTCGCCGGGCTCGTAGGTGATGGACGAGCTCTGCCCGCTGACCGACGTGGTGATCTCGTCCTTCACGGCGGCCGACAGCGAGCGGATGCCGTAGGTCGACAGGAACTGCTCGCTGTCGAACATGCGCTCGAGGATGCGCACCAGGCGGTCCTGGTCGAGCAGCGAGAGCAGCATGCGGCGCCCGCCGGGGCCGGAGTTGGTCAGCAGCGGCGAGGTGAGGTCCGGGCGCCGCCGCTGCAGCCAGCGCAGCCGCGACGTGAGGTCGGGGCACTCCTCGGCGATCCAGCCGGGCACGTCGGTCGCCCCGAGGATGGGCAGCAGCCCGACCATCGACGGCACCCGCATGGGCTCCGGGGTGCCGTCGGGGTGCAGCAGGACGTCGTAGAAGAAGCCGTCCTCCTCGTCCCACAGCGACACGTCCTGCGACCCGAACTGGTTCATGGCCTGCGCGATGGACAGGAAGTGCTCGAGGAACTTGGTCGCCGCGTCCTCCCACGCCGGGTCGTGGCGCGAGAGCTCCAGGGCGATCTTGAACATCTGCTGGCAGTAGAAGGCCATCCAGCTCGTGGCGTCGGACTGCTCCAGCCGGTAGCCGGGCGGCAGCTTGGCGGAGCGGTCGAACAGGCCGATGTTGTCCATCCCGAGGAAGCCGCCCTCGAAGAGGTTGGACCCGCTGGAGTCCTTGCGGTTGACCCACCACGAGAAGTTCAGCAGCAGCTTGGTGAAGACCCGCACGAGGAAGCCCTGGTCGCGGTAGCCGTCGAGGCGGTAGACGTGCCAGGCGGCCCAGGCGTGCACGGGCGGGTTGACGTCGCCGAAGGCCCACTCGTAGGCCGGCAGCTGCCCGTTGGGGTGCATCGACCACTCGCGGCACATGAGGACGAGCTGCTCCTTGGCGAACTCCGGGTCCACGTGCGCCAGGGGGAGGGTGTGGAAGGCCGTGTCCCAGGCCGCGAACCAGGGGTACTCCCACTCGTCCGGCATGGACACGACGTCGGCCAGCGCCAGGTGCCGCCAGCCGGAGTTGCGGCTGCCCCGCCCGCGCCGGGAGTCGGGCAGGGGCTCACCCGCCGGGTCCCCGTCCAGCCACTGCCGGACGTCGAAGCGGTACAGCTGCTTGGTCCACAGCAGGCCGGCGTAGGCGCGCCGGGCGACGTGGCGGTCCTCCGGGTCCAGGTCGGGATGGATGACGTGCTCGTAGAAGCGGTCGGCCTCGTGGCGGCGGTCGCGCATCACGGCGGCGAAGCCCCGGCCGAAGGTGTCCAGGCTCGGGGGGTTGCGGGACATGCGCAGGTTGACCGTGATGGTCTCGCCGGGCAGGACCTCGTCGAAGCGGTACCAGAAGGCCGCCTTGGTGCCCTGGCGCGCGGGGTTGACGGCCTTGCGGTCGCCCTGCACGATCCGCCGGTCGATCCCGTCCTTGGTGTAGGTCGTGAGGTTGCGCTCGGCGCCGAAGAGCTCGACGGCGTTCGTCTCGTTCTCGCAGAAGAGCACCTCGGGGCTGCCCTCGGCCGTGACGTAGTAGCGGCCCAGGTGGCCGTGCTCGCACTCGACGGCCTCCAGCCCCCCCACGGTGAGGGTGGGCGGCAGGACCTGGTCCATGGTCCCGCGCCGCTTGTCGAGCCCCCAGGACCAGGTGTTGCGGAACCAGATCTGCGGGACGAGGTCCAGCGGTGCCGCGTCGGGGCCGTGGTTGGTCGCCGTGATGGTCAGGCACAGGTCGTCGGGGGAGGCCTTGGCGTAGGTGACCGTGACGTCGAAGAAGCGGTTCTCGTCCAGGACGCCCGTGTCGCCGAGCTCGTACTCGCGCTCGTCGCGCCCGCGCCCGGCGTTCTCCTCCCGCAGCTGCGCGTAGGGGAACTCGGCCTGCGGGTAGCGGTAGAGCCACTGCATCCAGCTGTGCGACGGCGTCCCGTCCAGGGCCCACCAGTACTCCTTGGCGTCCTCGCCGTGGTTGCCCTCGCCGTTGGTGAGGCCGAAGAGGCGCTCCTTGAGGAAGGGGTCCTTGCGGTTCCACAGGGCCACGCCGAGGTTGAGGAAGCCGAAGCGGTCGCAGATCCCGCCGAGGCCGTCCTCGCCCCAGCGGTAGGTGCGGGCCCGCGCCTGGTCGAAGGGGAAGGAGGACCACGCGTCCCCGTCGGCGGAGTAGTCCTCGCGCACCGTGCCCCACTGACGGCCGGCGACGTAGGGACCCCAGAGGCGCCAGGGCCCGTCGGGCCCGGGGGACTCGGCCATGCGGGCGTGCTCGGGACTGAGGTGCTCGGATCCGTCGTGCTGGCTCCCGCTCGGCTGGCTCACCCGCCCATCCTGCCAACACCCGTCCCAGGCATCACCAGGAGCGCGTGGCGTGGCGTGGTGGAGCTGCTCCGGGACCGGACTTGCACCGTCGCCCCCGGACGCGTAGTGTTCTTCCTCGTTGCCCAACGTGCTGGGGCGGCCGCCGGACCTTCGGGTCGGAGGTCGGACAGCCCACCGAGGTGATCATCCCGAGGAACGTCGAAGGGGTGAGGTCTGGCCTCGTGCCGGGCCTGGGAAGAATGCAGGACCGGTCGTGGTTCAGGCCGGAGCGGGAATGTGAGAGCATCGTCCCGCGATCAGCAGGAACCACTCGGGAAACCGGGTGGTCGGGCCGGGTGAGAATCTGGTCTAAGATTGCAGCAAGCCGCTCGGGAAACCGGGTGGTGAGGCCGGGAGAGATTCTGGTCTAGACTGGGAAAGGCGCTGAAGATACTGCTTCACGGTGGTCGAACAGTGGTCGTCCGGTTCTTGAGAACTCAACAGTGTGCCAAGTGTTGATGCCAATTTGTTAACCCTGGGCATCTGGTGGTCTGGTCCTGCGTTGTGTGGGGCCAGGTGGCTGGGTGTTGAGGATTCCTTTGGTGTTGTGCCTTCCCTGGTTCGTCAGTGGGCTGGTGAGGTTATGATGCCGGGTGAAATGGTTCTCTAATGATTTTTCAACGGAGAGTTTGATCCTGGCTCAGGACGAACGCTGGCGGCGTGCTTAACACATGCAAGTCGAACGGTGAAGCCCTTCGGGGTGGATCAGTGGCGAACGGGTGAGTAACACGTGAGCAACCTGCCCCTGGCTCTGGGATAACCATCGGAAACGGTGGCTAATACTGGATACGACCCACGAT
>NZ_VWPY01000034.1 GCF_011839805.1 Kineococcus rubinsiae | reverse complement strand
CCGCGGTGGAGACCCGCAGCACGCGGTGGGCGGCGGCGCGGCGCAGGGTCCCGTCGGTCGTCGCGTCGGCGCCCGCGGCGGCGGGCCGGTGCGGCACCCGGACCAGCAGCGCCGCGGTGAGCAGGGCGAGGACGAGCACACCCGCGGCCACGGGAGCGGCGTAGAAGGCGCCGGGGAACGGTCCGCGCGTCGAGGCCGCGAGCCCGTCGGCGGACCGCCAGCCGATCGCCCGCCCGGTGCCGTCGGCCAGCAGCGCGCCCGCCAGGCAGGCGAGCAGCGCCAGGGCCACGCTCGCCGCGTAGGCCACCAGCAGGCCGCGCGGGGCGTCGGCGCGCACGGAGCGGACGGCGAGGCGCGCGCTGCGCACCCGCTGCCGCGGTCGCGGCCAGGTGAGCTCGCCGACCAGCAGGACGAGGGCGTGCGCGGCCGCGGCCGCGAGCGGGGTCACGGCCACGAGCCGGGTGCGGCCCAGGCTGTCCTGCGGCAGCGTCGTCCCGGCGACGAGGAGGGTGCCGGCGACGACGAGCGCGGCCAGCGCGAGGGCCGTGCCGCGGCGGCGGGCGGCCGCCACGGGCAGCGGCAGCCGGCCCGCCGGGACGCGGCGCGCGAGCAGGAAGCCCCCGACGCCGGCTCCCCCGACCAGCAGGAGCAGCAGGGGGGCGGCGAGCACCAGCGGTCCGAACACGGGGCCTCCTCGGTCTGGCCGGCATACCGACCCATTGACTCGACTCATTGAGTCAATCACTCCGGAGGCGGTCTGTCAGCCGTTCCGGGACCCCGCGGGGACCGCGCTGAGCCAGGCGTCGACGTCCGCGGACAGCTGCGCCTTCGTCGCCGCGGGGGCGCGGGAGGCCGTGATGGAGCCCCTGGCGAGGCCGGCCAGCGCCGCGTCGTCGAGGCCGTGGTCCTCGCGCGCGCTGCGGTACTGCTCGATCAGGCGCGGGCCGAAGAGCAGCGGGTCGTCGGCCCCGAGGGCGACGGTCGCGCCCGCGTCGAGCAGGCGCCGCAGCGGCACGCCGGCGAGCTCCGGGTACACGCCGAGGGAGACGTTGCTCGTCGGGCAGACCTCCAGCGCGACGCCCGCGTCCACCAGGCGCGCGAGCACCGCGGGGTCCTCGGCGCTGCGCACGCCGTGGCCGAGGCGGTCGGGCTGCAGCGTCCGCAGGGTCTCGGTGACGTGCGCCGGTCCCAGCAGCTCGCCGGAGTGGGGGACCGCCGCGAGCCCGGCCCGGCGGGCGATGGCGAAGGCCCCCGCGAAGTCGGCCGTCGTGCCGCGCCGCTCGTCGTTGGACAGCCCGAAGCCGACGACCGTGCCCGGGCCGTCCCCCGCGTGCCGGGCCGCGAGCCGGGCCAGCACCCGGGCGTCCAGCGGGTGCCGCATCCGGCTGGCCGCGACGACCACCGCGACCCCGGTCCCGGTGAGCTCGGTCGCCTCGCGCGCCGCGGCCAGCACGATCTCCAGGGCCGGGGTGATGCCGCCGACGTGGACCGCGTAGGAGGTCGGGTCGACCTGCAGCTCCAGCCAGCGCGAGCCCTCGGCCGCGTCGTCGGCGGCGGCCTCCAGGACGATGCGCCGCATGTCGTCGGCGGTGCGCACGCACGCGCGGGCGGCGTCGTAGAGCCGCTGGAAGCGGAACCAGCCGCGCTCGTCGGGCGAGAGCGTGAGCATCTGGTGACCGGTCAGCGCCGCGGGCAGCCGCACCCGGTTGCGCTCGGCGAGCTCCACGAGCGTCGAGGGCCGCATCGAGCCCGTGAAGTGCAGGTGCAGGTGCGCCTTGGGCAGGGACTCGAGCGGGCGCTGCGTCACGGTCAGTGAGTCTGCCAGTGCTCGCCGTGGCGCGTCAGGCTCCGCGGCGGGGCGGCGGGCGGGTGCCCGCGCCCCGGGCGCGGGGGCTCAGACGGCCTCGGCCAGCAGGCGCTGGACCCGGCCGACGCCCTCGGCGAGGTCGTCGTCGGCCAGGGCGTACGAGAAGCGCAGGAACCCGCTGGGCCCGAAGGCCTCACCGGGCACCACGGCCACCTCCGCGTGGGTCAGGATCAGCTCCGCCAGCACGGCGGAGGAGGTGATCTCGGTGCCGCGCAGCGTGCGCCCGATGAGCCCCTGCACCGACGGGTAGGCGTAGAACGCCCCCTCCGGCAGCGGGCAGGAGACGCCGTCGATCGCGTCGAGCATCCCGACGATCGTGCGCCGGCGGCGGTCGAAGGCCTCCCGCATGGCGGCGACCGCGTCCAGGTCCCCCGTCAGCGCCGCGACGGCCGCGCGCTGGGAGACGTTCGCGACGTTCGACGTGAGGTGCGACTGCAGGTTCGCGACGCCCTTGACGAGGTCGGGCGGCCCGATGAGCCAGCCCACGCGCCAGCCCGTCATGGCGTAGGTCTTGGCGACCCCGTTCAGCACGACGCAGCGCTCGGCGAGCTCGGGCACCTCCACGGGCATCGACGCCGCGCGGTGGCCGTCGTAGACGAGGTGCTCGTAGATCTCGTCGGTGACGACCCAGAGGTCGTGCTCGAGCGCCCAGCGGCCGATCGCCCGGACCTCCTCGGGCGTGTAGACGGCGCCCGTGGGGTTGGAGGGGGAGTTGAACAGCAGCACCTTCGAGCGGGGCGTGCGCGCCGCCTCCAGCTGCTCCACGGTGACCCGGTAGCCGCTCTCGGGGCCGGCGAAGACCTCGACGCAGCGCCCGCCCGCCAGCCGCGCGGCCTCCGGGTAGGTCGTCCAGTACGGCGTCGGCAGGACGACCTCGTCGTCGGGGTCCAGCAGCGCCGCGAACGTCTCGTAGACGGCCTGCTTGCCGCCGTTGGTCACGAGGACCTGCGAGGCCGCGACCTCGTAGCCGGAGTCGCGCAGCGTCTTGGCGGCGATGGCCTCGCGCAGCACCGGCAGCCCCCCGGCGGGGGTGTAGCGGTGGTTGGCCGGGTCCGTGCACGCCGCGACGGCCGCCTCGACGATCGCCGGGGGCGTCGGGAAGTCCGGCTCGCCCGCCCCGAAGCCGATCACGGGACGCCCGGCGGCCTTGAGGGCCTTGGCCTTGGCGTCCACCGCGAGGGTCGCGGACTCGGCGATGCCGGCGACGCGGGCGGACACCCGGGCCCGCTGCGCGGGAGGGGTCGCCGCGGTGGCCGGCGTCGGGGTGGCGGGGGCGCTGGAGGCGGTCACGGGACCATCGTGGCACCCGTCGCCCGCCGTGGGGGAGGGGTCGGTCCGGGGTGCGGGGGAGCACGTCGGCGGGGCGGGTGCCCGGCGCGCTGGTTCGACGCCCACCTGCTGCGTCGCCTAGACTCCACGTCGGCGGGTCCTCCCGCCGTGGTGACGCACGCCCCCTGGGGCTGCGGGACCGCTCAGGGCAGTGGCGCAATTGGTAGCGCACCGGTCTCCAAAACCGGCGGTTGTGGGTTCGAGTCCCTCCTGCCCTGCGAGCAGCACCGTGTCCGTGCCGGACGCGACCGCACGACGAGCACCGGGAACGGTAGGGAGCAGGGTCGACGTGAGCGAGACGACGAAGACCGAGGAGGACCACGCCTCGGCCAAGCGCCGCACGGGGGTCCTGCTCTTCCTGCGCCAGGTCGTCGAGGAGCTCCGCAAGGTCGTCTGGCCGACGCGCCGCGACCTGCTGAGCTACACCGCGGTCGTGCTGGTCTTCGTCGTCGTGATGATGCTCTTCGTGTCCGCCCTGGACTACGGCATCGGCAAGCTCGTCCTGCTGGTGTTCGGGTCCAGTTCCTGACGCGACCACCGAACCCGAAGGAAGCAGGCAAGCACCGTGTCCGAGCGCCCGACCGAGGTCGACGACCCGTTCGTCGCCACGCAGTCCTACGACGCCGACGACCTGGCCGCTGACCGCGAGGCCGACGTCGAGGCCGAGCAGGAGCAGGCCGCGGACACCCCCGACCTGCCCGTCGGCGACTTCGAGGCCGAGGAGCCCGGCGCCGAGGCCGCGGCCGAGGCGGACGTCCTGGACGCCGTCGCCCCCGAGGGTGCCGAGACCGCCGCCGACGTGGACGACGCCGTCGACGCCGGCGACACCGACGACGCCCCCGACGCCGACGCCCCCGGGGCGGACGCCGTCGAGGAGGAGGTCGACGAGGCCGAGGAGTTCCGCAAGCAGCTGCGGCGCATGCCCGGCGAGTGGTTCGTCATCCACAGCTACGCGGGCTACGAGAACCGGGTCAAGACCAACCTCGAGACCCGCATGACCTCCCTCAACATGGAGGACTACATCTTCCAGGTCGAGGTCCCCATGGAGGAGGTCGTCGAGGTCAAGAACGGGCAGCGCAAGAACGTGCGCCGCGTCCGCATCCCCGGCTACGTCCTCGTGCGCATGGACCTGACCGACGAGTCGTGGGGCGCCGTGCGCCACACCCCGGGCGTGACCGGCTTCGTGGGCAACACCCACCAGCCCGTGCCGCTGTCCAACGACGAGGTCTTCTCGATGCTGGCCGCCACCCTGGAGCCGAAGCAGGCCAAGACCGCCGACGGCAAGCCCGTCGCGGCGCAGCCCGAGCGCGTCGTGGACTTCGAGGTCGGCGAGTCGGTCACCGTCATGGAGGGCCCGTTCGAGACCCTGCCCGCGACGATCTCGGAGATCTCCGCCGACCGCCAGAAGGTCACCGTGCTGGTGTCCATCTTCGGCCGCGAGACCCCCGTCGAGCTGAGCTTCAGCCAGGTCGCCAAGATCTGACGCACCCCTCACGAGGACCCCGGCCGGTGGCCGGGGTCCTCGTGCGTGCGGGGCGCCGCCGGCGCCTCGCGTAGACTGGATCCACCGGCCGCAACCCCTCGTCGCCCGATCCGCGGGCACCGACAAGGCCGCCACGCCCCAGCAGGGGCACCGAGAGGACAGACATGCCCCCCAAGAAGAGGGTCTCCGGGCTCATCAAGCTCCAGATCAAGGCCGGCATGGCCACTCCCGCCCCGCCGATCGGGCCCGCGCTCGGTCAGCACGGCGTGAACATCATGGAGTTCTGCAAGGCGTACAACGCCCAGACCGAGGCCCAGCGCGGCAACGTCATCCCGGTCGAGATCACGGTCTACGAGGACCGCTCGTTCACCTTCATCACCAAGACCCCGCCGGCCGCGGAGCTCATCAAGAAGGCCGCCGGCGTCGCGAAGGGCTCGGGCACCCCCCACACGGACAAGGTCGCGAACCTCACGCAGGCCCAGGTCCGCGAGATCGCCGAGACCAAGCTGCAGGACCTCAACGCCACCGACCTCGAGATGGCGTCGCGCATCATCGCCGGCACCGCCCGGTCGATGGGCATCACCGTCTCGGACTGAGGCCACCGCCTCCGGCCGGGGCCACGTCCCCGGCCGAACACCCAGTGGCAGGGCCGCGCGCGGCCCGACCGACCACGACTCCCTCTCACCTCCCAGGAGCAGAAGTGAAGCGCAGCAAGGCCTACCGCGCCGCCGCCGACAAGATCGACGCCGACGCCCTCTACGCCCCCCTCGACGCCGTGAAGCTCGCCCGCGAGACCTCCACGACGAAGTACGACGCGACCGTCGAGGTGGCCTTCCGCCTCGGTGTCGACCCCCGCAAGGCCGACCAGATGGTCCGCGGCACCGTCAACCTGCCGCACGGCACCGGCAAGACCGCCCGCGTGCTGGTCTTCGCGACCGGTGACCGCGCCGCGCAGGCCGAGGCCGCCGGCGCCGACATCGTCGGTGGCGACGAGCTCATCGACGAGGTCGCCAAGGGCCGCCTCGACTTCGACGCCGCCGTCGCGACGCCGGACCTCATGGGCAAGGTCGGCCGCCTGGGCAAGGTGCTGGGGCCCCGCGGCCTCATGCCCAACCCCAAGACGGGCACCGTCACGATGGACGTCGCGAAGGCCGTGACGGAGATCAAGGGCGGCAAGATCGAGTTCCGCACGGACAAGCACGCCAACCTGCACTTCGTCATCGGCAAGGCGAGCTTCGACGACCGCCAGCTGGTCGAGAACTACTCCGCCGCGCTCGACGAGGTCCTGCGGCTCAAGCCGTCCGCGTCCAAGGGCCGCTACCTCAAGAAGGCCACCATGACCACGACGATGGGCCCGGGCGTGCCCGTGGACCCGGCGCTGGTCAAGAACCTGATCGAGGACCCGACGGCCGTCTGACGACGCCGCAGGCCTGACGAGGCCACGCACGCGACAGGGGCGGGACTGCAGCCGCGGTCCCGCCCCTGCCGCGTCCGCCACCGGCCGCCGCCGCGGTGGTCGGGGGCGGCCCGCGCCCGCGTGTAGACTGCTCGTACCGAAGACCGCCGGTCGCAGCCGCAGTCCCCTCCAGGACCGCAGCCGCAGAAGGCCCCGTGCACACGGGCGACCTGCGCAGGTGAGCCAGAGCTCCAGCCGTCCTCCCCCGGGAGGTCCGGCCCGACGCCCCCGCGCACCTGCGCCGGGGCGTTTCGTGCGTCCGGGCCCCGACCGGTTCCCCCGATGAGTGGAAGGAGGGCCCATGGCACGGAGTGACAGGGCAGCTGCCGTCAAGGAGATCGCGGCACTGTTCAACGGTTCCAACGCTGCGGTGCTCACCGAGTACCGGGGTTTGACCGTCGCGCAGCTCACCGAGCTGCGTCGATCGCTGGGTCGCGACACGACCTACGCGGTCGTGAAGAACACGCTCGCCAGCATCGCGGCGACCGAGGCCGGAGTCTCGGCCTTCGAGGGGCAGCTCGCGGGCCCCACCGCGATCGCCTTCGTCGCCGGTGACCCGGTCGAGGCGGCCAAGGGCCTGCGTGACTTCGCCAAGGCCAACCCCCAGCTGATCGTCAAGAGCGGCTACCTCGAAGGTCGCGCGATCAGCGCGGCCGACGTCGCCGCCCTCGCGGACCTCGAGTCCCGCGAGGTGCTGCTGTCCAAGGTCGCGGGTGTCCTCAAGGCCACCCAGTCCAAGGCCGCAGCGCTCTTCCAGGCTCCGCTGTCCAAGACCGTCCGCACCGTGGACGCGTTGCGGGAGAAGGTGTCCGAGGGTGCGCCCGCGGCCGCCGAGGAGCCGGCCGCCGCTTCCGAGCCGGCCGCCGCGGAGTCCGTGGACGCCTGAGCGTCCACGCAGCTGACAGCACGACCCCCAGCACCACCCCAGACGCACCCCTGACGAGGAAGGACCGCCCACCATGGCGAAGCTCAGCACCGACGACCTGCTCGACGCGTTCAAGGAGCTCACGCTCATCGAGCTCTCCGAGTTCGTGAAGAAGTTCGAGGAGACCTTCGACGTCACCGCGGCCGCCCCCGTGGCCGTCGCTGCCGGCCCCGGCGGCGGCGCCCCGGCCGAGGCCGCGGAGGAGCAGACCGAGTTCGACGTCATCCTCGAGGCCGCCGGCGAGAAGAAGATCGGCGTCATCAAGGAGGTGCGCGCCCTCACGAGCCTCGGCCTGAAGGAGGCCAAGGACCTCGTGGACGGCGCCCCCAAGCCCGTCCTGGAGAAGGTCGCCAAGGACGCCGCCGAGAAGGCGAAGGCCCAGCTCGAGGCTGCCGGCGCCACCGTCACCCTCAAGTGACACCCCGCTCCGCGCCCTGAGGGGCGCGGGGCACTCCGCCAGGGGCGGTCGGGCTGCGGCCCGGCCGCCCCTGCGCGCGTCCGGGGCGCTCCGGCGCAGGCACGCGGCTGGGGAGGCGCGCTGCGCGCGGGTGCGTGCGGGCTCCGCGCGACACGCCGTCCACCGCTGCGGCCGCGTGCCTTGACGCGGCGCCCCGCGGGGGACATCCTCATCACCGGCTGACGATCCGCCGAGGCTCGGAGTGCGACACCGCCGTCGCACCGGGGAGCAGGCGTCGGGACGACGCCCGGCGCTCCGCCGGAGGGGGCTTGGACAGACCTGCCCTCGTGGGGTACCCTGCTGTTTTGCGCTGCCCAGCGTCATATGACCGGATGTCGACCAGTGGGACGTCCGAGTGGGACCGGGTAGTGCACGTCACGTTCGCAGGCCCGTGGAAGGACCCCTCTTGGCCGCCTCGCGCACAGCGTCCGCACCAGGCAACTCCGCTCGCACCGTCTCCGGTCGGTACTCCTTCGGCAAGATCCGGGAGCCTCTGGAGGTTCCCGACCTGCTCGCGCTCCAGACCGACAGCTTCGACTGGCTGCTCGGCAACAAGCGGTGGCAGGACCGCGTCGAGGCCTCCCGCTCGGGTGGGCTCGACGTCCCGATGACCTCCGGTCTGGAGGAGATCTTCGAGGAGATCTCCCCGATCGAGGACTTCTCGGGCTCCATGTCGCTGTCGTTCCGCGACCACCGCTTCGAGCCGGCGAAGTACACGCTCGAGGACTGCAAGGAGCGCGACCTCACCTACGCCGCGCCCCTGTTCGTCACCGCCGAGTTCATGAACACGACGACCGGCGAGATCAAGAGCCAGACCGTCTTCATGGGCGACTTCCCGCTCATGACCGAGCGCGGCACCTTCGTCATCAACGGCACCGAGCGCGTCGTCGTCTCGCAGCTCGTCCGCTCGCCGGGCATCTACTTCGAGCGCGTGCCGGACAAGACGTCGGACCGCGACACGTGGACCGCCAAGATCATCCCGTCGCGCGGTGCGTGGCTGGAGTTCGAGATCGACAAGCGCGACACGGTCGGCGTCCGCATCGACCGCAAGCGCAAGCAGTCCGTCACGGTGCTGCTCAAGGCCCTCGGCTGGAGCGAGTCCCAGATCCGCGAGGAGTTCGCCGACCACGAGTCGATGATCTCCACGCTGGAGAAGGACCACACCGCGGGCGTCGAGGACGCGCTGCTGGACATCTACCGCAAGCTGCGCCCGGGCGAGCCGCCGACCCAGGAGGCCGCGCGCAACCTGCTCGACAACCTCTACTTCAACCCCAAGCGCTACGACCTCGCGAAGGTCGGCCGCTACAAGGTGAACAAGAAGCTGGGGCAGGAGCAGCCGCTGGCCAACAGCGTGCTGTCCGTCGACGACATCGCCTCGACGATCAAGTACCTCGTCAAGCTGCACGCCGGCGAGGTCACCATGCCGGGCACGCGCGCCGGTGAGCCGATCGACCTCCGGGTCGAGGTCGACGACATCGACCACTTCGGCAACCGCCGCCTGCGCAGCGTCGGCGAGCTCATCCAGAACCAGGTCCGCACGGGCCTGTCGCGGATGGAGCGCGTCGTGCGCGAGCGCATGACGACCCAGGACGTCGAGGCGATCACGCCGCAGACGCTGATCAACATCCGTCCCGTCGTGGCCTCCATCAAGGAGTTCTTCGGGACGAGCCAGCTGTCGCAGTTCATGGACCAGACCAACCCGCTCGCCGGGCTGACCCACAAGCGCCGCCTGTCGGCGCTCGGGCCGGGCGGTCTGTCCCGCGAGCGCGCCGGCATGGAGGTCCGCGACGTCCACCCGTCGCACTACGGCCGCATGTGCCCGATCGAGACCCCGGAGGGCCCGAACATCGGCCTGATCGGGTCGCTGTCGAGCTACGGGCGCATCAACCCGTTCGGCTTCATCGAGACGCCGTACCGCAAGGTCACCGACGGCAAGGTCTCCGACGAGGTCGACTACCTGACCGCGGACGAGGAGGACGCCTTCGTCATCGCGCAGGCGAACGCCCCGCTGGACGCGGACGGCGCCTTCGCCGAGGCCCGCGTGCTGGTCCGCGCCAAGGGCGGGGACGCGGAGTTCGTGCAGCGCTCCGAGGTCGACTACATGGACGTCGCGGCGCGGCAGATGGTCTCCGTCGCCACCGCGATGATCCCGTTCCTCGAGCACGACGACGCCAACCGCGCGCTCATGGGCTCGAACATGCAGCGCCAGGCGGTGCCGCTGGTCAAGACCGAGGCGCCGCTCATCGGCACGGGCATGGAGTTCCGCGCGGCCGTCGACGCGGGTGACGTGATCGTGGCCGAGAAGGCCGGCGTCGCCACGGAGGTCTCCGCGGACCTCGTGACGGTCAGCAACGACGACGGGACCACCTCGACCTACCGGGTCGCGAAGTTCCGCCGCTCCAACCACGGCACCGCGTACAACCAGCGCGTCGTGATCAGCGACGGCGACCGCGTCGAGGTCGGCACGGTCCTGGCCGACGGCCCGTCGACCGACGGTGGCGAGATGGCCCTGGGCCGCAACCTCCTCGTGGCGTTCATGCCGTGGGAGGGCCACAACTACGAAGACGCGATCATCCTGTCGCAGCGCATCGTGCAGGACGACGTCCTCTCCTCCATCCACATCGAGGAGCACGAGGTCGACGCCCGCGACACCAAGCTGGGGCCGGAGGAGATCACCCGCGACATCCCCAACGTCGCGGAGGAGGTCCTCGCCGACCTCGACGAGCGCGGGATCATCCGCATCGGCGCCGAGGTCCGCGACGGCGACCTGCTCGTCGGCAAGGTCACGCCCAAGGGCGAGACCGAGCTGACCCCGGAGGAGCGCCTGCTGCGCGCCATCTTCGGCGAGAAGGCCCGCGAGGTCCGCGACACGTCGCTGAAGGTGCCCCACGGCGAGACCGGCACGGTCATCGGCGTCAAGGTCTTCGACCGCGACGAGGGTGACGAGCTGCCCCCGGGCGTGAACCAGCTGGTCCGCGTCTACGTGGCGAACAAGCGCAAGATCACGGACGGCGACAAGCTGGCCGGCCGCCACGGCAACAAGGGCGTCATCTCCAAGATCCTGCCCGTCGAGGACATGCCGTTCCTCGAGGACGGGACCCCGGTCGACATCATCCTGAACCCGCTCGGCGTGCCGAGCCGGATGAACGTCGGCCAGGTCCTCGAGCTCCACCTCGGCTGGGTCGCCCAGCAGGGCTGGGAGATCGAGGGTCAGCCGGACTGGGCGAAGCTCATCCCGGAGGAGATCCGCAGCGCTCCCGGCGGCTCCCGCATCGCCTCGCCCGTCTTCGACGGTGCGCGCGAGGAGGAGATCACCGGGCTGCTGTCCTCGACCACGCCGACCCGCGACGGGGAGCGCCTGGTCAAGGGCAACGGCAAGGCGCGCCTGTTCGACGGCCGCTCCGGCGAGCCGTTCCCGGAGCCGGTCTCGGTCGGCTACATGTACATCCTGAAGCTGCACCACCTGGTCGACGACAAGATCCACGCGCGCTCCACGGGTCCCTACTCGATGATCACGCAGCAGCCGCTGGGTGGTAAGGCGCAGTTCGGTGGTCAGCGCTTCGGCGAGATGGAGGTCTGGGCCCTGGAGGCGTACGGCGCCGCCTACGCCCTGCAGGAGCTCCTGACGATCAAGTCCGACGACGTCCTCGGCCGCGTGAAGGTCTACGAGGCCATCGTCAAGGGCGAGAACATCCCGGAGCCCGGCATCCCCGAGTCCTTCAAGGTGCTCATCAAGGAGATGCAGTCGCTGTGCCTGAACGTGGAGGTCCTCTCCTCGGACGGCATGGCCATCGAGATGCGCGACAGCGACGAGGACGTCTTCCGGGCGGCCGAGGAGCTGGGCATCGACCTGGCTCGGCGCGAGCCGAGCAGCGTCGAAGAGGTCTGACGGGCGTGGGCCGCGGGTGTTCGCACCTGCGGCCCGCCACCGCCGGCCAACGGAGCCCCCGGGACGTCCCGGGCGGGTTCCACGGAATGTCAGACCTCTCAGCACACGACAGAAAGAAGATCACGTTGCTCGACGTCAACTTCTTCGACGAGCTACGCATCGGCCTGGCCACGGCGGAGGACATCCGCACGTGGTCGCACGGTGAGGTCAAGAAGCCGGAGACCATCAACTACCGCACGCTCAAGCCGGAGAAGGACGGGCTCTTCTGCGAGAAGATCTTCGGTCCGACCCGGGACTGGGAGTGCTACTGCGGCAAGTACAAGCGCGTCCGCTTCAAGGGCATCATCTGCGAGCGCTGCGGCGTGGAGGTCACGCGCGCCAAGGTGCGTCGTGAGCGGATGGGGCACATCGAGCTGGCCGCCCCCGTCACGCACATCTGGTACTTCAAGGGCGTCCCGAGCCGTCTGGGCTACCTGCTCGACCTGGCGCCGAAGGACCTCGAGAAGGTCATCTACTTCGCCGCCTACATGATCACGTGGGTCGACGACGAGGGTCGCCAGCGCGACTTCTCCTCGCTCGAGGCGCAGATCGAGGTCGAGAAGCGCGAGGTCGAGAACCGTCGTGACAACGACGTCGACACGCGCGCCAAGACGCTCGAGAACGACCTGGCCGAGCTCGAGGCCGAGGGTGCGAAGTCGGACGTGCGCCGCAAGGTGCGCGAGTCGGCCGAGCGCGAGATGGCGCAGATCCGCCGTCGTGCCGACGCCGAGATCGACCGCCTCGCCACGGTCTGGGACCGCTTCCGCAACCTCAAGGTCCAGGACCTCGAGGGTGACGAGGTGCTCTACCGCGCCATGCGCGAGCGCTTCGGCATGTACTTCGAAGGCGGGATGGGTGCTGCTGCGCTGCAGAAGCGCCTGCAGAGCTTCGACCTCGAGGCCGAGGCCGAGAACCTGCGCGAGATCATCGCGACGGGCAAGGGGCAGCGCAAGACGCGCGCGCTGAAGCGGCTCAAGGTCGTCTCGGCGTTCCTGACGACGCGCAACTCGCCCGAGGGCATGGTCCTGGACTGCGTCCCGGTCATCCCGCCGGACCTGCGCCCGATGGTGCAGCTGGACGGTGGCCGCTTCGCGACCTCCGACCTGAACGACCTGTACCGCCGCGTCATCAACCGCAACAACCGGCTGAAGCGGCTGCTGGACCTCGGTGCGCCCGAGATCATCGTCAACAACGAGAAGCGGATGCTGCAGGAGGCCGTCGACGCGCTGTTCGACAACGGCCGCCGCGGTCGTCCCGTCACGGGCCCGGGCAACCGGCCCCTGAAGTCGCTGTCCGACATGCTCAAGGGCAAGCAGGGCCGGTTCCGCCAGAACCTGCTCGGCAAGCGCGTCGACTACTCCGGCCGCTCGGTCATCGTCGTCGGCCCGCAGCTCAAGCTGCACCAGTGCGGCCTGCCCAAGCAGATGGCGCTGGAGCTCTTCAAGCCCTTCGTCATGAAGCGGCTCGTCGACCTCAGCCACGCGCAGAACATCAAGTCGGCCAAGCGCATGGTCGAGCGCGCCCGCCCGGTGGTCTGGGACGTCCTGTCCGAGGTCATCACCGAGCACCCGGTGCTGCTCAACCGCGCCCCGACGCTGCACCGCCTCGGCATCCAGGCCTTCGAGCCCCAGCTGGTCGAGGGCAAGGCCATCCAGATCCACCCGCTCGTCTGCACCGCGTTCAACGCGGACTTCGACGGCGACCAGATGGCCGTGCACGTGCCGCTGTCGGCCGAGGCGCAGGCCGAGGCCCGCATCCTCATGCTGTCCAGCAACAACATCCTCAAGCCGGCGGACGGTCGCCCGGTGACCATGCCCACCCAGGACATGATCATCGGCATCTACCACCTCACCGCCGAGCGCGAGGACGTGCTGGGCGCCGGGCGCACGCTCTCCTCGCTCGCCGAGGCGATCATGGCGTTCGACGCTCGCCAGCTGGACCTGAACGCACGGGTCCGCATCCGCCTCTCGGGCGTCGTCCCCGGCCACACGTGGGCCGCCGACGGCAAGCTGCCCGAGGGCTGGACCGCGGGTGACGACCTGGTCGTGGAGACCACGCTGGGCCGCGCGCTCTTCAACGAGACGCTGCCCGTGGACTACGAGTTCGTCGACGCCGTCGTGGACAAGAAGCGCCTGTCGCTGATCGTCAACGACCTGGCCGAGCGCTACCCGAAGGTCCAGGTGGCCGCGACGCTGGACGCCCTGAAGGAGGCCGGCTTCCACTGGGCCACCCGCTCGGGCACCACGGTCGCGATCTCCGACGTCGTCACGCCGCCGAACAAGCTCGCGATCCTCGAGGTCTTCGAGGCCAAGGCCGAGAAGGTCCAGCAGCAGTACGAGCGCGGTCTGATCACCGACGACGAGCGTCGCCAGGAGCTCATCGAGATCTGGACCCAGGCCACCAACGAGGTCGCCCGCGACCTCGAGGCCGCGATGCCCACGCACAACACCATCCACCGGATGGTGTCGTCGGGGGCGCGAGGCAACTGGATGCAGATGCGTCAGCTCGCCGGCATGCGCGGCCTGATGGCCAACCCGAAGGGCGAGATCATCCCCCGCCCCGTGAAGGCCAGCTTCCGCGAGGGCCTGACGGTGCTGGAGTTCTTCATCACCACGCACGGTGCCCGCAAGGGCCTCGCCGACACCGCGCTGCGCACGGCGGACTCCGGGTACCTCACCCGGCGCCTCGTCGACGTGTCGCAGGACGTCATCGTGCGCGAGGAGGACTGCGGCACCTCGCGCGGTCTCTCGATGCCCATCGCGGTCCGCGGTGGCGACGGGTCGCTGCGCCGTCACGACGACGTCGAGACGAGCGTCTACGCCCGCGTCCTGGCCTCCGACGTGGAGGTCGACGGCGACGTCGTCCTCGCGGCCGGCTCGGACCTCGGCGACGTCGTCATCGACGACCTGGTCGAGCGCGGCGTGGAGACCATCAAGGTCCGCTCCGTGCTCACCTGCGAGTCGAAGGTCGGCACCTGCGCCCTCTGCTACGGGCGTTCGCTGGCCAGCGGCAAGCTCGTGGACATCGGCGAGGCCGTCGGCATCGTCGCGGCCCAGTCGATCGGCGAGCCCGGCACCCAGCTGACGATGCGCACCTTCCACACCGGTGGTGCCGCGTCGGAGTCGGGCGACATCACGCACGGCCTGCCGCGCGTGGTCGAGCTCTTCGAGGCCCGCACCCCCAAGGGCAACGCGCCCATCTCGGAGGTCCCCGGTCGCGTGTCCATCGAGGACACCGACAAGGGCCGGCGCCTCGTCGTCACCCCCGACGACGGGTCCGAGGAGATCGCGTACCCGGTGACCAAGCGCCACCGGCTGCTCGTCGAGGAGGGCTCGCACGTCGAGGTCGGCCAGAAGCTCGTGCAGGGGGCCATCGACCCCAAGCAGGTGCTGCGCATCCTCGGGCCGCGTCGGGTGCAGATGCACCTCGTCGACGAGGTCCAGGAGGTCTACCGCTCGCAGGGCGTGTCGATCCACGACAAGCACATCGAGGTCATCGTCCGGCAGATGCTCAAGCGCGTCACGATCATCGAGCAGAACGACGCCGAGATGTTGCCGGGCGAGCTCGTCGAGCGCGCGCGCTTCGAGGAGGAGAACCGCCGGGTCATGGCGGAGGGCGGCCAGCCGTCCTCCGGTCGCCCGGAGCTGATGGGCATCACGAAGGCGTCGCTCGCGACGGACTCGTGGCTGTCCGCGGCCTCCTTCCAGGAGACGACCCGCGTCCTGACGAACGCCGCGATGGAGGGCAAGAGCGACCCGCTGCTCGGGCTCAAGGAGAACGTCATCATCGGCAAGCTCATCCCGGCCGGCACGGGTCTCCCGCGCTACCGCAACGTCCGGGTGGAGCCGACCGAGGAGGCCAAGGCGCAGATGTACGCGGTGCCGGGCTACGACGACGTCGACTACTCCCAGTTCGGGGTCGGCAGCGGTCAGGCCGTCCCGCTCGAGGAGTTCGACTACGGCAGCAGCGACTACCGCTGACGCCTCCGGTGCCGCCCGTCCCCCCGCTGACCGCGGGGGGACGGGCGGTGCCACGGTGGGGGAGAGGGCGGCCACGAGCCGTTTTGACCCTCTCCTGCCCAGCAGGTAGATTCGTGTCCGCTTGACACGAGCGTGCCCGCACACAGCTGACAGGACGTCGGCGTGGGGGTCCTCACCGAGAACGACACGCCCGACCTCGTGGGTCGGCACAAGCGTGTAGCGCCGGCCCACCACGGGCAGCGCAGGCCGACACACCAGATCGAACGAATGACGGAGACAGGGTGCCTACGATCCAGCAGCTGGTCCGCAAGGGCCGGGAGGACAAGGTCGTCAAGACCAAGACCCCCGCTCTCAAGGGCAGCCCCCAGCGCCGCGGTGTCTGCACCCGCGTGTACACCACGACGCCCAAGAAGCCGAACTCCGCGCTGCGCAAGGTGGCGCGCGTGAAGCTCACGAGCGGCATCGAGGTCACGGCCTACATCCCGGGCGTGGGCCACAACCTCCAGGAGCACTCGATGGTCCTGGTGCGCGGCGGCCGCGTGAAGGACCTCCCCGGTGTCCGCTACAAGATCGTCCGCGGCTCGCTGGACACGCAGGGTGTCAAGAACCGCAAGCAGGCGCGCAGCCGCTACGGCGCGAAGAAGGAGAAGAGCTGATGCCCCGCAAGGGCCCCGCACCCAAGCGTCCCCTCGTGGTGGACCCCGTCTACCAGTCCCCCCTGGTGACGCAGCTCGTCAACAAGATCCTCCTCGACGGCAAGAAGTCCGTCGCGGAGAGCATCGTCTACGGCGCTCTCGAAGGCACGCGCGACAAGACGGGCGGCGACCCGGTCGTCGTCCTCAAGCGCGCCCTCGACAACGTCAAGCCGGCGCTCGAAGTCCGTTCCCGCCGCGTCGGCGGGTCGACCTACCAGGTGCCGATCGAGGTGCGCCCGAGCCGTTCCACGACGCTCGCGCTGCGCTGGCTCGTCGGCTACTCCCGGCAGCGTCGCGAGAAGACGATGACCGAGCGCCTGCTCAACGAGATCCTCGACGCGTCCAACGGCCTCGGTGCCGCGGTGAAGCGCCGCGAGGACACCCACAAGATGGCCGAGTCGAACCGGGCCTTCGCGCACTACCGCTGGTGACCCCGGCGGCGTCCGCACCTCGCCGACTCACCCCCTCGATCCCAGGGAAGAGGCAGTAAACCGTGGCACAGGACGTGCTGACGGACCTGACCAAGGTCCGCAACATCGGCATCATGGCCCACATCGACGCCGGCAAGACCACGACCACCGAGCGGATCCTCTTCTACACGGGGATCAACTACAAGATCGGTGAGGTCCACGACGGCGCGGCCACGATGGACTGGATGGAGCAGGAGCAGGAGCGGGGCATCACCATCACCTCCGCGGCCACCACCTGCTTCTGGGACAACAACCAGATCAACATCATCGACACGCCCGGCCACGTCGACTTCACGGTCGAGGTCGAGCGCTCGCTGCGCGTCCTGGACGGTGCGGTCGCCGTCTTCGACGGCAAGGAGGGTGTCGAGCCCCAGTCCGAGACGGTGTGGCGGCAGGCGGACAAGTACGACGTCCCCCGCATCTGCTTCGTCAACAAGATGGACAAGCTCGGCGCGGACTTCTTCTTCACCGTGAAGACGATCAAGGAGCGCCTCGGCGCCGAGCCGCTGGTCATGCAGCTGCCGATCGGTGCCGAGAACACCTTCACCGGTGTCATCGACCTGGTCACGATGAAGGCCCTGACCTGGCGCGGTGACGTCCAGATGGGCGCCGACTACGAGGTCGAGGACATCCCGGCCGACCTGGCCGAGCAGGCCGCGGAGTACCGCAGCGCCCTGGTCGAGCGCGTCGCCGAGGCGGACGACGAGCTGATGGAGAAGTACCTCGGCGGGGGTGAGCTGACGACGGAGGAGATCAAGGCCGGCGTCCGCACGCTGACCGTCAACTCCGAGCTCTACCCGATCTTCTGCGGCTCGGCGTTCAAGAACAAGGGCGTGCAGCCCATGCTCGACGCCGTCATCGACTACCTGCCCTCGCCGCTGGACGTGAAGCCCATGGTCGGGCACAAGGTCGGCGACGAGACGGTGGAGATCGTGCGCCGTCCGGACGCGACCGAGCCCTTCTCCGGCCTCGCCTTCAAGGTCGCCGCGCACCCGTTCTTCGGCAAGCTGACGTACGTCCGGGTGTACTCCGGCCGCGTCGCCGCCGGCTCGGGCGTCGTGAACTCGACCAAGGGCAAGAAGGAGCGCATCGGGAAGCTCTTCCAGATGCACTCCAACAAGGAGAACCCGGTCGACGAGGCTCGTGCGGGCCACATCTACGCGATGATCGGCCTCAAGGACACGACCACCGGCGACACGCTGTGCGACCCCGCGCAGCAGGTCGTCCTGGAGTCGATGACCTTCCCCGAGCCCGTCATCTCGGTGGCCATCGAGCCGAAGACGAAGGGCGACCAGGAGAAGCTGGGCACCGCGATCCAGCGCCTGGCGGAGGAGGACCCGACCTTCCAGGTCGAGCTCGATCAGGAGACCGGCCAGACGATCATCAAGGGGATGGGCGAGCTCCACCTCGACATCCTCGTGGACCGGATGCGCCGCGAGTACAAGGTCGAGGCCAACGTCGGCAAGCCCCAGGTCGCCTACCGCGAGACGATCCGTCGCGCGGTGGAGAAGATGGACTACACCCACAAGAAGCAGACCGGTGGGTCCGGCCAGTACGCCAAGGTCCAGGTGACCATCGAGCCCATGGACACCTCTGACGGGGAGTTCTACGAGTTCAACAACAAGGTCACCGGTGGCCGCGTCCCGCGGGAGTACATCCCGAGCGTGGACGCCGGCATCCAGGACGCCATGCAGCTCGGCGTCGTGGCGGGCTACCCGCTCGTCGGCATCAGGGCGAGCCTTCTCGACGGTGCGGCGCACGACGTCGACTCCTCCGAGATGGCGTTCAAGATCGCGGGCTCGATGGTCCTCAAGGAGGCCGTCAAGCGCGCTGACCCGGTTCTGCTGGAGCCGGTCATGGCCGTCGAGGTCCGCACCCCCGAGTCCTACATGGGTGAAGTCATCGGCGACCTGAACTCCCGCCGCGGACAGATCCAGTCCATGGAGGACGTCAGCGGGGCGAAGCTGGTCAAGGCGACGGTCCCGCTGTCGGAGATGTTCGGCTACGTCGGGGACCTGCGGTCCAAGACGCAGGGCCGGGCGGTCTACAGCATGCAGTTCGACTCCTACGCGGAGGTTCCGCGGAACGTGTCGGAGGAGATCGTCAAGAAGGTCCGCGGGGAGTAACACCCCCAGCAGGGCACGGCAGAACACCATCTGGGCCACCACACGGTGGGCCGGACACCCACCCTCCCGACCCACCGGGTCGGGGAAGATCTACAAGTCCGAGGAGGACCCCCAGTGGCGAAGGCGAAGTTCGAGCGGACTAAGCCGCACGTCAACATCGGCACCATTGGTCACATCGACCACGGGAAGACGACGCTGACTGCGGCCATCACCCGGGTGCTGCACGACAAGTACCCGACCCTCAACGCGGCGTCGGCGTTCGACCAGATCGACAAGGCGCCCGAAGAGCGCCAGCGCGGCATCACCATCTCCATCGCGCACGTCGAGTACCAGACCGAGTCGCGCCACTACGCGCACGTCGACTGCCCTGGTCACGCCGACTACATCAAGAACATGATCACGGGTGCGGCGCAGATGGACGGCGCCATCCTCGTGGTCGCGGCGACCGACGGCCCCATGCCGCAGACGAAGGAGCACGTCATCCTGGCCCGCCAGGTCGGCGTCCCCTACATCGTCGTCGCGCTGAACAAGGCCGACATGGTCGAGGACGAGGAGCTCCTCGAGCTCGTCGAGATGGAGGTCCGCGAGCTGCTCTCCAGCTACGAGTTCCCCGGCGACGACCTCCCGGTCGTGCGGGTCTCCGCGCTGAAGGCCCTCGAGGGCGACGCCGAGTGGGGCGCCAAGCTGCTCGAGCTCATGGACGCGGTCGACACCGCGATCCCCGAGCCCGTGCGCGCGGTCGACCAGCCCTTCCTCATGCCGATCGAGGACGTCTTCACGATCACCGGCCGCGGCACCGTCGTGACCGGGCGCATCGAGCGAGGCATCCTCAAGGTCAACGAGGAGGTCGAGATCGTCGGCATCCGCGAGAAGAACCAGAAGACGACCGTCACGGGCGTCGAGATGTTCCGCAAGCTCCTCGACGAGGGCCAGGCCGGCGAGAACGTCGGGCTGCTCCTGCGCGGTCTCAAGCGCGAGGACGTCGAGCGCGGTCAGGTCGTGTGCAAGCCCGGCTCGATCACCCCGCACACGGAGTTCGAGGCGCAGTCGTACATCCTCTCGAAGGACGAGGGTGGCCGTCACACGCCCTTCTACAACAACTACCGTCCGCAGTTCTACTTCCGGACGACCGACGTCACCGGCGTCGTCTCGCTGCCCGAGGGCACCGAGATGGTCATGCCCGGCGACAACACTGAGATGAAGGTCGACCTCATCCAGCCGATCGCCATGGAAGAGGGCCTCAAGTTCGCGATCCGCGAGGGTGGCCGCACCGTCGGCGCCGGCCGGGTCACGAAGATCCTCAAGTGATGCGGGCGGCCTAGCCGCCCAGCTCACACCTCGTGCGGGGCGGGTCCTCTCGGACCCGCCCCGCACGCACGAGAAGCCCGCGCCGTTCCGGTGGGGGACACCAGGTTCGTCGTCCGCGGTGGGAGCCGCGGGCCGCGATTGGCCAAGGGCCACTGCCTTCTGGCAGACTGTCGGGGTTGCTGTGTCGCTGAGGCGTGCTTCCGCGCCCGCGGCCACAACCGCGAACGTCGACCGACTCGTCGGGCGGCGGACGGTACAGACCTGAACAGGACCACACCGGGCAACCGGGCGAGGGTGGAAGCCGTGCGAGAGCACGACACGCCCGACCTCGGGGGTCGGAGCTCGGACCAGGGCTCCGCGCCGCGCGCGAGTCAGTAGCGGGACGAAGAGAGAGAGTCAGACGACGCCATGGCGGGACAGAAGATCCGCATCAGGCTCAAGGCCTACGACCACGAGGTCATCGACAGCTCGGCGCGCAAGATCGTCGACACGGTGACCCGTACTGGCGCTTCCGTCGCCGGGCCCGTGCCGCTGCCGACCGAGAAGAACGTCTACTGCGTGATCCGCTCGCCGCACAAGTACAAGGACAGCCGCGAGCACTTCGAGATGCGCACGCACAAGCGCCTCATCGACATCATCGACCCCACGCCGAAGACGGTCGACTCGCTCATGCGACTCGACCTCCCCGCGGGTGTCGACATCGAGATCAAGCTCTGAGGGACTGCAGACGATGAGCGACAGGCAACTGCGAGGGGTGCTCGGCACCAAGCTCGGCATGACCCAGCTGTGGGACGAGGCCAACCGGCTCGTGCCCGTGACGGTGGTCCGCGTCGAGCCCAACGTCGTGACCCAGGTCCGCACCGCGTCCACCGACGGCTACGAGGCCGTCCAGCTGGCCGCCCAGGTCGTCGACCCGCGCAAGGCGAACAAGCCCTCGACCGGGCACTTCGACAAGGCCGGCGTCGCGCCGCGCCGTCACCTGGTCGAGCTGCGCACCTCCGACGCCGCGGAGTACACCGCCGGCCAGGAGGTCACCGTCGAGGTCTTCACCACCGGTGAGACGGTCGACGTCGTCGGCACCACCAAGGGCAAGGGCTTCGCCGGTGTCATGAAGCGTCACGGCTTCCACGGCGTCGGTGCCTCCCACGGTGCGCACCGCAACCACCGCAAGCCCGGATCGATCGGTGGCTGCGCCACTCCCGGTCGCGTCTTCAAGGGCATGCGCATGGCCGGCCGCATGGGCGGCGCCCGCCAGACCACCCAGAACCTGACGGTCCACGCGATCGACGCGGCGAAGGGTCTGCTGCTCATCACGGGCGCGGTCCCCGGCCCCCGCGGTGGCGTGGTCCTCGTCAAGAACGCGTCCAAGGCGCGCACGAAGGAGGCCTGAGCAGATGTCCACGACGATCGAGGCCACCGAGCCGATCACCGTGCCGCTGCGGACCGCCGACGGCGGGACGAACGGCACCGTCGAGCTGCCGGCCGAGCACTTCGGCCGCCAGGTCAACGTCCCCCTGATCCACCAGGTCGTGACGGCGCAGCTCGCCGCCGCCCGCCAGGGCACCGCGTCGGTCAAGCGCCGGGGCGAGGTCCGCGGTGGCGGCAAGAAGCCGTACAAGCAGAAGGGCACCGGCCGCGCCCGTCAGGGTTCGCTCCGCGCCCCCCAGTTCACCGGTGGTGGCGTCGTGCACGGCCCGAAGCCGCGCGACTACTCCCAGCGGACGCCCAAGAAGATGATCGCCGCCGCTCTGCGCGGAGCGCTCTCGGACCGCGTCAACCACGAGCGCGTGCACGTCGTCGAGGGCCTCGCCCTGGGTGACGTCCCCTCGACGAAGACCGCGGTCTCGCTGATCAGCACCCTCAGCGGGCGCAAGAACGTGCTCGTGGTCGTGCGCCGCGGCGACGAGGTGGCGGAGAAGAGCCTGCGCAACATCGCCGGCGTCCACGTCCTCGTGGCCGACCAGCTCAACACCTACGACGTCATGGTCTCCGACGACGTCGTGTTCACCCGCGACGCGCTCGACGCGTTCGTGGCCGGACCGGTCCGCACGGCGACCGCGGTGGCCTCGGAGTCGGAAGGGAGCACCCTGTGAGCGCGCTCGGCGGCACGCAGAAGGACCCGCGCGACATCCTCATCGCGCCGGTCGTCTCGGAGAAGAGCTACGGGCTCATCGACGAGGGCAAATACACGTTCATCGTCGACCCCGGCGCGAACAAGACCGAGATCAAGATCGCCGTGGAGAAGGTCTTCGGCGTCAAGGTCTCGTCCGTGAACACCGCGAACCGCCAGGGCAAGACCCGGCGGACCCGCAACGGGATCGGCAAGCGCAAGGACACCAAGCGGGCCATCGTGACGTTGCGCGAGGGCACGATCGACATCTTCGGCGGCTCGGCCGCCTGACCGGCGACCGTCGCAGACCACCATCGAACCCGAGGACTGACGCACCATGGGAATCCGCAAGTACAAGCCGACGACTCCGGGCCGCCGTGGCTCGAGCGTCGCCGACTTCGTCGAGGTGACGCGGTCCGAGCCTGAGAAGTCGCTCGTCCGCCCCTTGTCGAAGACCGGCGGGCGCAACTCGACCGGCCGGATCACGACCCGCCACATCGGTGGCGGCCACAAGCGCGCCTACCGGGTCATCGACTTCCGTCGCCATGACAAGGACGGCGTGCCGGCCAAGGTCGCGCACATCGAGTACGACCCCAACCGCACGGCGCGCATCGCGCTGCTGCACTACGTGGACGGCGAGAAGCGCTACATCATCGCGCCGACCCGCCTGAAGCAGGGCGACCAGATCGAGAACGGTCCGGCCGCCGACATCAAGCCCGGCAACAACCTGCCGCTGCGCAACATCCCCGTCGGCACCGTGATCCACGCCGTCGAGCTCCGCCCCGGTGGCGGCGCGAAGATGGCGCGCTCGGCCGGCGCCAGCGTCCAGCTCGTGGCCCGCGAGGGCCGCTTCGCCCAGCTGCGCCTGCCGTCGGGCGAGATCCGCAACGTCGACGTGCGCTGCCGCGCCACCGTCGGCGAGGTCGGCAACGCCGAGCAGTCGAACATCAACTGGGGCAAGGCCGGCCGCATGCGCTGGAAGGGCAAGCGCCCCACCGTCCGCGGTGTCGCGATGAACCCGATCGACCACCCGCACGGTGGTGGCGAGGGCAAGACGTCCGGTGGACGTCACCCCGTCAGCCCGTGGGGCCAGGCCGAGGGCCGCACGCGGCGTCCGGGCAAGGAGAGCGACAAGCTCATCGTCCGTCGGCGCCGCGCCGGCAAGAAGCGCCGATAGGGAGCCTGAAGAACAATGCCTCGCAGCTTGAAGAAGGGCCCCTTCGTCGACGACCACCTTCAGAAGAAGGTGGACGCTCAGAACGAAGCGGGCACCCACACCGTCATCCGGACCTGGTCCCGCCGTTCGGTCGTCACGCCGGACTTCCTGGGCCACACGTTCGCGGTGCACGACGGCCGCAAGCACGTCCCCGTCTTCGTCACCGAGGCGATGGTGGGGCACAAGCTCGGCGAGTTCGCGCCCACGCGCACGTTCCGCGGTCACGAGAAGGACGACCGCAAGGGGCGTCGTCGCTGACCACCGAGTCGGCACGAACGTCAGCCCGAGCAAGTGACCGAACGCCAGTCGTGAGACTGAGACCAGAAGGCAGGACAGGGATGGAAGCCAAGGCGCAGACGCGGTACCTCCGCGTCACGCCCCAGAAGGCGCGCCGAGTCGTCGACCTGATCCGGGGCAAGAAGGCCAACGAGGCCGTCGCCGTGCTCTCGTTCGCCCCCCAGGCGGCCGCCGAGCCGGTGCTGAAGCTCGTCGAGAGTGCGATCGCCAACGCGCGGTTCCTCGCCGACAAGCACTCCGAGGCGTTCGACCCGAACGACCTCGTCGTGCAGAGCATCTCCGTGGACGAGGGGCCGACGATGAAGCGCTTCCGTCCCCGCGCCCAGGGCCGGGCGGGACGCATCCTGAAGCGCACGAGCCACATCACCGTGGTCGTCGCGCCCGCGGTTCCGGGCGCCAAGAAGACGAGGAGGACCCGCTAGTGGGACAGAAGGTCAACCCGCACGGGTTCCGACTGGGCATCACCACCGACCACTCCAGCCGGTGGTTCGCCGACTCGACCAAGACGGGTCAGCGCTACGCCGACTACGTGAAGGAAGACGTCGCGATCCGCAGGCTCATGTCCAAGGGCATGGAGCGGGCCGGCATCTCCAAGGTCGAGATCGAGCGCACGCGTGACCGCGTCCGCATCGACATCCACACCGCCCGGCCGGGCATCGTCATCGGCCGTCGCGGTGCGGAGGCCGACCGCATCCGCGGCGAGCTCGAGAAGCTCACGGGCAAGCAGGTGCAGCTGAACATCCTCGAGGTGAAGAACCCCGAGGTGGACTCGCAGCTGGTCGCCCAGGGCATCGCCGAGCAGCTCGCGAGCCGCGTCTCGTTCCGCCGCGCCATGCGCAAGGGGATGCAGACGTCGCTCCGCTCGGGCGCCAAGGGCATCCGGGTGCAGTGCTCGGGCCGCCTCGGCGGCGCGGAGATGAGCCGCTCGGAGTTCTACCGCGAGGGTCGTGTGCCGCTGCACACGCTGCGCGCGAACATCGACTACGGCTTCTACGAGGCCAAGACGACCTTCGGCCGCATCGGCGTGAAGGTCTGGATCTACCACGGCGACGTCACCAGCCGTGAGCTCGCCCAGTCGCAGGCGGCCGCCCCCCGGGCGCCCCGTCGCCCTGAGCGCGGTGACCGTCCCGACCGCGGCGGCGCCCCCCGGCGTCGTCCCACCGAGACCAGCGCGCCCGTGGCCGAGGCCGCGGCCGGCGCTGCCGCGCCCACCGGTGAGGCGGCTGCCCAGCCCGTCACCGGCAAGGGCTCGAACGGAACGGAGGCCTGAGTCGTGCTCATCCCACGGCGAGTCAAGCACCGCAAGCAGCACCACCCCACGCGGCGTGGTGCGGCCAGCGGCGGCACCCGCGTGACGTTCGGCGAGTACGGGATCATGGCGGTGGAGGGCGGCTACGTCACCAACCGCCAGATCGAGTCCGCTCGTATCGCCATCACCCGCCACATCCGTCGTGGCGGCAAGGTCTGGATCAACATCTACCCGGACCGGCCGCTCACCAAGAAGCCCGCCGAGACCCGCATGGGTTCCGGCAAGGGCTCGCCGGAGTGGTGGATCGCGAACATCAAGCCCGGACGCGTCATGTTCGAGCTGTCGTTCCCCAACGAGAAGACCGCTTCGGAGGCGCTGACCCGCGCCATCCACAAGCTGCCGGTCAAGTGCAAGATCGTGCGTCGTGAAGGCGGTGAGGCGTGATGTCCGTCGGGACCAAGGGCCTCGGCCCGGACGAGCTGCGCGAGTTCGAGGACGCGAAGCTGGTCGAGGAGCTCAAGAAGGCGAAGGAAGAGCTCTTCAACCTGCGCTTCCAGTCGGCGACCGGTCAGCTGGAGAACAACAGCCGGCTCCGCGCCGTCAAGCGGGACATCTCCCGCATCTACACGACGATGCGTGAGCGCGAGCTCGGCATCACCGAGGCGCCGATCACCAAGGAGGCCGCTGAGTGAGCGAGCAGAGCGCCGAGACGACGAACGACCGCGGGCAGCGCAAGACGCGTCGCGGCTACGTCGTCAGCGACAAGATGCAGAAGACCGTCGTCGTGGAGGTGGAGGACCGCGTCAAGCACCCCCTCTACGCGAAGGTCATCCGCCGCACCACCAAGGTCAAGGCGCACGACGAGGTCTCGTCGGCGGGTGTGGGCGACCTCGTCCTCATCGCCGAGACCCGTCCGCTGTCCGCGACCAAGCGCTGGCGCGTGGTCGAGGTCCTCGAGCGCGCCAAGTGACCTCAGGCGCCCCGGCTCCGGCCGGGGTCGCCCGAGACGAGTCCATGTCCGTTCCGTCAGGCTCGCCGTCCGGCCAGACCGCACGGCGAGAACCGGCGCGACGAAGGAGTAGAGAGTGATCCAGCAGGAGTCGCGGCTCAAGGTCGCCGACAACACGGGTGCCAAGGAGATCCTTTGCATCCGCGTGCTCGGCGGCTCCGGCCGCCGCTACGCGGGCATCGGTGACGTGATCGTGGCCACGGTCAAGGACGCGATCCCCGGTGGCAACGTGAAGAAGGGCGACGTCGTCAAGGCGGTCATCGTCCGCACCAAGAAGGAGCGTCGGCGCGCCGACGGTTCCTACATCCGCTTCGACGAGAACGCGGCCGTCATCCTCCGGGCTGACGGGGACCCGCGGGGTACGCGCATCTTCGGGCCGGTCGGCCGCGAGCTGCGCGACAAGAAGTTCATGCGGATCATCTCGCTGGCTCCGGAGGTGCTCTGACCATGGGGAAGATCAGGATCAAGAAGGGTGACCTCGTGCAGGTGATCACGCGCGTGCGTGGTCGTCGCAACGAGGACGGCACCAAGACCTCCGACCTGGGCAAGCAGGGCAAGGTCCTGGAGGTCTTCGCCGACACCGGTCGGGTGCTCGTCGAGGGCGTCAACCAGATGAAGCGCCACACCAAGGCGGCTCCCGGCGTCGCCGGCGGCATCGAGGTCCGCGAGGCCCCGCTGCACATCAGCAACGTGCAGCTGGTCGACCCGGAGACGGGCAAGCCGACCCGCGTCGGCATCCGCACCGAGTCCGTGGAGCGCGACGGTCGCCAGAAGACCCAGCGGATCCGCGTCGCCAAGCGCTCCGGCAAGGACATCTGATGACGACTGAGACCACCACCGCCCGCCCGCTGCCTCGCCTGAAGCAGCGCTACCGGGACGAGATCAAGAGCACGCTGCAGACGCAGTTCGAGTACGGCAACGTCATGCAGATCCCCGGCCTGGTCAAGGTCGTGGTGAACATGGGTGTCGGCGAGGCTGCACGCGACTCCAAGCTGATCGACGGCGCGATCCGCGACCTGACCGTCATCACGGGGCAGAAGCCCCAGGTGACCAAGGCCCGCAAGTCCATCGCGCAGTTCAAGCTCCGCGAGGGCATGCCGATCGGCGCGCACACCACGCTGCGCGGCGACCGCATGTGGGAGTTCCTGGACCGCCTCGTGTCGCTCGCGCTGCCGCGCATCCGCGACTTCCGCGGTCTCTCGCCGAAGCAGTTCGACGGCAACGGCAACTACACGTTCGGTCTCAACGAGCAGTCCATGTTCCACGAGATCGACCAGGACCGCATCGACCGGGTCCGCGGCATGGACATCACCGTCGTGACGACGGCGAAGACCGACGAGGAGGGCCGCGCGCTGCTCCGTGCGCTGGGCTTCCCCTTCAAGGAGAACTGACCGTGGCGAAGACCGCTCTGATCATGAAGGCCGCGCGCAAGCCGAAGTTCGCGGTGCGCGGCTACACCCGCTGCCAGCGCTGCGGGCGACCGCACGCGGTCTACCGCAAGTTCGGCCTGTGCCGGATCTGCGTCCGCGAGATGGCGCACGCCGGCGAGCTGCCCGGTGTGACGAAGAGCAGCTGGTGACCTCTCTGTACACGACGACGCCGCAGGTCCGCACCACGCCCCGTGGTCCGGAAACCCCGGTGAGGAAGGGCGGACGAGCCCGATGACGATGACCGACCCCATCGCGGACATGTTGACCCGTCTGCGCAACGCCAACTCGGCGTACCACGACACGGTCTCCATGCCGTACAGCAAGCTGAAGTCGCACATCGCGGAGATCCTCCAGGCGGAGGGCTACATCGCCTCCTGGACGGTCGAGGACGCCGAGGTCGGCAAGAAGCTGACGATGAACCTGAAGTTCGGCCCGAACCGCGAGCGCTCGATCGCCGGCCTGCGCCGCGTGTCGAAGCCCGGTCTCCGGGTGTACGCGAAGTCGACCAACCTGCCCCGCGTGCTCGGTGGCCTCGGCGTGGCGATCCTGTCCACGTCCTCGGGGCTGCTGACCGACAAGCAGGCCAACAAGAAGGGCGTGGGTGGGGAAGTCCTCGCCTACGTCTGGTGAGGGAGGAGGACTCATGTCGCGCATCGGTCGACTTCCGATCCCCGTTCCCGCCGGCGTGGACGTGACCATCGACGGCTCCGCCGTCACGGTCACGGGCCCCAAGGGCACGCTCGCCCACACCATCGCCGACCCGATCACGGTCGAGCGCCCGGAGGACGGCGTCCTCCGGGTGGTGCGTCCCGACGACGAGCGCGCTTCGCGCTCGCTGCACGGGCTGACGCGGACGCTCATCAACAACATGCTCGTCGGCGTGACCGAGGGCTACGTCAAGCGCCTCGAGATCGTCGGCACCGGTTACCGCGTGGCCGCCAAGGGCTCGGACCTCGAGTTCGCCCTGGGCTTCAGCCACCCGGTCGTCGTCCGGGCTCCCGAGGGCATCACGTTCGCCGTCGAGAACCAGACCCGCTTCTCCGTGGCGGGGATCGACAAGCAGCAGGTCGGCGAGGTCGCCGCCAACATCCGCAAGCTGCGCAAGCCCGACCCGTACAAGGGCAAGGGCGTGCGGTACGCGGGCGAGGTAGTCCGCCGCAAGGTCGGAAAGGCTGGTAAGTGACGATGGCTCTGTCCACGCAGCGCACCACCAAGGGCAAGTCCGCGTCGCTCAAGCGCCGCCACACCCGCGTGCGCAAGAAGGTCGTCGGCACCGCCGCACGTCCGCGCCTCGTCGTCACGCGTTCGACCCGCCACGTCTTCGTGCAGGTCATCGACGACGCGGCCGGCCACACGCTGGCGTCCGCCTCGACCATGGAGGCGGACCTGCGCGGCTCCTCCGACGACAAGTCGGCGAAGGCCAAGCAGGTCGGCCAGCTCGTGGCCGAGCGCGCCAAGGCGGCCGGCATCGAGGCCGTGGTCTTCGACCGCGGCGGCAACCGCTACGCGGGACGTGTCGCGGCGATCGCCGACGGCGCCCGCGAAGCCGGACTGGCCCTGTGAGGGCGACGACCGTGACCGCAGCAGAGAAGAGGAACGTCTGATGCCTGGACCCCAGCGCCGAGGCGCCGGTGGAACCGGTGCGGCCGGCGGAGCCGGTGGCAACGACCGCGGTGGCCGTGACGGCGGTCGCCGTGACGGCGGTCGCGGTGACGCCCGCGGCGGTCAGGGCGACCGCAGCAACTTCGTCGAGCGCGTCGTGACCATCAACCGCGTCGCCAAGGTCGTCAAGGGCGGCCGCCGCTTCAGCTTCACGGCCCTCGTGGTCGTGGGCGACGGCGACGGCACCGTCGGTGTCGGCTACGGCAAGGCCAAGGAGGTGCCCGCGGCGATCGCCAAGGGCGTCGAGGAGGCCAAGAAGAACTTCTTCCGCGTGCCCCGCATCCAGGGCACCATCCCTCACCCCATCCAGGGCGAGAAGGCGGCCGGCGTGGTCATGCTGCGCCCGGCCTCCCCGGGTACCGGCGTCATCGCCGGTGGTCCGGTGCGCGCCGTGCTCGAGTGCGCGGGGATCCACGACGTCCTGTCGAAGTCCCTGGGCAGCGACAACGCGATCAACATCGTGCACGCGACGATCGAGGCCCTCAAGGGCCTCGAGCGCCCCGAGCAGGTCGCGGCCCGCCGCGGTCTGACCGTGGAGCACGTGGCCCCGGCCGCGATGCTGCGCGCACGTGCCGCGGGGGTGACCTCCTGATGGGCAGGATCAAGGTGACCCAGGTCAAGTCGGGCATCGGTGGCAAGCAGAACCAGCGGAACACGCTGCGCAGCCTCGGGCTGCACAAGATCGGGCAGAGCGTCGTCAAGGACGACAAGCCCGAGTTCCGCGGCATGGCGAACACGGTGGCTCACCTCGTCACCGTCGAGGAGGTGGACTGACATGGCCGGCACTCCGGGCGAGCACGTCCTGAAGGTGCACCACCTGCGTCCCGCACCTGGCGCGAAGACCGCCAAGCAGCGCGTGGGTCGCGGTGAGGGCAGCAAGGGCAAGACCGCTGGTCGCGGTACCAAGGGCTCGAAGGCGCGCTACCAGGTGCCTGCCGGGTTCGAGGGTGGCCAGATGCCCCTGCACATGCGCCTGCCGAAGCTGCGCGGGTTCAAGAACCCGTTCCGCGTCGAGTACCAGGTCGTCAACCTCGACAAGCTCGCCTCCCTCTTCCCCGAGGGTGGCAGCGTGTCCGTGGACGACCTCGTCGCCAAGGGCGCCGTGCGCGACGGGCACCTCGTGAAGGTGCTCGGCACGGGCGAGGTGGGTGTGGCCCTGCAGGTCAGCGCCCACAAGTTCTCCGCGTCCGCCGTGGAGAAGATCGCCGCAGCCGGTGGGTCGACCACCGCGCTCTGATCGACCAGCACACCTGCACGACCCCGTGCGTCCCCGCGGCGGTAGCGACGAGTGATCGTCTGCTACCGCCGCGTGGTCGTTCCGGGGGGCGGTAGGGTCTGGACCGTGGTCGGCGCCTGCCGCCGGTCACCAACCGTCCGTCAGTCCCCAGTCCGCCCCTGCGTGCCGCAGGGCCGGTGCAGGAGGTTCGAGTGCTCACCGCATTGGCCCGGGCGTTCCGCACGCCGGACCTGCGCCGCAAGCTGCTGTTCACGCTCGGCATCATCGTCCTCGTCCGCGTCGGCTCGTTCGTGCCGACGCCGGGGGTCGACTACTCCGCGGTGCAGCAGTGCATCGCGCAGGCCGAGACCGGCAACAGCTTGCTCGGCCTGGTCAACCTCTTCTCCGGCGGCGCGCTCCTGCAGCTGTCGGTCTTCGCGCTCGGGATCATGCCGTACATCACGGCGAGCATCATCATCCAGCTGCTCACCGTGGTCATCCCGCGCTTCGAGGAGCTCAAGAAGGAGGGTCAGCAGGGCACCACCAAGCTGACCCAGTACACGCGCTACCTCACGATCGCCCTGGCGGTCCTGCAGTCGACGACCTACGTGTCGATCGCGCGGGACCCCACGCGGCTCTTCCAGACGAACTGCACCGCCCAGGTCGTCCCCGACCAGAGCGTGCACGTCATCGCCCTCATGGTCCTGACCATGACCGCGGGCACCGGCCTCGTCATGTGGCTGGGCGAGCTCGTCACCGAGCGCGGCGTCGGCAACGGCATGTCGCTGCTGATCTTCGTGCAGATCGCCTCGGGCTTCCCGACGTCGCTGTGGGCCATCCAGCGCGAGCGCGGGTTCCTCACCTTCGCGGCGGTCCTGCTCATGGGCCTCGTCGTGGTCGCGGCCGTGGTCGCCGTCGAGCAGTCCCAGCGCCGCGTCCCGGTGCAGTACGCCAAGCGGATGATCGGGCGCCGCATGTTCGGCGGCTCGAGCACCTACATCCCGCTGAAGGTCAACATGGCCGGCGTCATCCCGGTCATCTTCGCCTCGTCGCTGCTGTACCTGCCGGCCCTGCTGGCGCAGTTCAACGACCCGAACGACGGCTGGGTCATCTGGATCGACAAGTACCTGGTGCGCGGGGACCACCCGCTCTACATGGCGGCGTACTTCCTGCTCATCATCTTCTTCGCGTTCTTCTACGTCGCGATCACGTTCAACCCGGACGAGGTCGCCGAGAACATGCGCAAGTACGGGGGCTTCATCCCCGGGGTGCGCGCGGGCCGGCCGACGGCCGAGTACCTCGACTACATCCTGACCCGCATCACCCTGCCGGGGGCCCTGTACCTCGGCCTCATCTCGCTCCTGCCGCTCATCGCGCTGGTGGCGTTCAACGCCAACAGCAACTTCCCCTTCGGGGGCACGTCCATCCTGATCATCGTCGGGGTCGGCCTGGAGACGGTGAAGCAGATCGAGTCTCAGCTCCAGCAGCGCAACTACGAAGGGTTCTTGCGATGAGCCGTCTCGTCCTCCTGGGTCCCCCCGGCGCCGGGAAGGGCACCCAGGCCAAGCGCCTGGCGGCCCGCCTCGACGTGCCCGCGATCTCCACGGGCGACATCTTCCGCGCCAACGTCGCGCAGGGGACCGAGCTGGGCACGACGGCCAAGGAGTACATGGACGCGGGCAAGTACGTCCCGGACACCGTCACCAACGCGATGGTCCGCGACCGCCTGGCCCAGCCCGACGCCGCGGGCGGCTTCATCCTCGACGGCTACCCCCGCACGACCGACCAGGTGCGCGAGCTCGACGACATGCTGGCCGAGGCCGGCACCGCGCTGACCGCCGTCCTGGAGCTCACGGCCGACACCGACGAGCTGGTGCGCCGCCTGACGCTGCGCGCCGGTGCCGAGGGCCGCAGCGACGACGCCGAGGGCGTCGTGCGCACGCGCCAGGAGGTCTACCTCGAGCAGACCGCGCCGCTGGTGCAGGTCTACTCCGACCGGGGTCTGCTGCGCAGCGTGGACGGCCTGGGCAGCATCGACGACGTGACCTCGCGCCTGGTCGCCGCGCTCGGGGACGACGCCCCCGCGGCCGGCCTCGCGGACGCCGGCTGACCGTGTTCGGACGCGACCGGGTCGAGCTGAAGACGCCCGAGCAGATCCGCACCATGCGCCGGGCGGGCCTGCTCACCCACGCCGCGCTGGAGGCCGCTCGGGCCGCGCTGCGGCCGGGCGTGACGACCGACGAGCTCGACGCCGTCGCGGCCGAGGTCATCCGGGCCGGGGGCGGGACGTCGAACTTCCTCGGCTACCACGGCTACCCCAAGACGCTCTGCATCTCCGTCAACGAGGTCGTCGTGCACGGCATCCCCGGCGGGCGGGTGGTCGAGGAGGGCGACGTCGTCTCGATCGACGGCGGGGCGGTCGTCGACGGCTGGCACGGCGACTCCGCGTTCACGCAGATCGTCGGGACGCCGCGCGAGGCCGGCGACGAGGAGCTCGTCGAGATCACGCGGCAGGCGATGTGGCGGGGGATCGCGGCGCTGGACCGGCGCGGCCGGGTCGGCGACGTCGGGGCGGCCGTCGAGGACGCCGTCGACGGCCGGCTCGCGATCGTGGACGGCTACACCGGCCACGGCATCGGCACGGCCATGCACCAGGCGCCCGAGGTGCTCAACCACCGCGACCGCGACCGGGGGCCGAAGGTCCGCCCGGGCCTGTGCCTGGCCATCGAGCCCATGTGCACGCGGGGGACCGACGAGACCGACGTCCTGGCCGACGAGTGGACGGTCGTGACGAGCGACGGCTCGCGCGCCGCGCACTGGGAGCACACGGTCGCCGTGCTCGACGAGGGGCTCTGGGTGCTGACCGCCCCCGACGGCGGGGCCTCCGAGCTCGGTCCGCTGGGTGTGAAGGTCCCCACGGACTGACTGCGCCGCAGCCCCTCCCGCGAGGGCGGCTCCGGTGGCCCGTCGCGGATTTCGTCTGCGGCTCGCCGTCACGTAAGCTTGACCGTCGGTCCGTCATGCCTCCTCCGCAGCCGCGGGGGAGGACCGCGGACCACGATCCGACACCGACGGAAAAGCGGAGGACATGCCGAAGAAGGACGGCGTCATCGAGATCGAGGGCACCGTGGTCGAAGCTCTGCCCAACGCGATGTTCCGCGTCGAGCTGAGCAACGGGCACAAGGTGCTGGCCCACATCTCCGGGAAGATGCGGCAGCACTACATCCGCATCCTCCCCGAGGACCGGGTGGTCGTCGAGCTCAGCCCTTACGACCTGTCCCGCGGGCGCATCGTCTACCGCTACAAGTGACCCCACTGGCCGCGAGCTGCGTGCCCGCACGACCGGAGACGTGATGAAGGTCAAGCCGAGCGTCAAGAAGATCTGCGACAAGTGCAAGGTGATCCGCCGACACGGACGTGTCATGGTCATCTGCGAGAACCTGCGCCACAAGCAGCGCCAGGGCTGACGCAGCAGCACCCGTGACCGTCGCGTCCCGCGACGGCGCACCATCGCAGCACCCGCCGGGAGCCCCGCTCCCGGCGACACCCCCGGTCGGAGGCCGGGGACCCGTCCGAACCCGACGGGACCGGTGCTGCGGCAGACCTCCGCGAAGACAAGGGACCATCCCGCATGGCACGTCTCGTCGGCGTCGACCTCCCCCGCGAGAAGCGGCTGGAGATCGCGCTCACGTACATCTACGGCGTCGGACGCACCCGCGCCAAGGCAGCGCTGGCCGCCACTGGCGTCAGCCCCGACCTCCGCGTCCGCGACCTCTCGGACGAGGACCTGGTCGCACTGCGCGACTACATCGAGGGCAACTACCGCGTCGAGGGTGACCTCCGTCGCGAGGTGGCCGCCGACATCCGCCGCAAGGTGGAGATCGGCACCTACCAGGGTCTGCGGCACCGCCGCGGTCTGCCCGTCCGCGGGCAGCGCACCAAGACCAACGCCCGCACCCGCAAGGGCCCGAAGCGCACGGTCGCCGGCAAGAAGAAGGTCGGCCGCAAGTAGCGCTCGCGGCCCCGCACGGGCCGCCCGGGTCGTTCGCCGACCCGCCCTCGATCTCAGTCCTCGAGTCCCAGGAGTACGGACCACATGCCTCCCAAGAGCCGCCAGGCCACGGCGGCGCGCAAGCCGCGCCGCAAGGAGAAGAAGAACGTCGCTCACGGCCACGCGCACATCAAGAGCACGTTCAACAACACGATCGTGTCGATCACCGACCCCACGGGTGCGGTGATCGCCTGGGCCTCCGCCGGCCAGGTCGGCTTCAAGGGTTCGCGCAAGTCGACCCCCTTCGCCGCCCAGATGGCTGCCGAGGCCGCGGCCCGCCGCGCCCAGGAGCACGGCATGCGCAAGGTCGACGTCTTCGTGAAGGGCCCGGGTTCGGGCCGCGAGACCGCGATCCGCTCGCTGCAGGCCACGGGCCTGGAGGTCGGCGCGATCCAGGACGTCACCCCCAGCCCGCACAACGGCTGCCGGCCCCCCAAGCGCCGGCGCGTCTGACCCGGTGACGACCCCGGCGGAGCTTCCGCCGGGGCCGTCGCACGATCGACGCAGTTCACGATCGATCCAGACCCCGTCGGTGGACCGATGCTGACGGGCGTGCGGGGCGTCATATGGCGGACGCCCGCGGGAAGGAAGTCTCCGTGCTGATCGCACAGCGCCCCACCCTCACCGAGGACGTCGTCGACGAGTACCGCTCGCGGTTCGTCATCGAGCCTCTGGAGCCGGGCTTCGGCTACACCCTCGGCAACTCGCTGCGCCGGACGCTGCTCTCGAGCATCCCCGGTGCGGCCGTGACGAGCCTCCGCATCGACGGCGTGCTCCACGAGTTCACGAGCGTGCCGGGTGTCAAGGAGGACGTCACCGAGATCGTCCTCAACATCAAGAACCTCGTCGTCTCCTCGGAGCACGACGAGCCGGTCGTCATGTACCTGCGCAAGCAGGGTCCCGGTGCGGTCACCGCTGCGGACATCGCGCCCCCCGCGGGCGTCGAGGTCCACAACCCCGACCTCCACATCGCGACCCTCAACGGCAAGGGCAAGCTCGAGCTGGAGCTGACCGTCGAGCGCGGTCGCGGGTACGTCTCCGCGGCGCAGAACAAGTCCGGTGAGCAGGAGATCGGGCGCATCCCGATCGACTCGATCTACTCGCCGGTCCTCAAGGTCACCTACAAGGTCGAGGCGACCCGCGTCGAGCAGCGCACCGACTTCGACCGCCTCGTGGTCGACGTCGAGACCAAGCACTCGATCAGCCCGCGCGACGCCGTGGCCTCGGCCGGCAAGACGCTGACCGAGCTGTTCGGCCTGGCGCGCGAGCTCAACGTCGAGGCCGAGGGCATCGACATGGGCCCGTCCCCGACCGACGCGGCCCTGGCCGCCGACCTCGCGCTCGAGATCGAGGCGCTGGACCTCACGGTCCGCTCCTACAACTGCCTCAAGCGCGAGGGCATCCACACGGTCGGCGAGCTCGTCTCGCGCAGCGAGGCCGACCTGCTGGACATCCGCAACTTCGGGCAGAAGTCCATCGACGAGGTGAAGGCCAAGCTCGTCGGCATGGGCCTGCACCTCAAGGACTCCCCGCCCGGGTTCGACCCGAGCGCCGTCGTCAACGACTTCGAGGAGGACGACCAGTCCTTCGCCGAGGACGAGCAGCTCTGAGCTAGTCCGCACCTCAGCCCCCTCCACCGAGGGGGCTGAGAATCACCGAGGAGATCGACACACATGCCCACCCCCACCAAAGGTGCGCGGCTCGGCGGCGGGCCGGCCCACCAGCGGCACATCCTGGCCAACCTGGCGACGCAGCTCTTCGAGCACCGCAGCATCACCACCACCGAGGCCAAGGCCCGGCGGCTGCGGCCCTACGCCGAGCGGCTGATCACCTTCGCGAAGCAGGGTGACCTCGCCTCCCGCCGCCGTGTCATGCGCACGGTCAAGGACAAGGGCGTCGTCCACGAGCTCTTCACCGACATCGCCCCGGCGATGGCCGAGCGCTCGGGCGGCTACACCCGCATCGTGAAGATCGGCCCGCGCCGCGGCGACAAGGCCCCCATGGCCGTGATCGCGCTCGTCCTCGAGCCGGTCAGCGCCAAGCAGGCCACCGTCCGCGAGGCCGAGCAGGTCGCCGCCGCGACCGCGCCGGCCGCTGCTCCCGCCGCCGACGAGGTCGTCGTCGGCGACGAGGCTCCCGCGACGAGCACGGACGAGGCCACCACGGCCGAGACCGCGCCCGCCGAGGGCACGACCGCTGGCACCACGACCGAGGTCCCCGAGGTCGAGGCCGGCAGCGTGGACCAGCCGGACACCCTGCCCGACGTCGCGGACACCGAGGGCAAGGCCTGAGCGCCTCCCTCCCGTCCGTGGACGAGCCCGCCCTCCCCGACACCGGGGACGGCGGGCTCGTCCGCGTCCGCCTGGACCTGGGCTACGACGGCACGGCCTTCGCGGGCTGGGCCGAGCAGCCCGGGCTGCGCACCGTCCAGGGCGTCCTGACGGCCGCCCTCGCCCGGGTGCTCCGCCTGGACCCGGCGCCCCGCCTCATCGTCGCGGGCCGCACGGACGCCGGCGTGCACGCCCGCGGCCAGGTGGTCCACGTGGACGTCCCGCGCGCGGCCTGGGACGGCGTCCCCGGCCGGTCGGTCGCCGAGCCCCCGGCGGCCCTCGTGCGGCGCCTGGCGGGGGTCCTGCCCGCCGACGTCCGCGTGCACGGCGCCCGGCTCGCCCCGGCGGGCTTCGACGCGCGCTTCGGCGCCCTGCGCCGCCGCTACGCCTACCGGGTCAGCGACGACCCCGCGGGCGCACCGCCGCTGCGGCGCCTGGACGTGCTCGCCCACCGGCGCCCCCTCGACGTGGCCGCCATGGACGAGGCCGCCTCCCGGCTCGTCGGCCTGCACGACTTCGCCGCCTACTGCCGCCCCCGCGACGGCGCCACGACGGTGCGCACGCTGCTGCGCTACGGCTGGCGCCGCGACGAGGGCGACGACGGCCTCGTCGTCGCCGACGTGCAGGCGGACGCCTTCTGCCACTCGATGGTCCGCGCGCTCGTCGGCGCCGTCCTCGCGGTGGGGGAGGGCCGCCACCCCGTCGCCTGGCCCGCCGAGGTGCTGACCGCCGGCGTCCGCGACCCCGCCGTCACGGTCGTCGGACCGCACGGCCTGTGCCTGGAGGAGGTCGTCTACCCGCCCGACGCCGACCTCGCGGCCCGGGCGCGCGAGGCCCGCGCCGTGCGGACCCTGCCGCCCGACTGAACCGCCCGCCCCACCTCCCGCCTCAGCGGGCACCCGGTGACCCGGGGCGCCGCCCGCGACCCGGGTCGGGCACGCTGGAGCCGTGCCCACGCTCGTCGTCGTCCGCCACGCCAAGGCCGACAGCCCGCCCGGACTCCAGGACATCGCCCGCCCGCTGTCCCCGCGGGGCCGCGCGGACGCCGAGGAGGCGGGCCGCTGGCTCGCCGGCGCGGTCGCGTCCCCGCAGCTGCTGCTGACGTCGCCGGCCCGGCGCACCGAGGAGACCACCGCGCGGCTGCTCGACGCGTGGGGCGTCGAGCCCGTCGTCGTCGACGAGGAACGGCTGTACGAGGCGTCGCTGGGCGACCTGCTGCGCATCGTGCGGGGGCTGGACATCGACGGCCCCGAGGCGACCGTCGTCCTCGTGGCGCACAACCCCGGCGTGAGCGCCCTCGTGGAGGCCCTGACGGGGGAGGTGCACCAGCTGCGCACCTGCCAGGTCGCCGTCCTCGACGTCGAGGGCTCCTGGGCCGACGCCGACTCCACCAGCTGCACCCTGCGCACCCTCCACACGGCCCGCGCGGAGGACTGAGCCGGCAACCCGGTCCAGCACCGCCCCGCGGGACGGCACACTCGGGGGTGTGGGTCACGTCGACGTCCAGGCCGTCAGTCACGAGCTCCCCGACGGCAGGCCGCTGCTGTCGGAGGTGAGCTTCCGCGTCTCCGACGGCCGGACCACCGCCCTGATCGGCCCGAACGGCACCGGCAAGACGACGCTGCTGCGGCTCATCGCGGACGACCTGCCGGTGCAGTCCGGGGCCGTGGCCCGCAGCGGCGGCCTCGGCGTCATGCGCCAGTTCGTGGGGTCCCTGCGCGACGACACGTCCGTGCGCGAGCTGCTCGTCTCGGTCGCCGGGCCCCGGCTGCGCGAGGCCGCGGCCGCCGTCGACGCCGCGGAGCTGGCCATGCTCGAGACCGACGCCGAGCGCGAGCAGATGCGCTACGCCCACGCCCTGGCCGACTTCGGCGACGCCGGCGGCTACGACGCCGAGGTGCTGTGGGACTCCTGCACCCTCGCGGCGCTCGGCGTGGAGTTCGACCGCTGCCAGCACCGCCTCGTGCGGACGCTGTCGGGCGGGGAGCAGAAGCGGCTCGTGCTGGAGGCCCTGCTGCGCGGCGACGACGAGGTCCTGCTGCTGGACGAGCCGGACAACTACCTCGACGTGCCCGGCAAGCGCTGGCTCGAGCAGCAGCTGCGCGAGACGCCGAAGTCGGTCCTGCTCGTCAGCCACGACCGCGAGCTCCTGGCCGCCGCGGCCGACCGGATCGTGACCCTCGAACCGGGCGCGCTGGGCGCCGTCGCGTGGGTGCACGGCGGCTCCTTCGCCTCCTACGGCGCGGCGCGCACGGCCCGCGGCGAGCGGCTGGAGGAGCTGCGCCGGCGCTGGGACGAGGAGCGGGTCAAGCTGCGCGCCCTGGTCCTCACGCTGCGGGAGAAGGCCAAGTTCAACGACGGCCTGGCCTCGCGCTACGCCGCCGCGCAGACCCGGCTGGCCAAGTTCGAGGAGGCCGGCCCGCCGCAGGCCCCGCCCGCGGCCCAGGACGTGCGGATGCGGCTGCGGGGCGGGCGCACGGGCAAGCGCGCCGTGGTCTGCGAGCGGTTGGAGCTGACGGGCCTCATGCGGCCCTTCGACGCGGAGCTGTGGCTGGGCGACCGGGTGGCGGTGCTCGGCGCCAACGGCTCCGGCAAGTCGCACTTCCTGCGGCTGCTGGCCGCCGGCGGCAGCGACCCCGACCTCGAGCACCAGCCGGTCGGGGAGGAGGACGGCGGCACCCCCGTGGCGCCCGTCGCGCACACCGGCTCCGCGCGGCTGGGGGCCCGCGTGCGCCCCGGCTGGTTCGCGCAGACGCACGAGCAGCCGACGCTGGCGGGGCGCACCCTGCTCGAGGTGCTGCACCGCGGCACGGGCCACCGCAGCGGCATGGACCGCGAGACGGCCTCGCGCGCCCTGGACCGCTACGGCCTCGCCGAGGCCGCCGAGCAGCGCTTCGAGCACCTCTCGGGCGGCCAGCAGGCGCGGCTGCAGATCCTGCTGCTGGAGCTGTCCGGCGCCACGCTGCTGCTGCTGGACGAGCCGACGGACAACCTCGACCTGCACTCGGCCGAGGCCCTGGAGGAGGCGCTCGCGGCGTTCGAGGGCACGGTCGTGGCCGTCACCCACGACCGCTGGTTCGCCCGCGGCTTCGACCGCTTCCTCGTCTTCGGCGAGGACGGCGGCGTGTTCGAGGCACCCGAGCCGGTCTGGGACGCTGGTCGGGTCCTCCGGGCACGCTGAGCAGCCTCCCGGCCCGCGCGACCCCCGGAACCGCACCGTTTTGACCCTGCGGCCACCCGGAAGGTAACGTGACTGGCCGTTGCGCCCACGCAGTGCCTGCCCACCCCGGCGGCCCCGAGCGAGGGCCATGTCCGGAAACCGTCTCGAGGAGTTGGGCTAGTCCCGTGCGCACGTTCACCCCGAAGCCAGGCGACATCGACCGCCGTTGGCTCGTCATCGACGCTGAGGACGTCGTGCTCGGGCGCCTCGCGTCGCAGACCGCGATCCTCCTCCGTGGCAAGCACAAGCCGACCTACGCCCCGCACGTCGACGGTGGTGACCACGTCATCATCATCAACGCGGCCAAGGTGGCCCTCACGGGCTCCAAGCGGGAGCAGAAGCTGGCGTACCGCCACTCCGGCTACCCGGGCGGCCTGCGCGCCACCTCGTACACCGAGCTCCTGGAGAAGAACCCGGAGAAGGCCGTCGAGAAGGCCATCCGCGGGATGATCCCCAAGAACTCGCTGGGCCGTCAGGTCCTGTCCAAGCTCAAGGTCTACGCGGGCTCTGAGCACCCGCACGCGGCCCAGCAGCCCGTGCCGTACCAGCTGACCCAGGTCGCGCAGTGAGCACTGCGCCCACTGCGAACTGACTGAGGAGAATCGTGGCCGAGTACACCACCGAGACCGTCGAGGACATCACCGAGTCCGACGAGTTCACGGGCACCTACACCTCCGAGTCCGCGCAGCCGCGGACCGGCGGGTCCAGCATCATCGCCCCCGGTGCGGCGACGGGCCGGCGCAAGCAGGCCATCGCCCGCGTGCGCATCGTCCCGGGCACCGGCAAGTGGGTCATCAACGGCCGTGAGCTGGACAACTACTTCCCCAACAAGGTGCACCAGCAGCTCGTCAACGAGCCGTTCCGGGTCACCGAGCTGGAGAGCTCCTTCGACGTCGTCGCCCGCATCCACGGCGGCGGCTCGTCCGGTCAGGCCGGCGCCCTGCGCCTCGGCGTGGCCCGCGCGCTGAACGCGATCGACCTCGAGGCCAACCGCCCGGCGCTGAAGAAGGCCGGCTTCCTGACCCGCGACCCGCGCGCCATCGAGCGCAAGAAGGCCGGACTCAAGAAGGCCCGCAAGGCGCCTCAGTTCAGCAAGCGCTGATCCCGCCCGCGCACCGCGCGGACGGCAGCAGCCGCCAGACGGCCCCGGGGGCGACCCCGGGGCCGTCTTGGCGTCTGCGGCAGGTGCCCAGCAGCACGTCCGGCCGCGAGGCCGGGCAGGAGGAGGACGACGCAGTGGGCCGCATCTTCGGGACCGACGGCGTGCGCGGTGTCGCGAACGTCGACCTCACCGCCGAGATGGCCCTGGGCCTGTCGGTGGCCGCCGCGGGCGTCCTCGGCGCCGCGAGCGGGCGCACCACCGCCCTCGTGGCGCGCGACCCCCGCGCGTCCGGGGAGTTCCTCTCCGCCGCCGTCGTGGCCGGCCTCGCCAGCGCGGGCGTGGACGTGCGCGACGTGGGCGTCGTCCCCACCCCGGCCCTGGCCCACCTGGTCGGCCTCACCGGCAGCGACTTCGGCGTGATGCTCTCCGCCTCGCACAACCCCATGCCCGACAACGGGCTGAAGATCTTCGCCCGCGGCGGCACCAAGCTGCCCGACGACGTCGAGGACGCGGTCGAGAAGGCGTACCGCGACGGCGTCGCGCACCGCCCGACCGGCGCCGACGTGGGCCGCGTCGAGCGCGGCCCGGTGGTCGAGGCCGCCGCCGCGGACGCCTACGTCGCGCACGTCCTCGCCTCGCTGCCGCACTCCCTCGACGGGCTGCACGTCGTCGTCGACTGCGCCCACGGCGCGGCCAGCGCCATCGCGCCCCGGGTCCTCGCCGAGGCCGGCGCCCGGGTGACCGCGCTGGCGGCCGCGCCGGACGGGCTGAACATCAACGACGGGGTCGGCTCCACGCACCTCGGGCCGCTGCAGGCCGCCGTCCTGGCGCACGGCGCCGACCTCGGGGTCGCGCTCGACGGCGACGCGGACCGCTGCCTGGCCGTGGACGCGGCGGGCGAGGTCGTCGACGGCGACCAGATCATGGCCGTGCTCGCGCTCGCGCTGAAGGAGCGCGGTGAGCTCACGGACGACACGCTCGTCGCGACCGTCATGAGCAACCTCGGGCTGAAGCTGGCCATGGAGCGCGAGGGCGTCCGGATGGTCGTGACCGGCGTGGGCGACCGCTACGTGCTGGAGGCCCTGACCGCGGGCGGGTTCAGCATCGGCGGAGAGCAGAGCGGCCACGTGGTGCTGCCCTCGCACGCGACGACGGGTGACGGCGTCCTCACGGCCCTGCAGCTCGCGGGCCGCATGACGCAGACGGGCCGCAGCCTCGCCGACCTCGCGGGCGTCGTGCAGCGCCTGCCGCAGGTCCTCGTCAACGTGCGCGGGGTCGACAAGGCCCGGGCCGCCACCGACGAGGGGCTGCAGGCCGCCGTCGCCGCCGCCGACGCGGAGCTCGCCGGCCTCGGCCGCGTCCTGCTGCGCTCCTCCGGCACCGAGCCCCTGGTGCGGGTCATGGTCGAGGCCGCCGAGCTGGGGCACGCGCAGGAGATCGCCGACCGGCTCGCCGTCGTCGTGCGGGACCGCCTGGCCCTCTGAGGCCGGCCCCCTCCGCCCGGGCCCGCGGAAAAGCGCTCGCCCCGGGCAGCGGCGGCCCGCTTCACTGAGCGGGTGAGACTCGTGACGACGTCGTCCGACGACCCCGCCCGCGAGGCGTGGGCGGGGGAGTTCTTCGACCGCTGGTACGCCGCGCTCGCCGCGGGCGAGGGGCACGACCGTCCCGACCCCGCGTCGTGGCGACCGGAGGAGCTGCGGGCCGAGCTCGCGCGCGGCACCGACCACGACGTCCTGCACTGGCTGCTGGCCCTCGACGACGACGGCACCGCGGCCGGGGCCGCCGACGTGCGGGTGGCGGTGCACGACAACCGCCACGTCGCGCGGCTGCAGATCGCGGTGCCCCCGGGTTCCCGCCGCCGCGGGGTCGGCACCCGGCTGCTCGCCGCGGTGGCCGAGGTGGCCGCCGCCGCGGGGTGCAGCGTCCTGCGCGCCGAGACCGAGCGACCGGTCGCCCACCCCGAGGGCACCTGGCCGGGCACCGTCGCGCTCCGGCGCTGGGGCTTCGCCCCCGGGCTGGTCGAGGCGCGCCGCCAGCTCGCCCTGCCCGTGCCGGCGCGGACGCTGGACGACCTGGAGGCCGCCGCCCGGCCGCACGCCGCGGGCTACCGCTGGTGGACCTTCCCCGACGCCGTGCCCGAGCCCGACGTCGAGGCGGTGGCGGGGCTGATGGCCCGCATGAGCACCGACGCCCCGCAGGGCGACCTCGCCGTCGAGCCGGAGGTGTGGGACGCGGCGCGCGTGCGCTCGGGGGAGGCGCTGCGGCGCGCGCAGGGCCGGCGCAGCTGGACCGCCGTCGCGGCCGACGCCGCCGGCACCCTCGTCGGCTACACGACGCTCGTGCAGTCCGCGCACGAGCCGGACCGCCTACAGCAGTGGGACACCCTGGTGGTGGCGGAGCACCGCGGGCACCGGCTCGGGACGCTGCTCAAGGTCGCCGCCCTGCGCGCCGCCGTCGCCGACGCGCCGGAGGCGACGAGGGTGTCCACCTGGAACGCGACGTCCAACGTCCCGATGATCGCGGTGAACGAGGCCATGGGGTTCCGGCTCGACGAGCTGTGCGAGGAGCTCGAGGCCCCCGTCGCGGACGTCCGCAGCGCCCTCGCCGCCCGGGACGCGGTGCGGCGCTAGGCCCGGCGCGCCCGGCTACAGCTTGCGCAGGCGGACGCGGCGCACGGAGTGGTCGGAGTCCTTGGCCAGCACCAGCGTCGCCCGGGCGCGGGTGGGCCGGACGTTCTCCACGAGGTTCGGCTCGTTGATGGTGTGCCAGATGCGCTGCGCGCGCGTCACGGCCTCGGAGTCGGTGAGGCCGGCGTAGCGGTGGAAGTAGGACTCCGGCCGGCTGAACGCCGTCTCGCGCAGGCGCAGGAACCGCGAGACGTACCAGTTGCGGACGTCGTCGGTGCGGGCGTCCACGTAGACGGAGAAGTCGAAGTAGTCGCTGACGGTCACGCCCTGCGTGCCGTCGGCCCGCACGCGGGCCGGCTGCAGGACGTTGAGGCCCTCGACGATGAGGACGTCGGGCTGGCGGACGACGACCTCCTCGCCCTCGACGATGTCGTAGGTGAGGTGGGAGTACACCGGCGCCCGCACCTCGGGGGCGCCGGACTTCACGGCGGACACGAACCGCAGCAGCGCCCGCCGGTCGTAGGACTCGGGGAAGCCCTTGCGGTGCAGGATGCCCCGGCGCTCCAGCTCGGCGTTGGGCAGCAGGAACCCGTCGGTCGTGAGGAGCTCCACGCGCGGCGTCTCGGGCCAGTGCGACAGCAGCTCCCGCAGGATGCGCGCCGTCGTCGACTTCCCGACGGCCACGGACCCGGCGACGCCGATGACGAACGGGGTGCGCGCCGTGCGCTCGCCGAGGAACGTCGACGTCGCGGCGTGCAGGCTGCCGGCGGCGCGGTCGTAGAGGGTCAGCAGCCGCGACAGCGGCAGGTAGACCTCCTCGACCTCCCGCAGGTCGATGCGGTCCCCGAGGCCGCGCAGGCGCGAGACGTCCTCGGCCGTGAGGGTCAGCGGTGTCGAGGCGCGCAGCTCGCTCCAGGCCTTGCGGTCCAGCTCGACGTAGGGCGAGGCGTCCCGGACGCCGGCGCGCTCCGCGGGCAGCTGCGCCTCGTGGGCCGGACCAGCGGTGCTCACGGGCCGAACGCTACCGGGTGCCCGCACCGCCCCCGGCGGGCGCGGGCGCCGTTGGGCCGTCCGGAGGGACGGCGCGCGGACGCCCTCGGCGCGCCGTCACCCACCGTAGGCTGGCAACCATGTGCGGAATCGTCGGATACGTCAGCTCCGAGCACGCGGGCGCCGTCGACGGCACCGCCGTCGTCCTGGAGGGGCTGCGGCGCCTGGAGTACCGGGGCTACGACTCCGCGGGCATCGCCGTCGTGACGCCGGACGGCCTCGACGTCCGCAAGCGCTCCGGCAAGCTGGTCAACCTCGTCGAGGCCCTCGACCTGGACCCGCTGGCCGCCTCGACCACGGCGATCGGGCACACCCGCTGGGCCACCCACGGCGGGCCCACCGACGAGAACGCGCACCCCCACGTCGACGCGTCCGGCACCGTCGCGGTCATCCACAACGGCATCGTCGAGAACTTCGCCGTGCTGCGCGGCGAACTGCTCGAGGCGGGCGTGCCGTTCACGAGCGAGACCGACACCGAGGTCGTCGCGCACCTGCTGGGCGCGGAGTTCGCCCGCACGCAGGACCTCACCGAGGCCATGCGGCTCGTGTGCGCGCGGCTGGAGGGGGCGTTCACGCTCCTCGCCGTGCACCGCGGGGCGCCGGGCACGATCGTGGGCGCGCGCCGCAACTCCCCGCTCGTCGTGGGCCTGGGCGAGGGCGCGAACTACCTCGGCTCCGACGTCGCGGCGTTCATCGCCCACACCCGCGAGGCGCTGGAGCTCGGCCAGGACCAGGTCGTCACCATCACCCCCGACGCGGTGCGCGTGCAGGGCTTCGACGGCCGTCCCGCCGAGGGCCGCCGCTTCCACGTCGACTGGGACGCCGCGGCCGCCGAGAAGGGCGGCTTCCCCAGCTTCATGGCCAAGGAGATCCACGACCAGCCCCAGGCGATCGCGGACACCCTGCTGGGCCGCACGGACGCCACGGGCCGCCTCGTCCTGGACGAGATGAAGATCTCCGAGGCCGACCTGCGCGCCGTGAACAAGATCGTCGTGGTCGCCTGCGGGACGGCGGCCTACGCCGGGCAGGTCGCGAAGTACGCCATCGAGCACTGGTGCCGGATCCCCGTCGAGGTGGACCTCGCGCACGAGTTCCGCTACCGCGACCCCGTGGTCGACGAGCGGACGCTGGTCGTCGCGATCTCGCAGTCGGGCGAGACGATGGACACGATCATGGCGGTGCGCCACGCGCGCGAGCAGGGCGCGCGCGTCCTGGCCATCTGCAACACCAACGGCTCGACGATCCCGCGCGAGTCCGACGCCGCGCTCTACACCCACGCGGGCCCGGAGATCGCGGTCGCCTCGACCAAGGCGTTCCTCGCGCAGATCACGGCCTGCTACCTGCTGGGCCTGTACCTGGCGCAGCTGCGCGGCGACAAGTACGCCGACGAGGTCGCCGGCGTGATGGAGCAGCTGCAGGAGATCCCCGGCCAGGTCCGGCAGGTGCTCGACGGCCTCGAGCAGGTCCGCGAGATCGCCCGCTACATGGCCGACACCCGCTCGGTGCTGTTCCTGGGCCGCCACGTCGGCTACCCCGTGGCGATGGAGGGCGCGCTGAAGCTCAAGGAGCTCGCCTACATCCACGCCGAGGGCTTCGCGGCCGGCGAGCTGAAGCACGGCCCGATCGCACTCGTCGAACCCGGCCAGCCGGTGTTCGTCGTCGTGCCCTCCCCGCGCGGGCGGCACTCGCTGCACGCCAAGGTCGTCTCGAACATCCAGGAGGTGCGGGCCCGCGGCGCGCGCACCCTGGTCATCGCCGAGGTCGGCGACACGGCGGTCGAGCCCTTCGCCGACGTGATCATCCGCATCCCGCAGACCTCGACGCTGCTCTCGCCCCTGCTGGCCGTGGTGCCGCTGCAGGTCTTCGCGTGCGAGCTCGCGACCGCCAAGGGCCTCGACGTCGACCAGCCGCGCAACCTGGCGAAGTCCGTCACGGTCGAGTGAGCCCACCCCGCCGCAGCCGGGCGCGCCGCACCGTGGGACGGTGGCGCCTCGGCCGGAGGGGGACCCGCATGATCGTCGGGATCGGGATCGACGTGGTGGACATCGCGAGGTTCGTGCGACAGATCGAGCGCACGCCACGCCTGCTGGACCGCCTCTTCGGCGACGGGGAGCGGGGCCTGCCCGCCGAGTCGCTCGCCGCGCGCTTCGCCGCGAAGGAGGCCGTCGCCAAGTCGCTCGGGGCTCCCGTGGGCCTGGTGTGGCGCGACGTCGTCGTCGAGCGCGAGAACGGCCACCGGCCGCAGATCGTCGTGCGCGGCAGCGTGGCCAAGATCGCCGCGGACCTCGGGGTCGAGACCTTCCACCTCTCGCTCTCGCACGACGCGGGCATCGCCTCCGCGATGGTCGTCGCCGAAGGCCGCTGACCGGCGTCTGAGTGCGCCGGCGCGGGCGCGGTGCGAGGCTCGCCCGCGTGATCCCCGCGCACCGCACCGCCGACGTCCGGGCCGCCGAGGCCGCCGTGATGGCCCGCTCGCCCGAGGGCGCCCTCATGCAGCGCGCCGCCGCCGCCCTGGCCGTCGAGTGCGCCGCCGTGCTGCGCGCGCGCACCGGCGGGGTGGTGGGCCGCCGCGTCGTCGTGCTGGCCGGGGCGGGTGACAACGGCGGCGACGCCCTCTACGCCGCCGGCCGGCTCGCGCGCCGCGGCGCCGCCGTCGTCGTGCTGCGGACCGCGGAGCGCGTGCACCCGGGCGGGCTCGCGGCGGCCCGCGC
>NZ_VWPY01000033.1 GCF_011839805.1 Kineococcus rubinsiae | reverse complement strand
CGCGGCAGCCGCGCGGGCGGCCCCCGCGACGCCCGCGCTCACGTCGTCGCCACCGCGGCGCACCCGCGGCCGCAGGGCGGGACGGCCGCCGGGCTCAGCCACCGAGCGCCCGCAGCAGGTCGAGGCCCGCGGAGCCGGGCGCCCGGTGCGGGCCCGGGCCGTGGCGGCCGCCCCACACGGTGACCTCACCCGCGCCCACCAGCAGGGCGGGCACCTCGGCCTCGGTCTTCAGCGTCCGGACGCCGACCAGGGGGCCGGGCGGGGGCGCCGGCGTGCGCGGCCCCGCGACCAGGACGCCCGGCAGGGCCCACCAGCCGCCCTCGGGCAGGTCGGCCGGCACGGCGGCGGGACGGGTGCGGGCGCTCGCGGCCGCGCGGGCCGCCTCCGCCGACGGGCACGGCCCGACGTCGGTCGCCCGGTTCAGCGGGTGCCCCACCCGCAGGGACGCGGCGCCCTCGGTGAGGCGGGCCAGTACACCGGCGGCGAGGGTCTCGGCGACGAGGACCCGGGAACCCCCCGGTCGCCGCCAGGCCCCGCCCGCGACGGCCCGCAGCACCGCGGCGCACGCGGCGTCGAGGTCGGCGCCCGCCAGGACGACGTCGACCCCGGCCGGGTCGGGCTGCGCGAGCAGCGGAGTGCCCCGGTCGGCGAGGTCGAGCGCCAGCTCCCGCAGGTCGGCGGCCGGGCCGTCCGCGACGACGGCGACGAGGTCGCTCGCGTCCCAGAGCGCGGCGTCGGCGTCCGGGTCCTCGCCGGGGACCACGCCGACGAGGCCCGCGGGCAGGCCCGCCTCCTCGCAGGCCCGGGCCAGCCGCAGGGCGAGCGGGGCCGCCGCGGGCCGAGCGCGCAGCAGGACGCCGGAGCCCACGGCCAGGGCGGTGACGACCGCGGCGGCGAGCCGGGCCGCGGGCGTCCGCCACGTGGCGACGACGACGACCACGCCGCCCGGGCGCGGGCGCACCCCCACCGCGGCGAGCTTGTCCGCCCACCCGGCGGCCGAGAAGGCGGCGTCCAGCAGGGCGGGCCCGTCGACGTCCAGGCCGTCGCGCACGGGGCGGCCCGCGACCAGCGCGGTCGTGACGGCCAGGGGGCGCGCGGCCGGTTCCAGCGCGTCGGCGAGCGCGTAGAGGTGGCGCGCGCGGTCCTCCCCGCTGAGCCAGGCCCAGCCCTCCCGGGCGCTCGCGGCGCAGCGGCCGAGCACGGCGGCGGCCTCGACCGGGCCGGTGTCGACCACCCGGGTCAGGACGCTGCCCGTCGTGGGGTCGGGCACGTCCAGCAGCGGCCCGGACGCCTCGCCCCCGGGGGTGCCGCCACCGTCCGCGGGGGTGGCCCGGCACCGCGGGGGGAGCTCGGCGACGCGCGCGTCCTCGAGCCGCCGCCGGGGCGCGCGGCGGGCGCGCGGCGCGACGCTCTCCGGCTCCGGTAGCGGCATGGTCACAGCGAGCGAGTCTAGTCGGGACGGGCCAGCGGGCGGGCGGTCCCGCAGTCCTGGCAGGCTGTGGCCCGTGCACTCCGAGGGTCAGTCCGCGCCGTTCGTCGACCCCGTGAGCAGCGACGGGGACGCCCGCGAGTTCGCCTGGTACGCGGGGGACCACCACATCCACACGATGTTCTCCCGCGACGCCATGTACTCCGTCGACGACCAGGTGCGCCGCGGCGCCGAGTGCGGTCTGGACTGGATGGTCCTCACCGACCACGGCGGTCCCGACCACGCCAAGCAGTCGGTGGCGCTGCAGACGCCGCTCATCGCGCAGGCCCGCGAGGACCACCCCGTCCTGGTGTTCCAGGGCATGGAGTGGAACATCCCCGGCGCGGAGCACGCGACGGTCATCGCGCCGAACCACGAGCGCACCCCCGAGCTGCTGCAGGCGTTCGAGCGCCGCTTCGACGGCGACGTCGTCGCGGCCGTGCAGAACCCCACCGGCCCCCGGCTGATCCACCACTCCTACGAGGCGGGTCCGGCGGCCGAGCAGCTCGGCCTCGACGCGCTCGCGTGGCTCGTGGAGGAGCTGCGCCGGGGCACGGTCGACGAGGCGCTCGTGCTGTCCAACCACCCCATGCGCACCGGCCGCGTCTCCCCGTCGAAGGTCCGCGGCTGGCGCGACGCCGCGCCCGGGGTGTTCGTCGGCTGGGAGGGCGCGCCGGGCCACCAGGCCGCCGCCCTCGCCGCACCGCGCAGCCGCGCGCGGGGGAGGGGCCAGTACGACGAGAGCCCCGGGCCCCTGTCGTTCCCGGGCTACGACCGCGACCAGTACCGGACGTGGGGGGGTTTCGACGCCGGAACCGCCCGCATGGGCGGGGTGTGGGACTCGCTGCTGGCGGAGGGCCTGCCGTGGTGGGTGACCGCGAACTCCGACAACCACTTCGACACCGGGGACACCTGGCGGGTGGGGAACCCCAGCCGCGAGCACTACCTCGAGCACGGCCACCGCGGGCAGCCTGTCGACACCGGCCGCGTCCAGCACGGCTACGTCGACTTCGCGCCGGGGTTCTACAGCCGCACCGTCGTGGGCGCCGACCACCGCGACTACCGCTCGGTCATGGCGGGTCTGCGCAACGGCCGGGTGTTCGTCGTGCACGGCGGCCTGGTGCGCGCCGTCGAGGGCCGCGTGCGCGCCGGCGGGGAGGGCCCCGGCGTGACGTTCGGCGCCCGCACGACCGTGCGCCGCGGCGGGGACGTCGAGGTGGAACTGCTGATCGACCCGGCCACGGCCCCCAACGGCGGCGGCGAGGTCCCGCGCTCCGCGCGCTGGGACGTCATCGTCGGCACGGTCACGGGCCGGGTGGCCGACACCGACCGGGACCTGTTCTCCGCGCCCGGGACGCGCGTCGTGGAGAGCTTCGAGGTGTCGCCGCGCGCCACGGGCCGCCAGCGGTTCACGACCACCCTGCGCGGGGTCGCCGACCCGCTGTACGTGCGGTTCCGCGGCAGCGACGGCCGCCACGCCGACGCCGACGGGCACCCGCGCGTCGACCGCGTCGGGGACTCCGACCCGTGGGACGACCTCTGGTGCTACACGAACCCGGTGTTCGTCGACGTCGAGTGAGGAGCCCCCCCGCACGGGGGTGCCGCGACTGACGGGTTCCGCGGGGGATGACCGGCCACCGGTTGACACCTCCCGCGGAACCCCCCTAGTTTCATTCACAGGTCATGAGTGACAGCGCGAAGCCCTGGCTCGCTGTCCGGCAACCCTCCCCCGCGGCGGGGTGCCCCAGGTGACGACCCGGCCGGACGAGGCGTCCGGCAAGTGCGGCTCTGCGGAGCCTCGAACCAGGAGTTCCCCATGACGGAACCACCCATCCCGCAGGGGACGGTGCTGACCGCGCGTCGCCACATCGACCTGCAGCGCACCGACAGCGCGGTCTGTCCGCGCTGACGCGCACCCACCGGCACCGAGCAACACCGCACCACCCGCTCCCCCGGAACTCCCGGGTCACTCCCGCACGCCCTCCTCCGCCCGCCGCACGCCCGCCGCCAGGAGTCCCTCCCGCATGCCCTCCCGACCTCCCCGCACCCCCTCGGACGGCCGGCCCCGCCCCGGCCGCCGCCCCCGCCGGACCCCCCGAGCGCTCGCGGCCACGGCCGCCCTGACCGTCCTGCTCGCCGGGTGCGCCGGCAGCGGCGGCCGCGCCGTCCAGCCCGCCGCCGACGCGAAGCCGCTGACCGGCGGGACCATCGTCTACGGCCACCAGCAGGAACCCGCCTGCGTCTTCGGCGGGTGGATCGAGCAGGCCTACCTGTCCACGCAGGTCCTCGACGACCTCACGTCGCTGGACACCGACGGCCGCGCCGTCCCGTGGCTGGCGCAGTCCTGGCAGACCTCCGCCGACGGCCTGACCTGGACGTTCGACCTCAAGCGCGGGGTGGAGTTCACCGACGGCACGCCGCTGACGGCCGCGGCGGTCGCCTACAACGTCGACTACTGGATGAACGGCGGCAACAGCACCGCCCAGGTCTGGCTCGGCGGGTACTACGAGTCCGCGACGGCCCTCGACGACCACACGCTGCAGCTGCACCTGTCGCGGCCCTACCCGCGCCTGGACGTCACGCTGGCGCAGGGCTACTTCGGCATCCAGTCCCAGCACGCGCTGGAGACCCGAAGCGCCCAGGAGAACTGCGAGGCGCCCATCGGCAGCGGCGCCTTCACGGTCGACCACTGGGACCGCGGTCAGGAGATCGTGCTCCTGAAGAACCCGGACTACACCTCGTGGCCGGCGAACTCCCAGCACGCGGGCCCCGCCTACGTCGACCGCATCGACTGGCGGTTCGTCTCCAACCCCACGACCCGCGTCGCGTCGCTGCGCGCCGGCGAGACCGACGCCATCTACGACGTCCCCGCCGTCGACTACGCCGCGGTCGGGGCCGACGGGTTCCAGGAGCTGAAGCACGTCACCAAGGGCCGTCCGCAGCAGCTGTCCTTCAACACCGTCGCGGGCCCGTTCACGGACGAGTCCGTCCGCAAGGCGTTCGCCTACAGCCTGGACCGCCGCAAGCTGGTCGAGACGATCGGCCAGGGGGTCATCCCCTACGAGGGCAACGGCGCGGTCAGCCGGAGCACCCCCGGGTACAGCCAGGCGGCCGCCGACACCTACGACCACGACCTGCCGAAGGCGATCGCCCTGCTGGAGGCCGCGGGCTGGGACGCGGTGGACGAGGAGGGGTACCGGACGAAGGACGGGAAGCGCCTCACGGTCCGGCTGCCCTACAACTCCGGCACGATCATCGACGCCGACGGCGCCGCCATCCTCCAGGGCGTGCAGCAGGAGGCCCGGGCCGCGGGGTTCGAGGTGGACCTCATCCCGGTCCCGCCGAGCGGGTTCTTCGGCGGGGCGTACAGCAAGCCGGCGGAGCGCGACATCGCCGCCGGGTACTGGACCTCGGTCACCGCGGGGATCCTCTACGTCAACTGGCGGCAGAACCTCGAGGCCACCCCGAACTACAGCAACGCGGCGTTCTACAACGACCCGGTCCTCGAGGACCTCATCCTGCAGGCGAACTCGACCGCGGACGTGGACGCGCAGAACGCGCTCTACGGCCGGGCGCAGGAGTACATCGCCGACCACGCACTGTCCATCGGCCTGTTCGACCGGCTGAGCACGCTCGCCGTGTCCCCGCGCCTGAAGGGCGTGTGGCAGGAGAACGCCCAGGGAGGGCCGGTCTTCCATGACGCTCACTTCGTCGACTGACCCCGCGCTCGACGCGGGCCTGACCCAGGCCCCGCCGTCGCGGTCCGCGGGCCGCACCGCCCGCCGCGTCCTCGCCCGCGTGGCCGGGGCCGTGGTCGTCCTGTGGGGCGCGGCGACCGTCGCGTTCCTCGCCCAGGTCGCCCTGCCCGGCGACCGCGCGACGATCATCTTCAACACCCGTGCGGGGCAGCCCATCGAGCGGACCGCGGAGGAGCTCGCCGCCGTCAACGCGCAGTACGGGCTGCAGCACCCCGTGCTCGTGCAGTACCTCGACTACCTGCGCGGCCTGCTGCACGGCGACCTCGGCCGCTCCTACCAGCAGTACCGCCCGGTGACGCAGATCCTCGGGGAGCAGGTCGGTTCCACGATCGTCCTGACGCTCACAGCCATCGCCCTCGCGTGGGTCGTCATGGTGGTGTGGGTGACCCTGACCGCCGGCCGCGGGCCCCGCACGTCCGGGCTCGGCGCGGCGCTCGACACGGTCACCGCGGCCCTGCCGCACTACTGGCTCGGCATCCTGCTGCTGCTGCTGTTCGCCCAGCGGCTCGGGTGGTTCCCCGTCATCAGCGACGGCGGGCCCGTCGGGCTCGTGCTGCCCGCGCTGACCCTGGCCGTCCCGCTGGCCGGGTTCATGGGGCAGGCCACCCGCACGGAGTTCGAGCGGGCCCTGGAGCAGCCGTTCGTCGTCTCGGCCCGCATGCGCGGCCAGGGCGACCTCGGCGTCCGGCTGCGCCACGTCCTGCGCCACTCGGCCCTGCCGGCCGTGACGCTGTCCGGCTGGGCGCTCGGCGCGACCATCTCCGGCGTCGTCGTCGTGGAGTCGGTGTTCACCCGGCGGGGGATCGGCTCCGTCCTCGTGACGGCCGTGAACTCCCAGGACCTGCCCATCGTCACCGGGGTGGTCGTGCTCGTCGCCGCCCTCTACGTCGTCGCGAACCTCGTCGTCGACCTCGTCCACCACCTCCTCGACCCCCGGCTGAAGGCGTCATGACGACCACGACCTCCGCCCCCGCCCTGCCCCGGTTCCGCACCCGCGCGGCCCGCCCCTGGGGCCTGCACGTCGCCCTGCTCCTCACCGCGTGGTTCGCGGTGTCGGCGCTGTGGCCGGGCCTGCTCGCGCCGGGCGACCCGCTGGAGCTGCACCTGGACTCCGCGCTCGCCGCGCCCGGTCCGCACCACCTGCTCGGCACCGACGAGGCCGGGCGCGACCTCTACAGCCGGATCGTGCACGGCACCGCGCCGGCGCTGGCGATCGGCTTCGGGGCCAGCCTCGTGAGCCTCGCCCTGGCCCTCCTGCTCGGCGGGCTCGCGGCGCTGGCCGCGCGCCCCGTCGCGAGCGTCGTCGACCGGGTCGTGGAGGTGCTGTTCTCCTTCCCCAGCCTGCTGCTCGCGCTGCTGCTGGTCGCCCTGCTGGGGCAGTCGGCGCTGACCGAGGCCGTCGCCGTGGGCGTCGGCACCGCCCCCGGCTACGCCCGGATGATCCGCGGGCAGATCCTCGCGACGAAGAGCTCGCCCTACGTCGAGGCGGCCGTGACCCTCGGGCACTCCCGCACCCGCATCCTGCGCCAGCACGTCCTGCCGAACGCCGTGCGGCCGCTCGTCGCGGTGTTCGCGCTCTCGGTCGGGCAGTCCATCGTCTGGGCCTCCAGCCTCTCCTTCCTCGGCCTGGGCGTCGCCCCGCCGTCGTCGGAGTGGGGCGCCCTGCTCGACGCGGGACGGCTCTACCTCACCCACGCCTGGTGGCTGACGATCGTCCCGGGCCTGGTGATCGTGGTCCTCGCGCTGACCGCGACCACCCTCGGCAAGCACCTGCAGGCCTCCCTGGAGAGGAACGACCGATGAGCCGCACCGAGGACGTCCTCGCGGACGCCGGACCGACCACCACCACCCGCCCCGGACGGGAGGCGTCTCCGGCGGACACCCTCGCCGTCGAGAAGGCACGACCGCGGTTCAGCGTCGCGGGCCTCGACGTCGGGTTCACCCGCGCGGGCACGCACCGCCGGGTCGTCTCCGGCCTGAGCTTCGACCTGTTCCCCGGCCAGTGCGTCGCGATCGTCGGGGAGTCCGGGTCCGGCAAGAGCGTCACGGCGCGGACCCTGGTCGGCCTGACCGGGGCCGGTTCCACCGTCACGGCGGAGCGGCTGCAGTTCGAGGGCCGCGACGTCGCGGAGTTCAGCGAGCGGGAGTGGCGGCGCGTGCGCGGTGCCGGCATCGGGTTCGTCCTGCAGGACGCGCTGGTCTCCCTCGACCCGCTGCGGCCCGTCGGCGCGGAGATCGACGAGGCGCTGCGCCTGCACGGCTGGGGTTCGCGACGCTCCCGCGCCCGCAAGGTCGTGGACCTGCTCACCTCCGTGGGCGTCCCGTCGCCGCAGCTGCGCGCGGGACAGCGCTCCGGGGAGCTCTCCGGGGGCCTGCGGCAGCGCGCCCTCATCGCCTCCGCGCTGGCCCTGGACCCGGACGTGGTCATCGCCGACGAACCCACGACGGCGCTGGACGTCACGGTGCAGGCGCAGGTCCTCGACCTGCTGGCGCAGACCAAGGACCGCGGGGTCTCGATCCTGCTCATCAGCCACGACCTGTCCGTGGTCGCCCGCCTGGCCGACCTCGTCCTCGTGATGCGCGGCGGCGAGGTCGTCGAGCGCGGCACCGCGCAGCAGGTCCTCACCGACCCGCAGCACGAGTACACGAAGGCGCTCATCGCGGCCGTCCCCGGCGAGCACACCAAGGGGACGCGGCTGGTACCGCCCGCCCCGGGCGCGGACGCCGCGCCGGTCCCCGCGCCGCGCCGGCACGAACCGGCCCCGGAACCCCTGCTGGAGGCCCGCGGTCTCGTCAAGCGGTTCGCGACCGCGGGCGGGCTGCGCCGCACGGCCGTCGACGGGGTCTCGTTCTCCCTGCACCGCGGGCGGACGCTGGGGATCGTGGGGGAGTCCGGGTCGGGCAAGAGCACCACGGCACGCCTCGCCCTCGCCCTCACGGCCCCCGACGAGGGCGACGTGACGCTGCTCGGCGAGGCGTGGTCCACGGTGCCCGAGACGCGCCGCCGCGCCCGGCGGTCCTCGATCGCCGTGGTGCAGCAGGACCCGCTGAGCTCCTTCGACCCCCGCTGGGACGTCGAGCGGATCCTGCTCGACAGCCTGCCCGCCGGGCACACCGGCCGCGCGGCCCGCGTCCGGGAGCTGCTCGAGCAGGTCGGTCTCGGCGAGGAGGTGCTGCCGCGCTCGCCGCTGCGGCTGTCGGGCGGGCAGCGCCAGCGCGTCGCCATCGCCCGGGCGCTGGGGTCCGAACCCAGCATCCTCGTGCTCGACGAGGCGGTCTCGGCGCTCGACGTGTCCGTGCAGGCGCAGGTGCTCGACCTCCTGGCCGACCTGCAGGAGCGCCTGGGCCTCAGCTACCTGTTCATCTCCCACGACCTCGGCGTGATCCACCACGTCAGCGACGAGGTCCTCGTCATGAAGGACGGCCGCGTCGTCGAGCGGGGCACCGCGGACGACGTGTTCCGGCGCCCGCAGGAGGCGTACACGCAGGAGCTCGTGGGCTCGCTGCCCCGCCTCGCCGACGCCCGCCCCACCACCGGCAACAGCACCACGGGGGAGACCCGATGACCCGCCCGCTGCACTTCAACGCGTTCGTCATGAACACCACCTCCCACATCCAGCACGGGCAGTGGCGGCGGCCGGACGCGCACCAGACCGAGTTCACCGACGTCTCGACGTGGGTCGACCTCGCGAAGCTGCTGGAGGCCGCGAAGTTCGACGCGATGTTCTTCGCCGACGTCAGCGGCCTCTACGGCGACGCGGACGCCGACTTCGACGTCTACCTGCGCGAGGGCCTGCAGATCCCCAGCAACGACCCGACGGTGCTGCTGAGCGCCCTGGCCGTCAGCACCGAGCACCTCGGGCTGGCGACGACGTCGAACATCGTGCAGGCGCACCCGTTCACGTTCGCGCGGCAGATCTCCACCCTCGACCACATCTCCCGCGGCCGCGTCGCCTGGAACGTCGTCACGGGCATGCAGGACAACGGCGCCCGCAACTTCGGGCTGCCCGGCCTGACGGACCACGCCGAGCGCTACCGGTGGGCGGAGGAGTACGTCGACGTCGCCTACAAGCTGTGGGAGGGCTCGTGGGACGAGGGCGCCGTCCTCAAGGACCGCGCCGGCAGCCGCTACTCCGACCCCGCCAAGGTCCACAAGATCAACCACGTCGGGGAGCGCTACCGCGTCGAGGGCCCGCACCTGCCCTCGCCCTCGCCGCAGCGCACGCCGCTGCTGTTCCAGGCCGGGTCCTCGGTGTCGGGGCGGACGTTCGCCGCCCGCCACGCCGAGGCGGTGTTCATCGTCTCGCCGTCGCCGAAGCTCGCGGCCGAGCAGATCGCCGAGACCCGGGCGCTGGCGCGGAACTTCGGCCGCCGCGACGACGACCTCAAGTTCTTCCAGGGCCTCAGCTTCGTCATCGGCTCGACCGAGGCGGAGGCGCAGGCGAAGGCCGCCGAGCACGACGAGTGGATCAGCGTCGACGGCTACCTGGCGCACTCCGCCGTCGTCGACCGCACCGGCCGGGTCTACCCGCCGGAGACGCTGCTGCGCGACGTGGACGCCAACAACGCCAAGGGCTTCACGGAGTGGATGCGCAAGCACATCACCGACCGCGAGCCCCGCGTCGCCGACCTGGCGCGCCAGCGCGCCACGAGCAGCCGGATCGTCGGGACGCCCGAGCAGATCGCCGACCGCCTCGAGGAGTGGCAGGCCGCGGGCGTCGACGGCGTCAACGTCGTGAACTGGGTCATCCCCGGCTCCTTCGCCGAGTTCGCCGACCACGTGCTGCCCGTCCTGCGCGACCGCGGGCTCGCCCAGCGCGAGTACGCCGAGGGCCCGCTGCGGCAGAAGCTGTTCGGCCAGGCGCGGATCAACGAGCGGCACCCCGCCGCCCGCTACCGCGGCGCGTTCTCCGACGACGCGGCCGTGCCCGCACCGGCCCCGGCGACCGCCTGAGGCGGGTCCGCGGGCGACGGGGCTGACGGCCCCGGGGCGAGGAGGTGGTGCGCGCCCGCGGGCGCGCACCACCTCCTGCGTTCAGGCCGTGGCGAGCTCGCGGCGCAGCGGTGCGAGCTGGCCGCCGAGCCCCGAGTCGGCCTCGTAGGCGGCCGCCACCCCGATGACGACGTCCTCCTCGAACGGCCGGCCCACGATCTGCATCCCGATCGGCAGCCCGCCGGCGTCCACCCCGGTGGGCACGGTGATCGACGGCAGGCCCGTGACGTTGGCCGGCTGGGAGAAGCGCACGTACGTGCCCGTCGGGCTCTCCGTGCTGCCGTCGGGCCAGGTGACCGCGTCCTGGCCGGCCAGGGTGGCGGTGCACGTCAGCGTGGGCGCGGCGAGCACGTCGATCGAGGTGAACATCTCCGCCCAGGCGGCCTGCACCAGACCGCGCACCCGCTGCGCCTTGATGTAGTCGGTCGCGAGGACCAGCTCCCCGATGTCGAGCAGGCCCCGGGTCTCGGCCGTGAAGAGCTCGGGCGTCGCCCGCAGGGCCTCCTGGTGGTAGGCCGAGGCCTCCGGCAGCATGAGGCCCCACTCCACGGCGGCCATCTGCGAGGCCATCGGGACCTCGACCTCGACCAGCGTCGCGCCGAGGGCCTCCAGCCGGGCCACCGACGCCGCGACCGAGGCGCGGACGTCGTCCTGCAGGCGCTCGGTGAAGTAGGTGGTGGGCACGCCCACCCGCATCCCGGTCAGGTCGCGGCCGATGAGGGCGGTGAAGTCCGGGACCGGGCGGTCGACCGACCCCGGGTCGGCCCGGTCGTAGCCCGCGAGGGCGTTCAGCGTCAGGGCGGCGTCGCGCACGGTGCGGGTGAGCGGCCCGACGTGGTCGAGGCTCCACGACAGCGACGCCACCCCGCGCCGGGAGACCCGGCCGTAGGTGGGCTTGAGGCCGACGACCCCGCACACCGACGCGGGGATGCGGATCGAGCCCCCGGTGTCGCTGCCCATGCCGACCATGCACTCACCCGCCGCCACGGCCGCCCCGGAGCCGCCGCTGGACCCGCCCGGCACGCGGGTCGTGTCCCAGGGGTTGCGCGTGGTCGGGGTCGTCGCCCCGTAGGCGAACTCGTGGGTGTGGGTCTTGCCGACGAGCACGGCGCCGGCGGCGGCGAACCGCTCCGCCACGGCGCTGTCGCGCTCGGGGACGTACGTCGCCCGGACCGCGGAGCTGGACGTCGTGAGGACGCCCGCGGTGTCGTAGAGGTCCTTCAGGGCGATCGGGATCCCGTGCAGGGGGCCGCGGTGACCGCCGTGCGCGATCTCCTCGGCCGCCGCGGCGGCCGAGGCCCGGGCCAGGTCGGCCGTGACGGTGACGAAGGCGTTCAGGTCGCCCTCGACGGCCTCGATGCGACCGAGCACGGAGTCCGTGAGCTCGACGGGGGACAGCTCCGTCGCCGCGATGGCGGCGGCGGCGTCGGACAGGCTCAGCTCGTACGGTTCCACGGATCACTCCCAGCTTGCGTTGAAGGCGGCGGCCGGCGGCGTCTCACCGAGGTGGACCTCGCCCAGCGGGGCCAGGGTCACGAGCGCGTCGTTGTAGGACGCGAGGGCGGCGACGGCGCGCTCGACCGGCATGTCGAGCTGGGTCAGGGTGGCCAGCGCGCCGAGAGCGGCGGCGTCCAGGGATCTGCTCATCCTGCTTCTCCGTCTGATCGAGGGGGCGGTGCCCGGACGCTACCCACGGGAACCGGCTCGCCGACATACGTCGAGCGACGTACGCGGCGTTCGTCACGCACCGGAAACGTCTGCGCAACAATCGCTTTCGAGGCAGTCGCCGCGGCCCCGGCATACGTACGGCGACGTATTGCCGCGCCCGCGCCACGCTGCCTACTGTTCCCGGCAACCACCCCGGAGGGACCGCCAGCGGCGTCGGACCACCACCTTCCCCCGGGGGTCCCGATGCGCTGACGAGGAGTTGCTGTGCCCAAGAGCGAGATGCGCGTAGGCCGGCGCGGTGTGGTCACCGCCGGCCTGGCCGCGATGTTCGTCCCGACCGCCTGCGGCGGAGGCAGCGGGAGCGGCGGCGGCGGTGAGGGCGGCGGTGGCGGCAGCCAGACGCTGGTCATCGGCATCGAGTCGGAGGCCGACGTCCTCGACCCCCAGGTCGCCGGCGGCTGGGTCACCTGGCGGATCAACCGCCAGATCTTCGAGGCGCTCGTCGACGAGGACCTGACGACGCCCTCCAGCGAGGCGGCGGTGCCGGAGCTGACCCCGGGCCTGGCCGAGTCGTGGGACGTGTCGGAGGACGGGAAGGTCTACACCTTCCACGTCCGCCAGGGCGTCACCTTCCACGACGGCACGGCCCTGGACGCGGCGGCGGTCGAGTACAACATCCGGCGCATGTGGGACGAGACCTCGCCGCAGTACAACGCGAAGGCGGCCGGGCAGACCAACTTCATCTGGACCTTCGTCACCGACGTGCAGGCCCCCGACCCCGCGACGGTCGTCGTCACCATGAGCCAGCCGTTCTCGCCGTTCCTGCGCATGCTCGCCCAGGGCGGCAACGGGTCCACCGCCATCATGAGCCCCAAGGCGCTGCAGGAGTTCGGCGAGGACGTCGCCGACCACCCCGTCGGCACGGGGCCCTTCACCTTCGACGAGCGCATCCGCGGCGAGCGCATCAGCCTGCTGCGCAACGACACCTACTGGGGCACCAAGCCCGCGCTCGACGGCGTGGTGTTCCGCCCGATCCCCGACGCCTCCGCCCGGGTGGCCGCCCTGCGCAGCGGCGACGTCGACATGATCTCGGTGCCCAGCCCCGACAGCGTCGCGAGCCTCGTCTCGGCCGGCTTCCAGCTCTCCGAGGGGATCCCGCCGCACGTCTGGTACCTCTCGTTCAACATGAAGGACCGCTACACCGGCATCAAGGAGGTCCGCCAGGCCATCAACCTCGCGATCGACCGCGAGGGGATGGCGAAGAACCTCCTCGCCGGCACCGTGAACCCCGCCTACGACGTCCAGGCCCCGGCCAACGCGGCCTACGTCGAGCGGACCGCGGAGTACAGCCGCAACGTCGCCCGCGCGAAGGACCTCCTGGCCGCGGCCGGGCTCAGCGGGGGCTTCGAGACGACCCTGACGACGTCGGTGGACGGCTCGGGGCAGATCGTCCCGGCGCCCATGGCGGAGTACATCCAGCAGAACCTCGCCGAGGTCGGCATCAAGGTGAAGATCGAGACCCAGGAGTGGATCTCCTACCTCAGCACCTGGGCGAAGGGGGCCCAGGAGGGCGTCGGCATGATGCAGATCTCCTGGGGCATGACGACGCCCTACTGGCTCTACATCGTCACCTCGAGCACGCTGCAGGCGCCGAACGGCCCGAACGTCGGCTACTACAGCAACCCCGAGCTGGACGCCGTCATGTCCTCGGCCATCCAGGCCACCGACGAGGAGACGGCCAACGACCTCTGGCGCCAGGCCAACGACATCGTCACCGACGACGCCGCCCTCGCCCCCATCGTCAACGACAAGGCGCCCTACGTCCTGGCCTCCTACGTCAAGGGCTTCGTCTCGGCCAGCGAGGAGTGGTACGACCTGCGCTCCGTGAGCCTGGAGGACGTGTGATCGCCGTGCTGCGCCGGCTCGGCTCGACCGTGCTGGTGCTCCTCGGGGTCAGCCTCATCGTCTTCCTGCTGCTGCAGCTGGTGCCGGGCGACCCGGCGCGGGCGGTGCTCGGCGCCGGGGCCACGCAGGAGTCGCTCGCCGCCGTCCGCGCCCAGCTGGGGCTGGACAAGCCGCTGGCCGTGCAGTTCCTCGACTACCTCGGGGGCCTGCTGCGCGGTGACTTCGGGCGGTCCCTCACCGTCAACCAGGACGTCTCCCAGCTCCTGCTCCCGCGGCTGGAGAACACGCTGGTCCTGACCGGGGCGGCGCTCCTGGTCTGCCTCGTCGTCGGCATCCCGCTCGGCATCCTCGCGGCCCGCCACCAGTACGGGCTCTTCGACCGGATCTCGATGTTCGTCGCCCTGGCGGGGGCCTGCGTCCCCGTCTACTGGTTCGGTCTCGTCCTGGTCGGCGTGCTCGGCCTGTCGCTGGACCTGCTGCCCACGTCGGGCATGTACAACTCGAGGAACCCGGGCGGGTTCGAGGACCTCCTCGCCCACCTCGTGCTGCCGGCCTTCACCGCGGCGCTCGTCCCGCTCGCGGTCATCGCGCGCATGTCGCGCAGCGTCTTCGTCGACGTGCTCCAGCAGGACTACATCCGGACGCTGCGGGCCTCCGGCCTGTCGGAGGCCTCGATCCTCTGGCGGCACGGGCTGCGCAACGCCCTGCCGCCCATCGTCAACATCGTCGGACTGCAGGTCGGGTACCTGCTCGGTGGGGTGATCTTCGTGGAGGTCGTCTTCGGCTGGCCGGGTCTCGGGCAGCAGCTCTACACCTCGATCACCCAGCGCGACCTGCCCGTCGTGCAGGCGGGCGTCCTGTTCGTCGCGGTGGCGTTCGTGCTCGTGAACCTCCTCGCGGACGCCGCGGTCGGCGTGCTGGACCCGCGCAGCCGACGGGCGGTGCGCGCGTGAACGAGACCGAGGCCCCGACGGGCTTGCCCGCCACGGCCCCGACCGCGCCGGAGGTGGCCCGGGTCCCGCGGCCGCGCCGCGGCCAGCCGCCCGCGCGTCCCTCGCGCACGCGCCTCGCCGTGCGGGCGTTCGCCCGCGACCGGGTCGCCGTCGTCGCGCTCGCCGTGCTGCTGCTGGTGGTGCTCGCCTCGCTGTTCGCGCCGCTGCTCGCCCCGTTCAGCCCGACGGCCGGGGACGCGAGCCTGCGGCTGCAGGGCATCGGGACGCCCGGCCACCCCCTGGGGCTGGACGGGCAGGGCCGCGACGTCCTCTCCCGCCTGCTGTGGGGCGGGCGGAACTCCCTCGCGGTGGCGGTCGTGCCCGTGCTGGTGGTCTTCCCGATCGCGCTGCTGGCCGGCCTGGTCGCGGGCTACACGCGCGGCCACCTCGGCGACCTGATCATGCGGCTGCTCGACGTGCTGTTCGCCTTCCCGCTCGTGCTGCTCGCCATCGCGCTGGCCGCCGTCCTGGGCGCGGGCCTCGGCAACGTGATGCTGGCCATCGGCATCACCCTCATCCCCTACATGGCGCGCGTCGCGTACACGACGACCGTGCAGGAGGTCGGCAAGGAGTACGTCGAGGCCGCGCGGGCCTCCGGCGCCACCACGCGCGACCTGCTGCTGCGCGAACTGGTGCCGAACGTCGTCTCGGCGCTGCTCGTCTACGCGACCACGCTGTGCGGCCTCATGATCGTCGTCGCCGCGGGGCTCAGCTTCCTCGGCGTCGGCGTCATCCCGCCGACGCCCGACTGGGGGATCATGACCTCCGACGGGGCGTCCGTCCTGCTCGAGGGCAAGTTCCACGTCGCGACCATCCCCGGCCTGGTGATCCTCGTCGTGGCGCTGTCGTTCAACCTCATCGGCGACGGCCTGCGCGACGCCCTCGACCCGCGCAAGCAGACCACCTGATGGCGCGCCCCGTCCCCGTCCCCGTTCCCGTGAGGGAGGACCCTGCCGTGACCGCACCGCTCCTCGACGTGCAGGACCTGAGCGTCGAGTTCCACACCGACGGCGGCGTCGTGCACGCGGTCTCGCACGCCGACATGTCCGTCCCCGAGTCCGGGATCCTCGGCCTCGTGGGGGAGTCGGGCTCCGGCAAGAGCGTGACGTCGCTGGCCGTCCTCGGGCTGCTCGGCACGCGGCGCGCGAGGATCACCAGCGGACGGATCCTCTTCCGCGGCGAGGACCTGCTGCAGAAGTCGCCGGCGGAGCTGCGCGCCCTGCGCGGCAGGCACATCGGGCTGGTGTCGCAGAACGCCCTCAGCGCCCTCGACCCCTCCTTCACGATCGGGGCCCAGCTGGTGGAGGTCCTGCGGCGCCACCAGCGGCTCGACCGCCGGACGGCGCGGGCGCGGGCCCTGGAGTCGCTGCAGCTCGTCGCGCTGCCGGACGCCGAGCGGCGCCTGCGGGCCTACCCGCACGAGCTGAGCGGTGGTCAGCGCCAGCGCGTGGTCATCGCGCTCGCGCTGGCCTGCCGGCCCGAGCTGCTGCTGGCGGACGAACCCACGACGGCGCTCGACGCGACGGTGCAGAAGCAGATCCTCGACCTGCTGCTGTCCCTGAACGCCGAGCTGGGCACCGCGATCCTCGTCGTCACCCACGACTTCGGGGTCGTCTCGCACCTGTGCCGGACGGTGACCGTGATGCGCCGCGGGCGGGTGCTGGAGGCGGGGACGACGGAACGCGTCCTCACCGCCCCCGAGCACCCGTACACGCAGGCGCTGGTCAAGGCCGTGCCGCGGCTGCGGCTGGGGGCCGACGAGCGGGCGGTCCCGCGGCAGCAGCGCAGGCTGCCGGAGTTCACCGAGGTCCTGACGGCAGTGGAGGGGTGAGCGTGGCGATCGAGAAGTCCCGCAGCGGCAAGCGGTCCCGGTACGAGGACCTGCTGGTCGTGCGCGACCTGCGGAAGGTCTTCCGCGGTTCCGGCGGCCACGAGGTCGTCGCGGTGGACGGGGTGTCCCTCGACGTCCGCCGCGGGCAGACGTGGGGCCTCATCGGGGAGTCGGGGTCGGGCAAGACGACGACCGGCCGCATGGTCCTGGGGCTGGAGACCGCCAGCGGCGGGTCCGTCGACTTCGACGGCACCGAGATCGTCAAGGCGCGGCCCCGGGCCGTGCAGGCGCTGCGCAGCCGGATGCGGATGGTGTTCCAGGACAACGGGTCCGCGTTCAACCCCCGGCGCACGGTCGGTGACCAGATCGGGTTCGGGCTGCGCCGCTTCGGCCTCGTGCCCGACCGCGAGGTCCACGGCCGCGTGGTCGACCTCGTGGAGCGGGTGGGGATGGAGGCGGCGCACCTGGACCGCTACATCCACGAGTTCTCCGGCGGTCAGCGCCAGCGGCTCGGGATCGCCCGCGCCCTCATCACCGACCCGGACTTCGTCGTGCTCGACGAGCCGACCGCGGCGCTCGACGTCTCCGTGCAGGCGCAGGTGCTCAACCTGCTCAAGGACCTGCAGGCGGAGCGGGGCCTGACCCTGCTCCTCGTGACGCACAACCTCGCCCTCGTCGAGCACATGTGCGACCACGCGGGCGTCCTCGAACGCGGCCGGCTGGTCGAGAGCGGCCCCGTCGACCAGCTCCTCAGCGACCCGCAGACGGAGACGACGCAGCTGCTGCTGGACGCCGTCCTGGAGCCGACGCTCGCGGGCCGGCCGTGAGCAGCGGCGTGAGCACCGACGTGGGTCCCACCGCGCAGGAGGCGGTCGTGGCGCTCACGGAGGTCCTCGGTCACGAGGACGACCCCGGCCTGGCGGAGCGGCTGCACGAGCTGCGCCACCGCGACGGCGTGGACGAGGTCGACATCGAGGAGGGGGACCTCCCGCGCCGTCGCCTGCGGCTGACGTCCGCGCGCGGGACCACCTACGCCGTGGCCCTGGACCGGGGCAGTGCGCTCGGCGACGGCAGCGTCCTCGCGGTCGCCGGCGACGGGCCGCAGCGCGTCGTGGTCGTCCGGGCGCGCTCCGCGCCCCGCCTGCGCCTGCGCGCCGAGGGCGCCGCCGCGGCCATGCGGCTGGGGTTCCTCGCCGGTCACCTGCACTGGGTCTGCCGGATGGACGACGGGGTCCTCGAGGTCGTGCTGCAGGCGCCGGAGCAGGACTACCTCGACCGCGTCGCGGACCTGCTGGACTCGGGCGCGATCGCGAGGGCCGGTGGGTGAGGCGCCGTGGGTGAGGGGCCGCCGGCGGGCGCCCTGCACGTCCTCGCCCTCGCCGACTCCTCGTTCCCCACCGGGGGCTTCGCCTTCTCCTCCGGGCTGGAGGCGGCGCGGGCCGCGGGTCACGTCCTCGACGAGCACGGCGTCGGCGTGTTCCTGGCCGAGCAGCTGAGGCACCGCTGGCACACCTTCGACCGGGTCCTCCTGCGCCGCTACGCCGCCGACCCCGGCCCGCGGCAGGCGCTGGCCCTCGACGCCCTGGTCGAGCGGAGCTCCGTCGTCGACGTGCTGCGCCGGGGATCGCGCCAGGCGGGGCTCGCGCTGCTGGGCACCTTCGACGCCCTCGGCAGCGCACCGGCCGCGGCGCTGCGGGAGGCGGTCCTCGCGGGCCGGTCCCCGGGCCACCTCGTCGCGGCCCAGGCCGTGTGCCTCCTCGGCCGGGGGCTCGACCTCGCCCAGGTGGAGACGGTCACCTGCTGGAACGTCGTCTCCCAGACCGCGTCGGCCGCGCTCCGGCTCGGGCTCGTCGGGCACCTCGGCGCCCAGCGGGTCGTCGCCCGCGCCGTCGCGGAGGCCGAGCAGCTGCTGCGCCTCGAACCCCCGCCGCACCCCAGCACCTGCACGCCCCTCGTCGACGTGCTGGCCGAGCGCCCGCACCGGGACGGGCACCTCTTCGCCACCTGAGTCCCCCCGCTCCCGTGCCACCGGAAGGACCCCGTGAACCTCCTGCCCACCGAGCTGGAACGCCTGACGGTGTTCCTCGCCGCCGAGTTCGCCCGCCGCAACCTCCGCGAGGGGATCCCGCTGAGCCACCCCGAGGCCGTCGCGTACCTGACCGACGAGGTGATGCTCGCGGCCCGCCGCGGCGCGGACTACCCCGACGTGCGCGACGGCGCGGGCCGCCTGCTGCGCGCCGACCAGGTCGAACCCGGGGTGGCCGAGATGGTCCGCGTCGTCATGGTCGACGCGCCCTTCGCCGAGGGGACCAAGCTCGTCGCCGTCTTCGACCCGATCCCGGGGACCGAGGGTGCGCTCGTCCCGGGTGAGGTGTTCGTCGGCGCGGAACCCGTGGAGCTGTTCGGCGGGGTGGAGCGGGTCCGCGTGAGCGTGCTGAACACCGGGGACCGAGACGTGCAGGTCCGCAGCCAGACGCACTTCTTCGAGGTGAACCCGGCGCTCGACTTCGACCGGCGCGCGGCCTGGGGCCGCACCCTCGACGTGCCCGCGGGCGGCGGGGTGCGCTTCGAACCCGGCATCCCCGTCGAGGTCGCCCTCGTGCCGGTGGCCGGGGACCGCGTGGTGTTCGGGTTCGCGGGACTCGTCGACGGGCCCCTCGACGCCCCCGGGGCCCTCGAGGACGCCGAGCGCCGCGCCGCCGAGCAGGGTTTCCTCGGGGTCCGCGGTGGCCCGGGTGCGCCCGTCGGAGCCGGCCGGCAGGGCGACGCGTGACCGCCGTCGACCGCGCCCGCCACGCCCGCAACCACGGCCCCACGACGGGTGACCTCGTGCGCCTGGGCGACACCGACCTCCTCGTCGAGATCGAGCGGGACCTCACCGTGCCCGGCTACGAGCTCCTCGCCGGGGCCGGGAAGACCGTCCGCGACGGCGAGGGGTACCGGCCCACGACGACCTCGTCGTCGGGCGCCCTCGACCACGTGATCACCGGGGCGACGATCGTCGACGCGGTGCTGGGCATCGTCAAGGCGGACATCGGCATCCGCGACGGGCGCATCGTCGGGATCGGCAAGGCCGGGAACCCGGACGTCATGCCGGGGGTGCACCCGGACCTCGTCGTCGGGCACATGACGACGCCGATCCCCGCGCACGGCATGGTCGTGACCGCGGGCGGCATCGAGACGCACGCGCACCTGATCTCGCCGCAGCAGGCCGACCACGCCCTCGCCACGGGCACCACGACGCTGATCGGCGGCAGTCCCGGGCCGGCGTTCGAGGTGGGTTCCGGCGGCACCCGGAACCTCGGCCTGTTCCTCCAGGCCGCCGACGACCTGCCCGTCAACGTCGTCGCCTTCGGCCGGGGCGCGTCGTCCCCCGACGCGGTCGTCGAGTCCGTCCGCGCCGGCGCGGGCGCCGTGAAGATCCACGAGGACTTCGGGGCGAGCCCCGCGGTGATCGACGCGACGCTGCGGGCCGCGGACGCGCACGACTTCGCCGTGCACCTGCACACCGACTCCATCAACGAGTTCGGCTTCGCCGAGCGCACGCTCGACGTGATCGGCGACCGGACGATCCACATGTACCACGTCGAGGGTGCGGGCGGCGGCCACGCCCCGGACGTCATCCGGTGCGTGGGACTGCCCAACGTCATCCCGGCCTCGACGAACCCCACGAACCCGTTCACCGCGGCCGGCCTGGAGGAGGGGGTGCCGATGACGATGGTCGCCCACCTCATGGACCCCGAGTCGCCCGAGGACGTGGCGTTCGCCGAGGCCCGCATCCGGCCCGGCACGATGGTCGCCGAGGACTTCCTGCACGACAGCGGAGCGATCTCCATCTTCGGCAGCGACACCCAGGGCATGGGCCGCGTGGCGGAGAACATCGCGAACTGCTGGCAGCTGGCGTCCGTCATGAAGGAGCGCACCGGGCGGCTGCCCGAGGAGACGACGCAGCGCGCGGACAACGAGCGCGTCAAGCGCTACGTCGCCAAGTACACGGTGAACCCCGCGATCTCCGTCGGCGCCGGGGACCTGCTCGGCTCGGTGCAGGTCGGCCGCCTCGCCGACCTGGTGCTGTGGCCGCGGGCCTCCTTCGGCGTGAAGCCGGCGATGGTCCTGAAGGCGGGCTTCGTCGCGTGGGCCGCCCTCGGCGACGCGAACGGCAGCATCTCCAGCTCCGAACCCGTGCTGCAGCGGCCGAACTGGGGCGCGTACGGCCGGGCGCCCGCGGAGCTCGGGGTGACGCTCATGTCCTCACTGGCGGTCGACGACGGGGTCGCGGAACGGCTCGGCCTGCGCAAGCGGGTCGTCCGGATCGACTCCGTCCGGGGGCTGCGCAAGGCCGACATGGTGCGCAACGACGCCCTCCCGCACGTCGAGGTCGACCCGCGGACCTACGAGGTCCGCGCCGACGGCGTCCTGCTCGACGCGCCGCCGGCGCGCCGGGTCCCCCTGAACCGGAGGTACCTGCTGCGATGACCGAGGCGAACGAGTTCCGGCCCGCGGCCCGCATCGGGATCGGCGGGCCCGTCGGCAGCGGCAAGACCGCCCTGGTCGAACGGCTGCTCGCGGTGTTCGCGACGCGCGGGCGCAGCGTCTCGGTCATCACCAACGACCTCGTCACGACCGAGGACGCCGAGCGGGTGCGCCGCTCGGGCCTCATCGACCCCGCGCGGGTGCTCGCGGTGGAGGCGGGCGGCTGCCCGCACACCGTCATCCGCGAGGACCCGTCGCTGAACCTCGCCGCGGCGGACCGCCTCGAGCGCGAGCACCCGGGCACCGAGGTCGTCCTGCTGGAGAGCGGCGGGGACAACCTGGCCTCGACGTTCTCGCGCGACCTCGTGGACTACTGGATGTTCGTCATCGACGTGGCCGGTGGCGACGACATCCCCCGCAAGCGCGGGCCGGGCGTCGTGCGCGCCGACCTGCTCGTCGTCAACAAGGTCGACCTGGCGCCGCACGTCGGCGCCGACCTGCCGAGGATGCTGCGGGAGGCGGCGGAGGTGCGCGACGGCCGCCCGGTCCTCTGCACGGACCTGCGCGCGGGGGTCGGCGTCGAGGCGGTCGTCGACCTGCTGGACCGCGAGGTGCTGTTCGCGTGAGCGTCCTCGACCTGCCCGTCCGCCCGCGCGTCCGCGAGGACGTGCGGAACCCGGGACCCGACGCCGGCCCCGACCTCGACCTCGACCTGGAGTTCGCCGCGGCCGGGGGACGCGTCCGCCTCCTCGGGCGCCGCTGCCGGTGGCCGTTCGTCGTCGGCCGGCTGTTCGTCGACCCGGTGGCGGGGGAGAGCGCCGCCGGGGGCCCGGCCCGGGGCCCGCGCGCGGGCTGCCTGGTCGTCCAGCAGGCCGGGGGCGGGACGCACCCCGGTGACGTGCGCCGCCAGCGGGTCGTGGTCGGCGAGGGCGTCCGGCCCCGGGTCCTCGGGCAGGGAGCCGTTCTCGTGCACGGGGTCGCGGGCCGCGGGCCGGCCGCGGAGTCGACCACCCTGCGGGTGCGCCGCGGTGGTGGGCTGCTGCACCGGCCGGGGGTGCGGATCCTCCTGCCGCGGGCCCGGCTGGAGCAGGACGTCACGGTCCTCCTCGAGCCGGGGGCGACCGCGGTGACCGTCGACGCGACCGTGCTGCACCCCTCCTGCCTGGACCGCGGGGCGCCCGCCCCCGTGCTCGGGTCGCTGCTCGAGGTCGCCACCGCACCGGACGCCGAGCCCGTGGTCGTCGAGCGCACGCACCTCGACGGGGTTCCCGCCAGCCTGCACCGGTGGCCGGCGTTCTCGGTCGTGCACGTCCTCGCCCCGGGCCGGGCCACCGGGTGGGCGGAGGGGTTCCCGCACCCGGGCGACGTCTCGACGGGGGCGCCCGCCGTCGCGGCGGTGAGCGGACTGCCCGGCGGCGCCGGGGTCGCGGTGCGGATCTGCGCCCGGGACGGCTCGGCGCTGCGCGGTGCGGTCGACGCGGCCGTGGCGTGGGCCGAGGAGGTGCTGCTGCCGTGAGCTCCTCAGGTGGCGGTGAGCAGGGCCCCGGGCAGGTGCAGCCCCTCGCGCGCCGCGCGGGTGGCCGCCTCGGTGCGGCTGCGCACCCCGAGCTTGGCGAGGATGTGCTCGACGTGCGTCGAGATCGTGCGGCGGCTCGCTCGCAGCGCGTCCGCGATCTCCTGGTTCGACAGACCGACGACGAGTCCCGCGAGGACCTCCAGCTCGCGGCGGGAGAGCCGCTCGGGGACGGAACTGCGCGTGCAGGTGACGATGCCGGCGAGTCCCGCCTCGGCCGCCGTCTCGACGGCGACGTGCCACGGCAGCCGTTCGCCGCGTTCCCAGACGAGGAAGCTCGCCGCACCGGGGCCGGCGCGCAGGCAGCCGCGGATCGTCTCGACGAGTTCGGGCGGGGGGACGCGGTCGTCGTCGAGCGGGGTGCAGAGACCACCGGCGGAGACCGCGAGGCGGTGCTGGCCGGGGCCGGGGCCGGACGGGGTGCTCGCCGCGGGCGCCCCGTCCACCACGTCGGACAACCGGGGGGAGAGCAGGCGGAGCATCTCCAGCGCCGCCTCGGAGGGTTCGGACACGGAGTCCGTGTTGAGCGTGAGCATCCCCGAGTACCCGCCGTCGGAGCGGAAGAAGGGGGCCGTCATCCCCTCCCGGTAGCCGCAGGGCAGGAGGCTGTCGCGGATGATCGGCGACTCCTCCGGGGCGAACGGCATGTCGCGCCAGGGGACCGGGACGCGTCGTCCGTAGGTGACGTGCCAGGTCGGGTCGTCGAGGTAGGACTGGCCGTTCAGGGCGCCCAGGGTCTCGTCGCGGTAGCCGGCCTCCGCCACCACGACGTGCTCGCCCCGCTGCTCGTCCCAGGCGCTCAGCGACGCGCCCAGGAAGGGGATCAGCCCGCGCAGCTCCTCGAGGGTCTCCAGGGCCCGCAACCCCTGCGGCGCGTCCTGCGCGGCGGCACCCGCGATCCGACCCGCCGCGCTCGCGGCCGTCTGCCAGTCCATGACCGAACCCTAGGTCGGTCCCGGTCCGCCGTGACCCCCTGCGGGAGGGCCGTCACGAGAAGTTGACAGCGACGACACGGGGGGGAAACCCGCCGCCCCCGCCACCACGACAGAGCACCGCACCAGCGCACCGATCCAGCGCACCGATCCACCACGCAGCACCCACCGAGCCCAGGAGGTCCCCACCGTGAGCCTGAACACGTCCCCCGACGCGTCCGCGTCCCCCGACGCCCTCGACGACCTGTCCTTCGCCCCGTTCACCGACGTCGCGGAACTGGTCCGCACCCGCCGGGTCTCCCCGGTCGAGCTCACCCGCTCGATGCTCGACCGCATCCGCCGCCACGACGGGACCCTGAACAGCTACGCCGTCGTGCTCGAGGAGGCGGCCTCGGCCGCCGCCCTCGCGGCCGAGCGGGAACTCGACCGCGGCGTCTACCGCGGTCCGCTGCACGGCATCCCCGTCGCGGTCAAGGACCTGTGCGACGTGGCCGGGGTCCCGTCCGCCGCCGGGACGGTCGTGCGCGCCGACGTCGTCCCCGACACGGACTCGACGGTCGTCCGGCGCCTGCGGGAAGCCGGCGCCGTCGTCCTCGGCAAGCTGCGGATGACCGAGGGCGCCTACACCGACCACCACCCCGACCTCCCCACCCCGCTGAACCCCTGGGACCCGGACACGTGGGCGGGTTCCTCCTCGAGCGGGTCCGGCGTCGCGACGGCGGCCGGGCTGTGCTTCGGCTCGCTGGGTTCCGACACCGGCGGGTCGATCCGCCTGCCCTCGGCCGCGAACGGGCTGACGGGCCTCAAGCCCACCTGGGGACGGGTCAGCCGCCACGGCGTCTTCGAGCTCGCCGCCAGCCTGGACCACGTCGGGCCCATGGCCCGCAGCGCCGCCGACTGCGCCGCCCTGCTCGCCGCGATCGCCGGCCGCGACCCGCTGGACCCGACGGCCCTCGACGCGCCGGTCCCGGACTACCTGGGCGACCTCGGGACCCCCGTGCTCCCGCGGGTGGGCATCGACCCCTCGTTCAGCAGCACCTTCGACGCTCCCACGCGGGAGGCGCTCGACGCCGTCGTGGCCGTCCTGCGCGGGCTGGGCTGGACCGTCAGCGACGTCCGGCTGCCCGACGTGTCCGGGGTGGTCGCCGACTGGGAGGCGCACTGCGGCATCGAGACGGCGCTGGCCCACGAGGCGACCTACCCCGCGCGCGCCGGTGAGTACGGCACCGCGCTGACCCACCTCATCGAGGTCGGGCGGTCCCGCTCGGGCATCGACTACCAGCGGATCCTGCAGCGGCGGCGCGACTTCACCGGCCGCCTGCGCCGGTTCTTCCGCGACGTCGACCTGGTGGTCGTGCCCGCGGTCGGCGTCGCCTCGCCGACCACCGCGCAGATCACCTCCCTCGCGACCGACAAGCCGCTGCTGGAGGCGATCACCAAGCCCACCAGCCCCTTCAACGTCGCGGGGAACCCGACGATCACCCTGCCCTGCGGCTTCACCGACCGGGGCACCCCGATCGGGTTCCAGTTCGTCGCGACGGACCTCGGCGAACCGCTGCTGCTGCAGGCGGCGCACGCCTTCCAGCAGGTGACGGGGTTCCACCGCGCGCACCCGGTGCTGGCCGGCTGAACCCCCTCAGACGCCGGCGCGGTGCGTGAACGCGCCGCCCACCAGCGTCGCCAGGACCTCGCTGCGGCGCAGCGCGTCCGGGCCCCCGTCGGCGAGCACCGCGGCGGGGTCCCGGGCGAGCAGGACGAGGTCGGCGACCTCGCCGACCCGCACGCCGCGGCGCCCGCCGGACGCCGCGGCCAGCGCGTCGTCGAGGGACAGGTGCTGCTCGGGGTGCCAGGCGGGGCGGGCGTCGAGGGAGCGGTGCACGGCGCTCGCCACGGCGTCCCACGGGTCCAGCGGGGCGACGGGGGCGTCGGAACCCAGGACGACCTCGGCGCCCGCGGCGAGCAGCGCGGCGTAGGGGAACGCGCGGTCCACGCCCGCGGCCCAGTGCACGTCGCACGCGTCGCGGTCGTCGACCGCGTGGCGGGGCTGGACGCTCGCGACGACGCCCAGCGCGGCGAAGCGGGGCACGTCGGCCGGGCCCACCTGCTGGGCGTGCTCGATCCGGCCACCCACCCCCTCGGCCTCGAAGGCGTCCAGCGCCACCGTCACCGCGGCGTCGCCGATGGCGTGGACCGCGAGGTCCAGGCCCGCGTCGTGCGCGCGTCGCAGCTGCTGCCGGAGCTCCTGCGGACTGAGGCGCAGCAGGCCGTGCCGCGGCGCCGCACCCGCTGCCGATGGTCCCTCGACGTCCGGGTAGGGGTCGTGGCAGAACGCCGTGCGGGTGCCGAGGGAGCCGTCGACGAAGAGCTTCAGCGGCCCGGTCCTCAGCCGGTCGCGCGTCAGCGGGTCGAGGAGCCCGGGCAGCGGGTCACCGCTGCGCAGGCCCGCCTCGACGACGCCCGGCAGGAACTCCGGCCAGATCCCGACCCGCACCCGCACCCCGGGCGGGCGGGTCGCGGTGCGGCGCACCCAGTCGCCGGGCGGGGCGTACTCGAGGTCGACGACACCGGTGACGCCGCGAGCCGCGGCGGCGTCGGTCGCGGCCAGGACCCAGCCGTCGAGCACGTCGGCCTCCACGTCGCCCGCGGCGGCGATGAGGTCCATCGCGGGGCCCTCGACCAGGACCCCGCTCGGCTCGGTGACCCCGAAGCGCTGCGCCGCAGCGGAGTTGACCCACACCGTGTGCAGGTCCTGGCTGACGACCACGACGGGGCGGCCGGGCAGCGCCGCGTCGAGGAGCTCGCGGTGGGGCGGCTCGGCCCACAGGGCGTCGCGGAACCCGTGGCCGACCAGCAGCCCGTCCACGGCGGGTGCCGCCTGCGCGAGGAGCTCCGCGACGTGCCGCGCGGAACCCGCCGCGCTGACGTCGACCCGGCGCCGCGCCGTGGCCCACTGCGTCAGGTGGACGTGCTCGTCGCGCAGCCCCGGCCGCAGCACCGCGCCCCCGGCGTCGACCACCACGCCCCCGGCGACGGTGCCCGCGGACAGCCGGTCGCCGACGGCCGCGACCCGGCCGCCGGACAGCAGGACGTCGCGGTGCGCGCCGTCCAGGACGACGTCGCGCAGCAGGACGTCGGGAGCTTCCGTCACCGCGGGCCCTGCAGGCCGGTCGCGGCGGCGACGTCGGCGCGCAGCGCGTCCAGCCGGGCCGACGCCTCGGCGCGCGCGGCGGTGAGGCCGGGCCCGTCGACGTCCGCCGCGACGGGCACGACCACCTCGCAGTAGCACTTGAGCTTCGGCTCGGTCCCGCTGGGCCGCACCACGACCCGCGCGCCGCCCGCCGTGCGGAAGCGCAGCCCGTCGGTGGGCGGCAGGCCGTCACCGCCGTCGGTGAGGTCGTCGACGCCGGTCACGGCCGAGCCGCCGAGGGTCCGCGGGGGGTCCGCCCGCAGGCGCCCCATCGCCGCGGGGATGAGGGCGAGGTCGGCCACGCGCAGCGAGACGGGGCCCGTGGCGTGCACGCCGTGGCGGCGGGCCAGGTCGTCCAGCAGGTCCAGCAGCGTCCGGCCGGTGCGCAGCCCGTCGCGGACGACCCCGGCCACGAGCACGGACGCGGAGACGCCGTCCTTGTCGCGCACGACGTCCGGGGCGACGCAGTAGCCGAGCGCCTCCTCGTAGCCGAACGTCAGGCCCGGGACGCGGGCGATCCACTTGAACCCCGTGAGGGCGGGGGAGAACCGCGCCCCGCGGGCCCGCGCGACGGCGGCGAGGAGCTGCGAGCTGACGATCGAGCAGGCCAGGACGGCGCCGTCCTGCGCCAGCCGGTCGCCCAGCACCGCGCCGAGCTCGTCGCCCGTCAGGACGCGCCAGCCCTCGGAGCCGGGCACCGCGGCGCAGCAGCGGTCCGCGTCCGGGTCGACGGCGAGCACGAGGTCGGCGCCGACGTCGGCGGCCAGGGCCAGCGCCCGGTCCAGCGCGCCGGGTTCCTCGGGGTTCGGGAACGCCACGGTCGGGAACTCCGGGTCGGGCTCGAACTGCTCCGCCACGACGTGCACGTCCTCGAACCCGCTGCGCCGCAGCGCCTCGACGAGGACGGGGCCGCCGACGCCGTGCAGGGCGGTGACGACCACGCGCGGGCCGCGGCCGGCGGTCGCCCCACCAGCACCACCGCCACCGCCGTCAGCGAGCGCGGTCGTGACGGCGGTCAGGTAGTCGGCCACGACGTCCTCGCCGAGCACGCGCCAGCCGCCGTCGGCGCGCGGCAGGTCCCGCAGCGCCCCGACCGCGGCGATCTCCGCGGCGATCTCCGCGTCCACGGGCGGGACGATCTGCACGCCACGGCCGTCGTCGTCGCTCGCCCGGCCCCCGAGGTAGACCTTGTACCCGTTGTCCTGCTTGGGGTTGTGGCTCGCCGTGACCATGACGCCCGCGTCGGCGCCCAGGTGGCGCACCGCGAACGCCAGCACCGGCGTGGGCAGCGGACCGGGCAGCAGCAGGACCTCGCAGCCCGCGGCCGTGAGCACCGCGGCCGAGTCGTCGGCGAACTCCCGCGAGCGGTGCCGGGCGTCGAGGCCCACGACGACGCGGGGCCGGTCGAGGCGGGCCGTGAGCCAGGCCCCGAGCCCCGCCGCCGCGCGCTGCACGACCGCGCGGTTCATCCGGTGCTCCCCGGCCCCGACGGCGCCGCGCAGCCCCGCGGTGCCGAACTCCAGGGCGCCGGAGAACCGGCCGGCGAGGTCGGCCGCGGCCGCGGCGTCCCCGGCGGCTGCGGCCCCCAGCAGGGCCGACAGCTCGGCGCGGTCGGTGTCGTCCGGATCGTCGGTCAGCCAGGCCTCCGCCCGGCGCCGCAGGTCCTCGGTCAGGGCGGGCGTGCTCACCGCGCGAGCCTAGGGCGGGCGGGCCCCGCGCGGGGGTGCCGCCCCGCCGCGGGGGACCCTGGGCCGTGGTGGACCCTGGGCGGGTGCTGCGCGGGCAGCGGGGGAGGAGCGGTCGTGGTCGCGCAGGTGCCGGTGGTCGTGCTCGCGGGGTTCCTCGGCGCGGGCAAGACGACCGTGTTGAACCAGCTGCTGCGCTCGGCCACCGACGTGCGCCTCGGCGTCGTCGTCAACGACTTCGGGGCCGTCGGCATCGACGCGCTCCTCGTCGCGGGCTGGGCGGACAGCACGGTGTCCCTGGAGAACGGCTGCCTCTGCTGCAGCACCGAGGACGGCAGCGTCGACGAGCTGCTCACGGCCCTCACCCGCCGCCCGGGGGAGCCGCTCGACGCGATCGTCATCGAGGCCAGCGGCGTGGCGGAGCCCGGGGCCATGGTCCGCCAGGTGCTCACCTCGGCGGTGCCCGGCGTGACCTACGGCGGGCTGGTCGTGGCGGTCGACGCGGTCGAGTTCGACGCGACCCTGCGGCGCCACCCGGTCCTCGCCGACCACGTCGGCATGGCCGACGTCGTGCTCGTCACGAAGACCGACCTGGTCGGGCCCGCGGCCGTCGAGGCGCTCGTCGCCCGCTGCCGGCAGCTGAACCCGTGGGCGCCCGTGGTCCCCGCGGCCCGCGGCGAGCTCGACGCGCGGCTGCTGTTCGACCGGCCGCCGCCGCGGCAGCGCCAGCTCGCGCTGGGCGAGGTGGTCGACGACGCGGACGGAGCAGCGGAGGACGGGGCCGCGGACGGGTCGCACGGCGAGCACCTGCACGCCCTCTACGACAGCGTCGCGTTCACGTCCGACGAGCCGCTGGACCCCCGGGCGTTCGTCGCGTTCCTCGACGCCCGGCCCTCGGGGGTGTTCCGCGTCAAGGGCTTCGTGCGCTTCGCGGTGCGCGGGCACGAGCAGCGCTTCGTCCTACACGCGGTGGGTGCGGCCGTGCGCTTCGAGCGGACCGCGTGGCCGGCGGGGCGCCCGCACCGCACCGAGCTCGTGCTCGTCGGCGCGGGCCTGGACGCCGACGGCCTGCGCGCGGGGCTGGCGGCGTGCGTGCGCACCGGCGACCTCCTCGACGACGAGCTGGCCATGATGGGCGTGCTGCGCAGCACCGGCTGAGGCCCGCCGACCACCGTCGCCGACCGCGCGCCGCCGCACCGATGACTTCCGCGCCACCCGCCGGTCCACCCCCTCGACGGACGACGGGAACAGGGAGGCGACGTGTCGGTGGGGGCACCTACTGTCAGGACCATGGCAGACGCTGTGGTGGCACGAGGGCTGGTCAAGCGCTACGGCGACGTGACGGCGGTCGCGGGCGTCGACCTCGAGGTCCCGGAGGGGACGGTCCTGGCGCTGCTGGGACCGAACGGGGCGGGCAAGACGACGACGGTGCGGATGCTCACCACGCTGCTCGTGCCCGACGGGGGCACGGCCACCGTCGCGGGCGTGGACGTGGTGGCCGACCCGCGCGAGGTCCGCCGGCGCATCGGGCTGTCGGGGCAGTACGCCGCGGTCGACGAGAACCTCACGGGGTTCGAGAACCTCGACATGGTGGGGCGGCTGTACCACCTGGGCCGGAAGAAGTCCCGGGAGCGGGCGCGCGAGCTCCTGGAGCAGTTCGCGCTCACCGACGCCGCCGACCGGGTCGCGAAGACCTACTCCGGCGGCATGCGCCGCCGCCTCGACCTCGCCGGCGCCCTGGTGGCGGACCCGCCGGTCCTGTTCCTCGACGAGCCGACCACGGGCCTCGACCCGCGCAGCCGCAACGACATGTGGGAGCTGCTGTCGGCGATGGTCGGGCGGGGCACCACCCTGCTGCTGACCACCCAGTACCTGGAGGAGGCCGAGCGCCTGGCCGACGACATCATCGTCATCGACCACGGCCGGGTCATCGCGCGCGGCACGGCCGACGAGCTGAAGACCCAGGTGGGCGGCCAGCGCATCGAGGTGGTCCTCGCGAGCGACCGCGAGCTGCGCGAGGCCGAGCGGGTCCTGCGCGACCTCGTCGGGCGCGACGTCGTCGTCCAGCAGCGCGCCCGGCGCGTCACCGCGTCGGTCAGCGGCGGGACGGCCGACCTCGTCGAGGCGCTGAGCCGGCTCGCGGCGGCGGGCATCGTCCCGCTCGACGCGGGGCTGCGCCGGCCCACCATGGACGACGTCTTCCTCACCCTGACCGGCCGCCCGGCCGAGGAGGTCGCCGGCGCGGACGCCGACGACGACAGGGACGCCACGAGGACGCAGGAGGCCCACGCGTGAGCTCGATCGGGATGGTGCTGGCCGACAGCTCGGTCATCGCCAAGCGGAACATCATCAAGATCAAGCGGATCCCCGACCTCCTCGTCGGCACGCTCATCTCGCCCATCATGTTCATCCTGCTGTTCGCCTACGTGTTCGGCGGGTCCATCGCCGTGCCCGGGGTGGACTACAAGGAGTTCCTGGTGCCGGGCATCTTCGCCCAGACCGTCATCTTCGGGGCGACCATCACGGGCTCCGGCCTGGCCGACGACATGCAGAAGGGGATCATCGACCGGTTCCGCTCGCTGCCCATGGCGCAGTCCGCGGTCCTGGTGGGGCGCACGGCGTCCGACGTCATCACCAACGTGCTGGTCGTCATCATCATGGTCTCGACCGGCCTGGTCGTCGGCTGGCGGATCCGCACGTCGTTCCTCGACGCGGCCGTCGGCTTCGTGCTGCTCCTGCTGTTCGCCTACGCCGTGTCCTGGATCATGGCGCTGCTCGGGCTGATCGTGCGCACGCCCGAGGCGTTCAACAACCTCACGTTCATCACCATCTTCCCGATCACCTTCGTCGCCGACACGTTCGCGCCGACGCAGAACTTCCCGGCCGTGCTGCGGACGATCGCCGAGTGGAACCCCGTGTCCTCCCTCGTGCGGGCGGCGCGCGAGCAGTTCGGCAACCTGCCGCCCGGCTACCCGGCGGGCAGCTGGCCCCTGCAGCACGCGGTGCCCTACACGCTGCTGTGGATCGCCGTCATCCTGCTGGTCTTCGTGCCGCTCGCGACGCGGCAGTACAAGCGGGCCGCGGCTCGCTGAGCCGCCGCCCTAGAGTCGGCGGCGTGAGCCTCGACCTGTCCGTCATCGTGCTGCCCGACGTGGCCCCGGCCGACTTCGTCGCGCAGGTCCGCGACGCCGAGGGCTCCGGGGTGCGCACGGCCTGGACCTACGACCACCTCTCGTGGCGGGACATGCGAGACGGGCCGTGGTTCGGCGCCGTGCCGCTGCTCGCGGCGGCTGGGGCGAGCACGTCGCGGATCCGGCTCGGCACGCAGGTGGCGTCGCCGAACTTCCGGCACCCCGTACCCTTCGCCAAGGAGGTCATGACGCTGGACCACGTCTGCGCCGGGCGCTTCGAGCTCGGGGTCGGCGCGGGGACCCCGGCGGCCGACGCGAGCGTGCTCGGGGAACCGGCGCTGACGCCGCGCCGGCGCAGCGAGCGGTTCGTGGAGTGGACGACGCTGCTCGCGCGGCTGCTCGAGGAGCCGGTCACCGACCACCGCGGCGAGCACTACGCGGCCGTCGACGCCCGCACCATCCCCGGCTGCGTCCAGCGGCCGCGGGTGCCGATCACCGTCGCGGCGGTGGGGCCGCGGGCCCTGCGGCTCGCGGCCCGGCTCGGGCAGGGGTGGGTCACCTACTCCGACTACGCCGAGCTCGGCGCCGCGATGGACGCGGCCCTCGCCGAGCACGCGCCCGGCAGGCAGCTGCGGCGCATCGCGCAGGTCGGCCTCGACGACCACGCGCCCTTCGCCGACGCGGACGCCTACGCGGCGTTCACCGCGGGGCTCGAGGCGGCCGGCTACGACGAGGTGTCCGTGCACTGGCCGCGCAGCGACGGCCGCGGCGTTCCCGCGGCCGCGCTGGACCTCGTGCTCGCCGCGCACGCCTGATCCGCGCCGCCGCCCGAGGCGGCGGCGGCGTGCTCAGAGCAGCGGGACGATCCCGGCCAGCAGGCGCGCGCAGCGGGGGGCGGCCTCGCGGCCGGCCTCCAGGACCTCGGCGTGCGAGAGCGGCTCGTCGGAGACCCCGGCGGCGAGGTTGGTCACGAGCGACAGCCCGAGGACCTCGAGGCCCACGTGGCGGGCCGCGACGGCCTCCAGCGCCGTCGACATGCCCACGAGGTCGCCGCCGAGGATCCCGGCCATGCGCACCTCGGCGGGGGTCTCGTACTGCGGGCCGCGGAACTGGCAGTAGACGCCCTCGGGCAGGTCCGGGTCGATGCCCCGCGCGAGGCCCCGCAGGCGCGCGGAGTACAGGTCCGTCATGTCGACGAAGGTGGCGCCCTCCAGGGGCGAGGTGCCCGTGAAGTTCAGGTGGTCGGCGATGAGCACGGGGGAGCCGGCGGGGATGACCGGGTCGAGGCCGCCGCAGCCGTTGGTCAGCACGATGGTGCGGCAGCCCGCCGCCGCGGCCGTGCGGACGCCGTGGGCGACGGCGCGGACGCCGCGGCCCTCGTAGACGTGGGTGCGCGGCAGGACGATCGCGTGCAGCGCCTCGCCGCCGGCGACCTCGACCCGCAGCGACGTGATCGACCCGGTGTGCCCGACGACGGCGGGGGCGGAGAACCCGGGGACGTCGGTGGCGGGGACCTCGGCGACGACCTCGCCGATCTCCGCACCGGCCCCGGCCCAGCCAGACCCGAGCACGAGCGCGACGTCGTGGCGCTCGACGCCCGTCAGCTCGGCGATGCGGGCGGCGGCCGTGGCCGCCAGCGCGAAGGGGTCCGTCGAGCGGAAGAGGTCCTGCGTGGCGTCGTCGGTCACGGCGTCACTGTAGATCGGCCGCCGTCCGCGGCGCCGGGGTGGTCGGGTGTCTCAGGCGTCGTTGGAGCGGCAGGGCCGCGCGCGCATCGCGAGCACGTAGTCGTGGGGCGCGCCGCCCGCCTCGGCGGCGTCCGCGAGCCCGCCCAGGTAGCGGGCCGTGGGTAGCCCGCCCTCGTAGTCGTCGAGGGCGTACGTCCAGGCGACGACGTCGCCGTCGAGGGTCTGCACGCGCACGCGGATCTTGCGGAACAGGCCCATCTGCATGCCCTCGGCCGCGTCGAGGCGGGCCTCGTCGGCCTCCGTGAGGTCGTACAGGGCGACGTAGACCTGCTCGCCCGGCGCCTCGACGACGGTGGCGATGGGGCCCTGGAAGCTGCGGTCCTCGCCACCGAAGGTCAGGCGCCAGTCCGTCAGCCAGCCCGTCGAGCGCAGGGGTGAGTGGGGGGCCTTCTGCGACATCTTCTCGGGGTCGAGGTTGGTCGCGTACGCGGCGTAGGCGGGCACGGGGCATGAGCGTAGGCCCTGGGGCCGTCCGGGGTGACCGGTCGGGGGTGACCGGTCGGGGTGACGGCCGGGGGGTGACGAGCCGGGGAACGGTGACGGGTCGGGGGTGACCAGGACGCCGCGCTGCGCGACCATGGGGGCGTGAGCCCCTTCTCCTCGTCCTCGCTCGGCAACCAGCAGCGCGTCGCGATCCTCGGCGGTGGCCCCGGCGGCTACGAGGCGGCGCTGGTCGCCGCGCAGCTCGGCGCCCACGTCACGGTCGTGGAGAGCCACGGCCTGGGCGGCTCCACCGTGCTCACCGACGTCGTGCCCTCGAAGACCCTCATCGCCACGGCCGAGATCATGGCCACGGTGTCCGGGGCGACCGAGCTGGGCGTGCGCTTCCCCGGCGGCGGGACCGACGACCACGAGGCCGAGGGGTCCGTGACCGTCGACATCGGCCGCGTCAACCAGCGCGTCAAGGCGCTCGCCTCCGCGCAGTCCCACGACATCCGCGCCCGGCTGGAGAAGGAGGGCGTGACCGTCCTGTCCGGCCGCGCGCGCCTGGACGGCACCGAGGCCATCGAGGTCGTCGACGGCGACGACGCCGGGGAGCGCGTCGAGGCCGACGTCCTGCTCATCAGCGTGGGCGCCCGCCCCCGCACGCTGCCCGACGCCCAGCCCGACGGCGAGCGGATCCTCACCTGGAAGCAGGTCTACGACCTCGAGGAGCTGCCGGAGCACCTCATCGTCGTCGGCTCCGGCGTCACGGGCGCCGAGTTCGCCAACGCCTACGACGCGCTCGGCGCGCACGTGACGCTCGTGTCCTCCCGCGACCGGGTCCTGCCCGGGGAGGACGCCGACGCGGCCGAGGTGCTGGAGGAGGTGTTCCACCGTCGCGGCATGACGGTCATGTCCCGCTCGCGCGCCGAGTCCGTGGTGCGCCACGGCGACTCGGTGACGGTGACGCTCGCCGACGGCCGCACGGTGGAGGGCTCGCACTGCCTCGTCGCCGTCGGGGCCCTGCCGAACACCGAGGACCTCGGTCTCGCCGAGGCCGGCGTCTGGACCACCGACTCCGGGCACATCGAGGTCGACAAGATGTCGCGCACCTCCGCCCGCGGCGTCTACGCGGCGGGGGACTGCACGGGGGTGTTCCCGCTGGCCTCGGTCGCGGCCATGCAGGGCCGGATCGCCATGTGGCACGCGCTGGGGGAGGCCGTGCGCCCGCTCGCGCTGCGGTCGGTGAGCTCCACGGTGTTCACCTCGCCCGAGATCGCCACCGTCGGCTGGACGCAGGCGCAGATCGACTCCGGTGAGGCGCAGGGCGACATCGTCAAGCTGCCGCTGGCCACGAACGCGCGCGCCAAGATGCTCGGCATCCACGACGGGTTCGTGAAGCTGTTCTGCCGCACCGGGTCCGGCACCGTCATCGGCGGGGTCGTCGTGGCCCCCCGGGCCAGCGAGCTCATCTACCCGGTCACGCTGGCGGTGGAGAAGCGGCTCAACGTCGACGACGTCGCGCACGCCTTCACGGTCTACCCGTCGCTGTCCGGCTCGGTCGCCGAGGCCGCGCGGCAGCTGCACGTCATGTCCGACTGACGGACCCCGCACCGCCCCGGCGGGCGTGGCGGGGCGGGCCCGCGCGGCCTGTCACGCTGGACGCGTGGACCTCCTCGACGTGCTGCTCGCGCTGGAACTCGTCGGGGTCTTCGCCTTCGCCCTCGACGGGGCGCTCACGGCCATGCGCTCGGCGCACCTGGACCTCTTCGGGGTCGTCACCCTGGGCATCGTCACGGCCATCGGCGGCGGTCTGCTGCGCGACGTCCTGCTGGGCGAGCTGCCGCCCGCGTCGCTGCGGACCTGGTACTACCTGACGACGGCGACGGCCGGCGCGCTCGCCGCGTTCTGGGGGCACCGCCTGCTGAGCCGGCTGTCGCGGCCCATCCTCATCTTCGACACCGCCGGGCTGTCGCTGTTCTGCATCACGGGCGCGCAGACGGCGCTGGAGTCCGGACTCGGTGGGGGGCAGGCCATCCTGCTCGGCGGCCTGACCGCCGTGGGCGGCGGCACCCTGCGTGACGTGCTCGTGCGCCGGGTCCCGAGCATCCTCACCGGCGGGCTCTACGCCGTCCCCGCGCTGGTCGGCGCGTCCGTGGCCGTGCTGGGCGACGAGTTCGGCGCCGACACCCTCGCCTGGTCGCTGCTCGGCGCGGCGGCCTGCGCGGCCCTGCGCATCGGCGGCATCCTGCGCGGCTGGCACGCCCCGCGGGCCGCGCTCAGCTCACCCGACGCCCTCGACGAGTAGCGCCCGCCCCGGACGCGCCGGACGGGCAGCGCTCAGTCGACGATCTCGCAGAGGACGCTGCCGGTCGTCGTGGTGTCGCCCTGCTGCGCGGTGAGGCCGGAGATCGTGCCGGAGCGGTGCGCCGTCAGCGGCTGCTCCATCTTCATCGCCTCCAGCACCGCGACGAGGTCGCCCTCCTCCACGTGGTCGCCCTCGGCGACCTCGATCTTGACGATGGTGCCCTGCATGGGCGTCAGCAGCGCGTTCGGGTTCGCGCTCGACCCGACGGCCTTGGCCTTGCCCCGCCCGCCGCGGCCACCGCGGTGCGTCGTGCTGCGGTAGGCGCGGGCCACGGCCGCACCGGTCGCGACCCCGGCGCGGGAGAGCTCGTGCCCGACGCGCGTCAGCTGCGCGTTCAGCGTCTCGACCGGCAGCGACACCTCCACGCGCTTGCCCGCGACCTCCACGACGATCGTCTCGCGGTGCGCCGCAGGGCCTTCGGTGACCTCGAGGGCGCCGGCGGCGGGGAGCCCCGTCGCGTCGAAGTCGGTCTCGATCCAGCGGGTGTGCACGTCGAAGTGCGTGGCGTCGTCGCCCGCGACGGGCGCGAAGTCCGGGTGCCGGACGACGGCGCGGTGGAAGTCCAGCACCGTCGGCACGCCCTCGACCTGGAACTCCCCGAGCGCGCGGGCCGCGCGGCGCAGCGCGTGCTCGCGGTTGCGGCCCGTGACGATCAGCTTGGCCAGCAGGGAGTCGAAGTTCTGCGAGATCTCGACGCCGTCGCCCGCGGCGGCACGCGGGTCGATGCCCGTGTCCACGCGGACGCCCGGGCCGGACGGCAGCGAGAAGCGCGTGAGGCGGCCGGCGCGCGGCAGGAAGTTCGCGCGCGGGTCCTCGCCGTTGATGCGGAACTCGATGGCGTGCCCGCGGGTGCTCACGTGGTCGTAGCCCAGCGGCTCGCCGCGGGCGATGCGGAACTGCTCCACGACGAGGTCGAGGCCGCTGATCTCCTCGGTCACGGGGTGCTCGACCTGCAGCCGCGTGTTGACCTCGAGGAACGCGAGCGTGCCGTCGGTGGCGACGAGGAACTCGACCGTGCCCGCACCGACGTAGCCGGCCTCGGCGACGATCGCGAGGGAGGCGCGGCGCAGCTCGGCGTCCTGCTCGGGCGTGAGGAACGGCGCGGGCGCCTCCTCGACGAGCTTCTGGTGGCGCCGCTGCAGGGAGCAGTCGCGCGTGGAGACGACGACGGCGCCGCCGTGGGCGTCGGCGAGGACCTGCGTCTCGACGTGGCGCGGACGGTCGAGGTAGCGCTCGACGAAGCACTCGCCGCGGCCGAACGCGGCCTCGGCCTCGCGCACCGCGGAGGCGAACAGCTCGGGGATCTCCTCGCGGTGGCGGGCGACCTTCAGGCCGCGCCCGCCGCCGCCGAAGGCGGCCTTGATGGCGATCGGGAGGCCGTGCTCGTCGGCGAAGGCGACGACGGCGTCCGCGTCGGGCACCGGGTCGGCCGTGCCCGCCACGAGGGGGGCGCCGGCGCGGGCCGCGAGGTGGCGCGCGGAGACCTTGTCGCCGAGGGACTCGATGGCGGCGGGCGGCGGCCCGACCCAGGTGAGGCCCGCGGCGATCACGGCGCGCGCGAAGCCCGCGTTCTCGCTCAGGAAGCCGTAGCCGGGGTGGACGGCGTCGGCCCCGGCGCGCAGCGCGACGTCGATGACCTTCTGCGCGTCGAGGTAGGTCTCCTTGGCGCTCTCCCCGCCCAGGGCGAACGCCTCGTCCGCCATCCGCACGTGCAGCGCGTCGCGGTCGGAGTCGGAGTAGACCGCCACCGAGGCGATGCCGGAGTCGCGGGCCGCCCGGACGATGCGGACGGCGATCTCGCCGCGGTTGGCCACCAGGACCTTGGTGACGGGCCCCGTCACCGGTGCGTCGTGGGTCGCTGCGGAGTCGGCGGCGGTCCCGGTGAGCATCGGGTCGGGGGAGGTCATGCGGCGTCTCCGGGGTCTGCGGGCGGGATCGCGCCGTCCGGGGGCTGGGGCGCGACGGCTGACCCTACTGCCCGGGCCTGGACTCCACCGACTGCCGCCGGGTGCGGACCGCCGCTCAGGGCCGCGCGGGCCAGACGTCGGTCCACGCCACGCCGGCCTCGCCCAGCAGGTCGCGCAGCAGCGGCAGCGAGACGCCGACGACGGCGTGGGGGTCGCCCTCGACACCGCGGACGAAGGCGCCGCCCAGCCCGTCGAGGGTGAACGCGCCCGCCACGCGCAGCGGCTCGCCGGTCGCGACGTAGGCGTCGACCTCGGCGTCGCTGACGTCGGCGAAGTGCACGGTCACCGAGGCGACGCCGCCGAGCGTGGCGCCCGAGCCGCCGTCGCGGGCGTCGACCAGCCAGTGGCCCGTGTGCAGGACGCCGCTGCGCCCGCGCATCAGCTTCCAGCGCGCCACGGCCTCCGCGGCGTCGGCGGGCTTGCCGTGCACGCGCCGCCCGTCCGGGGTGTCGATCTCCAGCACCGAGTCGCAGCCCAGGACCAGCGCGTCGTCGCCGATCTCGTCGCGGGCCGCGACGTCCTCGGCCTTGGCCTTGGCGAGCACCAGGGCGACGTCCTCGCCGTCGGTCACGCCGTAGTGCGCGACGACCGCGGGCTCGTCGACGTCGGAGACGACGACCTCGGGGGCGAGCCCGACGGCGCGCAGCGTCGCGAGGCGGGCGGGGGAGGCGGAGGCGAGGACGAACGTGGGCACGGCGGCATCCTCCCACCCGCCCCCTCCGTGATCATGCAGGGATCACCTGCAAGATCACAGAGGGATCAGGGCAGCAGCGCGGTGCGCAGGACGTCGAGGCCGACGGAGCCGAGGTCGAGCGCGCGCCGGTGGAAGGCCGCGAGGTCGAAGGCGGCGCCCTCGCGGGCCCGGACCTCCTCGCGCACCGACGACCACAGGCGCTCGCCGACCTTGTACGAGGGGGCCTGCCCCGGCCAGCCGAGGTAGCGGTCGAGCTCGAAGCGCAGGACGCCCTCGTCGTTGCCGGAGACCGACGTCAGGTACCGCCAGGCCTTGTCGTGGTCCCAGTCGCCGCCGCTGACCTCGGCCGGGGCGGGCATCCCGCAGTGCACCCCGACGTCGATCACGACCCGGCCCGCGCGCAGCAGCTGCGCGTCGAGCATGCCCAGCAGCTCGCCGGGGCCGTGCAGGTGACCGAGGTCGGCCATGAGCCGCTCCGCGTACAGGGCCCAGCCCTCGCCGTGACCCGACACCCACGAGGCCAGCGAGCGCCGCCAGCGGTTGAGGACGTCGCTGCGCACGGCGGTCTGGCCGATCTGCAGGTGGTGGCCCGGCACGCCCTCGTGGTGCACGGTCGTCGCCTCGCGCCAGGTGCTGAAAGTCGTCTGCCCCGGCGGGACGGCCCACCACATCTGCCCCGGGCGGGAGAAGTCCTCGCTGGGGCCCGTGTAGTAGATGCCGCCGGAGGTGGTGGGGGCGATCCGGCACTCCAGCCGCCGCACCTGCTCCGGGATGTCGAAGTGGACGCCGGCCAGGGCCTCGACGGTCGCGTCCGAGCGCTCCTGCATCCAGTCGCGGAACGCCTCCGCGCCCGCGATCGTCACGGCGGGGTCGGCGTCCAGGGCGGCGGCGGCCTGCGCGACGTCGGGGCTGCCGGTGATCTCGCGGGCCACGGCCGCCATCTCCGCGCGCACCCGCGCGACCTCCTCCAGGCCCCACGCGTAGGTCTCGGCGAGGTCGACGCGCGCGCCGAGCTGGTACTGCGACCACAGCGCGTAGCGGTCGGGGCCGCAGGCGTCGGCCTCGGGCGCGGCGGGCAGGAGCTCGCGGGCCAGCACCTCGGCCAGGCGGCCGTAGGCCTCGCCGGCCGCCTCGGCACCCCGGGCGACGTCGCCCGCGAGCGCGGCGGGCAGCGGGCCGTCCGCGGTGCGCGCGGACTGCGCGTAGGCGGCGAAGATGCCGTCCGCGGCGCCGTGCGAGAGGGCCTCCGCGGCGCACGCCCGCACCTGCCGGCGGGGCGCGACCCGGCCCGCGGCGGCGGCGGTGCGCAGGCTCTCCACGTAGCCCTCGATCGCGGCGGGGACGGCGGCCAGGCGCGCGGCCGCGTCGGCCCAGTCGGCCTCGGTGCGGGTCGGCAGGAGGTCGAAGACCATCCGGACGTCCTGCAGCGGGCTGGCGATGACGTTGAGGTCACCCACGGTCTCGCCGGCGTCGTGCAGGGCGACCTCGAGGCCCAGCCGGTCGCGCAGGGCCGCCGCGGTCACCCGGTCGACGTCGTCGGCGACGGGGGTGGCCTCGACCGCCCGCAGGGTGGCGCGGGCGAGGTCGGCGACGTCCGCGAGCCCCGCGGGGGAGCGGTCCCCGAGGCCCGGGGCGACGTCGGCCACCCCGAGGGACAGGGCGAGCGCCGGCTGCAGCCGCAGGGTCCCGGCCAGGTGCTCCTCGGCGACGGCGTCGAGGGCGGTGGGGCGGCGCGGCGCGGAGCCGGCCGTCGTGGAGTCGGTCGTCACCGCGCCGACCCTAGGGCCTGGCCGCGCCGCGGGAGGGGACTACGCGGGCGACTTCTCCGCGGCGGCGGACAGCAGCGGCACGAGCCGGTCCAGCTGCCACGGCAGGTTCAGCACGGTGGCCGAGGTCGCCGAGACGAGCGTCTGGTCCTCCAGCCACGCGACGGCGCCGGCGGCGACCGCGGGGATCGTCGCGTAGACGGGGTCGGCGCTGAACTGGGCGGCCGTGAGCCCGCCGTAGCCGACGACCACGTCGGCCGCGACGTCGAGGCTGCGCTCCTTGGCGAGCTCGGTGTAGAACTCCGACGTCGTCCCGGCCAGGGTCTTCACGCCGGGGGAGTCGACCATCCCGAGGTCGTGCAGCATGTCGACGCGGGAGTCGCCCGGCAGGTAGACCGACAGGCCCTTCTCCTCGCCGTAGACGTAGCTGAACGTCTTGCCCTGCAGGGCCGGGGCGGCCGCGGCCCGCGACGTCAGGTCGGCCTGAGCGGTCTCGACCAGGGCACGGGCGTCGGCCTCGCGGCCGACGGCGCGGCCCACGAGGACGGTCTGGTCCTGCCAGGACGTCTTCCACGGCGCGTCCGGGTAGGCGACGGTCTTCGCGATCTTCGACAGCGTCGCGTAGTCCTCGGCCGTGATGCCGGAGTAGACGGCGAGGATCAGGTCGGGCGCCTTCTCGGCGATGAGCTCGAAGGGCAGCTCGCCCGAGTCGGGGCTCGGCAGGAACGCCGTCGTCGCCGCGTCGAAGTGGCCCTCCCACCAGGGGTAGGTCCCGTCGGGCAGCCCGCCGTAGGTCACCTGCGGCACGGCCACCGGCTGGATCCCCAGCGCCCACAGCACGTCCTGCGACCCCCAGCCGACGGTGACGATGCGCTGGGGCGCGCTGTCGATCGTCACGGTCCCGAGGGCGTGCTCGACGGTCACGGGGAAGGTGCCCGCCGCCGACGAGCCCGACGGCGAGGCTGCGCCGGTGGACGACGTGCCACCGTCGCCGCACGCGGCCAGGACGGCGGCGACGGCGGGGACGCCGAGGAGCAGGGAGCGGCGGGACGGGCGAGCGGGCACGGACGACTCCTGAGGTGAGGGGAGCCTCACCTCACCACAGGGACCGGGCCGTCGACAAGCCGGGGTCCGCGGACGAGCCGGACCGGGCCGGGGCCGCCCCTGCGCCGTCGCCGGGGTGGCGACGTAGCGTGCCGGGGTGAGCACCGCCTGGACCGACCTCGGACGGCCCCCGCTGCGGGCCACGCCCCTGCGCCGCGCCCTGCTCGGCGACGGCGGCTGGGCCGCCCTCGACGTCGTGGCCACCACGGGCTCGACGAACGCGGACCTGCTGGGCCGCAGCGGCCCGGCCGACGGCACCGTCCTCGTGGCCGACCACCAGAGCGGCGGCCGCGGCCGGCTGGGCCGGGTCTGGGAGGCGCCGCCGCGCGCGTCGCTCGCCGTCTCGGTGCTCGTGCGCCCGGCCGTGCCCCGCGAGCGGTGGTCCTGGCTGCCCCTGCTCACGGGCCTCGCCGTGGCCGACGCGCTCGAGGGCCTCGGCGTCCAGGTGGGGCTGAAGTGGCCCAACGACGTGCTCGTCGGGCTCGTCGACGGGCCGCCGGACGGCACGCCGGGCGACGGTGCCGGGAAGGTCGCCGGTGTCGGGAAGGTCGCCGGGGTCCTCGTGGAGGCCCGCGACGACGTGGTCGTGCTCGGCGCGGGGATCAACGTCAGCCAGCGCGCCGACGAGCTGCCGCCCGCGGCCGGGGTGCCGGGCGGGCCGGGGCCGTCGGCGCCCCCGACGTCGCTGGCGCTCGCGGGGGCCACGAGCACCGACCGCGACACCGTCCTGCGCCGCTACCTGCGCGCGCTGCGGCAGCGCCTGGACGACTTCACCGCGGCCGGCGGCGACCCGGAGGCCGCGGGCACCGCGGCGGCCTACCGCGCGGTGTGCGCGACCCTCGGCGCGCAGGTGCGGGCCCACCTGCCCGACGGGCGGACGCTGGAGGGGCTGGCCGAGGACGTCGACGCGGACGGCCGGCTGGTGCTGCGCCCCGACGGGGACGGACCCGCGGGTGGGGGGACCTCAGCGGGCGGCGGGGGAGCCCGGACGAGCCTGTCCGCCGCGGACGTCGTCCACCTGCGGCGCGCGTGAGGCGGGCGGCACGTCCCAGCCCTCCTCGGCCAGCTCGGTCGTGAAGACGAAGCGCCGGTAGGCCCACCAGCGGAACAGGGTGCCCAGCACGAGGCCGACGACGTTCGCCGAGACGTTGGTGGCCACGGCCCCGCGCAGGTCGAGCACGTAGTAGGTGAAGCCGAGGCAGGCGAGGGAGATCGCGAGCCCGGCGGCGTTCATCACGGCGAACAGCAGCAGCTCGCGGGGCGCGGACGCCCGGCGGCGGTGGCGGAACGTCCAGAGCCGGTTGCCGAGCCAGGCGACGACCGTGGAGACGACGACCCCGATGACGTTCGCGGTCAGCGGCTTGCCGTGCAGGACGCCGACGTGGTCGGGGCCGGCGAAGCGGAGCAGGTTGAACGTGCCCGTGTTCACGACGAACGCGACGCCACCGACGATGCCGAACTTGGCGGCCTCGCGGGCCAGGACCTCGTAGGTCGCGCGCAGGCGGCGCACGAGTCCCTCGCGGGGTGCTGCTGCTCCTTCAGGTGCCACGGTCTGCGCTGCTCCGTCTCTCGTCGTGCGTCCCGGCGGGGGCCGGCGGCCACCGCTGGTTCGGCGCGGGGGGCGCCCCGGATGCCTCGGGGCGCGCCCGCCGAGTGTGACCGACGGAGCTGGGAGGCCGCCGACGGCTCACCGCTCCGAGCGCGTCCTCTCCTTCGACGGCTCGAGGCGGTTCTCCATCTTCATCGCTCCGACGATGCCGACGGTGACCAGGACGACACACGCGATCACGGTGAGCACAGGCAGTTCCCCTTCCATGGGTGAGGCGGCACGTCCTCCGCGCCGCCCGTGCCCGATCCTCCCGCAGGACGGCGCCCGCAGCACGTCCGTGCGGTGCCGCCGGGCGCCTCCCGGGGCGGACCGGGGACCCGCCGGCCGGTGTCCGGAGCGGGTCCGCACGGTGCCCTACCCTCGGCAGACGTGACCCACACCCCCGACCCGGCCCCCTACGCGCGGCCCGGTGGCTTCCCCGTCGTCGGCGTCGTGGGCGGGGGGCAGCTGGCGCGCATGATGCAGCCCGCGGCCGTCGCGCTCGGCCTGCGGCTGCGCGTGCTCGCCGAGGGCCCCGACGTCAGCGCGGCGCAGGTGATCTCGCCCGCCCCGGTCGGTGCCGCGGACGACCTCGACGCGCTGCGCGCCTTCGCCGCGGACTGCGACGCCGTCACCTTCGACCACGAGCACGTGCCGCCCGCCGGGTTGCGCGCCATGGCCGAGCTCACGTCCGTGCAGCCCTCCGCCGACGCGCTGCTGCACGCGCAGGACAAGCTCGTCATGCGCGAGCGGCTCACGGCGCTGGGCGTCCCCTGCCCGCGCTTCGCGGCCGTCGCGGGCGTCGAGGAGCTGCGCGCCTTCGCCGCCGAGGCCGGCTGGCCCGTCGTGCTCAAGACCCCGCGCGGCGGCTACGACGGCAAGGGCGTCCTCGTCGTCGCCGACCCGCAGCTGGACCCGGCCGGGCTGGCCACCGCGACCGGCTGGTTCGAGGACTGGGCCGAGCGCGGGCCCCTGCTCGCCGAGGAGCACGTCCCCTTCGTCCGCGAGCTCGCGGCGCTCGTGGCCCGCAGCCCCTCCGGGCAGGCCGCGTCGTGGCCGGTCGTGGAGACGGTCCAGGCCGGCGGCGTCTGCCGCGAGGTGGTGGCGCCCGCGCCGGACCTCGACCCCGACCTCGCCGCGCAGGCCTCCCGGATCGCCCTCGACATCGCCGGCGGGCTCGGCGTCACGGGCGTGCTGGCCGTCGAGCTGTTCGAGGTCGAGCGCGACGGCCGCCGCGAGGTGCTCGTCAACGAGCTCGCGATGCGCCCGCACAACTCCGGCCACTGGAGCATCGAGGGGTCGGTGACCAGCCAGTTCGAGCAGCACCTGCGCGCGGTGCTGGACCTGCCGCTCGGCTCCCCGGCGCCCCGCGCGCCCTGGACCGTCATGGTCAACGTGCTCGGCCCGCGCGAGGTGGAGCCCCGCCACGCGGACCTGTACCGCTCCTACCTGCACGTCATGGCCCACGACCCCGGCGTCAAGGTGCACCTGTACGGCAAGGAGCAGCGCCCGGGGCGCAAGCTGGGACACGTCACCGTCTACGGCGACGACCTGGACACCGTCCGCGACCGGGCCCGGCACGCGGCCGCCTTCATCGCAGGGGAGATCGACGAGTGAGCAGCAGCGCAGCACCGGTCGTGGGCGTCGTCATGGGCTCCGACTCCGACTGGCCCGTCATGGAGGAGGCCGCGAAGGCGCTGGAGGAGTTCGGCGTGCCCTACGAGGCCGACGTCGTCTCCGCGCACCGCATGCCGCAGGACATGGTCGCGTGGGGCACCGCGGCGGCCGGACGCGGGCTGAAGGTCGTCATCGCCGGTGCGGGCGGCGCCGCCCACCTGCCCGGGATGCTCGCGAGCCTCACGCCGCTGCCCGTCATCGGCGTGCCCGTCCCCCTGCGCCACCTCGACGGCATGGACTCGCTGCTGTCCATCGTGCAGATGCCCTCGGGTGTCCCCGTCGCCACGGTGTCCGTGGCGGGGGCGCGCAACGCGGGGCTGCTCGCGGTGCGCATCCTGGCCGCGTCCGACCCGGCGCTGCAGGAGCGGATGGTCGACTTCCAGGCGTCCCTGCGAGACAGCGCGCTCGCCAAGGGCGAGAAGCTGCGCGCCCGCACCCGCCGGCCCGGGGTGGGCTTCGGCGGCTGAGCCGCCCCCGGCGACGGTGCCGGGCGGGAGCCGAGAACTCCCGGCCGGTGCCGACCGTTGACCCTGGACCGCCCGTCCGCCTCCACCGCCGACCCCCGCACGCCACCGACCAGACCCCTCGGAGCGCCCGGTGCCCCACCCCTTCCCGCACGACCCCCGCCTCGACGCCGGCCCGACCGTCGACGCCACCGTCGACCCCGCGTTCGACGAGACCCTCGACGTCGTCCTCGACGCCCCCCGCGACGGCGCCACCGCCCGTGAGGCCGTCGTCGACCGGCCCCGCGAGGCGGCCCTGGACCGGCCGCCGGCCGTCGTCGCCCCCGGCGAGGGGCGCCACCAGCTCGCGGCGGGCGACGCCGTGCTGCGCGGGCTCGTCGACACCCCGCCCCACGACCTGGCCGCGGCCGACGCCCTGCTCCTGCGCATCGGGCGGCTGCAGGCCGTCGCCGAGCCGCTGCTGGGATCGATCGAGTCCGCGACCGGGCTGCGCCGGCTGGCGATCTTCGTGCTGCAGGCGGTCGCCGCCGGTCACCGCCACCCCCGCGCGATCGGCCGGCAGGTCGGGGCCGACACCGCGAGCGTGCAGTCGACGCTGGACCAGCTCTGCGACGACGGCTACGTCCAGCCGGCCCCGCCGCGGCCGGGCGACCGCCACGTCGAGCTCACCGACGCGGGCCGGGCCGTGCTGGAGCACATCGAGGCGATGACGCTGCGCAGCACCGACGCGGTGCTGCAGCTCATCGGGCCCGAGCGGGCGCGGGAGGTCACGCGGGCCCTGGAGGTCCTCGTGGACGCCCTGACGGTGCCGCTGTCGGCGGAGGGCGTCGCCCTGCCGGGGGCGCCGGTCACGCTGCCCGCGGTGGGCCCGCGGGCGATCGGGAGCTGAGCGGCCTCAGGCCGGCAGCAGCGCCCGCAGCGCGGCCGTGTCGTCGGCCTTGAGGTCGGCGAACATCTGCAGGGCCTTGGTGCTGTCCCACTTCACGGCGGTGCCGGAGGACGTGGGCAGCGCCGGGTTGCTGATCGGCACCGTCATCGAGATGCCGTCGCTGCCCGACGCGGCGCGCATGCCGCGCGCGAAGGTGACCAGGGCGAGCGGGCTGCTGCCGTCGTCGACGGTGATGGCCGAGCCGCCCGAGGACGCCAGCGGGAAGGCCTTGAACGGGTTGAGCAGCGTCGCGGGGCTCGCGGCGCGCTGCGTGATGGCCGCGAGCAGGGCCCGCTGGCGGTTCGCGCGTCCCAGGTCGCCCAGCGGGTCGGTGTAGCGGTAGCGGGCGTAGCCCAGCGCCGTGGCCCCGTCCATCTGCTGGCAGCCCGCGGGGATGTCCAGCCCGGCGCGCACGTCGTCGACGGCCACCGCGGGGCACATCTCGACCCCGCCGACCGCGTCGACGATCTTCGCGAAGCCCCCGAAGCCCGTCTCGACGTAGTGGTCGATGCGCAGGCCCGAGACGTCCTCGAGGGTCTGCGTGAGCAGCTCCGGGCCGCCCAGGGAGAACGCGGCGTTGATCTTGCTGCGCCCGTGACCGGGGATGGGGACGTAGCTGTCGCGCGGCACGCTGATGAGGGCGACGGGCCCGCCGCCGGCCGGCACGTGCATCAGCATGATCGTGTCGGTGCGCTGGCCCATGCCGTCGGTGCCGCCGGCGGACAGGGCGCTGAGCTCCTCCTCCGACATCCCGGCGCGCGAGTCGCTGCCGACGATGAGGTAGGTCGTGCCCGGGGTGTCCGCGGGGCGCGCGCCGGTCGAGGCGGCCGCGACGTGCCCGACCGAGGACCAGCCCTTCCAGCCCAGCGCCAGCGGGTAGGCCACGAGGCAGACGACGAGCAGCAGGACCAGGGCGGTGAGCCGGCGCCGGCGGCGAGGGCCCCCGGGGCGGCGTCCCCCGGCGGGGCGCGGCGGCCGGGGTGCGGCGGGCGGCGGGGCCTGCGGCTCGACCGGAGGAGCCGCGGAGCGCTCGGG
>NZ_VWPY01000032.1 GCF_011839805.1 Kineococcus rubinsiae | reverse complement strand
GGCGACGGGCCGTCGGGCCGCGCGCCCCTGCCGCCCGGGACCGGACCCGCCGCGGCCGCGGCCCCCGCCGTCGACGCAGGCCCCGGTGCGACACCGCCGCCTGCCCCGGCCCGGACCGTCCCGACGGCCGTCGCCCCGGTGCCGGTCCTCCCGCCGGTGGTGCTCCCGTCCGCCGTCACCTCGGCGCCGGCGACCACCGCCGCGGCCGCCACCGTCGCTGCGCTCGACGTGCCGGCCGAGACGACGGCCACCACACCCTCCGGAGCGGTCACGGCCGTGCCGGTCCCCGTGGCGACCCCCGTGGGCTCGAGCCCGGTCGCCGGGAGCGGGGCCTCGACGCCGCCCGCCCCGCTGCCGCTGACGAACCCCGCCGCCTTCGCGCACGGCCTCGCCGGCCGCCTCGACGTGCTCCCGCAGCACACCGACGGTCTGCACCGGATGTCGGTGGAGGTGAACCCCGAGGGCCTCGGCCCCGTGCAGGTGAGCGCCGAGGTCAAGGACGGCGCCCTGCACGTGCAGCTGGCGGGCACCTCCGACGCCGCGCGGCACGCCCTGCGCACCGCGCTGCCGGAACTGCTGCGCGAGCTGGCCACGACGAGCTTCACCCAGGCGACCGCCGACGTCCGCTCCGACCTGCGCTCCGACACCGGCGCGCAGCAGCAGCGCCAGGGCGCCGACGCTCAGGCCGGGAGCGCGTCCGGCGGCGACCAGGGCCGCCGCGGGCACGGCGGCGGGGGAGAGGGCGGCGGCGAGCGGCGTCACCTCTTCGCCGCGGACGAGCAGCGCTCCGCCCGCCGGGCGGCGGTGGCCGCCGCCGCGGGCCGGCTCGACCTCCGGATCTGACGCGACCTCCGGATCCGACGGGGCCCGGGTCTGAGCCCGTGCACCCGGGTCCTTCAGCCCTGGAGCCCCGAAACCACCGATCGGCCTACAGCTCGTCCCCCGAACGACCGAAGGAGTGCGCATGACCATCGATGCGGCCAGCGGCGCCTCGGCCTTCGACTCCCTCCTGGCGTCGTCCAACGCGGCGACCGCCGGTGCCCTGTCGAAGCTGAGGAACGACGTGACGACGAGCGCCAAGGCGTCGGGCACCACGAAGGAGAACAAGGACACCTTCATGAAGCTCCTCGTGGCGCAGCTGCGCTACCAGGACCCGTCCAAGCCCGTGGACTCCTCGCAGTTCATCGCCCAGACCGCCCAGTTCTCCACGCTGGAGACGCTCGAGGAGATGAGCACCAACAACACGTCGATGCTCGCGGCCCAGCTCAAGCTGCAGGCCAGCACCCTCGTGGGCCAGACGGTGAGCTACCCGGGCGGTGACGGGAAGACCGTCACCGGCGTGGTGTCCTCGGCCTCCTTCACGGCCACCTCGGCCGGCGGCACGGGCGGCGAGCCCGTGCTCAAGGTCGACGGCAAGGACGTCCTGCTGTCGAAGATCTCCAGCATCGACGTCCCCGCGGGCCACACCGCGAGCGCCACCGCGACCGGCCCCGCGACCGGCACCGCCGGCGCGACCCCCTGATCCCCTGCACCTGAACCCCTGCAGGTCAGCACCAACCGCAGCACCCGCTGCGCAGCCCGACCGCACTGCCCCTCCACGCACGACCCCCGGCACGATCCAGGCCAGCCGTCCGAAAGGCAACGACACATGCTCCGTTCCATGTTCTCGGGTGTGAGCGGTCTCCGCTCCCACCAGACGATGATGGACGTCGTCGGCAACAACATCGCCAACGTCAACACCACCGGCTACAAGAGCTCGACCGTGGTCTTCGCGGACACCCTGAGCCAGCTGACCAAGGCGGCCGGCGCCCCGCAGAACGACAACGGCGGCACCAACCCGTCGCAGGTCGGCCTCGGCGTGCGGGTCAACACGATCGCCCAGAACTTCCAGCAGGGCTCCGCGCAGAGCACGGGCAAGGCCACCGACCTCATGCTGAACGGCGACGGGATGTTCGTCGTCAAGCAGGGCGAGAACACCATGTACACGCGCGCCGGGGCCTTCTCGCTCGACAAGGACGGCTACCTCACGACCCCCGAGGGCGCCTACGTCCAGGGCTGGCAGGCGGACAACGGCGGCACGATCAACGTCAACCAGCCCACCGGGCAGCTGCGCATCCCGGCCGACAGCGTCATGCCGGCGGAGCCGACGGCCGCGTCGTTCGTCAAGGGCAACCTGGACAACTCCGCGGACCCGGTCAAGGACCTCACCGGCACGTGGAAGACCCCGGCCGTCACCACGGCCTTCGACAGCTACGACGCCCAGGGCACCCGGACCCGGATCACGGTGTCCTTCATCAACACTGGACCGGGGTCGACCGCGAGCGCCGCGGAGGCGAAGTCCGCCGCGACGGACGAGTGGACCGTGGGCTACAGCTGGGTCGACGCGGCCGGGGCGACGCAGACCGCGGACGGCGGCACGATCTCCTTCGACCCGGCCGCGAACTACGCGATCGACGTCTCGGCGGCCCCCAACCCGGTCGCCCTCTCCAACGGTCAGGCGACCGTCGTGGACCTGACGTCCCTGACCGGCCTGGTCGGCAACGGCAAGTCCAACCTCAGCGCCACGGCGGACGGTGCCGCGATCGGCACGCTGGAGTCCTTCACCTTCGGCGCGGACGGCATCCTGTCCGGCAGCTACTCCAACGGCCTCAAGCGCAACCTGGGCCAGGTGGCGGTCGCGACGTTCAACAACTACGCCGGGCTGCAGAAGGCCGGCGGCTCGCTGTTCAACGTCTCGGTCAACTCCGGCACGCCGAACGTCGGCATCCCGGGTGCGGCCGGCCGCGGCACCCTCGGGGCCGGGCAGCTGGAGATGTCCAACGTCGACCTGTCGACGGAGTTCACCAACCTGATCCTCGCCCAGCGCGGCTTCCAGGCGAACTCCAAGATCATCACCGCCTCGGACGAGATCCTCCAGGACGTCATCAACATCAAGCGCTGAGCGTGACGGCCGCCGGCTGAGCCGGCGGCCGGGCAGGACTGGACGCCCCCCGGGGCCGCGTGGTGCGCGGTCCCGGGGGGCGTTCGTCGTGCGGCCCTCCCCGGACCGGGTCGTCCGCTGCCGGCGCACTCACGCTGCGCCACTAGCAGTTCACCCGCTCGGACGCAAGGTGTCCGCTCAGCTCGCTGCTCCCACCGCCGATTGACCGGTGAACCCCGGCCCATGGACGGGCCCCGCCACCACCCTCCAAGGATGGACCCCTCGTGATCCTCGTGACCCGGCTCAACGGGTCGGTGTTCGCCCTGAACCCCGACCTCATCCAGCGCGTCGACGCCACGCCCGACACGGTCGTGACGCTGGTCGACGGCGTCAAGTTCGTCATCACGGAGCCCCTCGCGGACATCATCGACCGCATCATGACGTTCCGGGCCCGCGTCGTCGCCACCGCGCACGCGCTGGAGGAGCGGGGCACCTCCGCGGAAGTGCTCGAGCTGCCGCACACGCGTGCCGATACCTCGCACGACGACGACCACGACGACACCGGGGGCACGCTGCCCGCGCCGGTGCCGCTGCACCGCAGGAGGACCTGACCCCATGGACATCGCAACCATCGTCGGCCTGGTCATGGCCGCGGCGGCCATCCTGTGGGCGCAGAACCACGAGGGCGGCTCGCCCAGCGACATCCTCCTGCCGGGCCCCCTGGTCCTGGTCTTCGTCGGCACCCTCGGCGTCACCCTCATGGGCGGCGTCCTGAAGGACGGCACCAACCTCATCGGCTCCCTGAAGACCGCGTTCCTCGGCAAGCCGAAGAACGCCGCCGAGACCGTCGGCGTCATCGTCTCGATGGCCGAGCGGGCCCGCCGCGAGGGCCTGCTGGCGCTCGAGGACGCCATCAAGGCCGTCGACGACGACTTCCTGCGCGACGGTCTGCAGACGGCCATCGACGGCACCGACCCCGACGAGCTCTACGAGATCCTCACCGCCAAGATCTCGGCCAAGAAGGCGTTCGACAAGCAGGGCGGCAAGGCCTGGGGCGACATGGGCGCCTACGCCCCCACCGTCGGCATCTGCGGCACCGTCATCTCCCTGACCGTCGTGCTGGCCAACCTCGACGACGTCTCGGCCCTCGGCCCGATGATCGCCGCGGCCTTCGTCGCCACCTTCTGGGGCGTGGCCAGCGCCAACGTCTTCTTCCTGCCGATCCAGAGCCGGCTGGCCCGCCTGTCCGGCCTCGAGGTCGCCCAGATGGAGCTGGTCGTCGAGGGCATCCTCGCCATCCAGGCCGGTTCCAACCCCCGCTCGGTCGCCAAGAAGCTGGAGAGCCTCCTGCCGCCGGGCACCGCGGTGCCCGACAAGAAGGCCGCCTGATGTCCGGAGGCGGGCACGGCAAGCGCCGTGCGAAGCACGAGGAGCACGAGGAGCACGTCAACCACGAGCGGTGGCTGGTGTCCTACGCGGACATGCTCACGGTCCTCGTGGCCCTGTTCATCGTCCTCTTCGCGCTCAGCCAGGTCGACGCGGTCAAGTTCGCCCAGTTCAAGGCCGGGCTCACCGACGGCGCCTCGGCGTCGAACCTGGTGCTGCCCGGCAACGACGGCATCAACCAGGTCGACAACGGCGAGGACCCCATCGACCTGATGCCGCTGGCCGGCGGCGACCCGATGCAGGAGATGTCGGTGCAGCAGGTGCTGGACCAGGCGCAGAAGAAGGCGAACCAGTCCGACCTGGACGCCGCCCAGGCCGAGGTCGCGCAGTACCGCGACGTCGAGGAGGAGCTGGACAACGCCCTGACGGCGCAGGGCAAGGAGAACCAGGTGACCTACCGGATCACCTCGGAGGGGCTCGTCATCGGCCTGGTCGCCGACAACGTGTTCTTCGCCAACGGCAGCGCGGACATCCAGCCCGTGGGCCTGCAGGTCCTGGACGTCATCGGGCCGACGCTCGCCGCGCTGCCCAACGACATCGCCGTGCAGGGCCACACGAACTCCCTGCCCCTGAGCAGCACCGTGCGCTTCCGCGACAACTGGGACCTGTCCTCGTCGCGGGCGAACAGCGTGCTGACCCGCTTCATCGCGGCGAACGGGGTCTCCGACCAGCGGTTGTCCTCGACGGGCTTCGGCTCGGCGAGGCCGCTGTACCCGGACTCCGACCCCCGGGCCCTCGCCGGCAACCGCCGCGTGGACCTGGTGGTCGCCTCGCCGTCGTCGGAGGCCGTCAAGGCGCTCCTGCCGCAGGTCGCGGCCGGCACGCCCACCACGGGTCCCGACGAGGTGCAGCCCCCGGCCGCGGACCCCGCGCCGGCGGAGGCCCCGGCGGCCCCGGTCGTCGACCCGGGCCTCGCGGGGCCCGTCGAGGTCGCCCAGGTCAGCACCACCGAGAACACCGCGGAGCAGGCCGTCGCCGAGCACGCGGACACCACACCGGAAGGCCACTGAGATGGAGCGCAAGATGGCAGGCAAGAGCGGCGGCAAGACCCCCGGACCCGGGGGCGACGGTGGCACGGCCGCCGACGCGCCGGCCGGCGGGAAGAAGAAGAAGCTCATCGTCGTCGGCCTCGGTGCCGTGCTGCTGCTCGGCGGCGGCGGGGCCGGGACCTACATGATGATGAAGCCGGCGGCCGCGGCGGAGAAGCCGGTCGAGGAGGTGCTGGTGGCGGGCGACGTCACGGCGCTGGACCCGATCACCGTCAACCTCGCCGACGGGCACTACCTGAAGCTGGGCCTCGCGCTGCAGGCCACGCTGTCCACCGGGGGCGGCCACGAGGGCGGGGGCGGCCCCGACGGCAGCAAGGCCCTGGACCTGGCCATCGCCGAGTTCAGCGGCCTGTCCACGGCGGAGCTGTCCAACGCCGAGCAGCGCCAGCACTACAAGGACGAGCTCCAGGAGAAGATCATCACCGCCTACGAGGAGGAGCCCGCCAAGGAGGGCGAGCACCCCCACAAGGTCATCATGGGCATCTACTTCACCCAGTTCGTCACGCAGTGAGCGCACCGTCCCGGGGGCGGCGCAGCCCCGGGACGGTGCTTCCGGCCGGACGGCGGGGGAGCGGGCCGGCAGCGTCGCCGGCCGCTCCCGTCACTCGTCCGGCCTAGCGCTAAAGGGTGAACCCCCTGCGTGCCGATAGGTCAGCGTGGCAACCGAGACCTCCACCGCCCCCGGGCGGACGAGCACAGGGCGACGCTCGCGTCGGCGCGGTGTTCCCGTCCCGTACGACTTCCGGCGGCCCACCAAGCTGTCGCGCCAGCACGCCCGGGTCCTCGAGATCACCTACGAGACCTTCTGCCGGCAGTGGGCGACCCTGCTGAGCTCCACGCTGCGCACCACGGTGCAGGTCGAGCTCGAGGGCATCCAGCAGTTCAGCTACGACGAGTACGTGGCGTCGCTGCCCACCCCCAGCGTCATGGCGGTCTTCGACCCGCAGCCGCTCGTGGGGGCCGGGATCCTGCACCTGGACACGCCCGCCCTGCTCAGCTGGGTCGACCGCATGCTCGGCGGCAACGGGGGTGGGCAGCAGCCGACCCGCGCCCTCACCGAGATCGAGGCCGTCCTGGGCCGTCAGCTGATCGAGCGCACGCTCACCGAGCTCGCGTTCTCGCTGACCTCCGTCGTCGACCTGCACCCCAGCCTCACGAGCCTGGAGCAGAACCCGCAGTTCGCGCAGGCCGGCTCGGCCACCGACGTCATGATCGTGGCGACCTTCGAGATGGTCCTCGGGGGAGTGGCCGGCCGCGCCACCCTCGCCATGCCGCTGGACCCGCTGTCGACGGCCCTGACCGCCGCCGAGCTGCGGGTGGCGAGCCCGGAGGAGCTGCGCACCCGCCGGCTCATGCGCGACCGGCTCGACGACCACCTCGAGCACATCCCGATCGACGTCTCCGTGCGCTTCGCGCCGGCCCGCCTGCGGCCCGACGAGATCCTCGCGCTCTCACCCGGCGACGTCCTGCGGCTGCCGCACCGCTCCGAGGTCCCCCTCGACATCGTCGCCTCCGGCGCTCGCATCGCCACCGCCGTCGCCGGCAGCCGCGGCCCGCGGCTCGCCTGCCTGGTCGTCCCCACCCCCGAGGAGTCCGCATGAGCACCGCCACCCACACCGACGCCCAGGCGTTCGTCAGCCAGGCCGCCGAGGCGGCGCTGTCCGTCCTGCCCCTGCCGACCCCGGGCACCATCACCGCCGTCCTGGCCGTGGGCGACGCCCCCGACCTCGGCGAGGAGGGCACCGGCGTCTCGGCGCGCTTCGCGGGCGCCGCCTCGGGCACGGTCGTCGTCATCATCGGCGAGGCCGCCACCGACGCGCTGCTGTCCAGCCCCGAGGGCGCGCTCGACCCGGTCGACGCCGTGCGCCCCGCGCTGGAGACCGCCGTCGCCACGCTCGGGCCGTGCACGCTCGAGGCGGCGGTCGAGGGCAGCCCCGCCGAGGCCCTGGCCGCGCTCGGTCCCGCCGGTGCGGTCGCGGTCGTGTCCTCCGACGGCGAGGTCGTCGCGCTCATCGGGATCAGCGCCTCCGGCGAAGCGCCTGCGCCGCAGCCGGTGGCGACCGCCACCGCGACCGCGGCCGGCCCCCGCCGCACCATGGACCTGCTGCGCGACGTGCAGATGGACGTCACCGTGGAGCTGGGCCGCACGAGCATGACCGTGCAGGACCTGCTGTCCCTGCAGCCCGGCTCGGTCGTCGAGCTCGACCGCGCGGCCGGCAGCCCCGCCGACATCCTGGTCAACGGCCAGCTGATCGCCCGGGGCGAGGTCGTCGTCGTCGACGAGGACTACGCGATCCGCGTCACCGAGATCGTCACCCCGGGCACCGAGGTCCACTCCTGATGGACGCCCTCGCCGCCCTGGGGCGCATGTCGGTCTCGCTCGTCGCGGTCCTCGGGCTGCTGTGGCTGATCGCCCGCTGGCTGCGCCGCTCCAAGGGCGCGGCCGCGGCGGCCGGCAGCGACATCGCCGTGCTCTCGCGCCAGGCCATCAGCCACAAGGCCGGGGTCGCGGTCGTCCGGGTCGGCGAGCGCGCCATCGTCGTGGGCGTCACCGAGCACCAGGTCACCCTGCTCTCGGAGGTCCCGCTGGCCTCGGTCACCCCGGCGCCCGCGGAGACCCGCAGCGTCGTCGAGATCCCCCGGCAGGGGGGCTCCACCGCGTCCGTCCCGACCGTCGAGGAGCTCCTCGCGAGCCCGGACGCCTTCGGCGCGCACCTCGCGGAGCAGGACCCCACCACCCCCGCCGAGCACGACGCGGCCGCGGGTGCGCTCACCGGCTCGGCGCTCTCGCCGGCCACCTGGACCAAGGCCGTCGACGTGCTGCGCGAGAGGACGACCCGCCGATGACCGCACGAGTGCGGCCCACCCCGGCCCCCGGACGGGGCCGCGCCTGGCGCGGCCTGGCCGCCGGGACCCTGCTCGCCGGTGGCCTCCTCGTCGCCGGGGCCGGCGCCTCCTCGGCCGCCGCCCCCGCCACCGCTCCCGCCGCCGTCCCCGCCGCCGCCCTGCACCTCGCGGCCCCCGCGAGCGCGCCGCTGCAGCTGCCCGCGGTGTTCTCCGCGGCGACCGCGCCCGTGGCCCCCACGGGCCCCGCCGCGCCCACGGCGCCGGCCGCCCCCGCCGAGGGGCAGGTCACCATCGGCGTCAACGGGGTGAACGGCGCGAACGGCAAGCCCAGCCAGTCGATCGTCATCATCGTCGCGATGACGGTGCTGTCCATCGCCCCGTCGCTGCTGCTGCTCACGACGAGCTTCACCAAGATCCTCATCGTCCTGGGCCTGACCCGCAACGCCCTGGGCCTCACGGGGACCCCGCCCAACCAGGTCCTCGCCGGGCTCGCCCTGTTCCTGACGATGTTCGTCATGGCGCCGACGTTCAGCACCATCAACGACACCGCCGTGCAGCCCTACCTCAAGGGCGAGAAGACCGCGACGGCCGCCTTCGAGTCCGGCTCCGTGCCGCTGAAGGCGTTCATGCTCAAGCAGACCCGCGGCGAGGAGCTCGCCCTCATGACGCAGGCCGCCAAGCGCGACCTGCCGAAGAACCGGGCCGAGGTGCCGCTGACGACGCTCGTCCCGGCGTTCGCGCTCTCGGAGCTGCGGTCCGCCTTCATCATCGGCTTCGTCATCTTCATCCCCTTCCTGGTCATCGACATCGTCGTGTCCTCCGCGCTGATGTCGCTCGGCATGATGATGCTGCCGCCGGTCACGGTGTCGCTGCCCTTCAAGCTGCTGCTGTTCGTCATGGTCGACGGGTGGGGCCTCATCGTGAAGGCGCTCGTCTCCAGCTACGCGGGCTGAGCGCGCCGCACCGCCCGGCGCCGCGCCGCCACCTGCCCCCGGGCCGCGCCGCGAGGCCCGTTCAAGGACGTCACCCGGACGGCCGATGCAGTTCCCGCACGCACCCTCCAACGGAAGGCACCGCGATGACCGACGTGACCGTCATCCACCTCGGGATGACCGCTCTCGTCCTCGCTGCCAAGCTGTCCGCCCCGATGCTGCTGACGGCGCTGTTCGTCGGGTTCGCCATCTCGCTGTTCCAGTCCGTGACCCAGCTGCAGGAGCAGACGATCTCCTTCGTGCCCAAGGCCGTGGCCGTGGGCACCGCGATCGTGCTGTGCGGCCGCTGGATGCTGCACGAGATGACGGCCTTCACGACCGCGCTGTACGGGCAGATCCCGTCCTTCCTCAGCCACGGCGGCTGAGCCGGGTGGAGGGAACGACGGGCGCCGTCCCGCTCGACCTGCTGGTCTCGGTGCTGCTGGCCTCCGTCCGCGCCGCCGCGTGGATGCTCCTGGCCCCGCCGTTCGCCAACCGGGCCGTCAGCGGACGCGTCAAGGCGATGCTGTCGGTCGCGCTGGCCCTGCCCGTCGCGGGCCGCCTGCGCGAGCAGGTCCCGGCCATCGAGCCGGCCCCGCTCATCACGGCCGTGCTGCAGCAGGCCCTCGTCGGCGCCGTGCTCGGCGCCCTCTGCGCCCTCGTGTTCGCCGCGGTCCAGGCCGCCGGCGACCTCCTCGACCTCTTCGGCGGGTTCCAGCTGGCCAGCGCCTACGACCCGCTGATGCAGGCGCAGACCGCGATCTTCGGCAAGCTGTACTCCTGGACGACGACCGCGCTGCTGGTGGTCACCGGGGGACACCTGCTGGTCCTGCAGGGGTTCATGCGCACCTACGACGTGCTGCCGCTGGACGCCGGCGTCTCCACCGCCACCCTGGCCCGCGTCTACAGCCAGGGCCTCAGCGACCTCATGCTGTCCGCCCTGCAGATCGCCGGGCCGCTCGTCGCCGTCCTCTTCGTCGCCGACCTCGGGCTCGGCCTGCTCTCCCGCGTCGCGCCTGCGCTGCAGGTCTTCTCGATGAGCTTCCCGCTGAAGATCATGATCTCGCTGACCCTGGGCGGGTTCGCGTTCGCCCTGCTGCCCGGGGTCGTCGACGACCTCGCCGGAACCGCGCGCGAGCTCGTCGTCCGCGTCGTCGCCGGAGGCGCCCCGTGAGCGGTGAGAAGACCGAGAAGCCGACTCCGAAGAAGCTCAAGGAGGCCCGGCAGGAAGGCAACATCCCCCAGTCCCGCGACGTCGCGGCCTGGCTGAGCACGGCCGCGGGAGCGGTCATGATCCCCCGCACGATCGAGGCCGGCCGGCAGATGTGCCAGCAGGCCTTCTCCCAGGTCGCCGTCGTGGCCGCCGACCCGGACCCGGCCCGCGCGCTGGCCGTCCTGGGCAGCACCTTCTCCGCCGTCCCCGGCGTCGTCGGGCCGCTCGCCGTCGTCACGGTCCTCGCGGTCGTCGTGGCCGGGGCGATGCAGGGCACGCTGGCCCCGGCGACGAAGAAGCTCAAGCCGAAGTTCTCCAACCTCAACCCGGTCAACGGCTTCAAGCAGCACTGGGGCCCGGCGGGGGTGTGGGAGGGGACCAAGTCGCTGCTGAAGACGGCCGTCATCGGCCTCGTGCTGTGGAACGTCGCCAAGGGGCTCGCCCCGCAGCTCGTCGGGTCGGGCCTGCTGCCGATGTCGACCATCGTGGGGCAGACCAAGGCGTCGATCGTCTCCATGATCACGGTGACCGTGCTCGTCGGCCTCGTCATCGCCGCCGCCGACTACGGCATGAGCCGGCGGCGCATCATGGGCAAGCTGAAGATGAGCGTCCAGGACATCAAGCAGGAGCACAAGAACGCCGAGGGCGACCCGCTGCTCAAGGGTGCGATCCGCTCCAAGCAGATGGCCATGAGCCGCAACCGCATGATGGCCGACGTCGCCAAGGCCGACGTCGTCATCGTCAACCCCACCCACATCGCCGTCGCCCTGCGCTACGAGCCCGGCACGGGAGCGCCCCGCGTGGTGGCCAAGGGCGCGGGCGCGATCGCGACGAAGATCCGCGAGCGGGCGCGGGAGAACGACGTGCCGCTCGTCAAGGACATCGCGCTGGCGCGCACCGTCTACAAGAGCGTCAAGGTCGGCCAGGAGATCCCCGCCGACCTCTACGCCGCCGTCGCCAAGGTGCTCGCCTTCGTCATGAGCCTGCGCAACCGCGGCGCGAGCACGCCCCTGGGCGACGCGCACACCGTCCCCGCCTGAGCACCCGCCCGAGCCCCCCGCCCGAGCGCCCCCGCCGGGCGCGGCCGCGGCCCTCCCGGCGCGCCGTCACCCGGGTGGCCCCGCGCCCGTCCCGCCCGGTCGGCGCACTCAAGGTGGGGGCGGGGGCTGCCGAAGTGGTGGGAGCCAGGACGGCGACGCAAGGCCAACGGACGGGCCGCTGGACGAGGGAACCCCAGGTTCCCGAACCTCTCAGGCGGTGTGGTGCAACCTCGCAAGCTCACGCAGATGATCGTGCCGATGGGTGTCGTCGGCATCATCCTGCTGCTCGTGGTCCCGCTGCCGGCGGCGCTGCTGGACGTGCTGATCGCCACGAACATCACCTGCTCGCTCATCGCGCTGCTGGTGGCCATGTTCGTGAAGCGGCCCCTGGACTTCTCGATCTTCCCCTCGCTCATCCTCGTGCTGACGCTGTTCCGGCTCGGCCTGAACGTCGCCTCGACGCGCCTGGTGCTGGCGGACGGCTTCGCGGGCAAGGTCATCGAGGCCTTCGGGCACTTCGTCATCTCGGGGTCGCTGGTCATCGGCCTGGTGATCTTCTTGATCCTGGTCGTCATCCAGTTCGTCGTCATCACCAAGGGCGCCGAGCGGGTCGCCGAGGTCGGCGCCCGCTTCACCCTCGACGCGATGCCCGGCAAGCAGATGGCGATCGACGCCGACCTGAACGCCGGCCTCATCGACGAGGACGCCGCCCGGCAGCGCCGCGCCGACGTCACCGCCGAGGCCGACTTCTACGGCGCCATGGACGGTGGCTCGAAGTTCGTCAAGGGCGACGCGATCGCCTCGGTGATCATCGTCCTCATCAACCTCATCGGCGGCTTCGCGATCGGGATGCTCCAGCACGGCCTCGGCCCGGCGGAGTCGATCCAGAAGTACACGCTGCTGAGCGTCGGCGACGGCCTCGTCTCGCAGATCCCGGCCCTGCTGCTGTCCGTGGCCACCGGCCTCATCGTGACCCGCTCCACGTCCAACGGGGACCTGGGCTCGGAGGCCATCAGGCAGCTCGGGCAGAACCGCATGGTCCTGCAGATCGCGGGCGGCGCCGGCATCGTCCTGGCCCTCATCCCGGGCATGCCCAAGGTGCCGTTCCTGCTCGTCGGCGGCCTGACCATCTTCGCCTCCACCCTCGTCGCCAAGCGCGACCGGGAGGCGGCCGCGCAGCTGGAGCTGGCGTCGGTCATCGCCCCGCCGAGCCCGGCCGACGCCGCGGAGTCGCTCCTGGAGGAGATGCGGGTGGACCCCCTCGAGGTGGTCCTCGCCCCCGACCTCGTCGACCTCGTCGACACCTCCGGCGGGGGAGACCTCCTGGAGCGCGTGCGGGCGCTGCGCCGCAAGGTCGCCCTCGAGCTCGGGCTCGTCATCCCGCCCGTGCGCACCCGCGACTCGCTCGACCTGCCGATGTCGACGTACGCCGTCCGCATCTCCGGCGTCGAGGTCGCCCGCGGGCTGGCCCCGCCCGGTCAGGTCCTGGCGCTCGGCGACAACCTCGACGGCCTCCCGGGCCGCGCGACGGTCGAGCCCGTGTTCGGGCTCGCCGGCAAGTGGGTCCCGGCCGAGCTGCGCCACCAGGCGCAGCTCATGGGGGCCACGGTCGTCGACCGCGCCAGCGTCCTCATCACCCACCTCGGCGAGCTCGTCCGCAGCCACGCGCCGCGCCTGCTGTCCCGCGAGGACGTCCGCTCGCTGGTGGAGACGCTCAAGCGCACCCACCCGGTGGTCGTCGAGGAGCTCACGCCCAGCGTCCTGACGCTGGGGGAGGTGCAGCGCGTGCTGCAGGCGCTGCTCGACGAGAGCGTCCCCATCCGCGACCTGGCGCGCATCTTCGAGGCGCTCAGCCTGCGCGCCAAGCAGGGCGCGGACCTCGACGGGCTCGTCGAGGCCTCCCGCGCCGCCCTCGGGCCGGCCGTGGCGGCGGTGCACGAGCAGGACGGCGTCCTGCACGTCATCACGCTCGACCCGGTGCTGGAGCAGACCCTCGCCGAGGCCCTGCGCCCCGGCGAGCACGGCGCGAACCTGGCGCTGGACGCGCTGACGGCCGAGCACCTGGTGACCGCCTCAAGTTCCTGCCTGGAACGTGCCGAAGGGCAGGGCATCTCCGCAGTCCTGGTCTGCGCACCTCCCCTGCGAGCGCCCCTGCGGCGCCTGCTCAAGGTGGCCGTCGGCCGCCTGAACGTCCTCTCCTACGACGACGTCAGCAACCATGCCCGTATCGAGACGGTTGGATCGGTGAGCGGTGTCCACGCACTTGCTTCTTGAAGGCACTGACCTGCACGAGCTCCTCGCCCAGGTCCGCTCCACCCACGGGGAGGCGGCGCGCATCGTCCGCGCGGAGCGCATCCGCACGGGCGGCGTCGCCGGCTTCTTCTCCAAGGAGCGCTACGAGGTGACCGTCGAGCTGCCCGAGGACGGCGAGGTGCTCGCCCCCGGCGTCGACACCGCGCACCTCGTCGAGCAGGCCGCTCTCGCGGCGCTGCGCCGGCAGCAGGAGTTCGAGCGCGCCGACCTCTCGGTGCAGCACCGCGACGACGCCGAGCTGCCGTTCCAGCAGCTGCCCGGCTCCCGGGTCGCGCTGCCCCCGGCCCTGCCCGCGGGGCCCACCCCGGCCGCCGCTGCCGCGGCGACCCCCAGCCTCGGCGACCTCCTCGCCGCGGCCGACGCCTCCGACGGCGCCGACCGCCTCGGCGCCATGCTCTCCGCGGGGGCCAAGGCGCCCAGCGCCGCGGCGCAGCGCGAGGAGAAGATGGCCGCCGCCCTGGCCGAGCGGGCCGAGACCGCCGCCCGCCGCGAGCCGGTCCCCGCCCCCCGGCCCCGGCCGGCCGGCCACCGGTTCGACCACCCCGCGGGCCACCCCGTCGACCACCCCGTCGACCACCCCGTCGACCACCCGTTCCACCGCGACGCCGAGCGCCGCGACCACCGCGACGACCACCGCGACGCGCGCCGCGACGACCGTCGCGACGACCGCTGGGCCGCCCGCGAGGCCGTCCACGAGCTCCCCGAGGAGGTGCCGGTGCCGGCACCGCACCGCCCCATCTCGACGGAGGGCGACAACTTCGCCTTCGCGCTGGCCTCGATGCGTCGTCACCTCACCGACGGCACTCCTTCGGCTGCACCCAACGTCACACCTGTTGTACCGTCTGTCACACAAGCACCCCTGGGTCGCCACTCGGGCTCCGGGGCCGCCGCACGCCAGACGGAGGACCTCGTGAGCCCTGACCAGTTCGGCACGTCCAACGGTGTGGCCTCGGCCCACCGCGTCGGTGAGCGCGCGTACGCCGAGAACGCGGACGGCTACGCCGAGCCCCGAGGCGCCGCCCCCCGCGACGAGCACCAGCGCGTCGCCGCCGCCTACGGCCAGGAGGCCCGCGGCCAGGACGCCCAGGCCTTCGAGCCCGAGGCGGACGAGCGCGAGGCCCGCCGCCCGCAGTCCGAGCGCTACGAGGCCGACCGCTACGAGGCGGACCGCTACGAGTCCGACCTGTACGCCGGGGACCGCTTCGACGCCCCCCGCGAGCGCCCCGCGGCCCGCGAGTCCGCGGATCGCCGGGAGAACGAGGCACCCGAGCCGCGTTCGGCGTATCGTGACGATGTGACTACGTACAGCGACCGTCAGGCGCCCCGCCGTTCCGTCTCGCGGGAGCAGAACGACCCGACCGACGTGCTGCGCCTGGCGCGGGAGATCGAGGTCCCGAGCCCGCTGCGCATCGGCGCCGGCGAGATCGTCGTCGTGGTCGGCGAGGCCGACGCCGTCGTGGCCGCCAGCCTGCTGGTGGCGGACGAGGTCGGTTCCGAGGCGCCCGTCGTCCTGGGCCGCGCCGACGTGCACCACACGGTGACCGCGGAGGAGCTGCCGCAGCGCCAGGAGCAGGCGCGCCGCTGGAGCGCCCCGCTCACCGTGGCGCTGCCCGCCCGCCCGACCGGTGCGGACGCCGAGCGCGCCGCGCGCCTGGCCGCGAGCGTCGGCCCCGCCGCCGTCGTCGTCTGCGTCGACGCCACGCGCCGCTCGCACGCCGTCACCGGCCTGCTGCGCGCCCTGGACGCGGCGGGCGTGCCCGCCCGCCGGGTCGCCGTGCACCGCGCCGCGGAGAGCCCGGACCCGCTCGACGTCCTGTCGCTGGACGTGCCCGTCGGCTTCCTCGACGGACGCCCCGCGACCTCCGGCGCGTGGGCGGGCCTCCTGCTCGACGCGACGTCGGAGTCCGGCAGCCCGCTCGGCCGGTGAGCCCCGCCCTCGGGGGGACGTCCGCGCAGGTGGGCGTCCCCGCGGGGTGGCCCGGTCTCAACGACCGGGTGCACGTGCGCCTGGACCTGCCCTCGCGGCCGGGGGAGGACGAGTTCGACGAGATCACGCGCGTCGAGGACGTCCGCTCCGAGCGCGGGGGCGACGTGCTGGTGGTCGCGGCCCCGCCCTTCGCCGGTGACTTGCACGTGGCGGTCGAGGGCCGTAGCGTCACCGTCGCCTGGTCCACGCCGCGCGGCCACTCGCGGCAGGACTTCGTTATCACGGCCGTCGTGCGGCGCCTCGTGCCGTGCTGGGAGCTGCTGGCCACCGGGCCCGTCACCCAGGAGCAGCGGCGCCGCTACGTCCGCGTCCCCGTCGCGGGGCGCGTCGTCCTGCGTGCGGTGCCGAGCGCGACCGAGCCCGACGACACCGCGACGGCCGGCGTCGAGGACCCCGAGCTGCTCAAGCTCGACGCCCAGCTGGTCGATCTGAGTGAGGGCGGCGCCTGCGTCCGCGCCACCGCCCGCACGTGGGTGGCGGCCCGGCGCGAGGTCCGCGTCGAACTCGACGTCGACGGGTCTCCCGTCGTGCAGCTCGCGGCGGTCCTGCGGGTGCGGCCAGCACCCGGGGCCGTGCCCCTGGACCGCGACCAGCAGCAGCACGACGTGGTCCTGGAGTTCGTCGAGCCGGTGCCGGCCGCCGACCGCGTGCGCCGCTACGTCATGAGGGTCCAGCTCGAGAACCGCCGCCGAGGGGAACGATGAAATCACTCGTGCTCGCCGCCAGCCTGCTCATGGCCGGCCCGTCGATCGTCGCCGCCCTCACCGGGCGCGGCGGCGTCGACACCGCCCTGTGGCACCTGGCCCTGGCGCTGGTCGTCTCCACCGTCGCCGGCAAGGTCCTGCGCTCGGTGCTGACGGGCTACGAGGAGTCCGCGCGCGAGTCCGCCCGCGAGGCGCAGCTCGAGGAGGCGCGCGCCCGCCGCGCCGAGGCGGGCGAGCGCCGCCGCACCGCCTGATCCGAGCCCACGGCCCAGCTCGACGGCCCCGTCCCCTCCCGGGACGGGGCCGTCGTCGTCCCCGGGGTGGGTCGTCGCGGCGCCTGGTGCCCGTGCGGCGGGATGACATCACTGGTTTGACATGGACGATCACGATTCGTCACCTATGCTGGGCCCCATGCTGGTCCTGACGCGCAAGGCCGGGGAATCCGTCGTCATCGGTGACGAAGTCGTCGTGCGCGTGCTGGAGGTGCGTGGTGACGTCGTCCGGGTCGGCATCGACGCCCCCCGCGACGTGCAGGTGCACCGCCAGGAGGTGTACGAGGCCGTCCGCGAGGCGAACATCGCCGCGGCCTCCGCCTCGGAGGAGGCGATCTCGGCCCTGCGCGGCATCGTGCGGCGCGCCGGCTCCTGAGCCGCGGGTCCCCGCCCCGGTCGTCCCGGCTCCGGCCACCCCGAGCCGCACCGGGCTGACGTCGGCCCGGTGAGAGGCCCGCGGTCGCGCGAGCGGGTCGCTCGAAGGCTCAAGTCCCGTCCCGCGCCGCCGATGGTCTGGTGAGGCCCGGCGCGGCTCCGGAGCACGGGTCCGGGGTACGGGACGACGGCGGGGAACGAGGAGGACACGGTGGTTGCTGCGCGGACGAGCGCGCGCCGGTCCGCCGGCGACGCGACCCAGCCCGCTGCTCCGGTCCAGGACCCCGACCTCCTGGACGCCCTCGAGGTCAGCGGTGTGGCCCTCCTGGTCCTCGACGCCGGGGGAGCGCTGCGCCACCTGACGCGCGGTGCGGCCGACCTCCTCGACCTCGCCCCCGACGACGTCCTCGGCGGTGCGCGGCTGGACTGGTGGGCGGGTCCCGACCCCGAGGCCACCGGTGGCGCGCACCCCTCGCTCCCCGGAGCGCTCGCCGCCCCCGCCCCGCACGGCGCCGACCTGCTGCGGGCGCTGGCCGCCGGCCCGCTCGAGCTCGACGTGGACGTCGAGCTCACCGGCGCCCGGCGGCTCCTCGTGCACGTGCGGGCCGTCGCGCTGCCCGGCGGGGGAGCCACCCTCGTCCTGCGCGACGTCGGCCCCGAGCGCGCCGCGACGCGGCTGGCCCGCGAGGTGCTCCTGCGCCAGGAGGCGGTCATCTCCGCCTCGCCCGACACCATCTACCGCCTCGACCTCGCGCAGCGGCGCGTGGAGTGGACCAGCACCCCGGGCGCCGTCGTGCTGGGGCTGCCGGGCGACGACCCGCTGGCCGTGCCGGAACCCGTCCACGAGGACGACCGCCCCGCCGTCGCGCAGGCCCTGCAGTCGTTCGCCCGGGCGGGCGAGGGCGAGGTCGTCGAGTGCACCTACCGGGTCAGCGAGGGCGCCGAGTGGCGCTGGGTGCACACCCGCACGGTCGTCAGCGACCGGCGCGCCGGGGTGCCGGTGCGTGCCGTCGGCATCGCGCAGGACCTCACCGAGACCATCACGACGATGGACGCGCTGGCGGGTTCCGAGCGCCGCTTCCACGAGATCTTCGCCCGCGGTCCGGTCGGCATGCTGCTGCACGGCCTGGACGGCTGGATCAGCGAGGTCAACGACGCCCTGTGCGGCTTCCTCGAGCGCGACGCCGCGGAGCTGCTGGGCACCAGCGCCGAGGAGCTCCTGGCTCCGCCGCCGGGCGGGGACGCCGACGCCGGCGACGAGCTCCGGCGGCGGGCCTGGGCGGCCGAGGTCGCGGACCTCGTCTCCGGGGCCGTCGAGGTCGTGCACCGCGAGCGTCGCTTCGAGCTGCCCTCGGGGGCGGTCGTGTGGGCGCAGCTGTCGCTGTCGGCCACCACCACCAGCGAGGGCCAGCCCGCCGTGCTCGTCTTCGTCGAGGACGTCACCGCCCGCCGGCGCGAGGTGGAGCAGCTGGCCCACGCCGCCCGCCACGACCCGCTCACGGGCCTGCCCAACCGGGCGCTGGCCGAGGAGCGCCTCGCCGCGGCGGTGACGCGCGCGCGGCGCCGCGGCGGCTGCGTGGGCGTGCTGTTCGTGGACCTCGACCACTTCAAGGAGGTCAACGACACCCTCGGCCACGGTGCGGGCGACCTCGTGCTGAAGGAGGTCGCCGACCGCCTGCGCGGGGTGCTGCGGGCCGGCGACACCGCGGCCCGCCTGGGCGGGGACGAGTTCGTCGTCGTCTGCGAGGACGTCGAGGACGCCGCGGTGCTCGCCACCATCGCCGCCCGGGTGTGCGGCGAGCTGTCCGTGTCGCTGGAGCTGGAGCAGGGCCTCGCGCACGTCACCGCGAGCGTGGGCGCCGTGCTCACCGACGGCTCGCGCTCGGCCGCGGAGCTGCTGGTCGACGCCGACACCGCCATGTACGGGGCGAAGGCGGCCGGCCGCGCCTGCTGGCGCGCCGCCTGACCCCCGGCTCCCGACCCGCTCGGCTCCCCACCCGCCCCCTGCGCCCGTCCGGGGCCCTCGCCGTGGTCCGGCGGGGTGCCGAGGGGCACCCGCGGTGATGCACGTCACCCGTCCGGACGGGGGTCTGGGGGGAGCGCTCGCGCGGCTGCGCTCCTAGACTGCTCATCGGACGAGGCGCGACAGCGATCGAGTCCCTTCTCGACCCGCGAACCCCTCCGGGGGTGAGGACAGTGCCGTCTGCGGTTCGGCGAGCAGCAGGGTCCGGCGTGCCCACGAGGAAGCGCCGGCCGGTCCTACCAGGAGGTCAGACGATGAACGAGCACCAGAACGACATCCAGGTCATCGACGTCCGTGACGCGATCGACCTCACCACGGTCGCCAACCCGCGGCGCGTGCGGCTCTGACGAGCAGCACATCGCGACGACGAGGGCCGGTCCGCACCGCGGACCGGCCCTCGTCGCGTTCCGGGGCCCGTCCCGGGCCCGCGGCCCCGCGGCCGACTCCTCAGCCGCGGCGCAGGACGCCGGCGCGGTACCAGCGGTGCATCAGCTCGTAGCCGTTGTCACCGCTGACCCAGCAGACGTCGCTGTCGTCGGGCGTGCTGGGCGAGGCCAGCGGGTGCCCGCCCGCGAGCAGCTGCTCCGCCGGCGTCAGGCGCCGGATGCCCACCGCCGCAACCCGTTCGGGGGCCGCGGCCAGGAACTCCGCGTACAGCACCGGGTCGTGCTGGCCGTCGTCGCCGACCAGCAGCCACGTGACCTGCGGCAGCTCCTGCGCGAGACGGGCCAGCGACCCGCGCTTGTGCGCGCTGCCGTCGCGGAACCAGCCGGTGTTGGTGGGGCCCCAGTCGGTCAGCAGCAGCGGACCCTCGGGGTAGCCGGAGCGGGACAGGAACCGCGCCAGCGTCGGCGCGGCGTTCCAGGCCCCGGTGGAGAGGTACACGACGGGGGAGCCGGGGTTCTCCTCGACGAACTGCTGGTACAGCTCGGCCATGCCGTTGACGGGCACGCGGGCGCGCTCGTCGATGACGAAGCTGTTCCACGCCGCGATCAGCGGCCGCGGCAGGCGCGTGACGACGACGGTGTCGTCGATGTCGCTGAGCAGGCCCAGCTGCGGCTCGGGCCCGACGACGATCACGCGGGCCGTCCCGGTGTGGCGGGCCGCGGCCAGCTCCGGCGCGAGGTCAGCGCCGCCCTCGGTGTCGTCCTGGACGCTCTCGACGACCTCCTCCTCGGCCGGGGCGGCGTCGAGGCCCACGGTCAGCGTCAGCTCGTGCTCGCCGGGGGGCAGGTCGACGTCGATGACCTGGTCGAGGTAGCCGCCACGGTCGGTGGTCAGGACCCGCTCGTGGCCGCCGATGCGGACGGTCACCTCGTGCCCGGCGACCGGGACGGTGAGGAAGTTGCGCCAGCCGCGCACCGACGCCGGGGGAGCCCCGGGCGCGGGCGTCACGGGCTCGTCGCGGCCGAGCAGGACGCGACCGAGGACGCGCACCCACCCCGGCCCGCCGTAGCCCGGGAAGGCCAGCGCGTGGGCGTGGTAGCCGCGGCGGCGCAGCCCCGCCCCGACGACGCCCTTGAGGGCGTTCTCGATGCGGGCGGCGCGGTGCAGGGAGTGCTCCCCGGGCCGCGACTGCAGGTCCACCTCCCGCAGCTGCTCGTAGTTGCGGCGGGCCTGCTGGCGCAGCTGCACGCGGCGGGCCCTGCGCTCGTCCGGCGTGATCACGCCAGAAGGCTAGCTGCGCGGGGAGCTCGTCGCTCCCCGGGACGGGCGGCGCGTCAGCGGCCGAAGCCCGCGGCGAGGCGGCGGAAGCCCTCGTCCAGCGGCACGCGCGGGGCCCATTGCAGCACCTCGCGCGTGCGGCGCTGGTCGAACCAGTGCGCGGTGGACAGCTGCTCCGCGAGGAAGCGCGTCATGGGCGGCTCGTCGGGCAGCCGGCCCCACGTCCAGACCCGCTCCACGAGGCTGCCCGCGACCTTGGCCGCGGCCGACGGCACCCGGCGGGTCGGGGCCGCGACGCCCGCGGCCTGGCAGATGCGGGCGAAGACCTCGGCGACCGTGCGCGGCTCGCCGTTGGTGACCACGAAGGCCTGCCCGTGGGCGACCTCGGCGCGGTCGGCTGCGGCGAGCAGGGCGTCCACGGCGTTGTCGACGTAGGTGGTGTCGATGAGCGCGGTGCCGTCGTCCAGCAGCGGCAGCCGGCCCGCGCGGGCCCGGTCGGCGATGCGCTGCACGAGCTGCGTGTCGCCCGGGCCCAGCACGATGTGCGGGCGGATGGCGACGACCGCGAAGCCGGGGGCGTCCGCGGCGAGCGCGAGCAGCTCCGCCTGCCCCTTGGTGATGGCGTAGGAGCCGTGCGCCGAGGACGGGTCCGCCGGTCCGGTGCCTTCGCCGACGAGCGCCGCACCCGCGTGGGCGACGGACGGCGAGGAGACCATGACGAAGCGGGAGACCCCGGCCCCGCGGGCTTCCTCGACCAGCGTGCGGGTGCCCTCGACGTTGACGGCCACGTACTCGGGGTGCGGGCCCGTGATGGAGACCTTCGCGGCGAGGTGGACGACGGTGTCGACGTCGGCCACGGCCGCGCGCACCGACGCGGGATCGGTCAGGGAGCCGAGGACCTCGGAGACCCCGTCGATGCCGCTGGGGCGCCGCTGCAGCACCCGCACGTCGTCGCCGCGCCGCGCGAAGGCGCGGGCGGTCTCGCGGCCCAGCATCCCGCTGGCGCCCGTGACCAGGACCCTCACCGTCGTCCCCCCTTCGCCGTGCGCGGGCGCACGAGCGGTTCCACCCGGTCGCCCGCCAGGGCCCGGCCGGCCCACGCGCTCACGCGGGCCCGGTCGATCTTGGAGTTGTGCCGCACGTCGGTCGGCAGCGCCGGGACGAGCAGGACGGCGACGAGGTTGCGCCCCGTCGCCGCGCGCACGGCCTGGGCGAGGTCCGGGTCCGCGACGGTGGTGCGGGCCACGGGCGCGGTGGCCTCCGCGACCACCGCGAGCTGCCGCGCGTGGCGGGGGCCGACCCCGACGAGCGCGGCGCGGGCGATGCCGGGCACCGACTCGGCGCGCTGCTCCACCCCGACGGGAGTGACGACCTCGGTGCCGGTGACCACGACGTGCGCGAGGCGGCCCTCGATCCAGACGCGGCCCTGCTCGTCCAGGTGCCCGACGTCGCCCGTGCGGTGCCAGCGGCGGGCGCCGTCACCCGCGCCGTCCGGGGCGGTCACCGAGACGCTGTCGGTCTGCGTGAGCCAGAGCTGGTCGTAGTGGTCCTTGACGTGGGAGGCCCCGACGACGACCTCGCCGGTCACCCCGGGCTCCAGGACGAGCTGGGCGCCGGCCCGCCCGTCGGCGTCCAGGGGGGCGATGGCGATGACCGCGCCCTCGATGGGGCGGCCCACGCAGATGCCCTCGCCCGGGCCGGCTGCGAGCACGTCGTCGAGGCTGACGTCGGTCGCGGGCAGCACCTCGGTGGCGCCGTAGGGGCTGCGCGGGTCGGCCAGCGGCATCAGCGTCCGCGCCTGCTGCAGCAGCGCGTTCGGCACGGGGGCCCCGGCCGAGAGCAGCACCTCGACGCCGCGCAGCGCGGCCCGGCCGCCCTCGTCGAGGCCGTCCGCGGTCGCGAGCACGTTGACCAGCGCCGCGGGGGACAGGAACGCCGACGTCGAGCCGCTCGCCGCCACGGCCGCCGCGAGGGCGCTCGCGGTGAGGGTTGCGGGCTTCGTGACGTCCATGGCCGGCACGACGCAGGTGGCGCCGAGCGCCGGTCCGAACAGCGCGAACGGGGCGAACGCCGAGACGAGACCCGCGCCGGGGCCGATGCGGATGGTCGCGCCCATGGCCTGCGCGAGCTGCGAGAGCTGGCGGTGGGTGTAGACGACGCCCTTGGCGGGGCCCGTCGAGCCGGACGTGAACAGCACGGCGGCCTCGGCCGACGGCTCGGGTGCGGGCGGCAGCGCGACGCCGTCGGCGAGGCGGCGCGCGCCCAGGGCCGCGAGGTCGGCCAGCGTGACGCGGGTGCCCGTCAGGCGCAGCACGGTGTCGGAGACCGGGCCGGCGGCGATGCGGCGCCCCGGCCAGCCCAGCGCGCGGGCGCCCACGAGGGCGCGGGAGACGCCGATGACGACGTCGACGCCGGCGCCCTTCACGGCGCGGGTGAGGCCGCCGAGGCCCAGCCCCGCGTCCGCGACGACCCCGACGGCGCCGATGCGCACGACGGCGTACATCACGGCCGTGAGGTCCGCACCGGGCGGCACGAGCAGCGAGACGCGCTGGCCCGGCTCCACGCCGAACTCCAGCAGCCCCGCGGCGAGCTCCTGCGTGCGGCGCTGCAACAGCGACCACGGCACGCGCCGCGCCACCCCCGCGGGGCCCATCTCGACGACGGCGGGCTCGGCGGAGTCCGCGCGCTCGTCCAGCCGCGTCCACAGCGGCACGTGCGGGGCGGGGTCCTCCTCGACGGCCGCGGTGGACGCGCCGGCGCCGAGGCGGACGTCGAGCCAGCGCAGGACGGCCCCGGCGACGTCGGCGTCCTCGGGCAGCAGGTGCCCGGCGCCCTCGAAGCGGTGCACGTCGGCCTGCGGCAGCCGGCGCCGCCAGTCGCGCAGGTAGCCCTCGCCGAACACGGGGTCGCGCGGGCCCCACAGGACCAGCGCCGGCAGCCCGGAGCGGCCGAGCTCCTCGGCGCCCGCGGCGACCTGGTCGATCGCCGGCCGCGACGGGTGGGCGGGGCCCACGGGCACGTCGGCGACGAAGTCCTCGATGCCGGCGCGGTCCGCGGCGTGCCGGTAGGGCGCGCGGTAGGCCTCGCGCACGGCGCGCTCCAGCGGCGGGTGCGTCAGCGCCAGCGTGGTGCGCAGGAACGCGTCGGTGCGGCTGGTGACCAGCGGCAGGACGCCGGGCAGCGTCGCGAGCTTCAGCGGACCGGGCGCGGCGTCGTCGACGTCGTGCGCGGCCGCGGTGTTCATCACCACGAGACCCGCCAGTCGGCGCACCGGACGGGCGGCCGCGTGCCGACCCGCGGGGGCCTGCGCGGCGACCAGGCCGCGTGCGTGCTCGAGGGCGGCCCAGCCCGTCGCGACGACCCCGCCCCAGTCCTGGCCGACGGCCACGACGTCACCCGTGAGCTCCAGGGCGTCCACCAGCCCGGTCAGGTCCCGCACGCGGTGCGCGAGCCCGCGGCGCTGTCCGGTGCGCTCGGAGAAGCCCATCTCCAGCTGGTCCACGGCCACCACCCGCCACCCCGCGGCCGCACCCCGCGCGACGAGGTCGCGCCACAGGTAGGACCACGTCGGGTTGCCGTGCAGGCACAGCAGCGTCCCCCGCGGCTCGCGCGGGCCCGCGTCCAGGACGTGCCACGTCCTGACGGTCCCGCCCGCGTCAGGCGCCTGCACGAGCCGCGACCACGCGGGGTCGAGGCCCGGCAGACCCGCGGGCGGCAGGGTCGCGGGACGCGCCGGGCGCAGGGTGGAGCCGGGCGACGGGGCGTGGGGCCGGGTGCCGGGGGAGGAGCCGGGCGGGGCGGGGGTGGCGGAGGCGGTCACGTGGTCGTCGTCACCAGGCGATCTCGACCATGGCGGAGTTCAGGCCGGAGCCCACCCCCATGGCGATGACGCGGTCGCCGCGGGTCAGCTCCGGGGCGGTGTGCGCGAGCGTCATCGGCAGCGAGATCGGCCCGACGTTGCCCCAGTGCGGGAACGTCCGCGGCACCTTCTCCGGGTCCAGCCCGAGGCGCTCGACGACCGTCTGGGTGTGCACGCGCGAGATCTGGTGGATGACGAAGCGGTCCGCGTCGCGCCAGCCCCACTGCGCGTCGCCGCTCTCGAAGGCGCTCGCGACGATCTCGATGCCCTCGGTCAGCAGCAGCTTCGCGTCGGTGCGCATGTGCGTCATGTCGCCGATGCAGAGCTCGTGGTGCTGGGTGCCCGCGCGGCCCGTGCCGCCCAGGATGCGGTGGCCCTCGGGGTGCTCGTCGGCGCGGCCCAGCACGGCCGCGGCGGCACCGCAGCCCAGGGTCATGGTCGCGAACTGGTCGAGGAAGTCGCGGCGGGTCACGTCGGGGCGCAGCAGCCGCTCGATCGTCCCCTCGTGCATCGGGCGCACGTCCTCCGCGCCCAGCACGACCGCGTAGCGCACGGCGCCCGAGTCGATCATGGCGGAGGCGACCTGGAGGCCGTTGACCCACGCGAGGCAGGCGTTCGTGAGGTCGAAGTTCAGCGCCGACGTCGGCAGGTCCATCGCGTGGTGCACCGAGGTCGCGACCGCCGGCTCGAGGAAGGGCCGGGTCACGGTGGTGCTGATGACCACGCCGACGTCCTTGGCCTCCACACCGGCCTCGGAGAGGGCCTTGAGGCCGCACTCGGCGGCCGCGTCGGAGGCGTTGGCCCCGTCGGACCACCAGCGGCGCTCGCGGACGCCCGCGACCTTCTCCAGCAGCCCCGGTCGCAGCCGCAGGCGCTCCATCGTGGGCGCCAGGACGTCGTCGAAGTAGGAGGAGGGCACGACGACCGGAGCCTCGAGGTGCGTCACCGAGAGCAGGGCCGCGTTGGCCGGCCGGAACGTCGAGTTGCCCGACCGGTCCGGGTTGGTGGTGTCGTTCAAGGGCTTCCCCAGTCCGTGGTGGTCGACCGCCCACCCGGGCTCTACGCTCGTCATGGGCGCCCGCGTGGCTGTTCAGCGGCGCTGGCCCAGGTTAGCCGCCGTTCGGGATCGCGCCTCCGCGCAGTGCCTCCCCGGGCCCCCGCACCTCCCTGCGATCACCGACCGTCGCCGGTGGAGCGCCGAGAGTGAGCGGAATCGTCGTCTGCCGGGTCAACGCGCACGACGCCCCCGGCGGTTCCCCGCAGGCCCCGCGGTGATCCACCGTGCGCAGCGGGGCTGCTCCTGCGTGCTACGGTTTTCCCCGTTCCCTCCGGCGTCCGCGCCGGGTGCGGAGCCCACTCGTCCGGGTGGCGGAATAGGCAGACGCGCTAGCTTGAGGTGCTAGTCCACGTATAGTGGGTGGGGGTTCAAGTCCCCCTCCGGACACTCGTTGAGACAGCGACGGGAAAGGCCCTGACCAGCACTCGTGCCGGTCAGGGCCTTTCTCGTTCCCGTCGTGATCATGCAGGCGCCTCGTGGAACGTGGTCATCGAGATCGACCTGTGGCCGCTGGAGCCGGACCCGCCACCATCCTGAGTCGGCCTCCCGGTCATCCCGCGGCGCGCCCAGCATCTTCGCGGCGTCCACGGTGATGACCTCACCGGTGGAGACGTTCACCGAGAGCACGCCGGAGCGGGTGGGCGCGGCGGTCCTCACCGCCTACGGCGTCCTGGCCACCATCGTCGGGACGTCGGCCCCGCGCCGCGAGATCGAGTGAGCGATGTCGTCGTCAGGTAGAACGGCCGCGGCGAGGAGGACGGGCGCGGTGGGAGCTCGGTGAGTTCCGGTAGACGGTCAGGAACAGGCGGTGGCTGGTGATGACGACGCTCAGCCACGCCAGGCCCAGGGCCCAGCCGACGAGCACGTCGGTGAGCCAGTGGTGGCCGAGGAAGACCCGGCTGAGCCCCATCGCCGTGGCGAACGCGGTGGCGAGGACCACGGTGAGCCGGCGCGCCCAGGTCCGGCGCAGGCGACGCAGCAGCAGGTAGGTCAGTATGCCCGCGAAGGCGGCGGCGTTCAGCGAGTGCCCGCTGGGGAACGAGAAGCCGAACTCGTACGGAGGCACGGCGTCGACGTGCGGTGGGCGGGCCCGGGTCACGGCCGCCTTGCCCGCCACGGTCAGGGCGAGGGACCCCAGCATCGTGGAGACGATCAGCACCGCGGGCGAGAGGCGTCGCCACGCGACGGAGAGGCCGATCGCTGTCGCGGCGGCCAGGACAGGCATCCCCACGGGACCGCCCACGTGCGTGAAGCCCGTGACCCACGAGTCGAGCAGCGGCGTGCGCTGCCGCATCGCCAGGGCGAGCACGGGGTGGTCCAGTGCGGCGATCCCGTCGTCCTCCACGACGCTGTCGTAGATGCCGTCGGTGAGGGCCGCGAGGGCTGCCGTGAGCAGCAGGCCGATGCCCAGGGTCAGCAGCATCACCTGGTGGGGCGCCAGCCGGTGTCCCAGCCGCAGCGCCACGTGGACGAGTCGTCGCCCCGCGGTGCTGGGCCAGTGGGTGAGGTCCCGGCGACCGACGAAGTCCTGAGCGCGGCTCTCGGAGAGCCGCCCGGTCAGGTCGTACCCGCGCGGTCCGGTCGACCGGTGCGCCTCGCCACGGGCCTGCTCTGGTTCCGGCACTGCTCCACCTCCGTCGACGGTCGTCTGCGCGGTACCTCTCGGCGCCGCAGGGCGTCGAGCGTGTCACGGGTTCGCCCGGCGGGCCGCTCGTCGCCGTGCGGGTGACTCAGCGGAGGTTCAGCGACGGTGGGCGGCGGTGGCGCGGGCCCGACTGCTGGTGGATCGCCGACGCGGTGCCGCGGTGTTCTCGGGGCGGTCCACGGCGCTCCTGCGCGCGGTCACCGCAGCCCTGGCCGGGGGGGCATGCCCTACCGGCGGTCAGCCGTCTGCAACGTGCTCGGTGGTCTCAGCTGGGCGGCGGCTCTGGTGCTCGTCGGCTACTCAGCCGGTGCTTCCTCCGCGACGGCAGCCCGCCTCCTGGGGCGGGGGGCACCGGGCTCGCGGTCGTCGCCGTGGTCGACGCCCTGCTCGTCGCCGCGGTGGTCCACCGCCGCCGGGTTGGGGGCGCCCGGTGCCAGGCCCTTGGTCACCTGAGGCGCACGCGGCCGTGACCGCGGCGTACCGCGGTCTGCAGGGCCTTCACGGCAGGCCCCGGCGCGACGTGGCGGCGAGGCATCATGGTGGGGATCCGCGACGCGAGGAGGACCCGATGAGCGACTTCCTCCGGGACGTCGTCGCGAGTGCCTCCCGCCGGTGGCGTGAGGCGGGTGTACAGGCCCGTTCCGCTCTGGCCGCCACCGCGCTCCTGGCCGTGGTCATCGCCGGTGCGGGCGCCGTCCTGCTGATGACCCTGCAGCACGACCTGGTTCAGGGGATCGACTCGAGCAACACCGCCATCGCCCAGGGGATCAGCGCGCAGGTGAGCGCCGACGTCTTCGACGCGACGCCGGGCCCCGAGGGGCAGGAGGACCTCGAGTCCGCCATCGCCGAGGGCGCGCCGCGCCGCGCCGTGGTCCAGGTCCTCGACAGCACGGGCAGCGTGGTGGCGAGCAGCGCGGAGGTCGCCGGAGAACCGCCCCTCACCACCGACCTGCCCCCGCCGGGAGCCAACGACACCTCCCGCATCCACGTCCGCTTCGACGACGACGCCTACCGTGCGATCGCCGTGAGCAGCTCCGTCGGCGGCCGGGCGTTCACCGTCGTGGTCGCACAGTCCCTCGGCTCCGTCGAGGACAGCCTGCACATCGCGGAGATCACCCTGGCGGTCGGACTGCCGATCCTGCTCCTGGTGGTCGCGCTCGCCACCTCCGTCTTCGTCGGCCGCTCGCTGCGACCGGTCGGGGCCATCCGGCAGACCGTCGAACGGATCACCGAACGTCAGCTCGCCGAACGCGTCCCGGTCCCCGAGGGCCGCGACGAGGTCTCCCAGCTGGCCCGGACCATGAACGCGATGCTGACCCGCCTCGAGACCTCAGCCGGGGCACAGCGCCAGTTCGTCGCCGACGCCAGCCATGAGCTGCGCAGCCCCATCGCGACGCTGCAGGCGGCCGCGGACATCGCGGCCTCCGTCCCCGGCTCGATCAGCACCGCCGAGCTCGCCGAGCTGGTGGGTGGAGAGTCACGACGGCTGGAACGCCTGGTCTCCGACCTCCTCCTGCTCGCGCGCCACGACGACGACGGCGTCCGCGTGCGCGCGGAGGAGGTGGACCTGGACGACCTCGTGGACGCGGAGGCGAGGCGACTGCGGGCCACGTCCGCCGTGCGCGTCAAGGTCGACCTGGTCGCGGCCCGGGTGGTGGGTGACCCCCATTCCCTGTCCCGAGTGCTGCGCAACCTCAGCGACAACGCCGTGATCCACGCGGAGTCCTGGGTGCAGATCCGGCTGCGGACAGCGGGCGACTCGGCCGTCCTGGAAGTCGCCAACGACGGCCCGGCGATCGAGCCGGCCGACGTGGACCGGGTGTTCGGCCGCTTCGTCCGGCTCGAGGAGAGCCGGGCGCGTGACAGCGGCGGCAGCGGCCTCGGCCTCGCGATCGTGCGGGAACTGGTCGACGCCCACGAAGGGACGGTCCGGGTCGTGCCTCAGGAACAGGGGACCCGCTTCCAGGTCGTGCTGCCCCTCCTCGTCCTCGACGACGCCGACGGCGAGTTCGTCAGCGAGGGTGGGTCCGACGACCCTGGCGTGGTCGATGGGGCGGCCGCCGTCGGACACGAGGTCCCGGGCCGGTTCGCTGGCGTGCCGGTCAGGCCCGACGGTTCGACGCGGCCGCGTCGGGATCGCTGAAGCGGTAGCCGGCCCCGCGGATGGTCTCTATGGTGTGCCGCCCGAGCTTGCGCCGCAGGTAGCCGACGTACACCTCGACGACGTTGTGGTCGCCGTCGTAGTTGACGTCCCACACGTTCTCGAGGATGTCCGTCTTGGTGACGACCGCGCCCCGGTGGCGCATGAAGTAGTGCAGGACCTGGAACTCGCGTGCGGTCAGGCGCACCAGCTCGCGGTCGCGGTGGACGTGCTGCCCGACGGGGTCGAGCGAGATCGGGCCCACCTCGAGGACGGTCGGGCGTTCCGGGGCGCTGCGCCGGACGAGGGCTCGCAGGCGCCGCACCAGCACGTCGAAGACGAAGGGCTTGCGCAGGTAGTCGTCGGCGCCCAGGTCGAACGCGTCGGTCTCGTCGTACTCGCCGTCCTTGGCGGTGAGCATCAGCACGGGGGTCCACACCCCCGCAGTCCGCAGGTTCCGGCACACCTCGTAGCCGTTGAGGACGGGCAGCATGATGTCGAGCACGAGGACGTCGAAGGAACCCTCCTGGGCGCGGCGCAGACCGGTTCCCCCGTCGGGCGCGATCTCCACCGTGAACCCCACGCCGCTCAGTCCCCGGGCCAGGGTGGTGGCGAGGGTGGTCTCGTCCTCGACGAGCAGGATCCGCACCTCGACCACGCTACCGCCGCCCCGGCGTTCGCCCTTGGAGACCGGCGTCCTCTGCGTTCAGCGTGGACGGGCTCGCGACCGCCGTCGTCGACAAGGCGGGACGGTTGTCCGTGTGTGCTCTCGGCGCTGGTGTCGCGCTCACGCCGCACGTGGTCGCCGCGCGGCAGAACCTGCACCTGATCGTCGACGGGGGGCGCAGCGTTCCCGGATTGGGCACCGACGCCGGTGGGCGGTGGGGCACGGCCCGCAACCAGACCCAGTTCACCTGGCGCTCCGCGCTGGGCACGGACCGGGCGGGGAACCTCCTCTACGTAGCCGGGAACGGGCTCGACCTCGTGCACCTGGCCCAGGCGCTGACCGCCGTCGGAGCGGTGCAGGGGATGGAGCTCGACATGCACCGCGGGATGGTGTCGTTCGCCAGCTGGGCGCCGGCGGGCGGTGGGGGAGCGACCGTCGCGCCCACCGAGCTCCTGCCCGACATGACGCGTGGGGCCGACCGCTACCTCGCTGCCGATCAGCGCGACTTCTCCTACCTCACGGTCCGCGGCGGCTAGGGCGACGGCGCCCGCACCGGGGCGGGTGGGCGGCCTCCGCGGCGCCCCGGCTCGGCCCGCGTTGGTCCCACAGGTGACCCGGGGCTGCCTGACGTCACTCAGCAGGGGTTCAGCAGGCGCTCGGCACGCTGGGGTCATGACTGAGACTCCTGGTCCGGACGGAACCCGGCGCGGCACCGGTGCCGCCCTGCGCACGGCGGCGAACAAGGTGCCCGAGGTCACCGCGTTCTTCTGGATCGTGAAGGTGCTGGCCACCACGGTGGGCGAGACCGCAGCGGACTACCTCAACGAGACCCTCGGCCTGGGTCTGACCGTGACCAGCGTCGTCATGACGGTGCTGCTCGCGGTGGTGCTGGTGGCGCAGTTCCGCACCCGCGGCTACCGGCCCCCGGTCTACTGGCTGGCCGTGGTGCTCATCAGCGTCGTGGGGACGCTGCTCACCGACAACCTCACCGACGGCCTCGGCGTGCCGCTGCTCGTGTCCACCATCGTCTTCGCGGTCCTGCTGACCGCGACGTTCCTGATCTGGCACCGGGTCGAGGGCACGCTGTCCATCCACGCGATCGACAGCCCCCGGAGGGAGGCCTTCTACTGGCTCGCCATCCTCTTCACCTTCGCGCTGGGAACCGCAGCCGGTGACTTCGTGGCCGAGACGACCGGGATCGGCTACTTCTCCTCCGTCGTCCTGTTCGCGGTCGCGATCGCCGTGGTCGCCGTCCTGCGCTTCGGGTTGCACCTGAACGCCGTCGGAACCTTCTGGGCGGCCTACGTCCTCACCCGCCCGCTGGGTGCGTCCCTGGGTGACCTGCTGTCCCAGGACCGGGCCGACGGCGGCCTCGGCTTGGGCACCACCGTGACGAGCGTCCTGTTCCTCGCGGCGATCCTGGCGGTGGTCGTCTACCTGAGCTTCAGCAGGATGGACGCCCCCGACCGGCGCCGCGTCTCCGCTGCGGCGTCGTCGTCGTGACCGGGCTGCTGGACCCGCAGCACCTGCTCTCGTCGTTCGGGACCCTGGGTGTCTTCGTCATCCTGTTCGCCGAGACCGGGTTGCTCGTGGGGTTCTTCCTGCCCGGTGACTCGCTCCTGTTCACCGCCGGCCTGCTGACGGCGACGGGCGTCACCTCCTCGGTCCACCTGTCTCTCGTCCCGGTGCTCCTGGCTGCAGCCGGCGGTGCCCTCCTGGGGGCAGAGGTCGGTTACCTCATCGGCCGGGCCGCCGGCCCGGCTCTGCTGGAGCGTCCCGAGCACCGTCGCCGCTACGCCGGGGTGCAGCGCGCCCGCGCCGTCCTGGGGCGCTACGGGCACGGCAAGGCGATCGTGCTGGCCCGCTTCATCCCGGTCGTGCGGACGCTGATGAACCCCCTCGCGGGGACGGTGGGCGTCCCGGCCCGCACCTTCACCCTGTGGCAGTGCGTCGGTGGGCTCCTGTGGGCCCTCGGCGTTCCCCTGGCCGGGCACGTGCTCGGCGGGCAGATCCCCGGGATCGACGCCTACCTGCTCCCCATCATCGCCGTCGTCGTGGTGGTCTCGCTGCTGCCGGTGCTGGTCGAACTCCTCAAGGCCCGGCGGGGAGCCTCCTCGCGCCGCTGACCGACGGGCGCCCGCGTCCCGGTCCGCGTCGGACGCTCTCAGCCGCGGTTCAGCGACCCGGGGGCAGCATGGGAACGACCCCTCGACCGCCTCCCCCCCCCGACGTCTGGAGACGACGCCATGGCCCGCACGCCCCCGCAGCTGTTCCCCCGTGCGCGTCCTCCGGTCGCGGCGAAGGTCCCGGAGATCACCGTCCTGTTCTGGGTGGTGAAGGTGCTCACCACCGGCATGGGGGAAGCCGCCTCGGACTTCCTCGGCACCACGAACCTCGTCCTCGGCGGGGTGGTCGGCGTCGGGGGCTTCGCCCTCGCCCTGCGGTGGCAGCTGCGCTCGACGCGCTACCACGCGGTCCGCTACTGGTCCGCCGTCGCGATGATCGCCGTCTTCGGGACCATCGTCGCCGACGTCCTGCACGTGGTGACGGGTCTGTCCTACTACGTGACGTCGGCGTTCTACGGGGTGGTCGTGATCGTCCTGTTCGCCTGGTGGCGGCGCAGCGAGGGCACCCTCGACATCCACAGCATCACGACCGCGCGCCGGGAGCGGTTCTACTGGGCCACCGTCGTCGCCACCTTCGCGCTGGGCACGGCCGTCGGGGACCTGACCGGGCTGACGATGCACCTCGGCTTCCTGCCCTCGGGTCTGCTCTTCGCTGCGGCCATCGCGGTTCCACTCGTGGCGTGGCGACTCGGGGCGAACCCGGTCGCGACGTTCTGGGTGGCCTACGTGCTGACCCGCCCGCTGGGGGCCTCCTTCGCCGACTGGCTGGCGAAGGAACCCTCCGTCGGTGGTGGTGTCGGCTTCGGAGACGGCCCCGTGACCCTCGTCGCCCTCGTCGTGATCCTCGCCCTCGTGGCGTACCTGGCGGTGAGGCGCGGCGACGTGCAGGGGCAGGTGGAGGGTGTGCCTTTCGGGGCTGCCGGCGTGGACCTGCCGGTGCGCCGCGCTGCGCCGTCCCCGTCGTCCGCCCGCTTCGCGACCGAGTCCCGGCCTGGCGACGGCGAAGCGGACCGGGGATGACCGGGATGCCACCCGCACGGAGCCCGGAGCACCCGTGACCGCGACCTCCGCGCTCTTCCTCTCCGTCTTCCTGGCCTGCACCGTCGAAGCCGTCGAGGCGTTGACGGTGGTCCTCGCCGTGGGGGTGACGCGGGGCTGGCGCTCCAGCGGACTCGGCGTCCTCGCGGGCCTCGCCGCGCTGGCGGTGCTCGTGGCGGTCCTGGGGCCGGCGCTGACGGTGGTCCCCCTGCAAGCGGTCCGCGTCGTCGTGGGCGCGCTGCTGCTGGTCTTCGGGCTGCAGTGGCTGCGCAAGGCGGTCCTGCGGGCCGCCGGGCGCAAGGCCCTGCACGACGAGTCGGCCCTTTTCGCGGCGCAGGCGGAGGCGGCACGGTCCCAGGCGACCAGCAGTTCGTCCACCGTCGACGTCTACGCGTTCACGCTCTGCTTCAAGGCCGTCCTCCTCGAAGGCCTCGAGGTGGTCTTCATCGTCCTGACCTTCGGTGCCAACGCCGGGCGCATCGGGTTGGCGGCGATCGGGGCGTCCGCGGCGGTCGTCGTGGTCGCTCTCGCCGGCCTCGTCGTCCGGGGCCCGCTGTCGCGGGTGCCGGAGAACCAGCTGAAGTTCGTCGTCGGTGTGCTGCTGACCAGCTTCGGGATGTTCTGGAGCGGCGAGGGTGCCGGGGTGGTCTGGCCCGGTGCCGACGCCGCCCTGCCGGTGCTCGTCGTGTTCACCGCGTGCGTCGCCGTCGGCTACACCCTGGTGCTCGGTGCGCGGACCCCGCGCGTGGACGCGGCCGCGCGGGTGGGGTCGTGAGGGCGCTGCGGGTGGTCCTCGACGTCGTCCGGGACCTCGTCATCGGTGACGACTGGCGCATGGTCGCGGGAATCGCCGCGATGTTGCTGGTCATCACCGGCGGTCGTGCGGCGGGACTGCCGGTGTGGTGGCTGCCTCCGGTGACGGTGCTGGTGATGCTCGGTGTCGGCGTCTGCAGTGCGCCTCCGGTCCTCCGCCGGCACCGCCGCTGACCGGGCGTCGCTGGGCCGGGATCGCGGGGGCCGGCGGCGGCTCTCACACGCCGGCGGCGGTGACGACGGCGTCGGTGGCGAAACCGGCGAGCAGTCCCAGGAGGAGCCCGCAGCCGAGGAGGGTGGGACGCTTCGCCTTGGCCGCCAGCGGCATGAGCTGGACGACCACGTACAGGATGGAACCCGCGGCGAGGGTGAGGAAGGCGACGCTGACGGGCTCGCTCGTGAAGCCGTGCCCCAGCGCTGCTCCCACGAAGGTCGGGCCGCCGCCGATGAGGCCGAGGAGGGCCAGCAGCGCCCAGCTGGGCCGCTCGCCCTCGGCCGCCAGGGGCGCGACGATGCCGAAGCCCTCGGTGGCGTTGTGCAGGGCGAAGCCGACGACGAGGAGGGTCGCGAGGGCGATCTCTCCCGTGGCGGCTGACTGCCCGATCGCCAGGCCTTCCGCGAAGTTGTGCAGGCCGATGCCGACGGCGATGAGGAACGCCAGCTGGCGCGCCGGACTGCCGGCGACAGCCGGCGGTGTCGTCGACCCACGGAGCTCACCCGCGGTCATCGCGCCGGGCCCGAACCGCCGTGCGGAGGGAGCGGAGCGGCTGCGCATCCACGCCTCGTAGCCCACCAGGGCGAACATCCCGGCGGCCAGTCCGACGGCGAAGAGCGCGCCGTAGCCGACCGCGGGCCCGGCGCCGCCCTCGCCCTGGCCCAGGGCACCCAGTGCCGCGTCCAGCGGCTCCCAGGCTGCGGAGAGGACGTCCCAGAGGAGGAACAGCAGGACGCCGATCGCCGTGGCGTTCAGCAGGACGCGCAAGCCGGGCGCTGGCCGGCGCAACCGCCCGAGCGGCAGACCCAGGAGGATGGTTCCCCCGGCGATGAGACCCAGCACCAGGGTCGAAGACAGGGACAAGGGAACCTCGCGGACCGCAGGGACAGGTGAGCCTCACCTAACACCAAACGAACGGCGATGACAAGAAGTGCGCGCCGGCTACCTGGCGTGCGGCCAGCGGCCTGAGCGCGCCTTCGCGCGTTCAGCTGCATGAGCGCGCCTTGGCGCGGCCCGGAGTAGTGACCGCTGGTCGTCGGTCATCGGTCCACACCGCCCACGTGGCTGGCGCTGGTCGTGCATTGAGACCGGCACCGTTCGCAGGTTCGCCGACGTCACACAAGGCTCGGTGAGGCGCACGTCCGTGGCGGCTCGGCGACGGCAGGGTTCGAGTCCCCCTCCGGACACTCGTTGAGACAGCGACAGTCACGGCCCTGACTAACACTCGTGCAGGTCAGGGCCGTTGTTGCGTCCTGACCAGGGTCGTGTCGGCGCCGGTCGGACAACGGGAGGTGCGGCTCCAGGCCTGCCGTCCCAGCAGTCCCGGTGGTGTACCCGGGACCCCGGGGAACACCACGTCCGGGATCACGCCGAGGCCGCGGCCGCAACCGTCACCACGTCGGCGACCTCGCGGACCAGTCGACGCACCTGCTCGTCCCAGCAGCCCAGTCGTCGACGTGGTGACGGTGGCTGCTCGACCGGCCCCCCACGGAGGCGCACAGGCCGGGGTCCGCTGTCGTCGCTGATCCGCTGAGCGTCCACACGCGACCACCGGGGTCGCGAACGCGGCGGTCCCGGCGACGGTGACAGCCCCGCGCCGTGAACCGTCGTCGCGCCATCGAGGCTGGTGGAGGCGATCCGTGCCGGCGGAGTCATCCTCCGCTGACGGGGGCGGAGAGCACGGGGCGCGGGTGCGGTTCGGGGTACCGATGCGCCCGTGGCTGCGGCGGGTGTCCTCAGGTGGTCGCGACGGCGGCTGTCCCGGCCGGTGCCTGACGTCCACCGCCGGGCCCACCGCCGGCGGCGCCGCGGCCCCCACCGCCACCAGCGGCCGTCAACCCCGGCTCGGCGGCGGTCAGGGTGGCCACCTGGGTGAGGCCGTCGAGCGTGGTCGCGGTCGTCGCCGCACTGGTCCCGGAGTACACCGAGTAGCTCTGCCCGGCGACGAAGCCGGTGGAGGCGACGACGACCGAGCCGTCACCAGGCTGGACGAAGCTCGCCACGACGGCACCGTCGGCGTCGACCACGGCGACCAGCTGGCCGGCGGTGACGCTGCCCGCCTGCGTGGTGACGGTGGCCGGGGCGGTCAGGGTGCCGTTGACGTCGAAGGCGCCGTTGCCACCCCCGCCCGCCGACGACGCGACGACGGTGGTGCCGCCGCTGACCGTGGCCGAGCCGTTGGAGTCGATGCCGTCGCTGCCCGCGTCGACGAGGACCGTGCCGCCGCTGATCGTCACCAGCACACCGTCTTCGGCGTCCTCGCCCCCACCGGCGACGCTGCCGTTCGTCGCGTTGAGGCCGTCGTCGGAGGCGGTGACGTCGACGGTGCCCCCGGTGACGGTGATGACCGCGGCCTCGAGGCCCTCCCCTGACGGGGGGACCGTCACGGTGCCGCCGGTGACGTAGACCGCGCCGACCGCGTCGGCGCCGTCGGACTCCCCGGAGGTGGTGACCGTCCCGCCGTCGACGAGGATCCAGCCCAGCTCGCCGGCCGTGTCGCTGTCGGACTTCAGGCCGTCGCCGCCGGCCTGGACGGTGACGTCGCCGTCCTCGACGACGAGGTAGTCCTTGCCGCGGATGCCGTCGTCGACGGCGTTCACGGTGATGGTGCCCGAGAGGATGACGACGCCGTCCTTGCCGGTGATGCCGTCGGCGCTAGCGCCGGTGACGTCGAGGGCACCGGTCCCGGCGATGGTCAGGTCGGCCATCGAGAACAGGGTGGCGTTCGGGGCGTCGTCCGCCTCGTCGTCCGCGGAGGAGGCGGCGGAGTCGGCCAGGGAGTTCGTGGAACCGTCGGCCAGGACCACGACGGCCTCGTCGGCGGCCGCCACGACCAGCGGTGACGTGCTGGCGGAGGTGATGTCGACGCCGTCCAGGACGAGCACGACCTCGCCGTCGCCGGCGCTGTCGACGACGACCTGGCCGTCGGTCAGGGTGCCGGAGACCGTGTACGTCCCGGGGTCGGAGATCGTGACGACGTCGCCGTCCACGACCGCGCCCGACCCCTCGACGGTGCTGGCGCCGTCGGCCAGCGTGACGGCGGTGGCGCCGGCGGCGTCGTAGGCCCCGTCGTCCGCGTCGGCGTGCGTGTCGGCCAGGGTGGGGACGGTCGAGGAGACGGTCGTGGCGTCCACGGCTGCGGCGCCGGTAGCCGCTGCGCCGGCCGTCTCGTCGTCGGCCGTCCCCGAGCAGGCCGCGAGACCGACGACCAGCAGGGCGGCGGCGCCGGAGGTGGCGAGGCGGTGGCGGAGCGTGCGGCGGGTCATGGGGTGACTCCTCGTCGGAGGGGTGTGCTCGGGCACGACAGGTGACGGTCCAGGGCCCGGTGCCACTTCAGCCGGGGCAGTTCGGGGTGCAGGGCGGCCATCCCGGCGCCGTACTTGGAGATGCGGACCGGTCGGTGACCGTGGGCCCACAGCAGGCGGTCGACGGGGGAGGGGGTGGATCCGGTCTTGGTCTCCACGACGGCGAGCCGGCCGCGCTCGAGGTCGCGCCCGGTCTGCAGGGAGGTCCAGCCCAGGTCGACGTCGACGGTCACGCGGGTTCCTGACGTCGGCAGCAGCAGCGTGGTGCGCCGGTAGGACGTGACGAGCACGGGGTGCAGGGACCGGGCTGGACTGTCGCCGATGATGCCGCTCACGAAGGCCACACCATCGCTCGACAGCCCGTCGCGCACCGCGCCGGGGTGGGCCAGACGCTGCTTGACGGTCTGGCTGCGGGGGCCGGTGGTCTTGACCTCCAGCCAGTTGCCGCCGGTGTCCTGGTAGGTGCGCTCGCGGACCTTCCACCGGCGACGCCGGGAGCGGCCCGAGCTGTGGAAGCTGAGCAGGTCAGGGGTGTCGAGGTAGGTCGAGACGTAGGCGAAGTCGCGTCGGCCCCCGATCTCCAGGACCCGGGTACCGCTGGGGACGTCAGCCAGCAGCGACTCGAGCGTGCCGGCGTCGATGACGTACTTGCGGTCGACGCGGGTCAGCAGTTCGGCCTCTTCGACCAGCTCGGCCAGGCCCACCGCCGGGAGCTGCCCCACACCGCGGCCGGCGGTCCCCACCGTCCCGCTGGTGGTGCGGTGCGCCGTCGTCGCGGTCACCGCAGCACCCCGGTCCGAGCCGCCTCGGGGGTCGCGGCGGTCGTGGTGGGGCCGGCGACCGAGGCTGGTGGTGTCCGTGGACTCGTCCGGTAGCGGACGTCGACGAGGGTGGTGTCGTTGACCAGGTCGGTGCGCACCACCTTCGTGGAGAGCACGGCTGCGTCCAGCAGGACGCTCAGGTGGAGGCGCAGGGCGTCCTCGCTCGTGTGCGCGCGGTCCAGCAGGAGCTGCTGGGAGCGGGTTCGCGGGGAGACCCGCGGGTGGTCGCCGATCGCCACGGCCGCCAGGACCGCGGCCATCAGGGCCAGGTCGATGCCGTTCGCGGCGGTGTTCAGCCCGCCCAGGAGCCCCAGGGCGAGGGCGGCGAAGTAGTAGGCCACCTCGTGCTGGGCCAGTTCCTCCGAGCGCAGCCGGATGATCGACAGGATCCCGAACAGGCCCAGGCCGAGTCCGGCGCCGATCGTGCTGCTGGCCAGGGCCGAGGACACCGCCAGCACGCCGATGTTCGTCGTCAGGAAGGCGACGACGAGTTCGGGACGACGGTGGCGGGGCAGGAACAGGCCGAAGACGAGGACGACGATGCCGACGAGGTCGGCTGCGTAGAGGACGAAGGGGGTCACGGGGTGTCCTTCAGGTCAAGGGCAGATGAACAACCCCTAGTACGACCGGAGCGACTGTTCCTCCCACCTGAAGCGCTTGTGCTCTTCCTGTGAGGGCGGAACACCGGTCCGCTGCCCACGTCCGACGAGGCGGGCGGTGGTCCCCCCGACGGGCTGCCGGGCCGGCGGTCAGTCGTCCTCCACCAGGCCGGCCGGCTCGTTGAAAGGCGTGATCACGTGGATCTGGGAGGGGTGCGACCGGGGGCGCCCGGGCAGCGCACCCTGCGCCTGCATCACCGCACGGCACAGGCGTCGCACGTCCGCCCGCAGGTCGTGGTGCAGCACGGCCGTCAGCCGGCGTTCCCGCAGCAGCGCCACGTTCTCGGCGTCGAGGTCGTGCGCGATGAACGCCCGAACCGTCCGGCCGGCGTCGTCGAAGGCGTCGAGCACGGCGCGGTTCCCGCCGCCGACGGAGTACACCGCGTCGATCACCGGACCGCGGGACAACGCGGACGTCACGGTCGAGAGGGTGGAGGCGTCGAGGCCGTCGGCGCCCTCGACGACGTGGACGGGGACGTCCGGAGCCATCTCGCGCAGGGCCTGCCGGAAACCGACCTCCCGGTCGCCCTCACCCCGGAAGCTGCTGCGGCTCAGCGAGACCAGCACGCCACCGGAGTTCGGGGCGACCGCGTTCAGCAGGTAGGCGGCGGTCGCGCCGGCGGCGCGGTCGTCCATGCCGACGTAGGCGACGCGGCGACTCGTCGGGACGTCGGTGACGAAGGTGATCGTGGGGGTGCCGCGCTCTTCCAGCCGGAACACCGCCTCCACGAGGGCGGGGACGTCCGGCGCCTTCAGCACCACGCCGCTCGATCCCTTGCGGGCGATGCTGTCCAGCACCTCGACCAGGTCCTCGGGGTGCCCCTCCTCGCGGAAGTGGAACCGGGCCCGGACGACCGCGGGTCGCAGGGAGGGGAGCTCGGCCTCGAAGGCCGATCGCAGCGCCCGGGTGAACCGCGGTGGCGCGAGGACGACGACGTCGACGAGGAAGGTGCGGCCGCTCACCCCGAGCTGCGACGCCTGACGTTCCAGGTCGGCGATCGCACGGTGCACGGCGGCGACGGTGCCGGCACGCACCCCGGGACGCCCGTGCAGCACGCGGTCGACCGTGGCGGTGCTCAGGCCCGACTGCTGCGCGATCTCCCGCACCCGGTACTCGTGAGCCACGCAGTCCCCCTGATGCGAACGTGATGCGTTCACGATGCCACGACGGACTCACGGGTGCCTACCGTCGACAGCACGCACCGACCACGACCACTGACGAGGAGATCACCGTGAGCTCGACGACGACGACCACGACGACGCCCCACCGCTTCCGCGAGAGCGACTGCGACGTCGCGGAGTTCGCGAGGCTGCTGGACCGCACCACGGACCTGGCCGACTACCCGCACGCCGTCGAGGTCGCGCAGGACGTGCTGATCTACGACGCGGCCCGGCTGCGCGAGGCCGTCGTCGACGAGGCGGGCCGCGAGGCCGTCGAGGGTGAACTCGTCCGGGCGCTCACCGACGGCCCCGGCGTGGTCGTCCTGCGCGGGGCCTTCCCCGATCTGGGTGTCGTGGACCGCGTGACCGCCGCCTTCGACGCGATGATCGCCCGCGAGAAGGCCGATGGAACGGCCAAGGGCGACCACTTCGCGAAGGCCGGCGCCAACGACCGGGTCTGGAACGCGCTGGAGAAGCTCGCCGTCGCCGACCCGGACGCCTTCGTCGACTACTACGCCAACGACGTCCTCGCGCTGATCTCCACGGCCTGGCTCGGGCCGGGCTACCAGGTCACCTCCCAGGTCAACGTCGTCCGCCCCGGGGGCAAGGCCCAGGACCCGCACCGCGACTACCACCTCGGGTTCCTGTCCAACGCCGTGGCGGCGCGCTACCCCCGCCACGTCCACCTGCTGTCCCCGGTCCTCACCCTGCAGGGCGCCGTGGCACACAGCGACATGCCTGTGGAGAGCGGCCCGACGCTGTACCTGCCCTACTCCCACCAGTATCCGCAGGGCTACCTGGCCTGGCGCCGGCCGGAGTTCCGCGCCTACTTCGCCGAGCACCACGTGCAGCTGCCGCTGCGCAAGGGCGACGCCGCGTTCTTCAACCCCGCCCTCTTCCACGGCGCCGGGTCCAACGTGTCCGCCGACGTCCAGCGCGTCGCGAACCTCCTGCAGGTGTCCTCGGCGTTCGGGCGGGCGATGGAGACCGTCGACCGGGTCAAGACCGCCAAGGCCGTCTACCCCGCCCTCGCCGCCCGCCAGGCCGCCGGCCTGGACCCGGCGCTGCTCGCCCACGCCGTCACCGCCGCGAGCGAGGGCTACCCCTTCCCGACGAACCTCGACCTGGACCCGAACGTGGACGGGCTCACCCCCCTGTCGCAGAGCGAGCTCCTGCACCGGGCGCTCAGCCAGGGCTGGGACACCGCCGCCGTCAGCGCGGCCCTGGACGCCTACGCCACCCGGCACCGCACCGACGACATCGGGGGCTGAGGCACGAGCTGGTGAGCGACGAGGCGGCGAGGGCTCAGGCCCGCGCCGCCTCGAAGCAGCGCAGCGTGGTGGACCGCGCTCGGGCGAGTCCCTCGTCCAGCGGCGCGGCGCGGTGCTCGTCGGAGAGGATCTCGACGCCCCACGGGCCCCGGTAGCCCAGCTGCTCCAGGACGCGGATGAAACCCGGTACGTCCTGGGCGCCTTCACCGCAGTAGCGACGGCGGTCCCGGGTGTCCTCGAACAGGGTCCCGACCGGCTCGGCGTCGGCGTCGTTGAGCTCGACCGCGGCGACCAGGTCCAGGGTCAGGGAGGCCGTCAGCTCGTCCAGCGACGTTCCGGCGCGGAAGACGTGCCAGTAGTCCACGGCCAGCGCTGCGGCCGGGTGGTCGACAGCGCGGACGAGGTCGGCTGCGGCGGGGACCGAACCGACCATGGAGAACGGGAGGGGCTCCAAGGCCACGCGCACCCCACGCTGACCCGCCTCCACGGCCAGCCGGCGCAGCGGTCCGACGAGACCCGACAGGTCCGTCCAGGGCTCGCTGAACGCAGTGCCCGCCTTGATGAACGGGGAGTCGAAGGCATCGGCCGCCTCCAGCAGCAGGTCCCACCGCTCGCGCCAGGACTCCTCACCCAGCCACCAGTCGGTGATCAGCTCCACTTCGACGTGCGCCAGCCCAGCATCGCGCGCAGCCCGGGCGACGCGGGGGAACCCTGGTCCCTCCCGCATGGCGGCCAGGTCCTCGTGGGCGAAGCCGAGCCCGGCCCAGCCGCCGGCGGCGACCGCCTCGACGCGCTCCTGCGGGGAGCAGGAAGCGACCTCGGAGGCATCGAGGGGTCGAGCGGTGCCGGACGTGGTCCAGCACGTGGCGATCAGGGAGGGGCTCTCCATGTCGGGGCCGCCTTCGAGCTCGGGGACTGGACGGGGCCGCCTGACGCAGTGCCGGACGGACGGGCGACGACGATTGTGTCCCGCCTGGTTCCCTCCCGCCCGGTCGGCGACCTCCTCAGAAGGCGAAGCGCTCCTCGTGCACCTGACGGTCGGGAACGTTCAGCTCCGCCAAGGTCCGCCGGACGGTGTCGGCGAGGTTCGGTGGTCCGCAGAGGTAGACGTCGCGTTCGGCGATGTCGGGGACCAGGCGCTGCAGTCCAGGGGCGGTCAGGCTGCTGCGGTCGGCGCCGAGGAGGTAGCGGACTCGGACGCTGCGGTGGTGAGCGATCGCGTCCAGTTCGTCGCGGAAGAGGAGTTCGGCCGTGCTGCGGGCTCGGTAGAGCAGGGTGAGGTCCTGGCCGGGCAGGACCGGCAGCGTCTCGAGCAGGGTCCGCAGGGGCGTGATGCCCACTCCGCCGGCGATGAGCAGGACGTGGCGGCGGGTGCGGGCGGCAGCGGTCATCGCGCCGTAGGGCCCCTCGGCCAGGACACGTGTTCCCACGGGGATGTGCTGCAGGAGGGTGCTGCCGCCGCCGAGAGCCTTGACGGTGATGCGCAGGTGATGACCGGTGGGCGCAGCGGACAGGGAGAAGGGGTGGGCGCTGCGCCAGGTGGGGGAGGTGAGGAAGCGCCAGCGGAAGAACTGCCCCGGTTCGGCGTGCAGCTCCTCGAGGTGCTCGCCGGCCACGACGATGCTGACCACGCCCGGTGCGAGCGGGAGGACGGCATCGACGCGCAGGCGGTGCCGGACGCCTTGGCGCAGGGGTGCGATGACGCGGTGGGCCAGCAGGAGGCCGAAGACCTCGGCGTACAGCAGGCTCCACACGATCTGCAGCCACAGGTGACCGGTGAAGTCGGGACCGGCGAGCTGGTGGGCGAAGGACAGCCCGATGGCCACGTAGGTCAGCAGGTGCAGTCCGTGCCAGGTCTCGTAGGACAGGCGTCGTCGCGCGGAGCGGGCAGAGACCGCGGCGACGGTGAGCAGCAGGAGCGTGCCGAGGGTCGCGGTCATCAGGTCCGGCAGGTGCAGCACCTGCCAGGAGGACAGCAGTGGACCCTCGCCGCGCGACTGGCTCCAGGTGAGCACCGCCGCCCAGGCGTGGACCAGGACGAGGGTGACGACGATGCGTCCACCGACGCCGTGCCAGCGGGCCAGGACGTCAGCGCCGACGCCGCGTTCCAGGGCGGGAGCACGCGACATCAACGCGATCATGACCAGGACGCCGTACCCGGCGAGCATGCCGGACACGTGAGCGGTCAGCGGCGCCCACGCCGGCGGCTGGGACGGGAACGGCTGCGGCCCGGCGAAGGTGAGCAGGATCGGCCACCAGGCGACCGAGGCCGCTCCGGCGAAGATGAGGAAGAGCAGGGTCGAGGGATCCAGCCGGCGACCAGGGCCTGCGGTGGTCCGCCCGGGCCTGGTAGCTCCGGTGTGGGGGTGAGCGTGTCGGGAAGGTGTCACCGCCGACCACCATTTCCGCCACGCCCCGGCCCGGCGTTCTGCTGGCCGCCGTCGGTGACGGTGATCCGGCCGACGCCGTCCTGGCCCCTGCCGTCTCGACCGCGGTCGGTGCGCGCATCCAGAGGGGTGGCCGTCGGGGTGTCGTCGACGGCGGCAGGGACGGCGGCGGCCGTGACGGTGGCCGGGGCGACCGGGCTGATCTCCGGGGCGGCGACGCCCACGCCGATCCCGACGACCGCCGCGACGATCAGGACCGCTCCCGTGAAGCGGCGGCCGTGGCGGGCGATGGACACCGCGACGGACCCAGCGCGTCGTCCAGGGTGCGAGGTCACGTCGACCGCTCCTGTCGGTGGGTCGGCACGGACGGTTCTCTGGACATCAGCTACCAGCCTCGGGGAGTGGACTCGGGTGCCGCGGCACCTGAGCGGGGGAGGGAGTGGACCGCCGGTCCTCAGGTGCGGGGGGTCGGCCGGTTCAGCGGCCGCTGCAGGCTGAGCGGGCTCCGCCCTGCACCGACCCGATGGCGGGTCGGCGCAGAGGTGAACGCAGCAGCCTGTCTCAGGTGCTGCTGGTGCTCGTCGAGCTGCTGGTCGAGGCGCTCGCGGAGCTGCTGGTGGAGCCGCTGGTGGAGTCGCTGTCGTCGCCGCGCGAGCCGCCGTGCCCGCCGGTGAACTCGGCGTCGACGGCGGTGGCCACGCGAGCGGGCAGATCGGCGATGCGCTGGTCCGCCTGCGCCTGGGTGAGGCGGCCGTCGGTGACGGCCTGCTGCGCCCGCGTCTTGCCCGCCGCGACCAGAGCGTCGACGAGGGTCTGCTCGTCGACGTCGTGCGCGGCCGCGACCGTGGCCGGGGTGGCGCCGTCGGCCTGCAGCGCGGTGCGCAGGTCGTCGGCGCTGATGCCGATCGCGGTGGCTGCTGCGTCCAGGTCGAGGCCCCGCCCGCCGCCGCGCCCCCCTCGCAGGGCGTCGGAGGAGCCCAGGGTGCTCGCCACGGTGTCCGCCTGCTGCTGGGTCAAGGTGCCGTCGGTGACCAGGCCCTTCAGCGCATCGGTGATGGCCTGCAGGCGCCCGCTCACGCCCGTCGCGGTCGTGGCCGTGGAGGAACTGCCATCGGTGGTGCTGGTCGCGGCGGAGGCCAGCGGTGCGCCCAGCATGACCAGCCCCAGCCCGCTGGCGGCGACGGCACCGATGGTGCCCGCGGCGATGTTCCTCTTGTTGATCTTCATCGTGTTCCCCGTCCGGTGTGGCCGGAGCGTTCCGGCACCTCCTTTGTCGCCTCCCGAGCTGTGCGTCGACTGTGGTGGATCTGGGTCCTGAGGATGCGTCTGCTGGAGCCGGCGGTCCCTCGCAGGCTGGATGCGTCCGCGATGCCGGCGGGCGCGCCGGGTGCGTGGCCCACAGGCGACGCCCCGGATGAGGCGCCGGGAGCAGGTGCCGGGAGCGGGTGCCGCTACCGCGTCCCTGTCGCGGCCTGGAACGCCTCGGCGTAGATGCGCTCGTGGTGGTCGGCCGCGCGCCGCCAGGAGAAGCCCTCGGCGTGACGCCGGCAGGCGTCGGCGTCGGGCACGTCCCCGGCCAGGGCGCTGGAGAGCCGCGCAGCGAGGGCGTCGGCGTCGCCCGGCGCGACCACGAGCGAGGCGTCGAGGCCGCGGACCACGCTGGGCAGGCCACCGACGTCGGTGACGACGACCGGGGTCCCGCACGCCAGGGACTCCACGGCGCTGAGACCGAAGCCCTCCAGGGACCGGGAGGGCATCACGGACAGGTCCGCGGCGCGGAAGTGGTCGACGAGCTCCGCCTCACCGATCCGGCCCAGGAGGCGCACCGAGTCCTCGAGGCCGAGACTCCGCACGAGGTCGGTGAGCGCGTCGAGCTCGGGGCCCTCACCCGCGAGGAGGAGCAGGTCGTCGGGGCGGCGCGGCAGGCGCGCCCAGGCCTCGACCAGCACGTCCAGGCCGACGCGGGGGACCAGGCGGCGGGCGGCGAAGACGACCCGGCGTCCCGCCTCGAGGCCGAGCCGGCGGCGGGCCGCCTCCCGGCCGGGTGTGAACGCGGTCAGGTCGACCCCGGGCGCCACGACGCTCACCCGCGCCGGGTCCACCCCGTACTCGCGCACGAGGAGCTCGGCGAAGGCCTCGGACAGCACCACGAGGCGGTGGGCGCGGGTGTAGACCGCGCGCTCGAGGGACCGCTTGACGCGCAGCGCGAGCCCGCTGCGCTCGCCCGCCTCCTGGCTCTCGCCCGCCCAGGGGCCGTGGAAGTGCACGACCAGGGGCTTGCGCCGCAGGGCGCCGACGACCACGGGCAGGTAGGCGAGGTAGGCGAAGTGCACGTCGACGACGTCGCAGTCGGCGCCCCAGTGCCGCGCGGTGCGGTCGAACGAGCGCAGCCGGACCGGCAGGGGGCGGGTGTCGGCGGCCGCCTCGGTGACGTCGTGCGGCGCGTCCTCCGCGGGTCCCAGGACGACGGTGCGGACCGCGCTGCGGCTGCCGGGACGGGCGCCGCCTCGCCCGGACAGCGCCCGGTGCAGGTCCTGGACGTAGCGGTTCAGGCCGCCGGGGCGGTCCCATCCGACCCCCAGGACCAGGACGCGCAGCCGTGAGCCGACCGGCGCGGACTCGGCGGAGCTCCGGGGGGAGGGGGCCCGGAAGGGCGGCGGCGGAGCCGTGACCCCGGTCGTTCCCGCCACGTCGGCGTCACCTCGGACGTCGTCCATGCTCTGCTCCTCGGGTGGTCGCACTGCAGGCAGCGCGTGGTCTGCCGCGCCCGGGGGCGCGGCGGGGATCACGGTCGTGTCCGGGTGTGCGGTCGGGGCGTTGCGCGGGTGACCCACGCGGCGTCCTTCCAGCTCAACGCGGGCCTCTCCACGAAGTTCCACGAGGCCGCGGCGACGGCCGCGGTGACGGCCAGGCCGGCGAGGACGAAGGGGACGGTCGTGAGACCCCTCGCGCCGAGCGCGACCAGCACCAGGGCGACGGGCCAGTGCCACACGTACACGCCGTAGGACAGGTCCCAGCGCGGGTTCCACCGCCACGGCAGGCGCACGACGGCGTACAGGCAGAGGTAGGCGGAGGCGGGGGCGGCCGGCATCCGGTCGGGGAGCAGGAACAGCCCGGCGGCGAGGAGGCCGAGGGCGAGCAGGGCCAGGAGGCGCCGGACCGGGACGCGGTCGGCGAAGAGGTGACCCGCGGAGCCGAGCAGGAACATCAGCCCGAAGCGCAGCACGTCACCGGCGTGCAGCGCCTGCAGCAGCGGGTGCTCGAGCACCGGCACCCCCACCAGCGGTGCGACGGTCAGCGCCCACAGCGCGACGCACAGCCCCAGGACGAGGGAGCGCCTGCGCTGCAGGACACCCAGGACCCCGAGGACCGCGACGAGCGCGTAGCACCCGGCCTCGAAGAACAGCGTCCAGAGCGACCCGTCGAGCTGGTCGTGCACGGCGGCCTCGCCGGGCAGCCCCGAGATCCCGAACTGGCGCATCACCAGCAGCGCGTTGGAACCCAGGTAGGACCCGGCGGAGTCCTCGCCCGAGAACACCGACGCCGCCGGTCGCCCGGCGAGCACGGCGAGCAGGGGGGCGACGACGAGGGCGGTGCCCAGGAGGCAGGCCCAGAAACCCGGGAGGATGCGCAGCGCGCGGTGCCAGGCGAAGCGGCGCAACGAGTCCAGCCGCAGGTAGCTGCGGGCGACCAGGAAACCGCTGAGGACGAAGAAGCCGTCGACCGCGAGGCTGCCGAGGTCGGTGGAACCGGTGAGGGGCTGGTACCCGAACCCGAGCAGCAGCGTGTGCGCGAGGGCCACCGTTCCCGCGAACAGCAGCCGCAGGACGTTCAGCGCGTTGCTGCGCGGGTCGAACGCCTGGGCGAGGTTCGCCCGCCGGTCCTCGACCGGGGCCGCGCCGTGCCGGCTCGTCGGGTCCGGTCGGTCCGGCGTCGGGACGGCACGGGTCGGCTCACCGGTGTGCCTCGCGGTCGGACCCACGCCACCTCTCCCCGGAGGGTGCGCTGTGCGCACCGCCCTCCCTCACCTGACGGTCAACTCTACCCTTACGTGAGGGTAGGGATGAGGGCGAGCGGGGTGCAAGCCGGACCGCGGTGGGCCGCGGACAGCGCCCCGGACGGAGCAGCGCCATCGCGCCGCGTGAGCGCCGGTCCTAGCGGGAGCGGTGCGCAGCCCGCCGAACCGGCTCCCGCGCCCGGTCCGGCGAGCGGCGCGGGAGCCCGCGTCGCACGCGGCGGGGCGCCGGGCGGCAGGATGTCCCGGTGACCAGCCCCGCAGAGACCACCCCGCCGGCGGACGACGACGGCGGCACCTTCGCCGCGCTGGGCCTGCGTCCCGAGCTGCTGAGCGTGCTGACCGGCCTGGGCTACGAGGAGCCCACCCCGATCCAGCGCGAGGCGGTCCCGCCGCTCATCGAGGGCAGGGACCTGCAGGGGCAGGCGGCCACGGGCACCGGCAAGACCGCGGCCTACGCGCTGCCCGTGCTGCAGCGGCTGCCCGCCGGCCGGACGGAGCGGGACCCGGCGGCCCTGGTCCTCGTGCCCACCCGCGAGCTGGCCATCCAGGTGGCCGAGGCCTTCTACCGCTACGGCCGCGGGCTGGGCACCCGGGTCGTCCCGGTCTACGGCGGGCAGCCCATCGGCCGGCAGCTGCGGGCGCTGGACGGCGGCGTCGACGTCGTCGTCGCGACCCCCGGCCGGGCGCTGGACCACCTGCAGCGCTCCACCCTGCGCCTGGGCGGTCTCACCACCGTCGTCCTGGACGAGGCCGACGAGATGCTGGACATGGGCTTCGCCGAGGACCTCGAGGCCATCCTCGACGAGACGCCGGCCGAGCGGCAGACGGTGATGTTCTCGGCGACCATGCCGCGCCGCCTCGACGCCCTGGCCCGCCGCTACCTGCGCGACCCCGTGCGCCTGGCCATCGCGCGCGAGCGGCCGGCGTCCGGGGAGGGGCCGCTGGTCCGCCAGACCGCCTACGTCGTGCCCCGCGCCAGCAAGCCGGCCGCCCTGGGTCGCGTCCTGGACCTGGAGGCGCCGACCGCGGCGATCGTGTTCTGCCGCACGCGCGAGGAGGTTAACTCGCTGTCGGAGACGCTGAACGCCCGCGGGTACCGGGCCGAGGCGCTGCACGGCGGGCTGAGCCAGGAGCAGCGCGACCGCGTGATGGGGAGGCTGCGGGCCGGCACGGCGGAGCTGCTGGTGGCCACCGACGTCGCCGCCCGCGGGCTCGACATCGACCAGCTGACCCACGTCGTGAACTACGACGTGCCGGCGGCGGCGGAGACCTACGTGCACCGCATCGGCCGGGTCGGCCGCGCCGGGCGCGAGGGCACCGCCATCACGCTCGTGGAACCCCGCGGGCACCGGATGCTGAAGACCATCGAGCACGTCACCGGGTCGCGGATCAGCGTGGAGAAGCTGCCCACGGTGGCCGACCTGCGCGCCCGGCGGCTGGAGCTCACCCGGGCGGCGCTGCGGGAGAGCCTGCTGGAGGACGAGCTGGACCGCTTCCGGGCGGTCGTGGACGCGCTCACCGACGAGTTCGACGTCGTCGACGTCGCCCTGGCCGCCGTGAAGCTCGCGCACGAGGCCAGCGCCCCGGCCGGGGACGACGAGGACATCCCCGACGTGCCGCTGCGCTCCGGCCCCGACCGCTCCGACCGCGACCGCGGCGGCTCCCCGCGCTCCGGTGCGGACCCCCGGGGCCGGGGCGCGGGCGGTCGGCCCCGCTCGGGGGCGGGCATGGCCCGGCTGTTCATCGGCCTGGGCCGCAGCGCGGGTGTCCGGCCGGGCGACCTGGTCGGCGCGATCACCGGCGAGGCGGGGCTGAACGGCCGCGACGTCGGCGGCATCGAGATCTCCGAGCGGTTCTCGCTGGTCGAGGTCCCCGAGACCTCGGCCGCCGACGTGATCGCCGCGCTGCGGCAGGCGACGATCAAGGGCCGGCGGCCCACGGTCAAGCGCGACCAGGCCGGTGGCTCCGACGCCCCGGCGCAGGGGCGGCCGGACCGCGGGGACGACCGGCCGCCCCGCGACTGAGCCGCCCGGGGGTGCCGACCGGCACCCCCGAGCGCGGGGTCACCAGGCGTAGGCCTCGGGCGCCGGCTTGCTCCCGTGCGGGAACGGGGCCGGGAAGAGCTCGTCGAGGCGGTCGAGCGCCGCCTGGTCCAGCGTCAGGTCGAGGGCACGCAACGAGCCCGTGAGCTGCTCGACGGTGCGAGGGCCGATGATGGGGGCGGTGACCGCGGGCCGGGTCAGCAACCACGCGATCCCGACGTCGGCCGGGTCGTGACCCAGCTCGCGGCAGAACGCCTCGTAGCCCTCCAGCGCGGTGCGGTTCTCCTCGATGCCGGCCGCGTTGGAGGTGCCGCGGCCCTCGACCCCACCGGCCTGCTTGGCCAGCACCCCGCCCAGCAGACCGCCGGCCAGCGGCGACCACGGGATGACGCCGAGGCCGTAGTGCTCGGCCGCGGGCAGCACCTCGAGCTCCACCCAGCGCGAGAGCAGGTTGTAGAGGGACTGCTCGCTGATGAGGCCGACCAGCTTGCGCTCGGCGGCGCTGGCCTGCGCGGCCGCGAGGTGCCAGCCGGCGAAGTTGGAGGAACCCGCGTAGACGACCTTGCCCTGCTGCCGCAGGACGCTCATGCCCTCCCAGATCTCCTCCCACGGCGTCGCGCGGTCGACGTGGTGCATCTGGTAGAGGTCGATGTGGTCGGTCTGCAACCGCTTCAGCGAGGCGTCGCAGGCCTTGCGGATGTTGACGGCCGACAGCTTCCCGTCGTTGGGCCAGTCGGTCATGTCGCCGTACAGCTTGGTGGCCAGGACGGTCCGGTCGCGCCGGCCACCGCCCTGGGCGAACCAGCGCCCGACGATCTCCTCCGTCTCGCCCTTGTGGCTGCCGTAGCCGTTGGCGGTGTCGAAGAAGTTGATGCCGTGCTCGTGCGCGGCGTCCATGACGGTGTGGCTGTCGCTCTCGCTGGTGCGGGGCCCGAAGTTCATGGTGCCCAGGCACAGCGGGGAGACGCGCAGGCCGGTGCGGCCGAGTCGGCGGTAGTCCATGCGCGGCACCCTACGCACGCGCTCGCGGCCCGGCGTGGTGGAACTCCTCGCGACCGCTCGCCCGCCGTCCCCGGCCCAGCGCTCACCAGCCGCGGAACTCGACCTCGGCGCCGAGGTGGGGGGTGAACTGCGCGCGCTCCTGCTCGTCCAGCGCCTGCGGGCGCCCGGACGTCACGTCGACCATGACCATGCGGCTGCGGGCGACCGCGGCCACGCTCGCCTGACCGCCGTGCAGCGCGAGGGCCTGGTAGGCGACGTCGACGCTGCTGGTGCCCAGCCGGGTCGCCCAGATGTCGATGGTGAGCTGGTGGCGGCCGTAGAGCAGCGGCGCGCGGTACTCCACCTCGTGGCGCGCGGCCAGCAGGACCCGGGTCGACATCTGCCCACCGGTGCCGACGCCGGCCGCGGGGAACGCCGTGAAGCGGGCGTCCTCGAAGAAGCGCAGGAACGCCGTGTTGTTGACGTGGCCGAAGGCGTCCATGTCCGACCAGCGCAACGGGATCGGGACCGCCACGGCGTGCGGCAGGGAGAGGTCGGCGAGGGTGCTCACGCGCGGCAGTCTGCCGGGTGCGCGCTCCCGGGTCGCCCGGCCGGTCCCGACACCGGCCTCCCGCGCTCCCGATCCGTTGGCGGGCAGGATGTTGTGGTGAGCACCGAACCGGTCGACCTCCCCGACCCCGCCCTGATGTGGTCGCGCTGGGCGGCGTTCTCGGCGGCGCTCGCCTGCCTCGGGGTGCGCGACGTCTGGTGGATCGACGAGGCCGGCGCGCACCTGGACGACCACGGGGGCAGCGCGGCCCACCTCGTCCTCGGCGAGGACGGGGGCGCCCTCTGCTACGGGTGGGACCGCGACGGCAGCGACACCGGGGACCACTCCCCGCCGATCGACCTCTGCGCGGGGGCCCCGGACTGGGCACCGTTCGAGCACCTGGGCGCGCTCGCGGCGCAGGAGCTCCTCGGGTGGGTGGTGTGGTTCGCGCCGGGCACCGGGTGGCGACGGGTCGGCTACCCCGCCGGGGTGGACGACGGTCGCGCCGGCCTGCTCGGCCTCGTGGGCGGTGACCGGCGGGCGCTCAGCGAGCTCCTCCAGGTGCAGACCGACTGGGCCGGGTACGACCCGGCCGACGAGGCCGGAGTCGCCGCGCTCACCGCGGCCGGGGAGCGGTTCCTGGCCTCCGCGGCCCGCGGGAGCGTGGACTCCGCTGCGCTGCAGGGGCTCTTCGCCGCCCGTGGCGACGGCGCCCCTGCCGTGGACGTCGCCGCCGGGCTGGCCGTGGCCGCGCGCGCCGGTCTGGTGGCCGGGACGG
>NZ_VWPY01000031.1 GCF_011839805.1 Kineococcus rubinsiae | reverse complement strand
GCACGAGGCCCAGCGCGGCCCCGGCCAGCACGAGCCGGTGCCGGCGGCGCGGGTCGCGGGTGGGAGGTGCCGCGGGCCACGACCCGGCCGGGGGCGGCGCGTCGAGGGGGCGGGGGGCGGTCACGACGACGCCCTGCAGGGGCTCGGTCGGGTAACGGCCGTCGGTGGGTTCCCACCGCGATCCGCTGGGCTGCTGCTGGTTCACCACTGGCTCCTCTGGACGTCGGGTACGGGGGTGGTCGTGCCGTCGGCCCACACGACGAGGCCGGTGCGGCCCGCGCGCGTGGACAGCCAGGTGGCGGCGTCGGGTCCGAGGGCGAACGCGGCCGTCGCGTCGATGTCGGCCCACGTGAGGGAGGCCCCGACGACGGTGACCTGGGCGACGGCCGCGGGGGCGGCGCCGGTGCGCGCGTCCACGACGTGGGCGCCGCGGTGGGCGGTGCCGGAGGTGGCGACGGCCCCCGTCGACACCGGGACCCGCGCCAGGAGCCGCTGCGGCGCGAACGGGTCCTCGATCCCGATCCGCCAGGGTTCCGCGGCGGGGTCGAGCGTGCGGCACAACAGGTCCCCGCCGCCGGACAGGCAGAAGTCCGTCTCGTCCAGCGCCCGCAGGGCCGCGGCGGACCGCTCCAGCGCCCAGCCCTTGACGACGCCGCTCGGGTCGAGCCCGAACCCGCCGTCGCGGCGCGGGCGGTGGACGCTGAACGCGCCGCCGGAGGCGTCGGCGGCCGCGTCGCCCAGGGCGAGCACCTCCGCGACCTCGGGCGGGCAGTCGACGACGTCCACCTCGCCGCGGTCCAGCCGGGAGATCCACGAGTCCGCCCGGTAGGTGCTGAACACGCTCTCCGCCCGGGCGAGGGAGTCCACGGCGTCCTCCCACGCGCGCCGTCCGGCGGCGTCGTCGGCGTGCCGGCCGCGGACGGCCAGGCTCACGGGGAACCCCATGACGTGGGCGACGCGGCGGACGGTCCGGGAACCCGTCGCGGTGGTCACAGCCCCGCCTGGTCGAGCGCGCTCTGCAGGGACTGCAGGTATCCGGTGCTGGTGACCGTGGCGCCGCTGACCATGTCGATGTCGGCGCTCTGGGCGCTCAGGGTCTCCTGCACCAGCTCCGGCACGGCGTAGGCGTTGATCTCCTGGTCCCGGCCGTTCCCCGTCGGGAACTCGACGACGTCGACCGCGGTGATGGTGGAGCCGTCCGTGGTGATCCGCACCTGCACCGGGCCCCAGCGGGTGTCGGCCGCGTCGCCGGTGACGGTGGTCGTGCCCGCCGCCGAACCCGAACTCGCCGAACCGGAACCCGTCGACCCGGAACTCGTGGAACCCGAGCTCGTGGAACCCGAACCCGTGGAACCCGAGCTCGTGGAACCGGACCCCGCGACCGCGGTGCCCACCGCGACGGTCCCGGCGCTCGCGGTGGGGTCGGTGGAGGTGTGGTAGCCGAAGAGGAGGACGAGCGCGGTGAGGGTGCTCATGCCGGTGACGACGAGGCGCCGCCGGCGGCGGGCCTCCGGGACGGGGGTGCTCATGGTGCTCACGCTCCGAAGTCCTCGAGGTGGAGCCGCTCGGCGGGGACGCCCGCGGCGGTGGCGGCGCGGTGGACGTCGGCCGCCCACGCGCGGGGGCCGCAGACGAACACGTCGCGGTCGGCGATGTCGGGGACGAGCAGCCGCAGCGCGCGGGTGTCGTCCACGGGCGGGGTGCCCGGCCCCAGCCAGGAACCCTCGGCACGCCGCGAGCCCGGCAGGTCCACCACGCGCAGACCGCGCTCGCGGGCCAGCACGGTGAACTCCGCGGCGAACAGGGGCCGGCCGCGGTGGCGGTGCAGCAGGACGGCCTCGCCCGGCGCGTAGGGCAGGGCTTCGGCGAGCGCGCGCAGGGGCGTCACGCCGACCCCGGCGCCGATCAGCACGACCCCGGGGCGGGTGCGGGCCCGGGCGCTGAGCCGGCCGTGCGGGCCCTCGACCAGGGCGCGGGTGCCCGGGCGCAGCCGCAGCAGCCGCTGCCCGCCGTCGCCCTCGGTGCGCACGCTGATCCGCAGGCTGCGGCCGTCCGGCGCCGCGGACAGCGAGTAGGGGTGGTTGCGGGTCCAGCCGGGGCCGTCGAGGAACCGGAACCCCAGGAACTGCCCCGCCTCGGCGCCGAGCCCCGCCAGGTCGTGCCCGGTCAGGTAGACGGAGACGACGTCGGTGTCCTCGCGGACCACCGAGGTCACGACGAGGCGGTGCCGGAGGCTGCGCCGCAGGGGGAGCGCGATCCGCCACACGAGGACGGCGGCCGCGGCCGCGGCCCACGCGCCCCACCAGAACACCGTCCGGGCGGGGGAGGCGAGGAACTGCTGACCGGTCCAGAGCTGGTGCGGCAGCGCGAGCCCGGCGCCCAGGTAGCCGTAGAGGTGGACGAGGTGCCACGACTCGTAGCGCAGCCGGCGGCGGGCGGCCCGGACGCTGGTCACCACGACGGCGACCAGGGCCAGCGTCGCGGCCGTCGCCAGCAGCACCGCCGGGTAGTGCACGACGAGGTCCCAGGTGGTCGCGGGGACCTGCCCCACCTCCCCGGCCGCGTAGCCCCAGACGATCGTCACGAGGTGGACGAGGAGCAGGTCGAAGGAGGTGAAGCCGACCCAGCGGTGCACCCGGGCGAGCCGGTCCTGGCCGAAGGCCTGCTCCAGCACGGCGACCCGGGCCATGAGCAGCACCTGCACGAGCAGCAGGAGCGAGGCCGTCAGGCCGCTCCAGCGCCCGACCGAGGTGAGGCCGCCGGCCCAGCCGCCGAGGTCGCGCAGCCCGCCGTCGGCGGCCCACCACCACGTGACCAGGAGCAGCGCGCCCCACAGGGCCGTGCCTGCGGCGAGCCGCACGGTCGCGTCGCGGCGCGCGCGCCGGCCGTCGACCGCGGGTGCGGGCCGGGCCGGCGGTGCGGGGAGCAGGGTGCTCGCGTCCACGGGTGTCCTCCATCGTCCGAGTGCCTGCGCCCAGCGTCGGCGCCCGACCTCGCGGGGACCCAGGCAGGACCTGAGGGGACTCTGTGCGTCCGGGGCCGCACGGGGTCCGCCACCATGGACGGCACACCGACGGCGACGGAGGAGGTCGACAGGACGTGGGATCGCACCGCGCGGAGCGGGGCCCGGGCTCGGCCCTGGTCGCGGAGCTGCTCACCGTGGAGCCGGCGCCGGGCGCGCACCGCGTCGCCGTGCGCGCGGGCGGCTGCCTGCTCGTGTCGCTGGTGGTGCTGGCCTCGCTGGGGCACCTGGAGCTGGCGCTGTACGCCACCTTCGGGACCTTCGCGTCGGTGCACGGCGGCCGCGCCGCCGTGGCCGGGCGCTGGCGGGTGCAGGCGGGCCTCGGCGTCGTGCTCACGGCCGCGGTCGCCTCCGGGGCGGCCGTCGGCACGAGCCCGCACCGGCTGACGCTCGCGGTCGTCGTCGCGGCCCTGTGGGCGGCGCTCGCCGCGGCCCTGTCCGACCGGTTCCACTGGCGCCCGCCGGGCCCGCTGTTCGCCGTCTTCGCCGTCGCGGCCTGCGGGTCGGTGCCGACCAGCGCGACGGGCCTCGTGCGCGCGGTGGCCGTCGCGGCCGGGGCCGCGGTCCTCGCCGTGCTGCTGGGCCTGCTCGAGCGGGTCTTGGCGCCCGCCGTCCCGGCGCCCGCGCCGCCGCCGCCGTGGGTGGCGCACCGGCGCGTCGTCCACGTCGTGCGGTGCGCCCTCGTCGTGGGGGTCGCGGGCGGCCTCGCGGTGGCCGGCGGCCTGGGGCACGCCTCGTGGGCCATGGTCGCGGCCGTCGTGCCCCTGTCGGCGCCGTCGCTGCGGGGGCAGGTGCTGCGCGGCGTCCACCGGGCCGCCGGGACGCTCGTGGGCGTGGTGCTCGCCGCGGTCCTGCTGCAGCTGTCGCTGCCCGTGCCCGCGGTCATCGCGGTGGTCGTCGCGCTGCAGGCCGCGACCGAGCTGCTGGTCACCCGCAACTACGGCGCGGCCCTGGTGTTCATCACCCCGCTCGCGCTGGTCTCGGTGCAGCTGGCGGCCCCGCAGCCCGTGGGGGCGCTGCTGCGGGACCGCGTGGTGGAGACGCTGATCGGCGTCGCCGTCGGGCTGGCCGGTGCCGTCGTGACGCGGGGGCGGCGGGCGGACCCGCCGCCCCGCGTCACGTCCCCGACGTAGCCGTCGCGCTGGGGGAGGCGCTGGGGGCCGTGGGAGCCGCCGGGGCGTCCGGGGCCGCCGGGGCCGCCGGGGCGTCCCCGGCCGGACCGCGGCCACCGGGCCGGCCGGCGCTGTTGACCCGATCGGTGACCCGCTGCGTCAGGTCCGCCAGCCGCTCGTCGGCCTGCGCCTGGGTCAGGTCGCCGTCGCTCACCTGCGTGGCGATGCGCGCCTTCTCCGCGTCCACCAGCGCCGCGACGAGGTCGTCGACCGCGACGTCCTGGTCGGCCGCCACCTGGGCGAGCGTCTTCCCGCCCTGCAGCGCGGTGCGCAGGTCGTCCTCGCTGAGCTTCAGCGTGGTGGCGGCGGTGGCCAGGTCGGGCCCGCCGGCGCGGCCGTGGGGACCGTGCCCGCCGCCCGGGCCGAGGTCCGCGGACCCCAGCGTGGTGGCGACCTCGTCCGCCTGGTCCTGTGAGATCGACCCGTCGCCCACGAGACCCGCGAGCGCGTCCTTGATGGCCTCGATGCGGGACGTCGGCGCCCCGCTGGTGGCGTCGTCGGCGGCGGACGCCGACCCCGACACGGCCAGCCCCCCGATGCCGATGGCGCCGATGGCCAGTGCTGTCGCGATCTTCTTCCTCACGACCTGCTCCCCTCTGCGTCGACCGGCTGGTCCGGTCGTCTCCAGGACGCTCGCCCCGGCGCCTGTGCCGGGCCTGTGCCCGGTGCCCCCGGGTTCCTGTGCAGCGCAGCGTTCCCCCAGCACCCGCTCAGCGGCGGGGCGGCTCACCCGTGTAGAGGCCCGCGGCGCGGAACCGGACGCTGGGCTCGGCGAGCTCCTCGAGGCCGTGGGCGACCCAGCCGGCCAGACGGGCCACCTCGAAGAGCAGCTCGCCCGCGTCGCCGGGCAGGCCGTGGGCGTGCTGGAAGGCCGCCAGGGCCAGGTCCACGTTGGGGAGGTCGTCCACGGCGTCGCGCAGCACCTCCACGGCCTCGCGCACCGCGCCGTCGGGCAGGGTCTCGAGCAGCGCCTCGGCGCGCGGGTCGCGGGTCGCGTAGAGGACGTGCCCGAAGCCGGGGACCGCGACGCCCGCGCGCCAGCGCTCCGCCAGCGCGGCCAGGGGGTCCGCGAGCGCCTCGGCGAGGAAGCGGTGCGCGACGGTGCTGGCGGACCCGTGCGCGTCGCCGTCCGCCGCGGCCAGGCCCGCCGCGAGCACGGAGTAGGGCGTCGCGCGGGCGCTCGCGGCGACCCGGGCCGCGAGGGTGGACACGGCCAGGCCGTGGTCGGCGAGCAGCACGAGGACGGGGTCGAGGAGCTCGGGGGCCGGGGCGCCGGGCAGGGCCGACGACAGCCGCCCGGCCACCGTCGGGTGCTCGCGCGCCGCCAGGGCGGCCGTCAGCACGGCGATGACCCGGGCGCCGGTGCGGGCGAAGGCGGCGGGCGAGGGGTCCGCGCGCAGCGGGTCCGCGGCCCCGAGCACGGCGACCCCGACCCGCAGGTGGTCGCTGCGGCGGGCCGTGGGCGGCAGGACGGCGACGGCCCGGCGCACGAGCGCGACGAGGTCGGCGGGCGCCTCGAACGGGCCGTCGGTGAGCTCGCCCGTCCAGAGCAGCCGGGCCACGGCCTCGAAGGAGGCCGTGCGGGCCAGGTCGACCGCGCGGTGCCCGCGGTAGTGCAGGTCGTCGCCGTCGAGGGAGGTGATCGCCGTGCGCACGGTCTCGACCACGCCCGTGGGCACCCGGTCGGCGCGGCCGCGGCCCGCGAGGCGGTCGACCTCGTCGGCGTCGAAGACGCTGCCGCGGGTCCCGGGCCGGCGCCGGCTCGTGAGCAGCCCGCGGCTGACGTAGGCGTACAGCGTCTGGGGCTTCACCCCGAGGCGGTGCGCGGCCTCGGCGGTGGTCAGGACGGTGGTCACGGTTGATCCGATCAACGTTGACGACTCGCGTCAAGTACCGGACAGTCCCGGCATGACGACGACTGCGGCGACGACCACCACGACGACCTCGGGAGCGCGCCCCGCGCCGCCCCTCGCCCCCGCCGGGCTCCGCGGCGTGGTGGTCACCGAGACCCGGCTGGGCGACGTCCTCGGCCAGGAGGGCAGCTACCACTACCGCGGGTACTCCGGCGTGGAGCTGGCCCGCACCCGCGACGTCGAGGACGGCTGGTTCCTCCTGCACCGGGGGCACCTGCCCTCGGCGGACGAGCACGCCGGCTTCGCGGCCGAGGTGCGCGGGGCCCGCGCCCTCGGCCCGGCCGTGCTGGCCGCCCTGCCCGGGATCGCCGCGGCCGGTGCGGCGGCCGCGCCCCTGACCGGCCTGCGCACGGCGCTGTCCCTGCTCGCCGCCGAGGAGGGGATGCGGCCCGTCCTCGACCTCGGACCGGAGCAGCGGGCCCGCGACGCGCTGCGGCTGTGCGCCGCCACCCCGACCGTCCTGGCCGCCCTGCACCGCCTGCGGGCCGGTCTCGCCCCCGTCGCGCCGCGCGCCGACCTCGGCACCGCCGCGAACTGGCTGTGGATGCTCGCGGGCCGCGAGGCGGACGCGCGCCACGTGCGCGCCGTCGAGCGCTACCTCGTCGCCACGCTCGACCACGGCTTCAACGCCTCGACGTTCACGGCCCGCGTCGTGGCCTCCACGGGCGCCGACGTCGCGGCCGCCGTCGTGGCCGCCCTGGGCGCCTTCTCGGGACCGCTGCACGGCGGCGCACCGGACCGGGCCCTCGCGGCCCTCGACGACATCGGCTCCCCGGACCGCCTGGACGCCTGGGTCCGCGCCCGCGTCGCGGCGGGGGAGCGGATCATGGGCTTCGGCCACGCGGTCTACCGGACGGCGGACCCGCGCGCGGTCCTGCTGCGGGAGACGGCGCAGGAGCTCGGCGGCGACCTCGTGGACTTCGCGACGGCCGTCGAGCGGCGCGTCGTGGAGGTGCTGGCCGAGCTCAAGCCCGGCCGCGAGCTGCACGCCAACGTCGAGTTCTACGCGGGCGTCGTGATGGAGCTCTGCGGGCTCGAGCGGGTCCTGTTCACGCCCACCTTCGCCGTCAGCCGGGTCGTCGGGTGGTGCGCCAACGTCCTCGAGCAGGCCGGCGAGGGCCGGGTCGTGCGCCCCGCCGCGCGCTACGCGGGCCCGCCGCCCCGGCCGGTGCCGCCGCGGGGCTGAGCGGAGCAGCCGGCGCGACACGCTCCAGGAGCACCCCGCGCGTGCCGATGCCCGACAGCGGGGTCCCCGACGTGGCCTGCCCCGTCCCGAGGAGGCTGCCGTGTACGGACTCGTCAACACCGCCGTCGCCGACCTGGCGCGCGCCGTGGGGGGCGACGCCACGTGGGAGGCGATCCGCACCCGCGCGCAGGTGAGCGAGTCCTCCTTCGTCGGGATGACCGGCTACCCCGACGAGATCACCTACCGGCTCGTGCAGGCCGCGAGCGAGGAGCTCCAGCTCAGCGTCGACGACGTCCTCGTCGCCTTCGGCCGGCACTGGGTGACCTTCACCGCCGCGCAGGGCTGGGGGCCGCTGCTGCAGGCCGCGGGCGGCTCCGTCGCCGAGGTCCTGCGCGGGCTGGACGCCCTGCACGCCCGGGTCAGCCTGACGATGCCGGAGCTGCGCCCGCCGTCGTTCCGCTGCGACGAGCTCGACGCCTCCTCCCTCACGCTGCACTACTACTCCGACCGGCCCGGTCTGTCCTCGATGGTCGTCGGCCTCGTCGAGGGGCTCGGCGAGCTGCTGGGCCAGGTGGCCACGGCGACCCGGACCCGCTCGACCGCGGACGGCGCCGACCACGACGAGTTCCTCGTCCGGCACGCATCGCGGCTCCCGTGACGCGTCCGGGCGACCTCCCTGGCCACCTCCCCGGCGACCTGCTCGAGCAGGTCCTCGCGGAGGCGTTCCCCTTCCACCTCGTGCTCGACGGCGCCGGCACGGCCGTCCGCGTGGGGCCGTCGCTGCGCACCGCCTGCCCCGGCCTCGTGCCGGGGGTCGCGGTGGCCGACCACCTCGTGGTCCGCAGCCCGCGGGGCACCGGCTGGTCCTTCGGCCGCGGGGCGCCGGCCCCCACCGGGCTCGTCCTCGTCGCCGCCGCGAGCGGCCCGCTCGTGCTGCGCGGTCAGCTGCTGACCCTGCCCGCCGGCGTCCTGCTGCTGGGCTCGCCGTGGGTGACGACGCTGTCCGACCTAGACCGCCTCGGCCTGCGCCTGGACCACTTCGCGGCGGCCGACCCGGTGACGGACTTCGTGATGATGCTGAGCGCGCAGGCCAGCGCCCTCGCCGACGCCCGCCACCTCGCCCGCGAGCTCGAGGCGCGCGCCGCGGAGCAGGCGCACCAGGCCGCCCACGACGCCCTGACGGGGCTGCCGAACCGCGCGCACTTCACGACCCGGCTCGCGGCGGCGCTGCAGGAGACCCGCGCGGGCGGCAGCGTCGCCGTGGTGCTGCTCGACCTCGACCGCTTCAAGGAGGTCAACGACACCCTCGGCCACCACTGCGGCGACCAGCTGCTCACCCAGGTCGGCCCCCGCATCCGCGAGACGCTGCGCGAGGGCGAGCTGGTGGCGCGCCTGGGCGGCGACGAGTTCGGCCTCGTCCTGGCCACGCCCGAGGAGGGCGAGGCCGCCACCGCGGACGTCCTGCGGGTCGTGCGCCGCGTCCTGCACGCCTTCGACGAGCCCTTCCTCGTCGACGGCGTCACGCTCACGCTCGCCGCGACCGCGGGCGTCGCCGTGGCGCCCGAGCACGGCGACACGCAGGCCGCGCTCCTGCAGCACGCCGACGTCGCGATGTACGTCGCCAAGGCCGCCCACGAGGCGGTGGCCGTCTACCGCTCGTCCCTGGACGACCACGACCCGCGCAAGCTGCGGCTGCTCGCCCAGCTGCGCGCGGGCATCGACGCGGGGGAGCTGGTGCTGGACTACCAGCCGCTGCTCGACCTGGGCAGCGGCCGCGTGCGTGGCGTCGAGGCGCTCGTGCGCTGGGAGCACCCGCAGGAGGGCCGGCTGCCCCCGTCGGAGTTCGTGCCGCTCGCCGAGAGCAGCGGCCTCGTGCACCCCCTGACGCACGAGGTGCTCGCCCAGGCCTGCGAGCAGGCGCGCCGCTGGGAGCTCGCGGGCCGCCCGCTGGTCGTCTCCGTCAACGTCTCCGCCCGCTGCCTGCTGGACGAGACGCTGCCCGACCGCGTGGCCCGCGAGCTGGCCCGCACGGGCCTGCCGGCGCGGCTGCTGAAGCTCGAGGTCACCGAGAGCGCGATCATCGCCGACCCGCGCCGCGCCCAGGCGGTGCTGGAGCGGCTGCGGGCCCTGGGCACGACGCTGTCGATCGACGACTTCGGCACGGGCTACACCTCGCTGGCCTCGCTGCGCGACCTGCCCGTCGGCGAGCTGAAGATCGACCGGTCCTTCGTCACGGCCATGCTCGACGAGCCGCGCGGCGCGGCGATCGTGCGCACCGGCATCGAGCTCGCGACGCGGCTGGGCATGGCCTCCGTCGCCGAGGGCATCGAGGACGCCGCCACGCTCGCGGCGCTCGCCGACCTCGGCTGCACGACGGCGCAGGGCTACCACGTGGCCCGGCCCATGCCCGCGGCGCAGCTCGACGCGTGGCTGGCGGCGCGCGCGCCGGTGCACGAGCGCCGCCCGCTGGTCGCCGGCGGCGCCGCCTAGGCCCGGCGGGCCGTCAGGAGACCTTGCGCTCCACGGCCCGGCGCAGCTCCCCGACGGTGCCGAAGCCCGACATCTCCGTGTCGCTGAAGACGATGCCGAACTCGGACTCGATGCTGAACATGAGCCCGACGTGCGCGAGGGAGTCCCACGCGGGCACCGACTCCGCGGTCAGGTCGTCGTGCAGCTCGAGGCCGGGGTCGGCCAGCACCTCGCGGAAGACGCGGGTCAGGCGGTCGTCGACGTCGTGGGGCACGGGTCCTCCAGGGATCGGGGGCGGGGTGCGCCGGCGGTCAGGTCGACCACCGGGGTCAGGTCGATGAGCACGGGCGGCCCCGGCAGCGGGTCGCCGGAGACCTGGTGCACCCACCGGGTGCTGCCGTCGGCGTCCGCCGCGCCGTCCGGGACGAAGCCCGCGTCGGCGAAGGCGCGCGCCGCGGGCTCGTTGCGCCCGCTGGGGACGTGGACGCCCACGAGGCGGCGCCGGCCGTCGCGGCGCGCGGCCTCGAGCAGCCCCGCCAGGGCCGGGCCCTCGAGGCCCCGGCCGAGCACGCGGCAGGACATCAGCCAGGTGTCGACGACGAGGTCGGACTCCTCCGGCACCGCGAGGAGCACGCCGATCAGCCCGTGGTCGGCGTGGGCGTCGCGCAGGCGCAGGGCCTGGGCGACCGCGCCGGGGCGGGCCGCGAGCTCGCGGACCGCGGCCTCGGTGTGGCGGCGTGTGGTCAGGTTGAACTGGTTGGTCTTGCCGATGAGCTGGACGACCCGGCGCAGGTTGTCCTCCCCGACCGGCTCGACCGTCAGCACCATCTCCAGGCCGGCGAGGAACTCCTCGCGGGAGCCGGCCCCGTCGCGGGCGCGGGCCACCTCGGCCCGGGCCCGGTAGGAGGAGGTGCGCCGGGCGTCCTCCTCGGTCAGCGAGGCCGTCTCCATGCCGGGGAACTCCGCGAGGGCCCGGACGAAGCCCGCGGGGTCGGCGGGCAGCGCGACGACGCCGACCTCGGGCAGGGCCCGCCGGACCTGCTCGCGCTCGACGGGGTTGTCGTCGACGAAGACGAAGGAGTCCAGGCCGAGGCCGAGCTCCCCGGCGAGCCGGGCGATCTGGTCGGCCTTGGGCTCCCACGTGGCCAGGAAGGCCGCGAAGTGCTCCAGCCCGAGCCGCATCTCGGGCCGCTGCTCGAAGGGCGCGCGGGCGTCGGCGTCGTTGTTCTTGGACACGACGGCCAGCAGGACCCCGCGCTGCTGCAGGCGCCGCAGGTGCTCCTGGAAGGCCTGGAACGCCTCACCCGCGGGGCCGTCGCCCACGAGCACGCCCCCGACGCCGTCCTCGCCGACGACCCCGCCCCACAGGGTCCCGTCGAGGTCGCAGACGACGACCTTGCGCTGCAGGCCGACGGCCGCGGCGAGCACCTGGGTCACGGCGCGCGCCAGCAGGGGCAGGGCGCCGAGGCCGACGGCGTGCTTGGACAGGAACCAGTACCGCTCGTCGGCGTAGGTGCGGGCGCCGGCCGTGGCCGCGACGGCCTCGGCGTCGACGAGGTGCACGCCGGGGGGCAGGTCGTCGCCCAGGGCGAGGTTCAGGGCGCGCAGCTGCCGGCGGCGGGCGCCGGGCAGCGCGACGGCGAAGCTGCCGAACTCGTCGTCGACGGGGGGCACGAAGGTGGTCTGCAGGACGAGCGCGCCGAGGTCGTCGCGCAGGGCCGACCACAGCGAGCGCCAGCGCGCGGCCTCGGCCTCGAGGTCCTGCGCGGGCGTCGCGGAGTGCGCCGGGAAGCGGGCCTCGCGCTGGTCGACGGCCAGCAGCACGACCTCCGGGCGGAAGGCGTGCAGCGGCGACTGCGGGTCCAGCACCTCCAGCTGGTACTGCCCGTACGGCGCCTCGTAGAGGTCCAGGGCGATGCCGTGGGCCGCGGCCGCGAGCCGCAGCAGGGGCACGAGGTGGCCCGTGGTGTGGCTGCCCAGCACGGCCAGGCGCACGGTGCGCCGCGCCCAGGAGCCGGCGGGCAGGCCGGCGACGAGGCGCGCGCCGGCCAGCCAGGGCGGCAGCTCGGTCGTCGCGCCGGTCAGGGCGCCCAGCAGGCGCACCGCGGCCGCCGGGTCCTGCTCCGCGAGCTCGCCGGCCCGGCGCAGCAGCTCCGGCGGGGCCGCGGTGTCCCAGGTGGCGCCGCGGGCCTGCTCCGCGCTCACCGCTCGCCCTCCTGCCGGGCGAGGACGGCCGCGGGCAGGCCCACGGTGCGCGGCGGCGGGGCGAGGACGCGGCTGCCGGCCCCGACGTTGGTGAGGACCACGACGTTCGGGCCGAGCACCGCGCCGTCGCCGATCGTCACGGCGCCCACGACGACCGCACCCGCGCCGACGGACACGCCGCGACCGAGGACGGGGGCCTGGGCGGCGAAGCGCTCGCCGTCGGCGATGGCCGCGCCGAGCGTGACGCCCTGGCGCAGCGTGCAGTCGTCGCCGATGCGGCTGTGGGGGTGGATGACGATGCCGGACTGGTGGGCGACCTTCACGCGGCGCCCGAGCTCCGCCGTGGGCGGCAGCTCGATGCCGTAGGCGTTGCGGACCAGGACGTGGGCGAGCGTCGTCAGCTTGCGGGTCACCGTGCGGGCCCACGGCGGCGCGGACGTCCGCGACCAGGCGCCCAGGCGGTAGGCGACGACGGCCTGGGTCCCCGGCCGCAGGAGGCCGTCGTTGCGCCGGACGTCCTCCCGCAGCTGCGCGAGCAGGCCGATGGGCGCGTCCGGCGGGCCCTGTGGCTCCCCGTCCTGCGTGCTCCCGGCCGCGCGTGTCTCAGGCGCCACGTTCCCCCCTACAGGTCGGTGCTCCCGGCATCCTCCCGCGACGGCGCCCCCCGGCACCCTCACGTGGCGTGAGGATAGCCGCAGCACACCCCCTCCCGCAGTACGCCACCAGCGAACGTGGATGGCGGAACACCCCCTGCGGGGCGCAGGTTGGTACCCACGACCGGACACGAACAGCTCACGACCTCGCGGTGACAGCCGATGGGAGCGAGACTGGCAGTGCCCGGGTCTAGCATCGGAGTGGTCCGCTGGGGGACAGCCCCCTGGACCCGACCACCCGCGAGGAGCGCCGCATGTTCGAGAGGTTCACCGACCGCGCCCGACGGGTCGTCGTCCTGGCCCAAGAAGAGGCCCGGATGCTCAACCACAACTACATCGGGACCGAGCACATCCTGCTCGGCCTGATCCACGAGGGCGAAGGCGTCGCCGCGAAGGCCCTCGAGTCGCTGGGCATCTCGCTGGACGCCGTCCGCGAGCAGGTCCAGGAGATCATCGGGCAGGGCCAGCAGGCCCCGTCGGGTCACATCCCCTTCACCCCGCGGGCCAAGAAGGTCCTCGAGCTCTCGCTGCGCGAAGCGCTGCAGCTGGGGCACAACTACATCGGGACCGAGCACATCCTGCTCGGCCTCATCCGCGAGGGCGAGGGCGTCGCCGCCCAGGTCCTCGTGAAGCTCGGAGCCGACCTCAACCGGGTGCGCCAGCAGGTCATCCAGCTGCTGTCGGGCTACCAGGGCAAGGAGCCCGCGGCGGCCGGCGGCCCGCAGGAGGGCACCCCGTCCGGCTCCCTGGTCCTCGACCAGTTCGGCCGCAACCTGACCCAGGCCGCCCGCGAGGGCAAGCTCGACCCGGTCATCGGTCGCGACCCGCAGATCGAGCGCGTCATGCAGGTGCTGTCGCGCCGCACGAAGAACAACCCGATCCTCATCGGCGAGCCCGGCGTCGGCAAGACCGCCGTCGTCGAGGGCCTGGCCCAGAGCGTCGTGCGCGGCGAGGTGCCGGAGACGCTCAAGGACAAGCAGATCTACACCCTCGACCTCGGCGCGCTCGTGGCCGGCAGCCGCTACCGCGGTGACTTCGAGGAGCGCCTGCGCAAGGTCCTCAAGGAGATCCGCACCCGCGGCGACATCATCCTGTTCATCGACGAGATCCACACGCTCGTCGGGGCCGGTGCGGCCGAGGGCGCGATCGACGCCGCCTCCATCCTCAAGCCGATGCTGGCGCGCGGTGAGCTGCAGACCATCGGGGCGACGACCCTCGACGAGTTCCGCAAGCACATCGAGAAGGACCCGGCCCTGGAGCGGCGCTTCCAGCCCATCCAGGTCCCGGAGCCCAACCTCGCCCACGCCATCGAGATCCTCAAGGGCCTGCGCGACCGGTACGAGGCGCACCACCGCGTCTCGATCACCGACGCGGCGCTCGTCGCGGCGGCCACGCTGGCCGACCGCTACGTCAACGACCGCTACCTGCCCGACAAGGCGATCGACCTGATCGACGAGGCGGGCGCGCGACTGCGCATCCGCCGCATGACCGCACCGCCGGACCTGCGCGAGTTCGACGAGCGCATCGCCGACGTCCGCCGCGAGAAGGAGAGCGCGATCGACGCGCAGGACTTCGAGAAGGCCGCGTCGCTGCGCGACAAGGAGAAGAAGCTCCTGGCGCAGAAGGGCGAGCGCGAGAAGCAGTGGAAGTCCGGCGACATGGACGTCATCGCCGAGGTCGACGAGAACCTGATCGCCGAGGTCCTCGCCACCGCGACGGGCATCCCGGTCTTCAAGCTGACCGAGGAGGAGTCCACCCGCCTGCTCAAGATGGAGGACGAGCTCCACCTGCGGATCGTCGGTCAGAACGACGCGATCCGTGCGCTGTCCCAGGCCATCCGGCGCACCCGCGCCGGGCTGAAGGACCCCAAGCGCCCCGGTGGGTCGTTCATCTTCGCCGGCCCCACCGGCGTCGGGAAGACCGAGCTGGCCAAGGCCCTAGCCGAGTTCCTCTTCGGTGAGGAGGACGCGCTCATCCAGCTCGACATGAGCGAGTTCTCGGAGAAGCACACCGTCTCCCGGCTCTTCGGCTCGCCCCCCGGCTACGTGGGCTACGAGGAGGGCGGGCAGCTCACCGAGAAGGTGCGCCGCAAGCCGTTCTCCGTGGTCCTCTTCGACGAGGTCGAGAAGGCCCACCCGGACATCTTCAACTCGCTCCTGCAGATCCTGGAGGACGGTCGCCTGACCGACTCCCAGGGCCGCTCGGTGGACTTCAAGAACACCGTGATCATCATGACGACGAACCTGGGCACCCGGGACATCTCCAAGGGTGTCGCGACCGGCTTCGCCGCCTCGGGCGGGACGCAGACGAACTACGACCGGATGAAGGCCAAGGTCAACGAGGAGCTCAAGCAGCACTTCCGCCCCGAGTTCCTCAACCGCGTCGACGACATCGTCGTCTTCCCCCAGCTGTCGCAGGACGAGATCATCCAGATCGTCGACCTCATGCTGGCGAAGCTCGACGATCGCCTGAAGGACAAGGACATGGGGATCGAGCTGAGCCCCTCGGCCAAGATCCTCCTGGCCACCAAGGGCTACGACCCCGTGATGGGGGCCCGGCCGCTGCGCCGGACCATCCAGCGCGACGTCGAGGACGTCCTCTCGGAGAAGATCCTCTTCGGCGAGCTGCGCCCCGGCCAGATCGTCCTCGTCGACACCGAGGGCGAGGGCGTGGAGCAGAAGTTCACCTTCGAGGGCACCCTCAAGGAGGACCTGCCCGTCACCGTGCCGGTGGACGCCAGCGGGGCAGCCGACCCCGAGTGACGTGACCTGATCGGACCGCCGAGGCCCGGTACCCCCCGCGGGGGGTACCGGGCCTCTGCGCGTGTCTGGGAGGATCACCGCTGTGAGCACCGCCGGGACCGTCGTGACGGTGCGCCCCGCCCGCACGCCCGACGTCCCGGCGATGCGGCGGCTCGTCGAGTCCTACGCGCAGGAGCGGATCCTGCTCGCCAAGGAGACGATCACCCTCTACGAGGCCGTGCAGGAGTTCGTCGTGGCCGAGGTCGACGGCGAGGTCGTCGGCTGCGGGGCCGTGCACGTGCTGTGGGAGGACCTCGCCGAGGTCCGCACCCTCGCCGTGGACCCGCGGCTGCGCGGCACCGGCGTCGGGCACCGGCTGCTGGACGCCCTGCTGCAGCGCGCCGACGACCTCGGCGTCACCCGGCTGTTCTGCCTCACCTTCGAGACGCGGTTCTTCGCGGCCCACGGCTTCGTGGAGATCGAGGGCACCCCCGTGGCGCCCGAGGTCTACGCCGAGATGCTGCGCTCCCACGACGAGGGGGTCGCGGAGTTCCTCGACCTGGCTCGCGTCAAACCCAACACCCTGGGCAACGCCCGGATGCTGCGGGTCGTCCCCGCGGCCGGCCAGCAGGAGGACCCCGCGTGAGCAACCCCCCCACCACGACCGTGATCGTCATGGGCGTCTCGGGCAGCGGCAAGACGACCGTCGCCACCGGGGCCGCCGAGGCCCTGGGCTGGAAGTACTCCGAGGGCGACGACTTCCACCCGCCCGCCAACGTCGAGAAGATGCGCTCGGGGCACCCCCTGGACGACGACGACCGCTGGCCCTGGCTGCGCGACATCGCCTCCTGGATCGGCGACCGCGAGAAGCTGGGCGAGAGCGTGGTCGTCACCTGCTCCGCGCTCAAGCGCAGCTACCGCGACCTGCTCTCCGACGGCCACCCGTCGGTCGTCTTCTGCGAGCTCGAGGTGCCCGCCGCGGTCCTGGCCGACAGGATGGCGCACCGGGAGAACCACTACATGCCCGCCTCCCTGCTGCGCAGCCAGCTCGACACCCTCCAGCCCCTGCAGCCCGACGAGCGAGGCTTCGTCGTCCCCGTCGAGGGGGGCGAGGACGCCGTGCTCGCCGAGGTGCTCCGCAGCCTGCAGCGCTACGTCTGAGGAGACCCCGCCCATGCAGTCAACCGTCGCCGCGGCCGTGCAGGCCGCCGCCTGGTCAGGTCACGACACCCGCCTCGTCGTCGCCGCGGTGCTCGGCATCGTCGTCGTCGTCGTCACGGTCTCGTGGGCCAAGCTCAACCCGTTCATCGCCCTGCTGCTCGGCTCCGCCGTGCTCGGCCTGGTCGCCGGCCTCTCGGTGCAGGACATCGTCGCGTCGTTCTCCATCGGTCTCGGCGACGCCGACGGCACGGCCGGCGGTGCGGGCAAGACCTTCGCCGACGTCGGCATCCTCGTCGCGCTGGGTGCGGTGCTCGGCCGCTTCCTCGCCGACAGCGGGGGAGCCAGCGAGATCGTCGACCGCATCGTGGCCAAGGTCCCGGGCCGGGGGCTGCCGTGGGCGCTCGCCGGTGCGGCGGCCCTGGTCGGGCTGCCCCTGTTCTTCGAGATCGGCCTCGTCCTCATCGTCCCGATCGTCCTGCTGGTCGCCAAGCGCACGGGGCGCCCGGTGCTCGCGCTCGGCATCCCCGCGCTGGCCGGGCTCTCGGTGCTGCACGGCTTCGTGCCGCCGCACCCGGGGCCGCTGGTCGCCATCGCCCAGCTCAACGCCGACCTGGGGCGCACCCTGGGCTTCGGCCTGCTGCTGGCCATCCCCACGGTCATCATCGCCGGCCCGCTGCTGGCCCCGCTGGTCTCCCGCTTCGGGCCGCAGGACGCCAGCCACCTGCCCACCTCGGGCGGGGACCTCGGCGGCGCCGAGGAGGGCACCCGCCGCCCCAGCCTCGCGGCGACGCTGGCCGTCGTGCTGCTGCCCGTCGTGCTGATGCTGGCCCGGGCCGTGGCGGAGATCGTCTCCTCCAAGGGCAACGCGGTCCACGACCTGCTCTTCGCGCTCGGCACGCCGCTGGTGGCGCTGCTCCTGGGCGCCATCGCGGCCATCCTGCTGCTGGGCCTCGGCGTCGGCATGGACCGGCACCGCATCGGTTCCACGATCGACGCCTCGCTGCCGCCCATCGCCTCGACGCTGCTGATCATCGCGGCGGGCGGCGGGTTCAAGCAGGTCCTCGTGGACGCGAAGGTCGGTGAGCTCGTCGGCCAGCAGGCCGCGGCGCTCAGCCTGTCGCCGCTGATCCTGGGCTGGCTCGTCGCGGTCCTCATCCGCGTCGCCACCGGCTCGGCGACGGTGGCCACCATCACCGCGGCCGGCATCGTCGCGCCGCTGGCGGGGGACCTGTCCGCCAACCACCTCGCGCTGCTCGCGCTCGCCATCGGCGCCGGCTCGCTGTTCTTCTCCCACGTCAACGACGTGGGCTTCTGGCTGGTCAAGCAGTTCTTCGGCCTCACGGTCGGGCAGACGCTGAAGAGCTGGTCGGTCATGGAGACCGTCATCTCCGTCGTCGGGCTCCTCGGGGTGCTGCTGCTCAGCACCGTCGCCTAGTGGAGGGTGACCTGGTCGTGAACCGCCGGGTCACCGTCCCGGCGGCGGAGCTGCACGAGCGGTTCTCCCGGGCGAGCGGGCCGGGCGGGCAGGGCGTGAACACGACGGACTCGCGCGTCGAGCTGTCCTTCGACGTCGCCCGCTCGCCCGCCCTGCCCGAGGACCTGCGCGAGCGGGCGCTGGAGCGGCTCGCGGGGCGCCTCGTCGACGGGGTCGTCACCGTCGTGGCCTCCGAGCACCGCGCGCAGCTGCGCAACCGGGCCGCCGCGGCGCAGCGGCTGACCGAGCTGCTCGCGGCGGCCGTCGCGCCCGACCCGCCGAAGCGCCGGCCGACGCGCCCCACGCGCGGTTCGCAGCGGCGGCGGCTGGAGGGCAAGCGGGCCCGCGGCGACGTCAAGCGCCTGCGCCGCAGCACCGACGACTGACCCCTCCGTGATCATGCAGGTATTCCCTGCATGATCACGGAGGGGTCAGGTGCCCGGCAGGGCGAAGCGGCCGTCGGGGAGCGGCTCGACCAGGCCGTCGGTGACGAGCCCCGCCAGGCAGCGCTCGCGCTGCGCGTCGTCGCTCGTCCACGCCGCCGCGAGGTCGTCCGCCCCCACGGGGCCGGGCGCCTCCCGCAGCACCGCGAGCAGCCGCCCGCGGACCTGCCGGTCGGTGCCCGCCCAGGCCTGACCGCGCCGGGCCGGGCCCTCGTGCGCCGGACGGCCCGCGAGCACCCACGCGCACTCGTCGAGCAGCGGGCACTGCGGGCACCTCGGGGCCCGCGCCGTGCAGACCAGCGCCCCGAGCTCCATGACGGCGACGCCCCAGCGGGCGGACGTCTCCGGGTCGGCGGGCAGCAGGTCGACCGCGAGGCGGGTCTCGGCGCTGGTCAGGGCCGGGGCGGGCTCGGCCGCGCCCGTCACGGCGCGCGCGTGCACCCGGCGGACGTTGGTGTCCACGACGGCGTGCCGGGCCCGGAAGGCGAAGGCCGCGACCGCAGCCGCGGTGTACGCGCCCACGCCGGGCAGCGCCAGCAGGTCGGCGTGCTCGGAGGGCACGCGGCCGTCGTGCTCGGCGGTGATGGCCGCGGCGGCGGCGTGCAGGCGCAGGGCGCGCCGCGGGTAGCCGAGCCGTCCCCAGGCCCGCACGGCCTCGCCCGGGGCGTCCGCGGCGAGGTCGGGCGGCGTCGGCCAGCGTTCCATCCACGCCGCCCAGGCGGGCAGGACGCGGACCACGGGCGTCTGCTGGAGCATCACCTCGCTGACGAGGACGCCCCACGGCGAGCACTCCGGATCCCGCCACGGCAGGTCCCGGGCGTTCGCGGAGTACCAGTCGAGGACGGCGTCGAGCACGCCCGATGGTCGCACGCTGTGATCCCTTGCGGCGCAACCGAGCCGCGCGGCGCGCCTTCCCCCACCGCAGGCGCCCGGCCCCCTACGGTTCGCCGCGTGAGCAGCATGTTGCACCCCGTCGGGCCCGAGCGCCGCACGACCTACTGGCGACGCCGCCTCGTGGTGGTCCTCGTGCTGATCGCCCTCGTGGTCGCGATCACCGTGCTCGTGCGCAGCCTGGGCTCCGACGCGGACGCGCAGCCGAAGGGGCAGGGCGTCATCGACCCCGCGGCCGTCTCGCCCACGGTCACGGGTACGCCCCCGCCCAGCTCGGCCCCCGCGACCCCCAGCCCCAGCACCAGCACCCAGACGGGGGCGGCGACGGCCACGCCCAGCACGTCGGTCGCCTGCTCACCCGCGCAGCTGTCCGTCACGGCCGCCACCGACGTGCCGGTCTACGGCCCCAACGCGAACCCGCAGCTGAAGGTCATCGTGCAGAACACCGCCGGGGCCGGCTGCGAGACGCGCGTGGGCGCCGGCACCCGGACGTTCGTCGTCCGGGACGCCTCGGGCGCGCAGGTGTACTCCTCGGCCGACTGCGCCCCGTCCACGGCCGCGACGACCGTCGGGCTGCTCGCGAAGGACCAGGAGCAGGGCGACGACTCCGACACGACCGTCATGACGCAGAAGTGGAGCCGCGAGCGCTCCGCCCCCGGCTGCCCCACGGGCCTGCCCGCGGTCGAGGAGGGCGTCTACACGCTCACCGGGACGTGGAACGACGTGCCGCTGACGCCGGTGAGCTTCTCGCTGACGGGGTGAGCCGTCAGACGTAGCGCTCGAGGATGCTCGACTCGGCCAGGCGCGAGAGGCCCTCGCGCACGGCGCGGGCGCGCTGCTCGCCGACGCCGTCGACGGTCATCAGGTCGTCGATGCTCGCGGCCAGCAGCTTCTGCAGGTCGCCGAACTGGTCGACGAGGCGCTCGACGATCGCGCCGGGCAGGCGCGGGATGCGGTTGAGCAGGCGGAAGCCCTTGGGGCTGACCGCGGAGTCCAGGGAGTCCCCGCCGACGCTGAACCCCAGCACCCGGGCGACCTGCGTGAGGTCGACGAGGTCGGTGGAGTCCACCTCGGCCAGGTCCTCCAGCACCACGTCGAGCGGGCCCTCGTGGCGGGTCGACTCGAAGTAGTCGCGAACGACGAGCTCGCGGTCGGGGCCGACGCCGCCGATGAGCTCGTCCAGCTGCAGGGACAGCAGCCGGCCGTCGACGCCGAGCTCGACGACGTAGCCGGAGATCTCGTCGGCGATGCGGCGGACCATCTCGATGCGCTGCACGACCGAGCAGACGTCGCGGACCGTGACGAGGTCCTCGATCTCCAGCGCCGACAGCGTCCCGGTGACCTCGTCGAGGCGGGCGCGGTAGCGCTCCAGCGTCGCGAGGGCCTGGTTCGCGCGGCCGAGGATCGCGTCGGAACCCTCGAGCACGTAGCGCCGCGCTCCGAGGTAGACGGCGACGATGCGCATGGACTGCGACACGGAGATGACGGGGTAGCCGGTCTGCTTCGCGACGCGCTCGGCGGTGCGGTGGCGGGTCCCGGACTCGGACGTCTCGATCGAGGAGTCGGGCACGAGCTGGACGGCCGCGCGCAGGATCCGGGAGACGTCGCGGTCCAGGACGATCGCGCCGTCCATCTTCGCGAGCTCGCGCAGGCGCGTCGCGGAGAACGTCACGTCGAGGCTGAAACCGCCGGTGGACAGGGCGTCGACGGTGCGGTCGAAACCCAGCACGATCAGGGCGCCGGTGCGGCCCCGGAGGATGCGCTCCAGCCCGTCACGGAGTTCTGTGCCCGGGGCCAGCACCGCGAGGGTGGCCCGGAGCAGGTCGTCGGGCGTGCGGTCTGCGGTCGCCACCGTGCCCTCCTCGCGGACGAGGGCCGCTCACGGCCGATCGGATCTCTGGTGCTCCCTGTCGCGGCGCAGTCTAGCCGTGCGCCGCCGGTGCGCGTCTCAGCGGACCAGCCGGGCGTGGCGCACGGCGTCCGCGAGCGTCGCGGCCTCGTGGACGCGGATCCCGGCCGGCGCCTTGCCCGGGGGCACCGATCCCGTGGGGACCACGGCCGCGGTGAACCCGAGGCGCGCGGCCTCCGACAACCGCCGGGGGACACCGGAGACGCTGCGGACCTCCCCGGCGAGCCCCACCTCGCCGAAGGCCACGAAACCCGCCGGCAGGGGTTCGTCGAGGCTCGCGCTGGCCACGGCCAGGGCCACCGCCAGGTCGACGGAGGGTTCGGTGAGCTTCACGCCGCCGACGGTGGCGACGTAGGTGTCCTTGTCGGCGATCTTCAGGCCGAGGCGGCGCTGCAGGACGGCGAGGACCATGGCGATCCGGCTGCTCTCCAGCCCGCTCGTCACGCGCCGCGCGCTGCCGGGGGCGGGTTCGCTCGCGACGAGCGCCTGCAGCTCCGCGAGCAGCGGGCGGCGGCCCTCCAGCGTCACGGTGATGCAGGTACCGGGCACCCGCTCGGGCGTCGCGGAGACGAACAGCATGCTCGGGTCGGGCAGCCCCGCGATCCCGTCCTCGGACAGGTCGAAGCAGCCCACCTCGTCGGTCGGGCCGTAGCGGTTCTTCACCGCGCGCAGCAGCCGCAGCCGGGAGTGCCGCTCGCCCTCGAACTGGCACACGACGTCGACGAGGTGCTCCAGCGTGCGGGGGCCGGCGATCGAGCCGTCCTTGGTGACGTGCCCGACGAGCAGCGTCGACATCCCGCGGCGCTTGGCGGCGGCGATGAGCGCGCCCGCGACCTCCCGCACCTGCGTGACGCCGCCCGCCGCGCCCTCCACAGCACCCGAGGCGACGGTCTGCACCGAGTCGACGACGAGCAGGTCGGGGGCGGAGTGCTCGACGTGGCCGAGCACGGTGGCGAGGTCGGTCTCCGAGGTCAGCAGGAGCCGGGGCCGCAGCGCCCCGATGCGCTCGGCCCGCAGGCGCACCTGCGCCGCGGACTCCTCGGCGGTGACGTAGAGGACGGTGCGCCCGCTGGAGGCCACGCGCGAGGCCGCGTCGAGCAGGAGGGTGGACTTGCCGACGCCGGGCTCGCCCGCCATGAGGACGACGGCCCCGGGCACGAGCCCACCGCCGAGGACGCGGTCGAACTCCTCGACGCCGGTGGGCGTGGCGCGCGCGGCCTCGACGTCCACCTCGGCGATGGGGCGGGCGGGCTCGCGGACCTGCGCGGGGACCGTGGTGCGCACCACGGGGGAGCCGAGCTCGGCGATCGTCCCCCAGGCCTGGCACTCGCCGCAGCGGCCGGCCCACTTGGCCGTCTGCCAGCCGCACTCCGCGCACGCGTAGGCGGGGCGGACGGTGCGGGTCGTGCTCTTCGAGGGCATGGTCGTCACGCTAGACGCGGCGTCCGACAAGCCCTCTCACGCCGGGCGGGGCGTCTCAGGTGCCGTAGAGGACCTTCATGGTCGTCATCAGCATGCCGAGCGTGGCCAGGGTGAAGCTGGGCACGAAGGCGAGGATCGCGGCGCCGATGCTGCCGGTCTTGCGGTAGAGCAGGTACGCGGAGAACACCATGACCAGGCAGCCGGCGAGCGTGAAGGCCAGCCCGACGACGATGCGCGACGTGCTCGCGGCCTCGTAGGGGTTCGCGCCCAGCAGCACCAGCGGCACGATCCCGGCGAGCACGAGGCCCACGACCCAGACGCCGAGCGCGACGACGACGCCCCGGGTCGGCTGCAGCTTGCGCATGGGGGCCAGCGCCCGCTGGCCGTCCGTCGGGGCGGTGCTCGTGTGCGCGTGGCTCATGACCCCATCATCCACGCTCGCGTGCGCGATCGCAGCACCACCGCGTAGTCGACCGAGGTCCCGGCGTGCTCCGCCAGCAGCTCCGCCGCCAGCCGCGGCGCGAACTCGATGCCCACGACCGCCTCGAGGTCCGCGCGGGTGTCGAACTCCCAGCTCACCGTGAGCCGCTGCTGCTCCCACCCGCGGCGCGCGAAGAACCGGTCGACGGCGCGCTGGTCCCACGAGGGCAGGGAGCGGCGGAACCAGGCGCCGAACGTCGAGCGGGAGGCGTCGTTGTCGATGACGAAGGCCGTCCCCCCGGGCCGCAGCACGCGGTCCAGCTCCGCGAGCCCCGGTTCGCAGCCCGGGCCGAAGAAGTAGGCCCACCGGGCGTGCACGACGTCGACGCTCGCGTCCGGCAGCGGCAGCTCCTCGGCGGAGCCCGCCAGCACCCGGACCCGCTCGAGCCCCGCGGTGCGCCGGCGCGCCAGCTCCACCAGCGGCGGGTGCGGCTCGACGCCCGTCACCGTCGCGGCGCTCGCGGCGAAGCGGGGCAGGTGGAAGCCCGTGCCGCAGCCCACGTCCAGGACGTCCGCGCCGGCCCAGTCGTGCACGGCCCGCATGGCCGCCTCGAGCTGCTGCGGCCGGTCCACGGCGAGGTTCTCCAGCTCGTACACGCCGGGGGAGTGCCACACGTTCGGGCTCGGGACGACCCCCTTCACGCGGGCCTCCTCACGCGCGCGAGCGGTCCGCGGGGTGCACGGTCAGCGGCAGCAGCCGGCGGTGCGCCGACGCGCCCGCCGAGCGGGCCACGAGCGAGTCGCAGTGCCGGGCCAGCTCGGCGTAGGGCGCGTCCCCGATCAGCTCCCGCAGCTCCGCCTCCATGCTGCGGAAGACCGGGCGGGTGCCGACGTGGGCCGCGGGGTTGCCCGTGCAGTACCAGTCGAGGTCGTGGCCGCCCTCGCCCCAGCCGCGGCGGTCGTACTCGGCGATGCTCACCTCGAGGTAGGTGGTGCCGTCGCCGCGGGTCACGGTGCGGTAGCTGCGCTTGAGGGGCAGCTGCCAGCACACGTCGGGCTTCAGCGTGAGCGGGTCCACGCCCTCGGTGACCGCCAGGACGTGCAGGGCGCAGCCCGCCCCGCCCGCGAAGCCCTGCCGGTTGGCGAAGATGCAGCCGCCGTCGACGACGCGGGTCTTGCGCGCGCCGTCCTCGACCTCGGTCCAGCCGCCGTTGGCCTTGCGGCCCGTCTCGAAGTGCTGCCACGTCTCGGGGGTCAGCCGCTTGACCGCCGCCCGGACCCGCTTCTCGTCCGCGGGCTCGGTGAAGTGCGCGCCCAGGCTGCAGCAGCCCACGTTGACGGAGTCCTCGTAGATGCCGGGACAGCCGTTGCCGAAGATGCACGACCAGTCCGAGGTCAGCCACGTCAGGTCGCAGCGGTAGACCGTGTCGGGGGCGTCGCCGCCGTCCTCGGGATCGGGGAACTCGACCCACAGCCGCGGGCCGTCCAGGGGTGTCTCGACGCTCACCCGGACCACGGTAGGTCGTCCACTACGGTCGCGGCATGCGGCTGGGCGTTCTCGACGTGGGCTCCAACACGGTCCACCTCCTCGTGGTCGACGCCCACCCCGGCGCCCGTCCGCTCCCGGCGAGCTCGACCAAGCGCCTGCTGCGCCTGGCCGAGCACCTGGACGCCGACGGGGCGATCGACGACGCGGGGGTCGCGGCGCTGACCTCGGCCGTCGCCGCGGCGGCGCACGCGGCCGAGGACGCCGGGGCCGAGGAGCTGCTGGCCTTCGCGACGTCCGCCGTGCGCGAGGCGGCCAACGGCGACGCCGTCCTGGACCACGTCGCGGCCGAGACGGGCGTGCGGCTGCAGGTGCTGCCGGGCTCCGCCGAGGCCGACCTGACCTTCCTCGCCGTCCGCCGCTGGTTCGGCTGGTCCGCGGGCCGGCTGCTCGTCCTCGACATCGGCGGCGGCTCGCTGGAGATCGCCGCCGGGCTCGACGAGGTCCCCGACACCGCGGTCTCCCTGCCCCTGGGTGCGGGCCGGCTCACGCGCGACCGGCTGCGCGGGGACCCGCCGAGCCCGGAGGACGTGCGCGAGACGCGCCGCTACGTGCGCCGCCAGGTCGCGAGCTGCGTGCGCGAGGTGACGCGCGCGGGCACCCCCGACCTCGTGGTGGCCACCAGCAAGACGCTGCGCACCCTGGCCCGCGTCACGGGGGCTGCGGCCCCCGCCGCCGGGCCCCGGCTGCGCCTGGACGAGCTGACCCCGTGGGTGCCGCGGCTCGCGGAGATGGACCTGGCGGGGCGCCACCGGCTGCCCGGGGTCAGCGAGGAGCGCGCGCCGCAGCTGCTCGCGGGGGCGCTCGTGGCCGAGGCCACCCTCGACCTGCTGGGCGTCGCGGAGGCCGTGGTCTGCCCGTGGGCGCTGCGCGAGGGGATCATCCTGCGCCGCTTCGACGCCATCGCCGCGCCGGTGGCGAGCGCCGGGGCGCCCGGCGCGCCGAGCGCGGTCTAGCGTGGGGGCCATGGGATCCATCCCGGTAGGCCTCTCGACCTCGTGCTCCTACCCCGAGTCCACGACGGCGGCCTTCGAGATCGCCTCCCGTCTGGGCTACGACGGGCTCGAGGTCATGGTGTGGACCGACCCGGTCAGCCAGGACGGCGTCGCCATCCAGCGCCTCGTCGAGCACTACGGGCTGCCCGTGCTCTCCATCCACGCCCCGACCCTGCTGCTGACGCAGCGCATCTGGGGCCGCGGTGACCCGTGGGGCAAGGTCGAGAAGTCGTGCGAGCTCGCGGCCGGCCTGGGCGCGAGCACCGTGGTCGTGCACCCGCCGTTCCGCTGGCAGCGCGACTACGCCTCCGGCTTCGTGGACGGCATCCGGGAGCTCGAGCGGCGCACGGGCGTGGTCCTGGCCGTGGAGAACATGTTCCCGTGGCGGGCGCGCGGCCGGGAGGTCGTGGCCTACGCGCCGGGCTGGGACCCGACCGACCACGACTACGAGCACCTGACGCTGGACATCTCCCACGCCGCGACGTCGGGGATGGACGCGCTCGCCCTGGCGCAGGCCTTCGGCGACCGCCTCGCGCACCTGCACCTGTGCGACGGGTCGGGCTCCATCAAGGACGAGCACCTGGTGCCGGGCGAGGGCTCGCAGCCCTGCGCCGAGGTCCTGCAGCACCTGGCCCGCTCGGGCTTCGACGGCAACGTCGTGATGGAGGTCAACACCCGCAAGGCCCGCGGCCGCTCCGAGCGCGAGGCCGAGCTGGCCGCCGCCCTCGCCTTCGCCCGCACCCACCTCGCCATGGCCGACGTGCCGGGCGGCGCCGCGTGAGCGAGACGCTCGCGCTGGTGGGGGCCGGGGTGATGGGGCAGACGCTGCTCGGCGGGCTGCTGCGCGCGGGGCGCGACCCGGGCAGCGTCGTGGTCGTCGACCGCCGCTCGGGGCGCGGTGAGGAGCTGCACGAGCGCTTCGGGGTCCGGGTCGTCGACGACGTGACCGAGACCGCCGCGGCCGCCACCGTCGTGCTGGCCGTGAAGCCGCAGGACATGGGCGACCTGCTCGACTCCCTGGCGGGCCACCTGGCGCCGGACGCGCTCGTGGTCTCGCTCGCGGCGGGCATCACGACGGCGTTCTGCGAGGCGCGGCTGCGCCCCGGCACGGCCGTCGTGCGGGTCATGCCGAACACCCCCTCCCTCGTGGACGAGGGCATGGCGGGCCTGGCGCCCGGCAGCTCGTGCAGCGAGGAGGACCTGGCGCTCGCGGAGCAGCTGCTGCGCTCGTGCGGGCGCACCGCGGTGCTCGCCGAGAAGCACCTCGACGCCGTCACGGCCCTGTCGGGGTCGGGGCCCGCGTACGTGTTCTACGTCGTGGAGGCCATGGTCGAGGCGGGCGTCCTGCTGGGGCTGCCCCGCGCCACGGCCACCGAGCTCGTCGTCCAGACCGTCGTCGGCGCGGGCGCCATGCTGCGCGAGACGGGCCAGCACCCCACCGTCCTGCGCGAGCAGGTCACCTCACCGGCCGGGACGACGGCCGCGGCCCTGCGCCAGCTCGACGAGTCGGGCGTGCGGGCCGCGATGGTCTCCGCCGTCGAGGCCGCCTGGACCCGCTCCCGGCAGCTGTCGGGCAGCTGACGTGAGCCCCACCCCCGCCACCCCGGCCGCCGGCACCGGCGAGCAGGTCCGCGTCGTCTGGGACCCGGTCTTCAACCAGTACGACTTCGGGCGCTGGCACCCCATGGCCCCGATCCGCCTGGACCTCACGGCCCGCCTCTGCGACCAGCTGGGCCTGTTCGACGTGCCGGGCCTCTCGGTGGTCTCCGCGCAGCCCGCGGACGACGCGCTGCTGCAGACCGTGCACGAGGAGGCCTACGTGCGGGCCGTGCGGGCCGCGTCGGCGGACCCCCGGACGGCGCGCGCGGACTACGGGCTGGGCACCGAGGACGACCCCGCGTTCCCCGGGATGCACGACGCCGCGGCGCGCATCGTGGGCGGCTCGGTCGACCTGGCTCGCGCGGTGCTGGCCGGCGAGGTGCCGCACGGCGTCAACTTCTGCGGCGGGATGCACCACGCCAAGCCCGGCTGCGCGAGCGGCTTCTGCGTCTACAACGACGCGGCCGTGGCCATGCGGGCCATGCTCGACGCGGGGGCCGAGCGGATCGCCTACGTCGACCTGGACGTCCACCACGGCGACGGGACCGAGGCGGCCTTCTGGGACGACCCGCGGGTGCTGACGATCAGCGTCCACGAGTCCGGCACCACGCTCTTCCCCGGCACGGGGTACGCGGACGAGCTGGGCGGCCCGCACGCCCTGGGCGGTGCCGTGAACCTCGCCCTGCCCGCCGGGCTCGGGGACGCGGGCTGGCTGCGGGCGCTGCACGCCGTCGTGCCCCAGCTCGTGACCTCCTTCGCCCCCGACGTGCTGGTCACGCAGCACGGCTGCGACACCCACGACCTGGACCCGCTGGGCCACCTCACCGTCTCCGTGGACGCCCAGCGCCGGGCGTCGGAGTCGATGCACGAGCTCGCGCACGCGGCGACGGGCGGGCGCTGGCTCGCGCTGGGCGGCGGCGGCTACGAGGTCGTCGACGTCGTGCCCCGCACGTGGGCGCACCTGGTCGCGATCGCCTCCCACCGGCCCCTGGACCCGTCGACCCCGGTGCCGGAGGAGTGGCTCGCGCACGCGGCGGAGCTCACGGGCCACCCCGCGCCGCCCCTGATGACGGACGGCCGCACGGCGGACTACACGGGCTGGGAGTCCGGCTACGACCCGGAGTCGGCGCTGGACCGCGCGGTGCTCGCGACCCGCCGGGCGGCCTTCCCCCTGCACGGCCTGGACCCCGACTTCGACTGAGCGTCGAGCCCGGGTGACGCCGCGTGCTGTCACTCTCGGTGAGTGTGTGGTCGCAGAGATCTTCCAGGTCGTCACTCCTGCCCCTACAGTGGGTTCTCAACGCGCCCTGGCGCGCGCGACGTGAAGGGTGCTGTGGGGATGCCTGATGACCACCCGCTGACCGACGTGCGGTTCCTGACCGTGGCCGAGGTGGCGTCGATGATGCGCGTGTCGAAGATGACGGTGTACCGGCTCGTGCACAACGGGGACCTCCCCGCGGTCCGGGTCGGGCGGTCGTTCCGCGTCCCCGAGGGGGCGGTCAACGACTACCTGCGCCAGTCGTTCATCGACACCGCGTAGACTCCCCCGCGGTTTGCCGCGTCACGCGGCATGACGCGAGAAGACCCGTCGAAGTCGAAGTGAGCGAGGACCCCCGTGGGCTCTGTCATCAAGAAGCGTCGCAAGCGCATGGCGAAGAAGAAGCACCGCAAGCTGCTTCGCCGCACGCGTCACCAGCGTCGCAACAAGAAGTGAGCTGACACCAGCTACCGCGCAGCGGGCGTCCCTGAAGTCAGGGGCGCCCGCTGCGTCGTTGCAGCAGTCCCGCGACGGAGACGACCGCCACGCCGGCGAGGCCGGCCGTGCCCAGGCGCAGGCTCCAGCGGGCCGCGGTGCGCCAGTGCCGGAACTCGTGCACGGGCCAGCCGTGCGCGCTCGCGTGCCGGCGCAGGGTCGCGTCGGGGTTGATCGCCACCGGCTGCCCGACCATCGACAGCAGCGGCAGGTCGTTGGCGGAGTCGGAGTAGGCCGCGCAGCGGGCCAGGTCCAGGCCCAGTCGGGCCGCGAGCTCGCGCACCGCGTGCGCCTTGGCCTCGCCGTGCAGGGGCTCGCCGATGAGCCGCCCGGTGTAGGTGCCGTCGACGTTCTCCGCCACGGTGCCCAGCGCCCCGGTCAGCCCCAGCCGCCGCGCGATGACGTCGGCGAGCTCCACGGGCGCGGCCGTCACCAGCCACACCGGGACGCCCGCGGCCAGGTGCCGCGAGGCCAGCGCCTGCGTGCCGGGGCGCACCTTCGCGCCGACGTACTCGTCGTAGACCTCCTCGCCGATGGCCCGCAGGTCCGCCGTCCGGTGCCCGGCCACCAGCGCCAGCGCCAGCTCCCGCACCTCCACGAGGTGGCCGAGGTTCTCCCCGCGCAGCGCGAAGTGCAGGGCGCGGCGCGCGAACAGCTGCAGCTCCCGGCGGGAGAAGAAGTGGCGGGCGTGCAGCCCGCGGGCGAGGTAGTACAACGAGGCACCGCGGACCATGGTGTTGTCCAGGTCGAAGAAGGCGGCCTCGGCCGGCTGAGGCATGCGGTCACCATAGGCCGCGGATCGGGGGGAACGGGTGGAGCAGGCGGACGGCGTCGCACGCGTGCAGCTGGTGTCGCGGGTGGGCTGCCACCTCTGCGACGACGGCCGGGAGGTCGTGCGCCGCGCGGTGGAGCAGGCGGGGGAGCGGTTCACCGAGGTCGACGTCGACGCGGACCCGGAGCTGCTGCGCCGCTACTCCGACCGGGTGCCCGTCGTCCTGGTCGACGGCGCCGAGACCGACTTCGGCCGCCTCGACGAGGCGCGCCTGGTCGCGGCCCTCGCGGGGCGCCGGTGGTGGCGTCGCCGCAGGTGACGGCCTCGGTGGAGACCCTCGTCACGCGAGGCCCCGACGACTTTGTGCGGGCCTTCACAAGCGCTTACGCTGGACGTCGCACGAAGCAGGTACCGCTCCGAAGAGGGTGTCAGGTCTGACCGCAGTGGACGACGACGTGGTGGGAAGCGCGCGCCTGCGCTCCGGGCGCAAACTCTACGAATCCGCTGTGACGAGCCCCGCGGACGTGCCCGAGGCGACCGTCTCCCGGCTGCCCCAGTACCTGCGTGCCCTGTCCACGCTGGCCGAGGCCGGGCTGCGCACGGTGTCCTCCGAGGCGCTCGCGGACGCCGCCGGCGTCGGCTCGGCGAAGCTGCGCAAGGACCTCTCCTACCTCGGCAGCTACGGCACCCGCGGCGTCGGCTACGAGGTCGGCGAGCTGCACCAGCACATCGCCGACCGCCTCGGCCTGACGTCCAGCTGGCGCGTCGTGATCGTCGGCATCGGCAACCTCGGCCACGCGCTCGCGGGCTACGGCGGCTTCGCCTCCCGCGGCTTCAGCGTCGTCGGGCTCTTCGACGTCGACCCGACCGTGGTCGGCGAGGTCGTCAGCGGGATGCCCGTGCGGCCCCTGGACGACCTGGAGGAGAGCGTGCGCGAGGGCGGCGCGACCATCGGCGTGCTCACCGTGCCCGCCCCCGTCGCCCAGGGCGTCTGCGACCGCCTCGTCGCGGCCGGCGTCACGAGCGTCCTGAACTTCGCCCCCACGGTCATCCGCGTGCCCGAGCACGTCGACGTCCGCAAGGTCGACCTCGCCTCGGAGCTGCAGATCCTCGCCTTCCACGCCCAGCGCAAGGCGCACGTCCGGGTCGGGGAGGTGGTCTGAGTGACGCTCATGGTCGTGGGCCTGTCCCACCGCACCGCGGGCCTCGAGGTCCTCGAGCGCGCCGCGTTCGACGCCGCCTCCGCGGCGGCCGCCGTCGCCGAGCTGACCGCGTCGGCGCACGTCGACGAGGCGTTCGTGCTCTCCACCTGCAACCGCGTCGAGCTCTACTGCGAGGTGAACCGCTTCCACGGCGGCGTCGCCGACGTCGGCGACGCCCTCGCGCGCCGCATCGGCGTGCCGCTGGAGGACCTGGGCGAGCAGCTCTACGTCCACTACGACGACGCGGGCGTCGAGCACCTCTTCCGCGTCGCCTGCGGGCTGGACTCGATGGCCGTGGGCGAGAGCCAGATCCTCGGCCAGCTGCGCGGCGCCCTGCACGACCTGCACCGCACCGACGGCTCGGGCGGTGAGCTCGACCGGCTGCTGCAGGCCGCCCTGCGCGTCGGCAAGCGCGCGCACGCCGAGACCGGGCTGGACGCCGCGGGCGCCTCGCTGGTCGACGCGGCCGTCGCGCGCGCCGAGGGCGTGCTCGGCGGGGTCGAGGGCCGCAACGTGCTCGTGGTCGGCGCCGGCGCGATGAGCGCCCTGGTCGCCACGACGCTGTCCCGGCTCAACCCGGCGCAGGTCGTCGTCGCCAACCGGACGCCGGAGCGCGCGCAGCGCCTGGCCGCGGCCATCGGCGGCCGGGCCGTTGGCCTGGACACCCTGCGCGCCGAGGTCGCCGACGCGGACCTCGTGCTCAGCTGCACGGGCGCCGTCGGGCACGTCCTGGACGTGGCCGTCGTCGCCAGCGCCCTCCTGACCCGCCCGCAGCGGCCCCTGTTCCTCGCCGACCTCGCGCTGCCGCGCGACGTCGACCCGGACGTCGCGACCCTGCCCGGGGCGCACCTCGTCGACCTCGAGGGCCTGGGCCAGGACCTCGCGGGAACGGGCGTCGCCTCCGACCTGCGCGCCGTGCGCGGGATCGTCGCGGAGGAGCTCGCGGCCCACGCCGCGCAGCTGCGCGCGGCCGACGTCGCGCCGACCGTCGTGGCGCTGCGCACGCAGGCGCGCCACGTCGTGGAGACCGAGATGCGCCGCCTCGACCAGCGCGCGGACCTGTCGCCGCAGGTGCGCGCCGAGGTGGACCGCACGGTGCACCGCATCGTGGAGAAGCTGCTGCACACGCCGACCGTGCGCGTGAAGGAGCTCGCCGAGGCCCCCGGCGGCGTCGGGTACGCGGCCGCGCTGCGCGCGCTGTTCGACCTCGAGGTGGCCGGCGGGGCGCGCGTGGGCGAGGCCCCGCTGTCCGGGACCGTCGCCGACGCCGTGGGCAGGCTGCCGTGAGGCCGCTGCGGCTGGGCACGCGCAGGAGCCTGCTCGCCACCACCCAGAGCGAGTGGGCCGCCGACGCCCTGCGCCGCGAGGGCCACGAGGTCGAGCTCGTCGAGATCACCACGCACGGCGACGTCTCGAAGGAGCCGCTGGCCGTCATCGGCGGCACCGGCGTCTTCGTCTCCGCGCTGCGCGAGGCGCTGCTCGCGGGCACCGTCGACCTCGCCGTGCACTCGCTGAAGGACCTGCCGACCGCGCCCGCCGACGGCCTCGTCCTCGGTGCGGTGCCGCAGCGCGAGGACCCGCGCGACGTCCTCGTGGCCGCCGGCCGCACGCTGGCCGCGCTGCCGCAGGGGGCCACCGTCGGGACGGGCTCGCCGCGCCGGCGGGCCCTGCTGCTGGACCTGCGCCCCGACCTCGAGGTCGTCGCGATCCGCGGCAACATCGACACGCGGCTGCGGATGGTCGGCGACGGGCGCCTCGACGGCGTCGTGCTCGCGGCCGCCGGGCTGAACCGCATCGGCCGCCTCGGCGAGGCGAGCGAGCTGCTGGACCCGGCGGGCTTCGTGCCCGCACCGGGCCAGGGCGCGCTGGCCGTGGAGTGCCGCTCGGGCGACGCCGAGGTCCGCGCCGCGCTCACCGCCCTGGAGTCGCCCGCCGACCGGCTCGCGGTCGCGGCCGAGCGCTGCGTCCTCGGCGCCCTCGAGGCGGGCTGCTCCGCCCCCGTCGGCGCCCACGCCACCAGCGCGGACGGCGTCCTCACCCTCCTCGTCGCCGTCGGCGGCCTCGACGGCCTCGTGCGCCGCGAGGTCTCCGCGCCCGTGACCGACGAGGCCGGTGCCGTCGCGCTCGGCTCCCGCCTGGCTGCGGACCTGCTCGCCGAGGGCCTCTCCCTGCCCCCGCGCGCCTCGAGACCCGGCACCACCCCGACCCAGCCGACCCCGACCCTGCTGGCCCACCCCCAGGACCACCCACGTCCTCGTCACGACACGGAGAGTGGCTCGTGAGCACCACGACGAACAGCACGGTCCTCGGTTCCCCCGAGGTGACGGTCCTGACGGACCCGACCATCGCGGCGCCCCGCACCCCACCGCGGCGCACGGTCCGGCCCGCCGCGAAGGCCCTCGGCCACGTGTCGTTCGTGGGCGCGGGTCCCGGTGACCCGGGCCTGCTGACGGTGCGTGCCGTCGACCTGCTGGGCACCGCGGACGTCGTCGTCCTCGACCAGGGCAGCCGCGAGGACCTCGTGGCCCGCTACGGCCGCGAGGGCGTCGAGGTCGTGGACGCCGGGGCCGGCGAGGACGGGCAGCCGCTGGCCCGCGCCGCCCGCGCCAAGATCGTCGTGAAGGCCGCCAAGGCGGGCGGCCGCGTGGTCCGGCTCATGGACGGCGACCCGTCGACGTTCACGGGTCTCGTGGACGAGCTGTCCGCGTGCCGCAAGGCCGGCATCGGCTTCGACGTGGTCCCGGGCGTCTCGGCCGTCACGGCCGTGCCCGCCTACGCCGGCGTGCCCATGACGACCGCCTCGACGACGAGCGTCCACATCGTCCACCCCGCCGGCCGCACGCTGAGCTGGGCGCAGCACGCCGCGACGGACGCGACCGTGCTGGTGCTCGGCGGCAGCCAGGACCTGGCCGCCGCGGCCGTCGGCCTGCTCGCCGCGGGCCGCGACGGCTCGACCCCCGTCGCGCTCACGGCCCACGGCACGACCACGACGCAGACGACGCTGACCACGACGCTGGACCAGCTCGCCGCGGCCGCGACGGCCGCGGGCGACGGCGTCCCGACGATGGCCGTCATCGGCGACGTCGTGAGCCTGCGCGAGCAGGCTTCCTGGTACGAGACGAAGGCCCTCTTCGGCTGGCGCGTGCTGGTGCCCCGCACCAAGCAGCAGGCCGGCGGCGTGACCCAGCGCCTCGCCGAGCACGGCGCCACCGCCGAGGTCGTCCCGACCATCTCGGTGGAGCCGCCGCGCACGCCGCAGCAGATGGAGAAGGCCGTCAAGGGCCTGGTGACGGGCCGCTACGAGTGGATCGGGTTCACCTCGGTGAACGCCGTCCGCGCGGTGCGCGAGAAGTTCACCGAGTACGGCCTCGACGCCCGCGCGTTCAGCGGCCTCAAGGTCGCCGCCGTGGGCGGGGTCACCGCGGACGCGCTGCGCGAGTGGGGGATCGAGCCCGACCTGGTGCCCGAGGAGGAGCAGTCCGCGACCGGGCTGCTGCAGGCGTGGCCGCCCTACGACGACGTGCTCGACCCCATCAACCGGGTGTTCCTGCCGCGCGCCGACATCGCCACCGACACCCTCGTCGCGGGCCTGGTGGAGAACGGCTGGGAGGTCGACGACGTCACGGCCTACCGGACCGTGCGCGCCGCCCCGCCCGCCGCGCCCGTGCGCGACGCCATCAAGTCGGGCGCCTTCGACGCGGTCGTCTTCACGTCCAGCTCGACCGTGCGCAACCTCGTCGGGATCGCGGGCAAGCCGCACCCCTCGACGGTCGTGGCGTGCATCGGGCCGGCTACGGCGAAGACCGCGGAGGAGCACGGTCTGCGCGTGGACGTGCTCGCGTCCGAGCCCAGCTCGGACGCCCTCGTCGACGCCCTCGCCGCCTACGGCCAGGGCCTGCGCACCAGTGCGGCGGAGTCGGGCGAGGAGCTGCTGCGCCCGAGCCAGCGCAAGTCCGCCTCGCGCCGGCGCGCCCGGTGAGCCTGCCGATCCGCCCCCGCCGGCTGCGCTCGACGCCGGCGATGCGGCGCCTGGTCACCGACGTGCACCTTCGCCCGAGCGACCTGGTGCTGCCCGTGTTCGTGCGGGAGGGCCTGGACGAGCCGCAGCCCATCCGCACGCTGCCGGGCGTCGTGCAGCACAGCCGCGCCTCGCTGGTGGCGACGGCGAAGGAGGCCGTGGCCGCGGGCCTCGGCGGGATCATGCTCTTCGGCGTGCCCACCGAGCGCGACGCGCTGGGCTCCGGCGCCGACGACCCGGACGGCATCCTCAACGTCGCCCTGGCCGACGTGCGCGACGCCGTGGGCGACGACCTCGTCGTGATGGCGGACCTGTGCCTGGACGAGTTCACCGACCACGGCCACTGCGGTGTCCTGGACGCCGCGGGCCGCGTCGACAACGACCGGACGCTGGAGCGCTACGCGTCGATGGCGCTGGCCCAGGCCCGCGCGGGCGCCCACCTGCTCGGTCCCAGCGGCATGATGGACGGCCAGATCGGGCACCTGCGCACGGTCCTGGACCAGGCCGGCCGCGACGACGTCAGCCTGCTCGCCTACGCCGTGAAGTACGCGTCGGCGTTCTACGGCCCGTTCCGCGAGGCCGTCGACTCCCAGCTGACGGGGGACCGGCGCACCTACCAGCAGGACCCGGCCGCGAACGTCTCCGAGGCCCTGCGCGAGGTCCGCCTGGACCTCGACGAGGGCGCGGACCTCGTCATGGTCAAGCCGGGCCTGCCCTACCTCGACGTGCTGCGCGCCGTGGCCGACGTCGCCGACGTCCCGGTCGCGAGCTACCAGGTCTCCGGCGAGTACGCGATGGTCGAGTTCGCCGCCCAGGCCGGGGCGATCGACCGCGACCGCGTCGCGCTGGAGAGCCTGCTGGCCCTGCGCCGCGCGGGCGCCCAGGTGATCCTCACGTACTGGGCCCTCGAGGCCGCCCGCGGCTGGCTCGGCTGAGCCGCGCCCGGTGACCTTCCACACGGGCAACGCCGACGCGGACGGCGCGGCCGACGGCGGCTGGCTCGTCGGCGGCTTCAAGGCCGACCACGCGCCCGAGCTCGCCACGGACGACGTCGAGGTGAAGTGGGCGCGCCTCGCGCCCGGCTCCCGCGACGACGAGTGGACCGATCCGGAGCCGCAGACGTCGCTGACCGTCCTGGTCAGCGGGGGGCAGACGATCCGGTTCCGCAGCGGCGGCGAGGCCGTGCTGCAGCGCTCCGGCGACTACGTCATCTGGTACCCGGGGGAGTCCCACGCGTGGGAGTCCTCGGCGACGCAGGAGACGACCACGATCACCGTCCGCTGGCCGTCGGCGTGAGCGCCGTCGTCACGGGGGGCGGGCGGGGCATCGGCCTGGCCTGCGCCCGGCGCCTCGCGCAGGGCGGGGCCCCGGTCGCGCTGCTCGACCTGCTGCCGGACGTGGCCGCGACGGCGGCGGCGCTGGCGCGCGAGTGCGGTGTCCCGGTGAGCGGGCACGTCGTGGACATCACCGACGCGGACGCCGTGACGGCCGCCCTGGCCGACGCCGAGCGGGTGCTCGGCCCCGCGGACGTGCTGGTCACCGCGGCGGGCATCGCCGGCAACGACGACGCCCTCGACCTGACCCGCGCGCGCCTGGACGCCGTGATGGCCGTGAACCTCACGGGCACCCTGCTGCCCGCGCAGGCCTTCGCCCGGTCCGTGCGCGACGGCGGCCGGACGGGCACCGTCGTCATGGTCGGCTCGATCTCGGGCCGCATCGTCAACGTCCCGCAGCGCCAGGGCGCCTACAACGCGTCGAAGGCCGCCGTGGAGTCGCTCATGCGCTCGGTCGCGCTGGAGTGGATCCCGTTCGGCGTCCGCGTCAACGCCGTCTCACCCGGCTACGTCCTGACGGACATGACCCGCCACGACGTCGAGCACGACCCGGAGCGCGTGGCCGTGTGGCGCTCGCGGATCCCGGCCGGGGACCTGGGCCGGCCCGAGGACGTGGCCGAGGCGGTCGCGTTCCTCGCGGGCCCCGCCTCGCGCTACGTCGTGGGCCAGACCCTCGTCGTGGACGGCGGCTACACGATCCTCTGAGCGGTGCTCAGCTGATCCCGGCCGTCGCGCAGGCCGGGGCCGCCGCGCCCGCGCACAGGGCGTCGACGGTGGTGAAGTCCGCCCCCAGCACGACGCTGGAGATCTGCGCGGCACCGACCGCCTGCGGCTGCAGGAGGACGGTGGGGACCGCCCCGGCGCCGTTGTCCGTCGTCCCGGTGGTCTTCGGCGTGCGCCCGGCCAGGACGTCGGCGACCAGGTCGGCCGTGGTGCGGGCCTGCTGCGGGAGGTCCTTGAACACCGTCATGGTCTGCGTGCCGCCCATGATGCGCTGCAGCGCAGCGGTCTCGGCGTCCTGCCCGGTGATGGGGACGCCGTGGATCCCGGCCTCGTCGAGGGCCTCGAGCGCGCCCGCGGCCAGCCCGTCGTAGGCCGTGTAGACGCCGAGCAGGCGGCGCCCGTGGAGCTCGCCCAGGGCCTTCTCCATCTCGGTCTTGGCGTTCGCCGAGCTCCACTGGGCCACGTAGTGCTCGCCGGCGATGTCGACCTTGCCGTCGAGCACCGAGTGCGCGCCCGCGGCGAACAGCCCGGCGTTGTTGTCGCCGGGGTCGCCCTGGAGCATGACGATCGCGCCGCCCGCGGTGTCCTTGCCGACCGCGTCGAGGATCGCCTGCCCGCCGAGGGTGCCGACGGCGTTGCCGTCGAAGGAGACGTAGTAGTCCAGGGGGGCGCCCTTCACGAGCCGGTCGTAGGCGACGACCGGGACGTCGGCGGAGTGCGCCGACGTGAGGAGCCCACCCGCGGAGGCCCCGTCGATCGCCACGAGCACGATCGCGTCGGTGCCGGCCTGGATCGCCTTCTCGCCCTGGGCGTTCTGCGTAGCCTGGTCCTCCGCGGCCTCCACGTGCACGGTGCAGGTGGGGCACTTCGCGGTGAGCTCCACCGAGAAGTAGGGGCTGTCGTAGGCGACGTAGCGCAGCGACGTCTTCGGGACGAGGAACGTGACGTCGTGGGCGGTGGTGGACGCCGCGGACCCGGCGGGGGCCGTCGACGTCGTGGCGGTTCCGGAGCAGGAGGTCAGCGACGTGGCCAGAGCGGCGGCCGCGAGGGCGAGGACGGCGGTGCGCTTCATGAGCGGGCTCTCCGGTTCGGGGATCAGTAGGTGAAGTGGGAGACCGTGGAGCGCAGGCGGCTGGCCATCTCGGCCAGCTCCCGCACGGCACGGTCGGACTCGGACGCCCCGGACCCGGTGCTGCGCGCGGCGGCGGCCACGGTGCCGATCGTCTCGGCGATGCGACCCGCACCGCTCGCGGCGTCGGCCACGCTGCGGCCCATCTCCTGCGTCGTGGCGGCCTGCTCCTCGACGGCGGTGGCGATGGTGCCCTGGTAGTCGCTGATCTGGGCGACGACCTCACCGATCGAGGCGATGGCGGCCACGGCCTCGGTGACGTCGCGCTGGATGGTCTCGATGCGGGCGGCGATGTTCTCGGTGGCCCGCGCGGTCTGCCCCGACAGCTCCTTGACCTCGCCGGCGACGACCGCGAACCCCTTGCCGGCGTCCCCGGCGCGGGCGGCCTCGATGGTCGCGTTGAGGGCGAGCAGGTTGGTCTGCTCCGCGATCGAGGTGATCGTCTTGACGACGTCGCCGATCTCGGAGGACGAGCGGCCCAGCTTCGTCATGGTCTCGCCGGTGTCGCCGGCGATGCGCACCGCGTCGCTGGCCACCTCGGCGGCGCGGGCGGCGTTGCTGGAGATCTCGCGGATGGAGGAACCCATCTCCTCCGCACCCGCGGCGGCGCCGGCGATGTGGCTGCTGACCTCGCCCGCGGCGTCGGCGACGGTGTCGGCGCGGCCGGACACGTCGACGGCGGAACCCGCGATCTGCCGGGTGGTCGCCTGCAGGTGCTCGGTGGCGGTCTCTAGCGCGCTGGCCTCCCCGTGCAGCCCGGACACGGTGCGGCGCATGCTGGTCGTGGCGACGTCGAGCGCCTCGGCCATGCGGCCCAGGTCGTCGCGCTGGTCGACGTGCGCGGTGGCGGTGAGGTCGCCCTCGGCGACCCGGTGCAGGACGTCGACGACCTCGCGCAGCGGGCGGACGACGAGGCGGGTGATCCAGACGGCGAGCAGCACGCTCACGAGGAGCCCGGCCAGGGCCACGGCGACCATGAGCAGCCGGGCCTGGCGGTGGGCGTCGGCGGCCTGGTTCACGGTGGCGAGGCCGCTGGCGCTGGAGAGGTCGGCCAGCCGGTCGAGGGAGTCCTGCGCGTTCGTGGCGAGGATCGCGACGTTGCCCAGGTAGAGGGTCTGGAAGGAGCCGCGGTCGGCCGGGTCGTCGGAGGTGGCCAGCGGCACGAGGAAGTTGTCGCGGGTCAGCCGGTAGGAGTCCCACCACACGTGGAACTCCCGCAGCGCGCTGCGCTGGGCGTCGCTGGTGAGGGCGGCGGAGTAGCGCTCCGCGGCGGCGTCGAGGGCCTGGTCGTCGGCGGTGATGCGCGCCTGGAGGTCGGTGCGGGCGGCGTCGTCCTGGGCGAGCGCCAGGTTCGCGAGGTCGCGCTGCGCCTGCAGGGCCTGCGAGCGCACGGCGCCGAGGTCGGCGGCGGGCAGCAGCCCGTCCTGGTAGACGGCCTGCGCGCGGCTGTTGACCTCCCCGACCCCGACGAGCCCGACGCTGAGCAGCGCGGCGGCCACCAGCGCGGAGACGGTGACGAGCACCCCGAGCTTCGTGGCGACCGAGAGGTCGGCGAAGCGTCGGCGGCCCGGGCGTTCTGGCGGCGTGTCCTCGATGTGCTGCACGATCTTCCATCGGCACCCCCGGCGGTCGCTTGAGCGCTCCACCCGGCGCCTCCCAGCCGCCCCTGGTAGACACGCCCCGTGGACACCCTCGACATCGCGATCATCGGCGCCGGCAACATCGGCGGGAACCTCACGCGGCTCCTCACGGGCCTGGGCCACCGGGTGCGCGTGGCGAACTCCCGCGGTCCGGAGAGCCTCGCGGACCTGGCGGCGGAGACCGGCGCGACGGCCGTGACGAACGCCGAGGCGGCCGCGGGCGCGGACCTCGTGGTCGTCACCGTGCCGATGAAGGCCGTCCCGCAGCTGCCGGGCGGGCTGCTGGACGGCGTCGCCGACGGCACGGTCGTCGTCGACACCTGCAACTACTACCCGCGCGAGCGCGACGGCCGCATCGACGCCCTCGAGGACGGCACCCCCGAGACGGTGTGGGTCGCCCAGCACCTCGACCCGTCGTCGCGGCTGCGCTGGGTGAAGGCGTTCAACGGCATCCACGCCGAGCACCTGCTCACCGCGGGCCGCCCCGCGGGCGACCCGGAGCGCCGGGCCCTGCCGATCGCGGGCGACGACGCCGCCGCCAAGGCGCGCGTCGGGCAGCTCCTGGACGCGGTCGGCTTCGACGTGGTGGACGCCGGGTCGCTCGCCGACTCCTGGCACCAGCAGCCCGGCACCCCCGTCTACGGCGCTGAGGCCGGCGTCGACGGCATCACCGAGGCGCTCGCCGAGGCACCGCGCGAGCGCCCGGAGGCGTTCCGGGGCTGACCGCCCCTGGCTCGGTGAACACCGCCAACCTTTCGTCGGTGCCGACTCTGAGAAACCTTAGGTACTGAACCTTGCACCGAGGTGCTCCCGGTGAAAGGTTGGCGGTGTGGCCGCCTGGGAGTCGGAGACGTGGGTCCCTGGAGACGAGACGGGGCTGCCGGTCCGCGACCGCCGCTCCGGTCCCTACCGGACGTACCGACCCGATCCCCTGGCGCGCCGGCCCCTGGTCGTCGCTCCACGAGTGGCTCGCAGGATCGCGGTCGTCGAGCGCTCGGTGCGGGCCCTGGCGGACGGACCGGGGCGGGCCGACCTCGAGGGGGTCTCCCGCTTCCTGCTCCGGTCTGAAGCCATCGCCAGTTCGCTGATCGAGGGGATCGCCCCGTCCGCGGCCAACGTCGCCGTGGCGGAGCTCGCTCAGCAGGAGCAGGTCCGGACGGTGGGGGAGCAGGCCCGTCTCGTCGCGAACAACATCACGATCGTCCGCCGGGCCACCGAGGAGCTGGTCGCACTCGACGACGTCGCGGTGGACGACGTCGTGCGGCTGCAGAGTGCGCTGATCCCTGAAGAGCGTCACCACGGCATCCGTCTCGTGCAGAACTGGATCGGTGGCTCGAACTGGCATCCGCTCGACGCGCAGTTCGTCCCGCCGGCAGCGAGGCACGTCGACGACCTCATGGCCGACCTCCTCGACTACCTCAACGGTTCGGTGCACTCCCCTCTCGTCCAGGCCGCACTCGTCCACGCGCAGTTCGAGTCCATCCACCCCTTCACCGACGGCAACGGCCGGGTCGGACGGGCTCTGATCCACACGGTGCTGGCGCGACGCGGGCTGACCCGGGAGGCGGTGCTCCCCATCAGCCTCGTCCTGTCGACCCTGCGAGCCACCTACGTCGAGGGGCTGTCGGCCTACAGGTACGAAGGGCCTGCCGACTCGGTCGAGGCCGTCGCGGGAACCGAGCGGTGGCTCGAGGTCTTCGTCGACGCCGCGGCCGTCGCGGTCGAGCAGGCCGGTCGCCTCGTCAGTGAGGTGTCTGACCTGCGAGCCGACTGGACGGTGCGGCTCGCCCGGCACCGGGCCGCGACGGGTGTGCGTGAGGTGCCGCGATCGGGTTCGGCGACCGCTCGGCTCCTCGCCGTCCTCCCGGAAGCGCCCGTCGTGACGGTCGCCACGGTGCAGCGCGTCCTCTCCGTCTCGGGCCCTGCGGCCAGAGGAGCCGTCGAGGAACTGGCCGAAGCGGGGATCCTGCGCCGTCGCCAGCTGGAGCGGGGCGCGACGGGGTACCTGGCCTCGGAGGTGCTGGCCCTGGTCGACCACGCGGAGCGCCAGCTGGCGAGCACAGCCTTCGACACCCGGGTGGGGCCGCCGAACCGTGCGGTGCCCCGGCGCTGACCACTGTCAGAACGGTGGCGGTGAGTCGTCGACCGGTGGTGGGGGCGCCGACCGGTGCGGGCGTGCGGCGGCGCGGCGCCGTTGCCCGGCGGCCGTCTCGAACACGTACTGGGTCTTGAACCGGTGGTGGCTCCGACACAGGGGTTGCAGGTTGTCCGCGGTGCTCGCCCCCTCGGGCCAGGCCACGACGTGGTCGAGGTCGCAGTCGATCGCGGGGACCCGGCAGCCCGGGCCGCGGCAGGTGTCGTCGCGGGCGGTGACGAACCGGCGCAGCGCGGCGGTGGGGCGGTAGGCGTTCGCGGCGACGTCCACGACCTCGCGGGTGCCGGGGGCCAGGACCAGGGCCCGCCAGGCGGCCCCGGCGTCCCCGGCCAGGGCCCGCGCCACGTCGGCGGGGACGCTGCCGAGGCCCGCCACCCAGCCGTCGTGGTCGTCGAGCCCGGCGAGCGTGGCGGCGTCGACGGTGACGTGGACCAGGACGCTGGAGGCCGGGCGGTGGGTGCGGCCCCGGGCGGTCGGGTGCTCCGCGTCGGCGGGGGTGGTCGCGTCGCCGCGGGCGGGGACCTCCCGGGCGAGGCCCGCGACGAGCAGGTCGGCGACGGCGTCGTTCGCCCGGGTCGCGTGGGAGCGGTCGTCCGCGAGGCCGGCGGTGCTCGCGGCGTCGGCCGTCGCGTCCGCGGCGGCGTTCGCCCACGCCCGCAGCCGCAGCGCGTCCGCCCGCGGCAGGACGGCGGTCACGTGGGCGTGCGCGTCGTCCTCGCAGGCCTCCACGACGAGCTCCCGGGTGTCGTCGCGCCGCCGGACGCTCACGGCGACGTAACCCGGGGTGAGCGTCGTGACGAGCCGGTCGCAGCGGCGGGACAGCGCCTCGGCCGGCACGCCCTCCTCGGCCCAGCGGACCGCCTGGTCCAGGAAGCGCGCCAGGACGGCGGGACGGTCCGTCGGGTCGAGGACCGGCTCGCCCTCGACGACGTCGAGGTCCACGAGACGGCCCGATCCGTCGCGCGGACCTCGGTGAGGACGGCCACGCGACGGTCCAGGCGGGCCGCGCGGCGTTCGACGGCGCGGGCCTGCTCGGTGCTGATGCGCCCCTCGGCCACGGCCTGCCACACGGGACCGCGGTCGAGGGCGTCGTACCAGGCCGCCCACACCGTGGCCAGCGCCGTCGGCAGCGAGACGCCCGCGGCGTCGGCGAACTCCGCCGTCACCAGGTCCACCGCGGCGTGCACCAGGTCGACCGGACGCCCCGCCACGGTCAGGCCGGTGGCCCGCAGCCCGACGAGGTCGGGGTGCCCGGAGTCGCGCAGTTCCCGCACCCGGGCGGCGAGCCCCAGCAGCAGGCGAGCCTGGGCGGCGTCCGCGTCGCGCTTGAGCAGTTCCACGACGCCGCGCGGAGCGGTGAGGTCCGCCGGTGCGGCATCGGGAACGGTCGCGGTCACCCCCTCATCGTACAGGCGTTCGAACGCCGGATCAACGTGACGCGTTGCAGCGCAACGTGACTCGACGGCTTCGACGTCACCGGAGGTCCCGGCCACGAGGGTGGACGGACGGCGCGCCGCGTTAACTCCCGGGGTCGCTTCGGTGAAGTGCTACCGGTGCGGGCGCCGGAGGGATAGCGTCCGCAAGATCAGGGCCGTTCGGCCCTGCCGTCCTGCTCAGGAGGCCCGTTCGTGGACGCCAGCTCCCCCCGCTCCCGCCGCCAGGTCCTCACCGCGCTGGCCGGGGCCGGGTCGTTCGCCCTGCTCGCGGCCTGCTCCGCGCCGCCGAGCTCCACCCCCAGCGAGAGCTCCGGCAGCGCCGGTGCGGCGACCTCCGCGGAGGAGGCCGGCGGGATGGACGCGCTGGTCAAGGCCGCCAAGGCGGAGGGGCAGCTGAACGTCATCGCGCTCCCGCCGGACTGGGCGAACTACGGCGAGATGATCTCGGCGTTCACCGCGAAGTACGGCATCAAGGTGAACTCAGCGACGCCCGACGGGTCGAGCCAGGACGAGATCAACGCCGTCAACCAGCTCAAGGGCACCTCCCGCGCGCCGGACGTGCTGGACATCGGCATGTCCGTCGCCCTCGCCAACACCGCGCTGTTCGCCCCCTACAAGACGGCGGGCTGGGCCGACATCCCCGAGGCGCAGAAGGAGCCCTCGGGGCTGTGGGTCCAGGACTACGGCGGGTACATGTCCGTCGGGTACGACTCCTCGAAGTTCCCCGAGGTCAAGGACGTCTCCGACCTCACGGGGGCGGCGTTCAAGAACTCCGTGGCCCTGAACGGCGACCCGACCCAGGCGAACGCGGCCCTGAACGGCGTCGTCATGGCGTCGCTGGCCAACGGCGGGTCGCTGGACGACATCAGCAAGGGCGTGGAGTTCTTCAAGGGCCTGAAGGGCAGCGGGAACTTCATCCCCGTCCAGGCGACGTCGGCCACCGTCAAGAGCGGTGAGACGCCCGTCGTCTTCGACTGGGACTACCTCGCGGCGGCCAACGCCAAGGAGGTCCCGACCTGGAAGGTGTTCGTCCCGCCGAACGCCACGCTGGGCGGCTACTACGCGCAGGCCATCAACAAGCAGGCCCCGAACCCGGCCGCCGCGCGGCTGTGGCAGGAGTTCCTGTACTCCGACGAGGGCCAGAACACGTGGCTCAAGGGCGGCGCCCGTCCGGTGCGGATGGACGCCATGACGGCGGCCGGCACGATCGACGCGACGGCGGCCGCCGCGCTGCCGCCCGTGACGGGCACGCCCGTCTTCCTCAGCGAGGCGCAGGCGACGACGGCGAAGACGGCACTGGCGAGCACCTGGGCCGGAGCCATCGGGTGAGCCGGGGGCGCGTGACGGGCGGCCGTCTCGCGTGGCTGGGGTCGCTGCCGTTCCTCGCCTACGTCGGCCTGTTCCTCCTGGCCCCGACGGTGATCGTCGCGGCGGGGGCCTTCACCGACGTCGCCAACCGGCCGACGCTGGCGAACATCCGCGTGCTGGGCGAGCGCACGGTCGTCGACTCCTTCGTCAACAGCATCGCCCTGTCCGCCGCGAGCGCCGTGATCGGCGCGGTGCTCGGGGCGGTGCTGGCCTGGGTCGTGGTGACGGGGAACCCCGACGGGGCGCTGCGCCGCACGACGACCGCGGTGTGCGGGGTGCTGGCGCAGTTCGGCGGCGTCACGCTGGCGTTCGCGTTCATCGCCTCCATCGGCAACCAGGGCCTCGTGACGCTCGCGCTCGACGCGGTGGGCCCGCGGCCCGGCACCGGGTGGCTCTACGAGCTGCCCGGGCTGGTGCTCGTCTACAGCTACTTCCAGATCCCGCTCATGGTGCTCGTGTTCCTGCCCGCCCTCGACGGGGTCCGCCCGCAGTGGCGGGAGGCGGCCGAGACCCTCGGCGGCAGCTCCTGGCAGTACTTCCGGCACGTGGCCGTCCCCCTGCTGACGCCGGCGTTCCTCGGCGCGCTGCTCCTGCTCTTCGCGAACGCGTTCGCGGCGTACGCGACGGCCGCGGCGCTGATCTCGCAGGGGGCGGTCATCGCGCCGCTGCAGATCCGCACCGCCCTGACGAGCGAGGTCATCCTCGGCCAGGCGAACGCCGGCAAGGCGATCGCGCTCGGGATGATCCTCGTCGTCGCGGTCGCCATGACGCTCTACGCGCTGGTGCAGCGCCGCAGCGCGCGGTGGCTGCGGTGAGCGCCGAACTCGCGCCCGGAGTGGCGCCGCTCGTCACCGGGCCGTCCACGGCACCGGCCGTCCCCGGGCTGCGGCGGCGGGCCACCCGGCGCCGCACCGTCCTGCGGGTCGTCCTGCTCGTCGCCTTCGCCGCCTTCTTCGCCGTCCCGCTGCTCGCGCTGGTGGAGTTCTCCACCCGCGGGGCCGGCGGCATCAGCGGCGGGCGCTCCCTCGCGGGGTGGCAGCAGATCGTCGACTACCCCGACCTCGTGGGCGCGATCCTGTCGTCGCTCGAGCTCGCGGTCCTGACCTCGGTGCTGTCGCTGGCGCTGCTGGTCCCGACCATGGTGTGGATCCGCCTGCGCGTGCCGCAGCTGAGCCGGCTGGTGGAGTTCCTCTGCCTGCTGCCGCTGACGATCCCGGCGATCGTCCTCGTCGTCGGCTGGGCGCCGATCTACCTGTGGATCAACTACTTCACGCCCCGCGCCTACCAGTCGTCGCCGCTGGCGCTGACGTTCGCCTACATCGTCCTCGTCCTGCCCTACAGCTACCGGACCATCGACGCCGGCCTCGCCGCCATCGACGTCCGGACGCTGTCGGAGGCCGCCCGCAGCCTCGGCGCGAGCTGGGCCACGGTGCTGCTGCGGGTCATCGCCCCGAACATCGGGCCCGCCCTGCTCAACGCCGCCGTCCTCTCCGTCGCCCTCGTGCTGGGGGAGTTCACGGTGGCCTCGCTGCTGAACTACGTCAACGTCCAGGTGGCGATGAACAACCTCAGCCAGCAGAACAGCAACGTCGCCTACGCCGTGGCCACGGCCTCGCTCGCCGCGGTGTTCCTGCTCCTCTTCCTGCTGTCCCTCGCCAGCCGCCGCCGCACCCGAGGGAGCTCCTCGTGACCACCACTGCCACCCCCGCCACCGCCGGGGTCCGCGCCGGCGTCGAGGTGCGGCTGGAGTCGCTGCGCCGCACCTACGGCAGCGTCACTGCCCTGGACGGCCTCGACCTCGTCCTGCACCCGGGGGAGATGGTCGCCCTGCTCGGCCCCTCGGGGTGCGGCAAGACCACGGCGCTGCGCCTGCTCGCGGGCCTCGAGGACGCCGACGGCGGCCGCGTCGTCGTGGGCGGTCAGGACGTCACGCACCTGCCCACGAACAAGCGCGGCATGGGCATGGTGTTCCAGGCCTACTCGCTGTTCCCGCACATGACGGCGCTGCAGAACGTCGCCTTCGGGCTGCGCCTGCGCGGGATCTCCGACCGCGAGCGCACGCGCCGCGCGGGGGAGGTCCTGGAGCTCGTGGGCCTGTCCGCGCAGGCGGGCCGCTACGCCCACCAGATGTCCGGCGGGCAGCAGCAGCGCGTGGCCCTGGCGCGCGCGCTGGCGATCCAGCCCACCGTCCTGCTGCTCGACGAGCCGCTGTCCGCGCTGGACGCCAAGGTCCGCGCGCAGCTGCGCGACGAGATCCGCCGCGTGCAGCTGGAGGTGGGCACGACGACGCTGTTCGTCACCCACGACCAGGAGGAGGCGCTGGCCATCGCCGACCGCGTCGGCGTCATGAACGCCGGCCGCCTCGAGCAGCTCGCTCCGCCCACGGACGTCTACCACCGCCCGTCCTCGTCGTTCGTCGCCGAGTTCGTCGGCCTCAGCACGAAGCTGCCCGCGACGGTCGGGGGCGGCCGGGCCGACGTGCTCGGGGTGTCCCTGCCGCTGGTCGACCCCGCCGCGCCCACCGGGCGGGCGCTGGCCGTGGTGCGCCCCGAGGCCGTGGGCCTCGCGGTCGCGGACGCGGGGGAGTCCGGGCCGCTCGTGGGTACGGTCGTCGCGACGTCGTTCCTGGGCGCGGTCAGCCGCGTCACGGTCGACCTCGGCGCCGCCGGGCAGGCGCTGGCCCAGCTGCCCACCTCCGAGGTCGGCCGGTTCGCCGTCGGCAGCCGGGCGCGCGTCACCCTGCGCCCCGACGCCGTGGTCGTGGTCCCCGCGGCGTGAGCGGAGTGCTGGCGGCGTGAGCGGCATCCACCACCCCGTCCCGGGGGCGCCGGGCCTGACCGTGCACACCCGGCTGGGGGCGGGGGCCGTGCTGCGCCACGGGACCCTGCAGCCCTACCGCCGGGTCGCGGCCGCCGAGGGGGAACCCCACCGCGTGCGCGCCGACCTGCTCGGGGCCGACGGCGGGAACCGGTTCGCGCTGACGGCCGGGACGGTGCGGCCGCTGCTGACGCTGGCGCACGTCACCGACCTGCAGCTGCCCGACGTCGGGTCCACGGCGCGCTTCGAGTTCTTCAACCGGGAGATGGGCGACCCGGCCTTCGCCAAGCTGGTCCCGGTCCAGCGCCCGCAGGAGGCCCTCACGGCCCGCGCGATGCAGGCCATGGTGTCGACGCTGAACGGGCTGCACGCGGGGGCGGGGGCGCCGCTGTCCGGGCGAAGTCTGGACCTCGTGGTCACGACCGGCGACGCCATCGACAACGCCCAGTGGAACGAGGTGCGGAACTGGCTCGCGCTCATGGACGGGGGCCGGGTGCGGCCCGGGTCCGGGGGTGGTGAGCCCGTCAGCGTGCAGGCGCAGGGCTGGCCCGACGACATCTTCTGGCGCCCCGACGGCGGGCACGACCTGTGGCGCGAGCAGTTCGGCTTCCTCGACCGGCCCCGGCTGCTGGAGCAGGCGCTGGCGGAGTTCGAGTCGACCGGCCTGCTCGTGCCGTGGCTCGCCTGCTACGGCAACCACGAGGCCCTCGTGCAGGGCGTGGGCGTCGTCACGGCCGAGCTCGCCGCCGGATGGTCGGGGACCGCAAGCCCTCCCGCCTGCGGCCCGGCGTGTCGCGGGCCGAGGCGCTGGAGGTGTTCACGACGGCGCCGCACGAGTTCTTCGGCGAGGGGGACGCGGGGCTCTCGGTGCCGGCCGACCCGGCCCGGCGGCCCGTCGACCGCCGCGAGTTCGTCGACATGCACTTCTCCGCGGCCTCGCGGCCCGCGGGCCACGGCTTCACCGAGGCGAACCGGCGCGACGGCACGGCGTACTACAGCTGCGACGTCGAGGGGGTGCGCTTTCTCGCGCTGGACACCAACTCCCTCGCCGGCGGGTCGGACGGCTGCGTGGACGACCCGCAGTTCCGCTGGCTGACCGACGAGCTCGTGGCGGTCTCCAGCCGGTTCACGGGTGAGGACGGGCACGAGGTCGCCACGGGCAACGACGACGCGCTCGTGGTCCTCTTCTCCCACCACGGTTCCGGCACGCTGACGAACCAGCGGGGTGCGCGGCTCGCCGACGGCGGGGCTCCCGCCCACGGCACCCCGCAGCTCCTGGCCCTGCTGCACCGCTTCCCCAACGTGGTGCTCTGGCTGAACGGGCACACCCACACCAACGCCGTGCGCGCCCACCCGCGCCCGGGGGCGCCGGGGGCGGGCTTCTGGGAGGTCACGACGTGCGCGGTCATGGACTGGCCCTGCCAGGCGCGGGTCGTGGAGCTGCTCGACGCCGGTGACGGGTTCCTCGCGGTGGCGTGCACGATGCTCGACCACGAGGGCCGCGTCGTGCCCGCCGAGGGGCCGCTGCTCGCGGCCGCGGACCTCGCCGGGCTGCACCGCGAGCTGGCCGGCAACGCGCCCTGGTCGGGGTTCGACTCCCCGACCTCGGGCACGCCCCAGGACCGCAACGTGGTGCTGGGGCTGCGCGCCCCGTTCCCGCTCACCTGAACCGCGTCCGGCCGGCGCGGGCGGTCACTCCTTGACGGCCCCCTCCGTGCCGGCCATCACCTGGCGCTGGAAGACGAAGAACAGCACGGCCACGGGGATGGTCATGAGCGCGGCCGCGGCCAGCTTCAGCGGGTACTGGTTGGCCTGCCCGAAGGCCCCGCCGCTGGTCAGCGTCGCCACCAGCGTCGTCAGCGTGTTGAGGTCCGGGCTGGAGCGGGAGACCACGAAGTGGCTGAGCTCGTTCCAGGACGCCTGGAAGCTGAGGATGGTGATGGTCACGACGGCCGGGCGGGCCATGGGCAGCACGATCGACCAGAAGGTGCGGAACGTGCCGGCCCCGTCGAGGTAGCTCGCCTCCTCGACGCTGCGGGGCACCGACTCGAAGAAGCTCTTCATGATGAACACCCCGCCGGCGTCCGCCATCAGCGGGACGATCATGCCCGCGTAGGAGTCGTAGATGCCGAGCTGGTTCAGGACGAGGAACTTGGGGATGAGCAGCACGACGGGCGGCACCGCGATGACGGCGACGAACCCCGCGAAGACGAGGCCGCGGCCGCGGAAGGGCAGCCGGGCCAGCGCGTAGCCGGCGAGGCAGTCGAAGAACACCCGGCCCAGGGTGACCGCGACGGCCACGACGGCGGAGTTCATCGCGGCGCGCGGGAAGTCCAGCTGCGTGAACAGGGTGGTGAACGCGGCCGTGGTCCCGGGCAGCGGCAGCAGGTCCAGCGGGTCGGCGGTGGCGTCCCCGTCGGTCTTGAAGGCGTTGGCCACCTGGATGAGGAAGGGGAACACGTAGACGACCGCGAGCACGACGAGGACGGCGTAGGCGACGAGGCCGCCGACGGGCAGCCGACGGGCCGGTCGGCGTGCGGGCGCGGAGCGGGCGACGGTGTCCGGCGCGGTGCGGCTCACGTGCGGTCACCGCGCAGGACGGCGCGCTGGACGAGGGTCAGCACGACGATGATCGCGAAGAGGATGAACGCGATGGCCGCGCCCTGGCCCCAGCGCTGGTCGACGAAGGACGACGTGTACGACAGGTACGCCGGGGTGATCGTCGTCTTCGCGGGACCGCCCTGGGTGCCCGCGTAGATCTGGTCGAACACCTGCCAGGTCCCGACGAGGCCGAGGGTGAGGACCGTGAACAGCACGGGCCGCAGCATCGGCACCGTCACGTAGCGCAGGCGCTGGAACGACGAGGCGCCGTCGACGAGCGCGGCCTCCTCGACCTCGGCGCTGATGTTCTGCAGGCCCGCCAGGAACAGCAGCATGAACGTTCCCGACGTCGTGAACACCGCGAGCATGATGAGCGCGCTCATGGCGACGCTCGGGCCGGCGAGCCACTCCCACCAGGAGATGCCGATGAACCCGTGCTCGGCCAGGGCTCCGGGGGCCTCGCCGCCGCCGAGCCCGCCCAGCAGGACGTGCAGGACCCCGCGCGGGTCGGCGAACCAGTTCGGCCCGTCGATCCCCAGCACCCCGATGACCTGGTTGACCGCCCCGGACGCGGAGAACAGGAACAGGAACACGACGACGATGGCCACGGAGCTCGTGACGGACGGGAAGTAGAAGGCCGTCCGGAAGAAGCCGCGCCCGCGCAGGGTGCGCCGGTTCACCGCGACCGCGAGCAGCAGCGCGACGACGGTCTGCAGGGGCACCACGAGCACGACGTACCAGGAGTTGTTGCGCAGCGCGGTGCCGAGGTCCTGGGTCGCCAGCCCGCCGCCCGCCAGCAGCGTCCGGTAGTTGTCGAGCCCGACGAACGGGACGCCCGAGGCGAAGGGGCTGCCGCGGCCCCGCCAGCCCGAGACGCTGACCCAGACGGCCATGACCACGGGCAGTCCGACGAACAGCAGCACGAGGAGCAGCGCGGGGGCGGTGAAGACCCAGCCGGCCCGGGCCTGCCGCCGTCCGTGGGGGCTGCGCGGGCGCGTCGTCGGCGGCGTCCCCGCGGCCGCCGGCGTCGTCGCCGGGATCGCGACGTCGCGGCTCATCCCTTCAACGCCGCCTCGAGGTTCGTCTGCGTGCTGCCGAGGATCTCGGCCGGGTCGCCCGCGGCGAGACCCTCGAGCTGCGCGTTGAGGTCCTTCACGACGTCGGAGACGCCGGCCTCGTTCGGGACGGTCTTCGCGTAGTCGGCGCCGGCGAGGAAGGCGGCCTGGGCGGGGAACTGCTGGCGGAACCCGTCGGCGGCCGAGGCCACGGACGGCATGACACCGAACGCCTCGGTGAACGCGAGCTGCTGGTCGGTGGAGGTGAGCGACGCGACGAGCGCCTCGGCCTGGTCCTGGGCCTTGCTGTCGGCGGCGATGCCCCAGCAGTTGGTGAACGACAGCGTGCCCTTGCCGGCGGGGCCGGCGGGCAGCTCGAGCACCCTGTACTGCAGGTCCGGGTAGGAGGAGGCGATGCCGCCCACGGCCCAGTTGCCCTCGATCGTCATGGCCGCCTTGCCGGTCCCGAGGGCCTCGGTGCCGTCCCCCGCGCCGACGTCGGCCGCGAACTTCATGGACCCCGCGGACAGCAGGGACTTCACGTAGCGCAGGGCCTCGACGTTCTGGGCGCTGTCCGCGGTCGCCTTGCCGTCGGTGACCAGGGAACCGCCGGCCTCGGCCATGAACGCGCCGAGGCGCTGGTACTCCGAGCTGGTCACGAGGCCGGTGCGGTCGCCGCTCGTCAGGCGGCCGGCGACGGTCGCGAGCTGGTCCCAGGTCGTCGGGACGTCGGCGTCGGTGAGACCGGCCGCGGTCCAGGCCTTCTCGTCGACGATCAGCGCCAGGGTGGAGAAGTCCTTGGGGGCGCAGTAGAACGTCCCGTCGACCGTGAAGGCCGAGCGCAGGTTGGGGTAGAAGTCGTCGCTGCCGGGCAGGTCCGCGCCGTAGGCGGCGAGCGAGCCGTTGGCGGCGTAGGAGGCCACCACGTCGGAGCCGACGTAGAACACGTCCGGCGGCTGGGAGGACGCGAAGCCCTGCGACAGCTGCTGGTTGAGGTCCGAGGCCGCGGTCACCGACACCTCCGTGCCCGCGGACGTGCCCCAGGCCTGGGCGGCCTGCGTGACCGCGGTCGTCTCGGCCTGGCCGCTGGAGCCGATGAGCACCTGCAGCTCCTTCGCGCCCGAGCCGCCGTCGGGGGAGGCGGCACCGCCCGTGTCGTCGAAGCCGCTGCCGCCGCAGCCGGCCAGCAGCAGGCCGAGCGTGGTGGCGGCGGCGATGACCGCGGCGCGCGTGCGCCGCCGGGCCGGGGAGTGGTGCAGGACCATCGTTGCTCCTTCGTCGGGTGGTGCCGGGGTGGTGCTCAGGTGGGGCGGCGCACGACCAGGCGGGGCGCCAGCAGGCGCCCGCGGGGGGCCGTGCGCCCCTCGAGGCGGTCCAGCAGCTGCTCGACCGCGGCGGCCGCGGCCTCGGCGAGCGGCTGCGCGACGCTGGACAGGCCCAGCGCCGCGGCCACCGGGGTGTCGTCGAAGCCGACGACCTCCAGGGGGAGTCCGGTGCGCAGCGTGCTGCCGTGCGCGCCCAGCGCGAGGGAGTCGCTCGCGCAGACCAGGGCGGTGGGGGCGTCGTCGCCCGCGTCGCGCAGGAGGTCGGTGACCAGGGCGCGCGCGGCGCGCACGTCGTCCACGGACTGCAGCCGCGGCCCGGGCTCGGCCCCGGCGGCGGCCACGGCCTCCTCCCAGCCGCGGCGGCGGTCGTCGCCCACCTCGGAGCCGTCGGGCCAGCCGAGGAAGGCGGTGCGGCGGTGGCCCGCGGCGAGCAGGTGCTCGGTCGCGGCGCGCGTGCCCGCGGCCCCGTCGACGTCCACCCAGGGCTGGCCCGCGTCGTCGACGGTGTCCCAGGGCCGCCCGAACGTCACGAACGGCACGTCGTGCTCCGTGAGCCAGGCCGTGCGGGGGTCGCCCTGGTGGGTGGAGGTGAGGACGAAGCCGTCGAGGTCGGCCGTGCGCAGCAGGTGCTCGTAGGCGAGGGTCTCGGCCGTGTCGTCGGGGGCGGTGAACAGCACGACGCGGTAGCCGGCGGCCTGGGCCTGCTCGGTCAGCGCGTGCAGGAAGCGGTCCAGGACGGAGCCGTTGATGCCGTCGCCCGCGGGCTGCAGCCGCAGGCCCAGGGCGGAGGACCGCCGGGTGCGCAGCTGGCGGGCGGCCGTGGAGGGGACGTAGCGCTGCGCGGCTATGGCCGCGCGCACCCGCGCGGCCGTCTCGGGGCCCACCCGCTCGGGGGTGTTCAGGACGTTGCTCACCGTCTGGCGGGAGACGCCTGCCGCCCGGGCGACGGTGGAGAGGGTGGCGCGTCCCGGGTCCGGCACGTGGTCCTCCTCGTTTTGATCGTTCAAACTCCGTCGTCGGGGACACTGTCGTTCCGCGGCGCCGACCTGTCAAGATGCGTCTTGATCGATCCAACCAAGGGTCGAGACGGCCCGACCCGCCAGGAGCGCCCGTGACCGACCCCGCCCGCCAGCCGTGGCTGCACGACCTCGTCTGCGCCCTGTCCGCCACCACCCAGGTCTGGTGCGGCCCGGACGGCGACGTCGGCGCGGCCACCGGGCCGCGGGGGGCGGAGGGCGTCTACGAGGGCGACGTCCGGGTCCTGTCCGCCGTCCTGCTCGACCTCGACGGCGTGCGGCCCGTTCCGGTGCTGACGGTGCCCGACGGGGCCGACGGCCAGCTCGCCGTGGCCGTGGCCCGCCACCTCGGTGACGCGACGCCCGACCCGACCGTGCGCGTCGAGCGCCGCCGCCGCGTGGCCGGCGGGCGGCTCGAGGAGCGCGTCACCGTGCGCTCGGTGGCGGCGGGTCCCGTGCGCACGAGGGTGCGGGTGCGGCTGGTGTGCGACCTCGCGCCGATGGACGACGTCAAGCAGGGCCGGGCGACCCCGCCCCTCGCCCCGGTCCCCCCGCTGGGCTGGAGCGGGCCCGACGTCCGCGTCGAGGTCGAGCCCGGGGGCGCCGACGTCGTCCTCGACGGCACGGGCGCCGAGCTGCGGTGGCCCGTCGAGCTCGCGCCGGGCGGGACCTGGACGGCCACCTGGTCGGTGCGCGCGCACGACGCCGCGGCCGTCCTGCAGGCGCCACCCGCCCCGGCCGGCTGGGCCGCAGCGGTGCGCCTCGACTCCGACGACGTCCGCCTGGCGCGGTGGCTGTCGCGCGCCCTGGCCGACCTGGAGGCCCTGCGACTGGCCCCCGTCGCGAGCCCCGCGGACGTCGTCGTGGGCGCCGGCGCCCCCTGGTACCTCACCCTGTTCGGCCGCGACAGCCTGTGGACCGCGCAGATGCTGCTGCCCCTGGGCACCGACCTCGCGGCCTCGACGCTGCGCGTGCTGGCCGCGCGGCAGGGCCGCCGCGACGACCCGGCCGCGGCCGAGCAGCCCGGCAAGGTCCTCCACGAGCTGCGCAGCGCCCCCGCGGACTGGGGGGAGTTCCAGCTGCCACCCGTCTACTACGGCACGGTCGACGCCACATCGCTGTGGGTCCGCCTGCTGCACGACGCCTGGCGCGCGGGCCTGCCCGACGCCGAGGTCGAGGCGCTGCTGCCGCACCTCGAGGCGGCGCTCGCGTGGCAGGAGGGCCCGGGCGACGCCGACGGCGACGGGTTCCTCGAGTACGTCGACGCGACCGGCAGCGGGCTGGCCAACCAGGGCTGGAAGGACTCCGGCGACTCCGTGCAGTGGCGCGCGGGGGGCCTCGCCACCGCGCCCATCGCGCTCTGCGAGGTGCAGGGCTACGCCTACGCGGCCGCGGTCGGGGGAGCGGACCTCCTCGAGGCGTTCGGCCGCCCCGCGGCGGGGCACCGCGCGTGGGCGCAGCGGTTGCGGACGGCGTTCCGGGAGCGGTTCTGGGTCGGCGGCCCGCAGGGCTGGCCCGCGATCGCGCTCGACGCGCGGAAGCGTCCCGTCGACTCCCTCACCTCGAACATCGGCCACCTGCTCGGCACCGGCCTGCTCGACGCCGCGGAGGAGGCCGTCGTCGCCGGGCACCTGGCCTCTCCGGCGCTCGCCGCGGGTTTCGGGCTGCGGACGATGTCCTCCGACGACGCGGGGTTCTCCCCGCTGAGCTACCACGGCGGTTCCGTGTGGGCCCACGACACCGCGATCGCGGTGGCCGGGCTGGTGCGCGGCGGCTTCGACGCCGAGGCGGCCGTGCTCGTCGACGGCCTGCTGGCCGCGGCGGAGACCTTCGCCTACCGGGTCCCGGAGCTGCACTCGGGCGACGCGCGCGCCGACGTCCCCGCGCCCGTGCCCTACCCGGCCGCGTGCCGGCCGCAGGCGTGGTCGGCGGCCGCGGCGGTGGCCGTCGCGGC